>FMUA01000011.1:0-112577 GCA_900100595.1 Ruminococcaceae bacterium P7
CCAGCCATAGCGTAATACTGCGCCCAGCTATAGTCAAGGTAAACAAAGACATATCCGGAGAAAACAATATAGGGCTGCGGCTGCCATTTGCCGCCGCGACGTATCAATCTGTTTTCAAGAGGAACAACCGCCGCGTAACCGCGACTGTTCAGCTCTGCGGCTATCTTTTCTTCATAGCCTGTTCTGACCTGAAGAACATACCACTTGTGCTTTGTCATACGGTTTCCTCCTTTGCCTGTGCTTTAAGACGGTTGATTTCATCCATCAGTTCCGTATACAGACGCGGATTGCTTTTGCGGATTTCATAGATAGAGCTTTGCAGCTCTTCCAGCGCGATCTGCTTTTCGCTCTTGATTTCAATATCACATTTTTTCTTATATGCGACAGCACGGCTTAGGGCAGTTGCCTGATTAAGCAGCTTTTCGGGAGAGATATCGTCAAAGCCCGTTTCTCCAAGCTGGGACAGCGCTTCAAACACCTTTTGGGATGATAGACGGAGAATAGCTTCGGCGGGATCCAAATCAGGATAACGTTCCGTTTCGGTGAGAATCATGCGGAAATTCTCCTGGGCGATGCGGAGCTGCTGCGCGCTGGCGAGAAAACGCTGCGCGTATCGGCTGACCGCTGCCTGAGAAAGCACCTCGCCGTTATCGGCAAGATATCCGACGATTTCACGGTAGGTCTGACCGCTGATAAGCATTTGATCTACCGTTTCTTTGAGATCAGGCGGCAGCTTGTCAATTTTGCCGACCGCCCGGCGGGTACGGACAGCCATATCAAACCTCCACCGAGTTGTCGGTGATCGTTCCGTCGAGGATTTTAATGCCCTTCTGTGACAGCTTTGCTTCCAGCAGTTCATAGGATACGTCAGCGATATCAGCAGCGTTGCCCTTCACATCAAATCCGATTAAGGTGTCCACGCTAACGCCGAAAAACAGAGCCAGTCCCATGAGAGCCTCAAAATCCGGCTCTGCTTTACCGCATTCCCAATTATTGATTGTTTGCGCACTTACTTCAAAAAGCTCGCCCAAAGCCTGCTGACTGATTCTTTTCTGTTCTCTGAGTTCTCGTAATATCATTTTTACGCCCCCATGCAAAGTTCGTCCAGCGTAACGCCAAGCACTTGAGACAGACTGATGGTCACCGCCAAAGACGGTAATTTCAGACCATTTTCTATATGTGCAATCATAGATTGATTAACGCCGGCTTTCTCAGCCAGCTGCATTTGTGATAGTCCCTTCTTTTCCCTGAGTTTTTTCAGGTTTTCTGCTATTTTCATTGCATATCCTCCTTGTTTTTCGGTTATTACTATGGTATTATTTAATTAATTTGAAATACCTTGGTAATATTATATTACGGAAATATCCGTAAGTCAATCACGTATTACGGATATTTCCGTAATTTTTACCTTTTGCATAAATAGGAGGGCGTTTTTTGTGCAAAATTCGTATATTGCTGAAACAATTAAAAAGCTTTGTAAGAACCAGCGCATTTCAATTACTGAGTTATTGAACCATTGTGAATTAAGTAAAAGTTTCATTTATGATTTAGAAAAGCGTTCCACATCACCTTCGTGCCTGAAAATATCACGAATTGCAGATTACTTAAACTGTTCTGTTGATTATTTACTGGGGAGGACTGATAATCCATATGTTGACGACAGGGTTATAAAGCCAGTTAGACCAGAGGAAGATATTGAAATCTCCATTCCCAAGCGTATTCTTCCCTTCTACAGAACGGCTGCATCCGCCGGAATCGGTTCCTATTTGTTTGATGATACACCGGTTGAATATGTCAACGTACCTAAAACAGATAAAACCTCATCGGCAGATTACATTCTGGAAGTCAGAGGAGATAGCATGGAGCCGAAATTTCATGACGGCGACTGTGTTCTAATTCAGCAATCTGGGCGGATATATGAGGGACAAATCGGGATATTCATATTAAATGGCGAATCTTATATAAAAAAAATGGGCAATGGCGAGTTGATTTCTCTCAATCCTGCCTATTCTCCAATCCGTCTGCACGAATATGATGACATTAGATGTGCCGGAAAGGTGCTTGATACAATTATTATTGAATAATATACATATATCTTGTATAACCATGCAATATAATCAATAAGAAACGAATTAAACATCAGACCCCCAAAACGTTAAATACTTTAGGTTTTATGGGAATCGGACACTTGTCCGTATATCTTTTCAAAATGTCCTCATGTCCGTTGTTGCTTTACTTGGAGAACATCTCGGAGAAAATGCGCCTTTAAGTGCGATTTAATGCCATTTTTAACGGTTTTTAACGGTTAGGATTAAAAGAATAAAACCGAGCTATCCCGAAATATTTCTTCGAGATTCGCCCGGTTTTCCTTTTCGCACTATATGAAAAAAATTATGCCGTTTCCGAGGTGAATTGTATTTTTTCACCCTAGAAACGGCTTGTTTACTGGCTTTTTGGTTTTTCAATGGTTTTTAACGGGTTTTTACACTTTTTCCTATTCTCTCCGAAAACTCACATACGAGCTTGCCGAGTATAACTACAACAACGGCACGATTGACCTCGATACAAAGAACAGCCTGCAGAATTCCATCATGAAGGATATGGAGATCAACTTCAGCACAGCGGGCGATGTTGTAAAGAGATATAACGAAATAGAAGATACGCTCAAAGACCTCACCGTTGCCAAGGTAACGGCAGACGGCAAGACTACCGAGATGTTCTCCTTCGGAGACGCATGGGTGGCGGCGGTAATGAACAACGGCACCATGCAGCTTGTTCAGGACTGGAAAAGCGATAACCTTGCCGGCGATGTATTCTACTACAAAGCGAACACCGAATTCAAGAACGGAGCGCTCTATGTCAAAGGCAAGGATGTGACGCTTGACCTCTGCGGTCACACGATCATTCACACAGACAATCAGAAATATGATATTTGCAGCGATAACGCGACGATCACCCTCATGGATTCCTCGGGTAAGCGCTCGGCAATCAACGGTCTCCTTTCCAGCGGCGGCAAAGTAACGATCGACGGCGTTACCATCAAGGATTCAGCCGACGCGGGCATCAGAGTCAACGATCTCATGTTGGACGTAAAGAACACAACCTTCACCGGCAACAAGAACTCAGCGGTAGTCACCGGGAATAACGCGGATACCACCATTGAAAACTGCATTTTTAAGAACAATAAGGAATCCGCTGTATACAACAAGAACTCCAACGTAACGCTTAAAAACAGCCTTTTTGAGGACAACTGCTCAGACTCCGACAACGGCAGCACAAAGAACGGCGGAGCTGTTTACAGCCACTGCACGCTCACGGTTGACAACTGCACTTTCGTCAATAACAGCGCTAAAAAGGGCGGCGCGATTTACGCCGATGATACAACAAACGTTACAAACAGCATCTTCAAGGGCAATTCGGCAGAAGCAAACGGCGGCGCGATCATGTTTGATTACAGAGGCTGGGGCTCATGCGAAATCCTCACCATCAACGGATCAAAGTTCACAGACAACACGGCAGGCTCCAACGGCGGCGCAATCTTCTGCGACTCTATGAACTACCTGACAATGAGCGATGTTGAAATCAGGAACAACACCGCAGGTTCCAACGGCGCCGGTCTTTACTGCCAAAAGGGCTCAAGCTCCTCCTGCGACCCCGAAATCAGCGGCAAGATCACGATCATCGACAACAAGCTCACCAACGGCACAAAGTCGAACGCTTTCCTCGGAGAGAACACAACCTCAAAGTGTGTCTTTAAAATCAGGGAAAACATCGATCCGGGCTCCAGAATCGGCGTAACAAGCAACACAAACGACGGCGACCTCGATATCTGCAAAATCTGGAAAAAGGACGCTTATAAAAATACGGCAAACGTATTCAGCTACGACACAGACAAGTACAAGATTCACAGATACACGCATTGGTATTCTGAGCTGTGGTGGGTAGAGATCGTAAAAAAATGATCATATAGGATTAAACCGCTCGGGTGAAAACCCAATGCCATTAAGCTGAGGACAGAGTAAAAATACAATAAATTGATAAGAAGAGCACATCGGCAGCGGTGTGCTCTTCTTTCTGAAAAAAGGGATGCCAAAAGGACGAACGAGGGTTCCCTATATTTATCACTGTGTCATTGCTTCTTGTCCGTCATTTTCAAGCGGCTCTACGCGCTGATAAACCATCGCGTTCAAAAACTCGGAGAAATTTACGCGCCAGAAGTAAGTCTCGTGACCGCCTATCGCCTCCCGGTGGTAGACGAACCGGTTCCCGGGATATCCCATTTCTCTGATGCGGGAGACCATTTCGTCGGTAACATCCCCGTTGTCCTCCACTTCGTTGCCGCAATAAAAATAGAGAAAGGGAGACTGAGCATCAAAGCTTTTCTGACCGAGATATGACCGCCATACATCGTCCTTATACAGCAAAAATGACGGTGAAAAAACGCCTGCCGTACCGAAAAGCTCGGGATGCTCCAAAGCCATATAGAAGGCTTCAAGCCCTCCCAGAGATTTGCCGGCTATTGAGGTATGGAGAGCGTCGGTGTAGACATTGTAATGCTGCTGAATGTAGGGTACGACGCTGTCTGCAAAATAATCGGAGAGCAGGTTCCCGAATTTCTGCGTTTCTTCCTTATAGGCAAGCTCGCCGAGATCAGGGGTCAGCTCATCCAAGCGGCTGTAGCGTTCCTGCGGATCGCCGAAGGTATCGACCGCCACAACGATCGCCTTATAACCGGTTGCCGCTGTCATGCTTTGAACCTGTATGTCGGCGTGCTCGCTGTCAAGAAGCGTCTCTCCGGGGAATCCGAGATAGAGCATTCCCTGACCGTCAAGCAGATACACCGTCGCGTATTTTTCATCTGATGACGGGTCATAGTCCGCAGGCGTCCAAATGTGAACGATCTTATCGTATCCGTTGAAGGGCAGGTTCACATTATCATACATCTCGTTGTCGTAGACCAAGGTATCGTTCATCGTGACAAGGTTGGCGGTATGACTTTCATATTGATCGGTACAGCCGTAAGTATACGGCAGAATACCGTGCACGGAGTTGTACCATCCGCTGACACATGGATTGAAGGCGACCTTTGCGGTGCTGAATTGATCATAACGGAAGCTCACCAAATGATAAGAAGAAGCATCACCCTTGCAGGAGTAGGTGAAACCGTCCTCATCCTTTCCGACAGCCTCCATCCTGACCTCTTCGGTCTGCTGACTGTTGCAGGAAGAAAAAACAGCGGTCACATTTTCTCTTTTTGTGATGTCCTTGTAATACAGCGTATGATACTTTTCATCCGCTGTGCTCCGATCGTCATTTTGACTTCCGGTTCCGGCAACAGAGCAGGCTGTCAAAGCCAAAAGGCAGATAACGAGGCTCATACATCCGATCATTATTCTTTTTGATTTCATTGTCTTTCTCCACTTGTCTTTTTAATATCGGAGCCAAAAACTCCTGTTTCAAGCCTATACCTTTATTGTAATACAAAAGAGGGAGAAAAACAAACAACGCATTTCCCTTTTTTACAATTATACGGCGTTAAAATCAACGGAGCGTTGAAAAACGGTGTTTCTCCGGCATTGCACCGAAGCGGTCGCTATTCCCGAAAAATCAAACAGAAACAGCGGCGCTGTCATTTCGGATAGCGCCGCTGTTCTGATATCAATTCATAGGAGATGGATAGTTGGGAGGATTTTCAATATAAAAATTATTCGGTAAAGAGGGGAGTGGAGTAGTAGCGGTCGCCGCTGTCGGGCAGGAGGGCTGCGATGGTCTTTTCGAGAACGTCCTGCGTGGAGTTGGTCAGTCTGCTCCTGACCAACGTGTAACTGTTAATAATCACACATGATCATATGTTAAGCAAAAAGCCCGAGGGCTATCGGCTCCCGGGCAAAATGGCACACAAAACGGTCCTTCAACAACATTGCTTTGCATTTTGAAGCGCAGGCTGACAGCCGAACGCTCCGACCACATAACGTGCCCGGGAGATAAGCATTCGACAACACATTGCGCGATTCACGTTGCGAGTTGCAGCAGCGAACATTTTGGTTTTCTCCTTTCAGTGTTTCTGTCAGCAGGGGCTTTGCCCTTGCGACAATCGTATTATATCACTAGCAACCTACTATGTCAATAGGAATAGTGAAATTTTTTTGGATTTTTTTGGTAATCCTCGAGAGCTGCCTGAATCGCGTCCTCGACGCGCTGTCCCTTGACCGGCTCCGTCGCCGTTGAGCCGGACGCGATCGCGCTTGCGCAGCCGAAGGTCTCGAACTTGACGTTGCCGACCGCCAAAAAACGCCCCGAATTTCTTCGGGACGTTGCAGTACAAAAAGTATCAGAGCGACAGCACGACAGAAAATTCACCCGTGCCGACGCTGGTGTATTCCTTGCACACCGCGTTAAGCTTTCCTTTGCTGTCAAGGAAGAACAGGGACGCTTTGAGGTTGTCCTCCGACATGGTTTTTTTCAGGTCTTCCTCGTAGTTCTTGGGCTGGGAGGCGGTGGCATATTTGCCGGCGTAGTCGTATTTGAGCTTGGATTCAAGCGTCGCCATCGCGCTGTCATAGCTCTTGCCGACAGCCTCGCAGAGCGCCTCGCTGCTGAGCCGCCTGCCTGTCTTGACATTGAAGTTATAGACGGAATAGTCCACCGTGTGGGAGAAGTAGACCCTGCGGATGAGCACGCTGAGCAGGGTATCGTCCTGATAGCAGTCGTAGTCGAGGGAATCGCAGGTCAGGCTGTTGTGCGCCGCGACCTCGTTGTTGGCGGATGCGAAGTCGTTGAGGTATTTTTCGTTGATTTCCTCGTTGGCGGCTTCGGCGTCCTCGCTGTCGATGTCGATTTTCGGGATTATATAGACCGCGTTATAGACGTTTCCCGTCTTGTCGGTATAGGAGAAGGTCTCGCTGAGACCGACCGTGATATAGGAATCTTTGGCTTTTGCGGGCTGAATGACCACGGGCGGCGTGGTTTCGATGACCGCCTCGGAGGGCGAGCCGCAGGCTGTCGTGCACAGGCAGAGAAGCGCCGCGGCAAGCGCCGTGGCTGTTGTTCGGAATCTTTTCATAAAACACCATAATCCAAAAAATAATTTTGCTGAAACAAAATTATACCACAAACCATCAGAGATTGCAAGTGCTACGGCTTCCGTATGGTGATTTGGGAGAAATCTACCGGCGTGATGCCGTAGCCTTCCAGCTCCCTGACGCCCTGCGCATATAGCTCCTCATTTCGCAGTGCTTCGGGGGAATGGGCGTCATAGCCGATCACCGTCGGACAGCCGACTGCGGCAGCCGCCTCCCAGAAAACGGGGTTGGGGTACCACTTGCGGTTGCGCATGCCGAGCAGGTTGTACTCGACGGGAATGTCCATCTCCTTGAGCGCGGTGCAGAAATACTCCATGCGCATGCGGTAGAAGTCCCTGTCGCCCGGCGAATAGCTGATGATGTCGGGGTGGGCGATATAGGAAAACGCGTCTGTCCGCAGTCCCTCGAGCGTCTGCATGATATAGCGGTCGATGTCGTCGCGGCTCGGAGAGCTGCCGTAAAAGGACGGGCGGTCGTATTCGTTTTCGATGAAGTGCTGCCCCATAATCAGGTAATCGCAGCCGAGCTGACGGACGAGCCGCAGCAGCTCACCGAATATCTCGGGATAGTACTCCGTCTCGAAGCCGAGCAGGATTTGGATATCGTCCCTGTATTCCTTCGCGAGCGCACGGACGCTCTCTGCGTAATCCGCCGCATCCTCGGGAAACATGCGGAAGGTGCTGTAGTAATCGGTCGGGAAAAACTGCGGACAGTGGTCGGTGAATCCGAGGACTTTCATGCCGGCTTTGATCGCCGCTTCGACGTATTCTCTGTCGCTGCCCTGTGCGTGGCGGCAGCGGAATGTGTGGGTGTGTAGGTTGTATCGCATAAATCCTCCGTCGTTGTTAATTTCGCCTATATTATAGCGCATTTCCTGAATGTTTTCAATAAGTTGCCAATTATTTGAAAACACCAAAAAAATTGATTTAAATCAATGTTGAAACCCCTTGCGGTTGGTATACTGGATATAGAAAACAAGAGCTGGAGGCGGTGCAATGCAGGGCAGGATCCATTCGACGGACAGCTTCGGTTCGGTTGACGGACCGGGTGTAAGATTTCTGATTTTTACACAGGGCTGCGCGATGCGCTGCCGCTACTGCCACAACGCCGACACGTGGAGCAAGGACGGCGGCACGCTGATGACAGCCGACGAACTGCTTGACAAGGCGGAGCGCTACCGCGCCTACTGGGGCACGGAGGGCGGTATCACCGTCAGCGGCGGAGAACCGCTTTTGCAGATCGACTTTCTTCTCGAGCTGTTTGAAAAGGCAAAGGCGCGCGGCATCAACACCTGTATCGACACAGCGGGACAGCCGTTCCGCGAAGCAGAGCCGTTCTTTTCCAAATTCCAAAGGCTCTGTGAGCTGACCGACCTGTTCCTCGCCGACATCAAGCACATCGACCCGCAGGAGCACCTGAATCTGACGGGCGTGAAGAACGACAACATCCTCGCGATGCTGCGGTATTTGTCGGAGATCGGAAAGCCCGTTTGGATCCGTCACGTGCTGGTGCCCGGCATCACCGACAGCGACGGTTACCTCAGACGCACGCGGGCGTTCATCGAAACGCTGCGAAACGTGCAGCGCATCGAGGTGCTGCCCTACCACAGCATGGGCGCCTATAAGTGGGACAAGCTCGGCTTGGACTACACACTGAAAGACATACAGCCGCCGACGGCGGAAAGAATACAAAACGCATCCGAGATTCTCAACGGATTGAAATAAACGGAGGAGTGATTGACATGACCTTTGAAACGGGCGTGACCTATCCCGTCACGGAAGAACTGAAGCAGGCATGGAGAGGCTTTGAGGGCAGAAAATGGAGAGAGGACGTCAACGTCCGCGAGTTCATTCAGAGCAACTACACCATGTATGACGGCGACGAGAGCTTTCTCGCACCGCCCACAGAGGCGACAAACAAGCTCTGGGACAGACTGCAGGAGCTTCAGAAGGAGGAAAGAGCCAAGGGCGGTGTCCTCGAGTGCGAAACCGAGGTCGTGTCCTCCCTGACGAGCTACGGTCCCGGCTACATCGACGAGAGCATGAAGGAGCTCGAAAAGGTCGTCGGTTTGCAGACCGACAAGCCGCTCAAAAGAGCGTTCATGCCCTACGGCGGCATCAAGATGGCGGATCAGGCGGCGGCGACCTACGGCTACGAGATCAACAGCGACCTCCGCAAGATTTTCACCGATTACCACAAGACGCACAATCAGGCGGTTTTTGACGCCTATACCCCCGAGATGAAGCGTGCGCGTCACAGCCACGTCATCACGGGATTGCCCGACACCTACGGCAGAGGCAGGATCGTCGGCGACTACCGCCGCGTCGCGCTCTACGGTCTCGATTATCTGATTTTCGTCAAGGAAAAGGATCTGTTCTACTGCGGCGGCAGAAACATGAGCGACGAGCATATCCGTCTCAGAGAGGAGATCGCCGAGCAGATACGCGCCCTCAAGGGCATGAAGAAGATGGCGGAAATCTACGGCTATGATATTTCCCAGCCCGCGAAGAACGCGAAGGAAGCCGTTCAGTGGCTCTACTTCGGCTATCTCGCCGCGATCAAGACGCAGAACGGCGCGGCAATGAGCGTCGGCAGAATCTCGACCTTCCTCGATATCTACATCCAGCGCGACCTCGACGAGGGCACCCTCACCGAGAGCGAGGCGCAGGAGCTGATCGATCACCTCGTGCTCAAGTTCCGCATGGTCAAGTTCGCGCGCATTCCGTCCTATAACGAGCTGTTCTCGGGCGATCCCGTCTGGGTCACCCTCGAAATGGCGGGCATCGGCATGGACGGCAGACACATGGTCACCAAGAACGACTACCGCTTCCTCCATACCCTCGAGAACATGGGACCTGCGCCCGAGCCGAACCTCACGGTGCTCTGGTCGTCCCGACTGCCCGAGACCTTCAAGAAATACGCGACCAAAATTTCCATCAATACCAGCTCCATCCAGTACGAAAACGACTGCGTCATGCGTCCTGTCTGGGGCGACGACTACAGCATCTGCTGCTGCGTTTCCGCAACGCAGACGGGCAAGGAGATCCAGTTCTTCGGCGCAAGAGCCAACCTCGCGAAGTGCCTGCTCTACGCCCTCAACGGCGGCGTGGATGTTTCCAGCGGCGAGCAGGTCGGTCCCGAGATCGCGCCGATCACCTCCGACTACCTCAACTACGACGAGGTCATGCACAAGTTCAACGCGATGATGAGCTGGCTGGTTGAGCTTTATGTCAACACGCTCAACCTGATTCACTATATGCACGACAAGTACTACTACGAGGCGGCGGAGATGGCGCTGATCGATACCTACACCAGACGCACCTTCGCGACGGGTATTGCGGGCTTCTCCCACGTCGTCGATTCGCTCTCCGCGATCAAGTACGCCAAGGTAAAGCCCATCCGCAACGAGCAGAACCTGATCGTCGACTACGAGATCGAGGGCGACTTCCCTCGCTACGGCAACGACGACGAACGCGCCGATACCATCGCCATCTGGCTGCTCAAGGCGTTCATGAAGAAGGTGCGCGAGCACCACACCTACCGCAACTCCGAGCCGACCACCTCGATCCTGACTATCACCTCCAACGTGGTATACGGCAAGGCGACGGGCGCGACGCCCGACGGCAGAAAGGCGCAGGCTCCCTTTGCTCCCGGCGCGAATCCCTCCTACGGCGCGGAGAAGAACGGTCTGCTCGCATCCCTCAACTCCGTTGCGAAGCTGCCCTATGAGTACGCGCTCGACGGCATCTCCAACACCCAGACCATCAGCCCCGACGCGCTCGGCCACGACCTCGAGGAGAGAAAGAACAACCTCTGGCACATCCTCGACGGCTACTTTGATCAGGGCGCGCACCACCTCAACGTCAATGTGTTCGGTGTCGAAAAGCTCCGCGACTGCATGGAGCATCCCGAAAAGCCCGAGTACGCGAATTTCACCATCCGCGTTTCCGGCTACGCGGTGAAGTTCATCGACCTCACCCGCGAGCAGCAGCTCGACGTTATCTCGAGAACCGAGCACAAGTTCCTTTAATCAACATAAAAGCAGCGGCAAAAAACCGCTGCTTTTTTCTTTACACCGACGCGAAAAAGGGCTATAATAGCATCATCAACCAAAGGACGGTGCGGCTATGAAATTCAATCCCAACTGCAAGAACCCCGGCGCCTGCGAGGACTGCCGCGACAGGTGTATTCAGGATATCGCCTTTCTCTACGGCATGTCCGAGGAAAAGCAGCTCGAGCTGCTCCGCTGCTCGGCGCACAAGGTGTTCCAACGCGGCGACCTGCTCTTTCACGAGGGCGACAGGGTCAGCTCGATCGTCATCATCAAGCAGGGGCAGGTCAAGCTCAGCACCTACGAGGCGGACGGCAGGGAGAACATCATCGGCATCTTCGCCGACAACGACACCATCTGGGAGGGCGTGTTCTCAGGTGAGCGCACCTATCCCTATTCCGCGGTCTGCCTGACGACGACCTACTGCTGCTTTGTGCGCAGAAGCGACGTGGAATCCGCCATCAGCGACCCGACCGTCGCCCTACGCGTGATTCATATGCTTTCCGACAAGCTGCACGACGCGAACGAGCGCAGCCGCATCCTGTCCATCAGCGAGCCTGTCAAGCGTATCGCGGCGTTCCTGATTTACCGCGAGAAACGGTCGAACGAGCCGTATATCACCCTGCGGCTCGACGATATCGCGGGCAGCGTCGGACTGCGTCCCGAGACCGTCAGCCGCAATATCCGCAAGCTCGTCAGCGAGGGACTGATCGAAAAGGTGGGGCAGAGCGGCTTTCGGATTCCCGACTTCGAGCGGCTCAACAGCTTTGTGGAGGACTGAGAGATGAACAGACAATTCGCGAGAACCGCGCTCCTGATCGGCGAGGACGCGCTTGACAGACTGCAGAAATCCCGCGTCGCGGTGTTCGGCATCGGCGGCGTCGGCGGCTATACCGTCGAGGCGCTCGCGCGTTCGGGCGTCGGAGCGCTGGATTTGATCGACAACGACACCGTCAGCATTACCAACCTCAACCGTCAGATCATCGCCCTGCACAGCACCGTCGGTCAGTACAAGGTCGATGCTGCGGCGGCAAGGATTCACGATATCAACCCCGACTGCATTGTAAAAACGCACCGCGCCTTTGTCCTGCCCGAAAATATCGGAGATTTTGATTTTTCTCAATATGACTATGTTGTGGACGCGATCGACACGGTTTCGGGCAAGCTTGCCCTCGCGCTGCACGCGCAGGAAGCAGGTGTGCCGGTCATCAGCTCGATGGGGACGGGCAACAAGCTCGACCCGACCGCCTTTGAGGTCTGCGATATCAGCGAAACGTCCTTTTGTCCGCTTGCGCGCGTGATGCGCACCGAGTGCCGCAAGCGCGGCGTCAAAAAGCTGAAAGTAGTCTATTCCCGTGAAGAAGCGGTCAAGCCCGATCCTGCGCTCGTTGCCGCTCTGGGAGAGCAGAGCGGCGTCCGACGCTCGATACCCGCGTCCTCCGCGTTTGTCCCATCTGTCGCGGGACTGATCATCGCGAGTGAAGTGGTAAAAGATTTGATTAGATAAACACAGAACCCGCTCCATTTGGAGCGGGTTCTCGTATTAGGATTGATTAAAAGACCTTTTCGGCAACTGCGATGATGACGGAGCGTCCCTGCATGCGGATGCGTCTGTCATAGAGCATCACGTTGTTCTTCTCCACAATCACGTCGCTGCTCTCTCTGCCTGTGTCGATGTAGAGCTTCCAGACGTAGCCTGTCGGCAGACCGGGCAGCTCGACGTCGGCGAACTCCCAGTGGGCGTTGATGGCGAAGTAGACGATCTCGTCAATACCCGGGACGGTCTCGGAAGCGCCCGCGTACATGACGGCGACCATGCGCGACTCGGGGCCGAAATCGGTTTTCCACGGCTGCGCGCTGTGGATGCTCTCAGGCGGGAAGGTGCAGGTCGCGGCGCCTCTGTTCTTGGTGATCACGCGGAAGCGCTTGCGGAAGGCGATCATGTACTTGAAGAACTCAAATACGTCGTTATAGATCTCCTTGCGGCTCCAGTCCAGCCACGAGACGATGTTGTCCTGACAGTAGGCGTTGTTGTTGCCGAACTGCGTGTTGCAGAACTCGTCGCCCGCGAGGAAGAGCGCGGGGCCTCGGCTGCACATCAGTGTCGCGAACGCGTTCTTGATGAGCTTGTTGCGCAGGTTATTGATGTAGCTGTCGCTCGTTTCACCCTCAAAGCCGCAGTTCCAGCTGTTGTTGTCGTCCGCGCCGTCGGTGTTGTCCCAGCCGTTGCGGAAGTTGTGCTTCTGGTTGTAGGCGTACATATCGTAGAGCGTGAAGCCGTCGTGACAGGTCAGGAAGTTGACCGACGCGTTGTGACCGCGGTAGGACGGGTCATAGAGATCCTTGGAGCCGGTCAGACGGTGAGCTGCTGCCCACGCGAGGTTGCCGTCGCCCTTGAGGAAGCGGCGGAGGTCGTCGCGGTACTTTCCGTTCCATTCCGCCCAGCGGTTCCAGCTCGGGAAGCTGCCGACCTGATACAGTCCGCCGGCGTCCCACGCCTCGGCGATCAGCTTGGTCGAGCCGAGGATCGGGTCGAACGCGAGACTTTTGAGCAGCGGAGGCTGATCCATCGGCGTGCCGTCCTCGTTGCGTCCGAGGATGGACGCGAGGTCAAAGCGGAAGCCGTCGATTTTATATTCGGTCACCCAGTAGCGCAGGCAGTCCTTGATGAAGTTGCGCACGATCGGGTGGTTGCAGTTGAGCACGTTGCCGCAGCCGCTGAAATTGTAGTACTTGCCGTCGGGCGTGAGCATGTAGTAGATGTTGTTGTCCAGCCCCTTGAACGAGAAGAAGGGACCCTTTTCGTTACCCTCGGCGGTGTGGTTGAACACGACGTCGAGGATGACCTCGATGCCGTTGGATTTGAGGTCGCGGATGAGCTTTTTCAGCTCGGTGCCCTCGCGGTGGTGGCGGTGGTCGGATTCATAGCTGGTGTTGGGAGCGAAGAAGCAGACCGTGTTGTAGCCCCAGTAGTCATAGAGCTGTTCGCCGTTGAAGTTGCGGTAGGAGCCCATTTCGTCGAACTCGAAGATCGGCATCAGCTCGACCGCGTTGATGCCCAGCTCCTTGAGATAAGGGATCTTCTCGCGGATTCCCTCGAAGGTACCGCGGTGGCTGACGCCCGAGGAGAGGTCCTGCGTAAAGCCGCGGACATGCAGCTCGTAGATGATCAGCTCCTCCATCGGGATGCGGGGCGCCTTGAAGTTGCCCCAGTCGTAGTCGTTGAACACGACGCGCGCCTTATAGACGCAGGTGTTGGGCTGACGCACGCCCCAGCCGCTCTGACCCGTGACCGCCTTTGCGTAGGGGTCGAGTACATACATATCCTTGTTGAAAATCAATCCCTTTTTGGGATCGTTCGGTCCGTCGAGTGAGTAGGCGTATTCAAACTTGTCGATTTCAAGCCCGAACACGATCATCGAATAGGTGTTTCCGACCTTGAAGTTATCGGGAAACGGGATTCGGGCATAGGGTATTTTGGAACCCGGGTAAAACAGCAGCAGCGTACACGAGGTCGCGTAAAAGGAGCTGATGGTGAAGTTCACACCGCCTCTTACGGGAGTCGCGCCGTCGGTCTGGTAATAGCCCGGTCTGACCTTGAAACCGCAGATGTTGTCAGTAGGCTTTAAGTCCCTTAACATGATGACACTCCTTAGGTACTGTTACAGAATATTTCAGCTATCATTCTAACACGATTCGACTTTTTTTTCAACAAAAAATAACAGAGTTAGTGCGCAAAAAAAAAGCGGAATATCCGCCCAAAAACAGCAAAAAATGACAAAAAGGGAATATTTTGTTAGTTTTCATAAATAAATAGTGTTGTGTTTGGATTTTTTATATGGTATAATATCTTTGACTATATTATGTTTATATTATATGAAATTTCTATTGAAAGGGTGTAAACTATGGTTGTAAGGGATATCATCCAGATTCTGGAGGGTGAAATAATCTGTGAGGGCGACCTCGATCAGGAGATCAAGACCGCCTGCGGCTCGGACATGATGAGCGACGTTCTCGCGTTTGTCAAGGATCAGAGCGTGCTGCTGACGGGACTTGTGAACCCGCAGGTCGTACGCACCGCCGAGATGATGGACATGGCGTGCATCGTCTTTGTCAGGGGAAAGGTGCCGGATGATTCGATCATCCGCCTTGCCGAGCAGAGGGATATCACGCTGATCAAGACGCGGTACCGCATGTTCACCGCCTGCGGCCTGCTCTATTCAAACGGCTTGTCGGGAGGAACCAAGGTATGAGCAACGCGATCCATCTTCACTACGACGTGTCGGGCGAGGATTTTACGCGCGCGGGAGAGGCAAGCGGAGCGGTCAAGAAAACGCTGCGCAGGCTCGGCTATAACAACGACGCGATCCGCCGCGTGGCGATCTCCATGTACGAGGCGGAGATCAATATGGTCATCCACGCCGAGGGCGGCTACTGCGACGTCGACATCTATCCCGACAGGGTAGAGATCCTGCTGTCCGACCACGGCCCGGGCATTCCCGACGTTGAAAAGGCGATGCAGGAGGGCTTTTCGACAGCTCCCGACAACGTGCGCACGCTCGGCTTCGGCGCGGGCATGGGTCTGCCCAACATCAAGAAATACACCGATGATATGCGCATCGAAACGACGATCGGCGTCGGCACGAACGTGTATCTGACGGTGACGGTCAACGAGTAAAAAACAAGGGGAGCAATTCTCATGGAACAATATTTCCATTCGGTAGAGCTGAATGCCGAAATGTGCTGCGGCTGCACCAACTGTCTCAAGCGCTGTCCCACCGAGGCGATCCGCGTTCACGGCGGCAAGGCGCGGATCCTCAACGAGCGCTGCATCGACTGCGGCGAGTGCATCCGCATTTGTCCTCATCATGCCAAGAGGGCGCACAGCTCAAAAATGGAAGAGCTGCAGGGCTTCCGTTACAACGTCGCGATTCCGGCGCCCGCGCTGTTCGGACAGTTCAACGGGCTGGACAATCTCGACTATGTGCTGACGGGGCTGAAAAAAATCGGCTTCGACAGCGTGTTTGAGGTCTCACGCGCGGCGGAGCTTGTCAGTGAGGCGACGCGCCGCCTGATCAAGGAAAACAAACTGAAAAAACCGATCATCAGCTCAGCCTGTCCCGCGGTGGTCAGGCTGATCAAGATACGTTTCCCGGAGCTGTGCGACAACGTGCTGCCGCTGCTCGCGCCGATCGAGGTCGCGGCGAAGATCGCCCGCGCCGAGGCGATGGAGGCGTCGGGACTTTCCTCGGAGGAGATCGGCGTGTTCTTCATCACGCCCTGTCCCGCGAAGGTGACGGAGATCCACTCGCCGAACTGCATCGAGAAGTCGCAGGTCAACGGCGCGATCGCGATTTCAAGCATCTATCCCGAGCTGGCGCACGCAATGGATCACCTCGACGTGAGCGAGGTAGAGCCGATCGCGCAGTCGGGACTGCTCGGCATCGGCTGGGCGACCTCGGGAGGAGAGGCTGCCGCGATGCTCGGCGACAAATACCTCGCGGCGGACGGCATCGAGAACGTCATCCGCGTCCTCGAGGAGCTGGAGGACGAGCGCATCCACGATGTGGAATTCATCGAGCTGAACGCCTGCGCGGGCGGCTGCGTCGGCGGCGTGCTGACGGTCGAGAACCCGTATGTGGCGCAGGCGAGAATCCATAACCTCCGCAAATACCTGCCCGTGTCGCTGAACCATATCGAGGGCAGGAGCATCGACGACATGTGCTGGAGCGACGAGCTGACCTTCGACGCGGATATCTTCCGCCTTGACGAGGACCTGGGCAAGGCGATGGAGATGATGACGCGGCTCGAGAGCATCTACGGCGACCTGCCAAAGCTCGACTGCGGCTCCTGCGGCGCTCCGACCTGCCGCGCGCTCGCGGAGGATATCGTCAAGGGCAAGGCGAAGGAGACCGACTGCATCCACAAGCTCAAGGCGAAGATCCAGATTGTATACGACCAGCTGAAAAATACGATTTGATACGGAGTGCGATATGACAGTAAAGGAATTTGCCGAAAGGCTCAATTTGAAAGTGATGATCGAGGGCGAGATGGACAGGGAGATCACAGGCTGCTACATCGGCGACCTGCTGAGCTGGGTCATGGGCAGAGCGCCCGAGGACTCGGCGTGGCTGACGGTCATGGGCAACATCAATTCCATCGCCGTCGCCACCCTTGCGGACGTGAGCTGCATCGTGCTGGTGGAGAACGCCGCCCTCGACGAAAACGCCGCGCAGAAAGCGGACATCCACGGCGTGACGATTTTACAGACGCCCGAAAACAGCTATCAGCTCGCGGTCAAGCTGCACGGGCTGCTGGAAGAATAACATGAAATACTACTATGATCTGCACCTCCATTCCTGCCTGTCCCCTTGCGGCGATATGGATATGACGCCGAACAACATCACGGGCATGGCAAAGCTGCTCGGTCTGGATATCATCGCCCTGACCGACCACAACACCTGCCGTAATTGTGAGGCGACAATCGCTGCGGGAAAGGAAAACGGCGTCGTCGTCGTGCCGGGAATGGAACTGACCACCAGCGAGGATATCCACGCGGTCTGCCTGTTTCCCAACTTGGAGCGGGCGATGGAATGGAGTGATTACGTCGATTCGCACCGCATCAAGGTGCGCAACCGCCCCGATATCTACGGCAGGCAGGTGATGATGAACGCCCTCGACGAGGAGACGGGAGAGATCGAGCATCTGCTTCTGCCCGCGAGCGAAATCAGCATCATGAACGCCTATAAAATAGTGAAGGACTTCGGCGGCATCTGCTATCCCGCGCACGTCGACCGCGACAGCCTGTCCATCCTCTCGGTGCTGGGAGAGATCGACGAGAGCTGCGGCTTCGTCACCGCCGAGCTTGCCGACAAGAGCAAGCTCCCCGCGCTGCGGAAGCTGCATCCGATCCTTGACACGCTCAACCTCGTCACCTCCTCCGACGCGCATTATCTCGAGAATATGCGCGACGCGGAAAACCGGATCGAGCTGGAGGAATTGACCGCAGAATGCCTCGTGCGAACGCTCGATTTACCAAAAATTTAAGCAGTTTTCTCAAATTATGCCCATTTATTTTTTGCCTTTTTAGAAAATAAATGGGCATTCAAACTGTAAAGAATAAAAAATAACTATTTTTGAGCAATTTTATGTCGTGCTGATTGTGAAATCGGTGAAAAGAGGGAAAAATTTGAGTAGACAACAGGGGCGGATTGTGGTATAATCTATTGTAAGTAAATATAATATCGCGAAGTGCGGCGATATATTTTTTATGGTATTTGACAAAATGATATCAGGGAGGAAAAACAATGCAAAAGAAAATCAGCAGCATCCCGTTTTCCGGGACACCTGAGCAGGAAGCAAAGCTTAAGGAAGCCATTGCGCGCCATAAGGAAGATCCGGGCGCGGTAATGCCCGTTTTGCAGGAAGCTCAGGAAATTTACGGCTATCTTCCGATTGAAGTGCAGACAATGGTAGCTGAGGGTCTGAATGTATCTCTTGAAGAGGTTTACGGCGTATCGACCTTCTATTCCCAGTTCGCGCTCTCTCCGAAGGGTAAGTACAACATCTCGGTTTGCCTCGGCACCGCCTGCTATGTAAAGGGCTCGGGCGACATTCTCAACAAGATCTCCGAGCAGCTCGGAATCGGCGCTGAGGAGTGCACCGCCGACGGTCAGTTCTCACTCACCGCGTGCCGCTGCATCGGCGCCTGCGGACTGGCTCCCGTCATCACCGTCAACGAGGACGTTTACGGCAGACTGACGGTTGACGACGTTCCTTACATCATCAACAAGTATAAGAACGCCTGATGCGCGAGCTATCCTTAAACGTCATGGACGTGGCGCAGAATTCCGTGAGAGCGCAGGCGGATCTGGTGCGCATCTCCGTTGAGGAGAGCGACAGGGAGGACTTCCTGAGGATCACCATCGCAGACGACGGCTGCGGCATGACAGAAGAACAGGTACAGCAGGTAATCGACCCGTTTTTTACAACACGCACCACCCGCAAGGTGGGGCTGGGCGTACCGCTGTTCAAGCTGTCCGCCGAACAGACGGGCGGCAGCTTTGATATCCGGTCGCAGAAGGGTGTCGGCACTACCACCACAGCGACCTACGTCAAGAGTCATGTCGATATGACGCCGCTGGGCGACATCAATTCCACGGTGGAAATTCTCATCCGCTGCAATCCCGGCATCGACTTCGTCTTTACCCGCAGCACCGACCTCGGTTCCTTCACGCTCGACACGCGCGAGCTGCGGGAGGTACTCGAGGGCGTCAGCCTCGACACGCCCGACGTGCTGGAATGGATCAGAGCGTATTTAACAGAACAAACCCAATCTATCATAGGAGGAGCGGATATTCCATGAAATCTTTAGCTGAATTGAAGGCAATCAGAGATAAGGCGAGAGCCGAACTCGATTTGAGAAAAGAAAACCCCAACGCCGCGCGCGTTCTCGTCGGTATGGCGACCTGCGGTATCGCCGCGGGTGCAAGACCCGTCCTCAACGCCTTTGTTGAGGAGATCGCAAAGCGCGGTCTGACCAATGATATTACCGTCACCCAGACAGGCTGCATCGGCATCTGTCAGTATGAGCCCGTTGTCGAGATCGAGATTCCCGGACAGGAAAAGGTGACTTATGTAAAGGTAGCTCCCGAAATGGTGTCCAAGATCGTCAACGACCATCTTGTCAACAAGAACGTCGTCACCGAATACACCATCGGCGCGCTGACAAACTAAGGAGGGCATTCAATGTATCGTTCTAATGTACTGGTTTGCGGCGGTACGGGCTGTACCTCCTCAAACAGCTTGACTATCGTTCACAAGCTCAAGGAAGAAATCGAAAGATTCGGACTTCAGGATGAAGTCAACGTTATCACCACGGGCTGCTTCGGTCTTTGCGCACTCGGCCCGATCATGGTCGTATATCCCGAGGGCAGCTTCTATTCCATGGTCAAGGTCGAGGATATCCCCGAGATCGTGGAGGAGCACCTCTTAAAGGGCAGAATCGTGACCCGTCTGCTCTATCAGGAGACCGTCGAGGAGGACACCATCAAGTCCCTCAGCAAGACAGCCTTCTATGAGAAGCAGAGACGTGTCGCGCTGCGCAACTGCGGCGTCATCGACCCCGAAAAGATCGACGACTACATCGCTCAGGACGGCTATGCCGCTCTCGGAAAGGTTCTCACCGAGATGAAGCCTGAGGAGGTCATCCAGACCATCCTCGACTCCGGTCTGCGCGGCAGAGGCGGCGCGGGCTTCCCGACCGGCCTCAAGTGGAAATTCGCCGCGGCGAACGACGCCGACCAGAAGTACGTCTGCTGCAACGCCGACGAAGGCGACCCGGGCGCGTTCATGGACCGTTCCGTTCTCGAGGGCGACCCCCATGCGGTACTCGAAGCAATGGCGATCGCGGGCTACGCGATCGGCGCTTCCCAGGGCTACATCTACGTCCGTGCGGAGTATCCCATCGCCGTCAAGCGTCTCCAGATCGCGATCGGTCAGGCGCATGAGTACGGACTCCTCGGCGAGGACATCTTCGGCACAGGCTTCAACTTTGACATCCAGCTCCGTCTCGGCGCAGGCGCGTTCGTCTGCGGTGAGGAGACCTCGCTGATGACCTCTATCGAGGGCAAGCGCGGCGAGCCCAGACCCAGACCTCCGTTCCCGGCTGTCAAGGGTCTTTACAGGAAGCCCACCATCCTCAACAACGTTGAGACCTACGCCAACATCGCTCAGATCATCCTCAAGGGACCCGAGTGGTTCGCTTCCATGGGTACCGAGAAGAGCAAGGGTACCAAGGTATTCGCTCTCGGCGGCAAGATCAACCACACCGGTCTTGTTGAAATCCCGATGGGCACCACCCTCCGCGAGATCGTATTTGAGATCGGCGGCGGCATCCCCAACGGCAAGAAGTTCAAGGCGGCTCAGACAGGCGGTCCTTCCGGCGGATGTATCCCCGAGGAGCACCTCGATATCGAAATCGACTACGACAACCTGCTCGCGATCGGCTCCATGATGGGCTCGGGCGGTCTGATCGTCATGGACGAGGACAACTGTATGGTAGACGTTGCCAAGTTCTTCCTCGAGTTCACCGTTGACGAGAGCTGCGGTAAGTGTACTCCCTGCCGTATCGGCACCAAGAGACTGCTTGAAATGCTCGAGAAGATCACCAACGGTCAGGGCACCGTCGAGATGCTCGACGAGATGGAGGAGCTGTGCTACTACATCAAGGCGAACTCCCTGTGCGGTCTCGGACAGACAGCGCCCAACCCCGTTCTCTCCACCCTGCGTTATTTCAGAAACGAATATTTGAAGCACGTTGTGGACAAGAGATGTCCCGCGGGCGTTTGTAAGAACCTCCTTGAGTTCAACATTGACCGCGACAAGTGCATCGGCTGCGGCATGTGCGCGAGAAAGTGCCCTGTATCCGCGATTTCCGTAACGGATTACACCGCGCCCGGCAAGAAGAAGCCCGCTTACGCGATCGATCACAGCAAGTGCATCAAGTGCGGCGCTTGTATCGATACCTGCAAGTTCAAGGCAGTATCAAAGGGCTAAGGAAAGGAGATATGAACATGGAAATGTTGAACATTAAAATCAACGGTAAAGACTATCAGGTCGAGAAAAATACCACCATCCTTGAAGCCTGCCATCAGTTCGGTATCAAAATTCCGACTCTTTGCTACTTAAAGGACATCAACGAAATCGGCGCCTGCCGCATGTGCCTCTGCGAGGTAAAGGGCGCGCGCAGCCTTGTCGCTGCCTGCGTATACCCCATCGACAGAGAGGGTACCGAGATCTTCACCAATACTCCCCAGATTCAGAAATACAGAAAGACCAACCTCGAGCTTCTGCTCTCCAACCACGACAAAAAGTGTCTTTCCTGCCCCAGAAGCAACTCCTGCGAGCTCCAGCAGCTCTGCCTTGAGTACGGCGTAGACGAGACCAAGTTCGGCGGTGAGGCGACCAAGTACGAGGAGGATCACTCCACGCTGCACCTCGTCAGAAACAACAACAAGTGCATCCTCTGCCGCCGCTGCGTAGCTGCCTGTAAGGAGCAGTATGTCTCCGTTATCGGCGCGAACAACCGCGGCTTCGACACCGTCATCAGCTGCGCGTTCAATCAGGAGCTCAACAACGTCGCGTGTGTCAGCTGCGGTCAGTGCACCGTTGTCTGCCCGACAGGCGCTTTGGTTGAGCGCGACGATACCGACAAGGTATTCGCGGCTCTCAACGATCCCACCAAGCACGTTGTCGTTCACACCGCTCCCTCCATCAGAGCGACCCTCGGCGAGTGCTTCGATATGCCCATCGGCACCAACGTCAAGGGCAAGATGGTTGCGGCTCTCAAGCTCCTCGGCTTTGACAAGGTATTCGACACCAACTTCGGCGCCGACCTCACCATCATGGAAGAGGGCACCGAGTTCATCCAGCGCGTACAGAACGGCGGCACTCTGCCGATGATCACCTCCTGCTCACCCGGCTGGGTCAAGTTCTGCGAGCACTACTATCCCGACCTCATTCCGCACCTCTCCACCTGCAAGTCACCCCAGCAGATGCAGGGCGCAATGATTAAGTCCTACTACGCCGAGAAGGCGGGCATCGACCCCAGAGATATCGTGGTCGTATCCGTAATGCCCTGCGTAGCGAAGAAATTCGAGATCAAGCGTCCCGACCAGGGCCGCGACGACATGCAGGACAACGACATCTCCATCACCACCCGTGAGCTTGCGAAGATGATCAAGACCGCCGGCATCCAGTTCACCGCTCTTGCCGACGAGGAGTTCGATCCCATCATGGCGATCGGTTCCGGCGCGGGCACCATCTTCGGCGCGACCGGCGGCGTTATGGAAGCGGCTCTCCGTACCGTAGCGGACAAGCTGACAGGCGAGGATCTCAAGACCATCGATTACAACGAAGTACGCGGCACCGACCCGATCAAGGAAGCGACCTACGACGTTGCAGGCATGCAGGTCAAGGTTGCGGTCACCTCCGGACTCAAGAACGCGGCGAAGCTGCTCGACGAGATCCGCGCGGGCAAGTCTCCCTATCAGTTCATCGAGGTTATGTGCTGCCCGGGCGGCTGCGTCAACGGCGGCGGTCAGCCCATCCAGCCCGGTCACGTGAGAAACTTCACCGACCTCAAGGCGCTCCGTGCGAAGGCTCTCTATGAGGACGACCTCAGCCTCGAGTACAGAAAGTCTCACGACAACCCCGAAATCAAGGCGATTTACGACGAGTACCTCGGCGAGCCGGGTTCACACCTTGCGCACGAGCTGCTCCACACCTCCTATATCAAGAGAAAGAAAAACTGATTTCTTTGTCAAATACAAAAGGGACCGGCATTGCGTCGGTCCCTTGCATTTTGGGTTATTTCTTTTTGTAAATGACAAGCACAAATTCAATCGGCGTGGTGAGCGTTTCGAGCGTTTGCAGGCGGTTCATGCCCTCGGTGGGCGTATGGTAATAATACGGCGTCATCTGAAAGAGCGCGTTGATATCCGGCTGACTGCCGAGCGTGATTTCCGACAGGACGTGCACGCGCTCGACGACCTCCAGACCCTCGGCGTCGGGTTCCTTTTCGTCGTTGTAATACGGCGCGTCATAGAGCGCCTGCTTCAAGCCGAAAAGATGATGCTTTCCGGGTATAGCTGTCATGATCACGCCGCCGTCCGAAAGGATTCTGCGGAATTCGGGCGCGTGAAAGGGCGCGAAAAGGTGGAACGCCGCCTGAACCGCGCCGTCACGGACGGGAATCGACGCGATATTCGCGACAAAAAACCGTGCGCCGCATTTGCGTTTCGCCGCGAGACGCACCATATTCTTGCTCAGGTCAAAGCCGTAGAAATCCCTTTCCAGCCGTTCGGCGCAGTACGCGGTGTAATAGCCCTCGCCGCAGCAGATATCGAGCACGCTGCCGCCGTCGTCGGAATAACGCGCTAAGCAGTCGCAGACCGCCTGCGCCAAGGGTTCATAATAGCCCTTGTTGAGAAAATCGCGGCGCGAACTTGCCATAGCCTTGTTGTCGCCCGTCGTATCGCCGCTCTTGCGGGCGGAAAGCAGGTTGACATAGCCTTCCTTGGCATTATCGAAGCAGTGGTTGTTCTCACACCGCAGGATTTTTTCCTGCTGATTCATATTTCCCGCGCAGACGGGGCATTTTAAAATGTTCATGGCAGCACTCTCTTTGGCAGTATATATTATAGTATAGCATAGATTTCAGATTCTGCCAAGCGGCTGTCAGATTTTTCCGCGCAAAACCATTGCGCAACGGAAAAGAATATGGTACAATAGTGCTGAACAATGTTGCAAGGAGATTATCATGATGAAAAAGATTATTGCGGCAATCGCGGCGGCGTCCCTGCTGGTCTGCCTGTTAGCGGGATGTTCCCTCGGTTCCAAGAAAGAGTCAAAGGAGCTTCATCAGGTTCAGCTGTCCGCCGGCAGCTACGTCACCTTTGACGCCAAGACCGTGAATCAGGACGGCTATGAAATCACGGCGAAGGACGGCAGCTGGCGCATGACGATCCACGAGTGCTACAGCGCCGAGGAGCTGGCGAGCTACAAGGAGTTCTTCGAGAAAAATGTTGAGATGAACGCGGCGAACAACGTCATCACCGAGAAAAAGCAGCTCGGCGAGTACAGCTACGACACCGCGACCTACACCGCGAACGAGCAGAACTTCGGCGAATACTTCACCGGATTTCCTTCACCTGTTGACTGCGGCGGAGGCACGCAGCTGTACGGCTATTCGATTTCCACCTGGATGAAGCATAACGACGGCGACACCCGCGATGCGGTGGAGAGCATCATCAGCTCGCTGACGAGCACGCCGAAAACGGGCAAATAATCAGAATGAGTAAACGGGAAGCATTCCGCACGGATGCTTCCCGTTTTTTTTTCTGCGCATTGAAAGATTTCTATTGACAAATAAATGATAGTTTTTTATCATAAACATATGCAGTTAAATGTAAAAAAAGGGGGGTGTTTCCGTGCTGAACGAAAGTCTGCAGATCATCAGTATGGTTTTGTGTATTGTCGGAGTTTTACAGGTGATTGTGGGACCAAAGCGGTGGAGAAGCTCCGTGTTTTTTCCTATCGTGTTCTACATCGCACTGTTTAATAACGCGATCGCAATTTTGCTTGGCTTGAGGCTGGAGGGACATCCGGGAGAGCTTGTTCATTATGTGCTGGTCGCTTCCAGCTTTTTTGAATTTGTTTCGGGCTACACCCTTTCCTTTTTTTGTCATCAAGTGGCTGATTCATTGTCTGGATCCGCTGCGTGAGGTCAGGCAGCTCCGCATTGCCAATATACTGGCTGTTTCTCTGTACGTCTTACAGGTGCTGACAGTGGTTTTTGCCCAGTTCACGGACTTCTGCTACAGCATCGGAGACGACAACATTTCCGTGATGGGAGACGGCTTTTTTCTTCTCATAGAGATGTGGGCGCCTTCCCTGATTCTGGCGGTTTATCTGCTTGCACATTTCGGAAAGAGACTTCCTCTCCGATACGTTTTTTCGTTTTCCATCTTTGCGGCTATCTCGGCAACAGCCGTTATCGCGCAGTTTTTTCTTCTCGACACTTATTATATCACCATTGCTTCCTCCGTCTGCGCGCTGGTGCTGTATCTGCTTACCGTCGGTGACAGCGCGGAAATGTATCTGCAGAAGGAGCGTGAAAGCGACAGGCTCAAGATCGAAATGATGCTCAGCCAGATACAGCCGCATTTTATTTTCAATTCCCTGTCTGTCATCAAACACTTCTGCCGGAATGATCCGGAGCTTGCCGAAAAAGCGATCGTGGATTTTTCGCACTTTCTGCGCGGCAATATGGATACGCTCAACAGCAGGGAGCCGATACGGTTCTGCAGAGAGCTGGAGCATACCAAAGCGTATTTATCGCTGGAAAAGTACCGTTTCGGCGAAGATTTGGACATCAACTATGATATAGAAACGAAGGCGTTTCTGCTGCCGCCGCTTACCCTGCAGCCGATCGTGGAAAACGCGGTCCGTCACGGGATCCGCGAGACGCGGGACGGCAAGGGAACGGTGACGATCGCGACGCGGGAATATGACGACAGAATCGAGGTCGTTGTCACCGACGACGGAAAGGGCTTTGACACGCAAAAGGATCCCGATACCGGAAAGCCGCATATCGGGATCGAAAACGTGAGATACCGGTTAAGGGATATGTGCGGCGGAACCTTGACCATCAAATCGGAGATAGGACAGGGCACGGTTGCCGTGATCTCTGTTCCGAAAGGAGAATTGGATGCTGATTTACGCGATAGATGATGAAAAGATCCAGCTTCAGGAGCTGCGGGACGCGATAAAGGAGGCGCTGCCCGCAGAGAATGTCAAGCCGTTCCGAAACGCGTTTGACGCGCTCAAAGCGATCCATGAGGAGGGCGAGCGTCCCGAGCTGGTTTTTTCGGATATCCGTATGCCGGGTATGGACGGACTCAGTCTCGCGGTAAGAATCAAAAAAGCGTCGCCCGACACGAAAATCATCTTTGTGACGGGATATACGCACTACGCGGTGGACGCGTTCCGCTGGAGTTCAAGCGGAGAAAGACAAAAGAGCTGTTCGCCTATCTGATCGACCATGAGGGAGCGCTCATCACCGCCGAGGATATTGCGGCGGCGCTGTGGGAGGATGAGTCTGACGTCAGCAAAGCCAAGCACCGGCTCCGCAATCTGATCTCGGATCTGCGTTCCTCGCTGAAAGCGGTCGGTCAGGAGGATATCCTGATACGCAAAAGCGGTCTGCTGGCAGTCAGACGCGATGCGGTAGAGTGTGATTTTTTCCGTATGCTCGACGGCGACATGGCGGCGGTCAATTCCTATCGCGGGGAATATATGAAGCAATTTTCATGGGCACGGGAAACGGAAGCAAGACTGCAATTTTTGTAAAATATTGTTATTCAATAGTATCAACAGGCAATACAAATAAGCGTCTCGAAAGAGACGCTTATTTGTTTATAGTGCAGATTTTGCAGAAAAATTGTCGCTTAATTCCAATAAAGAATGAAAACGGTCGGTTTTGTGATGTTTTTGTGCGCTCTGTATGTTATAATACTACATCAAAGAAAGGATACATTATTGCTGTCAAATAATGTTATTTTGAGAAACAATTGACAAAAAAGAAACAAAGCGAGCACATTACGCGGACAGTATATCGCTTTGCTTTTCTTTACATACGCATCTAAGCACTATGCACGACTTCAGGCTGTTGCCGAAAGAGCTGATTTCTTTTTCGGCAAATAGAACAAAAAGCATCCGAGAATATATCACACATTGTACAAGTGAGATATTGCGCAGTCCTGAAGAGTGAATAGTGTTTTTCATATATATTCATTCATTTTATCAATCAATCTTTTTTTACAGGAGGGATGTTTATGAAAAAAGCAGTTGGAATCATGTCCTTGCTGTTGGCGTTCACCATAGCAGTGAACGCGGTTATCCCGACAATGTCGCAATCGATCAAAGACGCATTTTTGCGCGGACCGCAGACCGCCTCTTTGAATGATTTCGTAAGAGATTACGCAGACGTTGACGATGAAGCGGCAGCAGAGATGGTTTCCGACCGGAAGGAAGCAGCGTTTTCAGACGGGAAAATCCTGATTTATAACTATGAGCAGCTGTCGAAGATCGGCAGCGGGGAAAGCCGGGAGTATGAAGACGGCGAAACGGCGACGTACGCTGCGGACGCAGAGTATATGCTGGCGCGCGATATTCCGCTGCCCCGTCACACCGTATGGCAGCTTCCCGAAGGTTTTAAGGGAAAGATCACCGGCGAAAAGACGGAAAACGCTCAGCTGTATGACAAGGCGGCTGACAGGATTTATCTTTACAATCCGTATCAGCTCGCTGTCACGGCGATGGCGGACAGAGAAAGTCAGCCCGTTATGAGCGGCGACGCGGACGCGTCGACCTTTGGTACAGGAAAGGTCATCTGCACGGACGAGGACGAAAAGTGTTACCTGACCTACGGCGACAACCGCAACTACGTGGTTGCCGCGGGCTTCCAATCGGAAGTAACCGGAAAATCACCTTCCGTTCTCAGCAAGAAATCCGCTGACGCGGTGGGAGCCTCCGGCGAAGATTCCGTCGGAGCGCAGGAAGAAAGCACCGTCGGCGCGGCGTTTGACGGCCGTGATTTTGACGGTCAGGTCACCAAAAAGATAGGCGACACGACCTATATCCTGATAGGAAACGCGAAGCAGCTTCGCGCGATCGGAACGAATAAAAACGTTCTCCCCGCGATTTATCAGATTGCTGGGGGTGTGGCAGGCACTACTCCTATCGGCAATCATAGGATGCTGTACTGCGGCGACGCGGATGTGCCGGATAATCCGCAGGATAATTTTCAGAAAATTGACAACAAAACAGGCGGATATTACGCAAGCGTCAATCAGGAAAACGGTGAGATTTATCTGGACGCATTACACACCAGTTTGGATAAGGGCAACGACCAGCTCTCAGCGGGAGTAACATATTCTACCGATGCGAACTACATCATTTTCCGCGATATTGACCTTGGCGGTCAGACAAATCCGTGGAAGCCGCTGATGTTCAACGGTACGATGACCGGCTTAAAGTCCACGGACGGCAAGCTCTGGAACGATGCTTCGACCGCTTTGATCGACGCGGATGCGGCTCACCGTCCCGAGATTTCCAATGTATATGTTGATACGGACATGATCTACACCGATAATATGGAGGGTTCCGTCAGTGCGAACGGACATCACAAGCTCCGCGTCAATGATTTTATCGGAGTAGGCTTCTTTGCGACGATCACCAATAAGAATAACGCGAATACCCTCGGTGTCGCCGGAGAACAGGCGGTTGTTCAGAATATCGACCTCAATAATGTCCATGTAGAGAACAAGGCAAGCGAGGCAATGATTGACCAGTCGCTGCTGAATCTGATTACAGACGGACTCGGAACCGTTCTCGGCACAGCGGTCGATGCACTTCTGAAGGTTTTAAGCTTTGGCTCATTGGATACCGACCTGAAATCAACGCTTTCCAATCTGCTCAACGCAAGGGTAGAGGATCCGACGATCTACGCGACAGGCGCTTTTGCGGGACGTGTTTACGGCAAAGCGCTGATTCAGGACTGCCGTGTCAAGGGTACGGTAGAGGTCAGCAACGTCAATGACAGAACCGGCGGCTTTGTCGGTTATACGGAAGGCATGACCGAATACAGCAATCTTTCCGACTTCTTGGGATTGCTGACAGGCACATTGGCACGTATTCTCAATGTGGTTCCTGCTGTCGGACTCGGCGATTTGGTGACGATTCTTCTCAAAAACGCGTTACCTGTAGAAAAACTGATTCCCACCGACTATATTGCTCCGCAGCTGAAAAACTGCACCGCAGAGGGCTTGTCGGGCACAATAGGAACAACGGTAACCGACATGGCAGGCGGTTTTGTCGGTGAGATGATCGGCACACGGATTCAGAATTGCCACGTGAAGGACAGCTCCTTTGCGGTCAAAGCGCAGAACTACGGCGGCGGCTTTTGCGGACTTGCGCGCGACGCTGCCATTACAAGCACGCTCGACGACATCGGTCTTGACGTCGCTAAGACGATATTAACAAAATTAGAGGATGTAGAAGTCAACCCGCAGAGCGTGCTGGTCGACTGTACCATCAGCGGCTGGACGCGTCCCGAGGGTCAAGCCTATCATGTGACGGGCGGCTCTATGCTGGGCGGCTTCGTCGGTGCGATGGCGAACACCTATGCGGTGGATTGCTCCATTGACTGCGGAGAGCAGGGAGATGAAGCGCTCAAAATAAAAGCCATCGGCGATAACGTAGGCGGCTTTGCGGGATACGCGACAGTCGGCTGGACCTCCAGTCTGGGCGGCTCCAACGACCAAAAGGAATCCCTGCTCGGCACAGTCGGCTCGCTTGTATCCTCACTGGTTTCCACAAACCCCGGTAAGGCATAGAAGCTGCTCACGCTGATGGGCGTATCACCCTCGGCGATACTCGGATGCCATGTGTACACCAACGGTCTCGAGGTGGAAGCCGCAAGCAAGACCGTGAGCAATAAAACCGTGGGCGGCAATAATGCGGGCGGTCTGGTCGGCAGAGGCGACGCGGTTTACATCGGTCCCACCGACACGGAATCCTTAACGCAGCTCGCGGAATGGAACTCCGGCACCATCAAAACACCGTCTTCCGAGGAGACGGGAATCATCATTACCGGCGTAAAAAGCGTCCGCGCTGATCAGAACTGCGCCGGCGGCGTCGCGGGTTATGTCGGCTCCGCTGCGTTCCAGGGACTGCTGAACAATGTCGCGGGCTTAGGCAATTTTATCGGCTTCAACGTGCGCGACGTTTCATTGACGGGCATCAGCGGCGGCTATACCGTTACGACGGGTAAAGAAAAAGCGGGCGGCGGCTTTGGTGTTGCCGTCGGCGGTACGATAACGAATGTCAGCCTGAATGAATTAAAAGAGGTAACGGCATATAACCGCGCGGCAGGCTTTGTCGCTGTCGCAGGTCCCGGCGAATTGGTCGGTACAGGCGGTCTGACCGTTAATCTCCTCGGTCTTGACAGACTGGTAAAGGCAAACAATCTGCTGAATGTCGGTCAGGGCGTCGAGGTACACATCACGGACTGCACTGTCACGGGTATCGACAAAGGCTTTGACGTTTCTACAACGGGCACCAACATCGGCGACGCGGCGGATGATTTCATCGCGGCAGGCTTTATCGCCGACAGCAACAGTGCCAAAATTACCAATTCTCATGTTGACAAGCTCAATACCGTCATTTCCGACACAACTTTCGGTTATGCGGGCGGCTTTGTCGGTATGTCGTCGACAGGCGGACTTGCCGAGATTGCCGATCTGGACAACTTGTCCATCGGAGGCGACGCGCAGCTCGAGGACGGCTACTATCTGATCAAAGCCGGTTATGAGAAAAAAGATATCATCGGTATGTTCACGTCCGATCCCAAAAATTGGGGCGAGTATATTCTCAATGTAAAGCTGACTGCGGGCGATACGATCAAGGTAGTATATGTTGAGAATGACACCTTTACGACATGGTATCCCGAATCGGGCGACGGATATACCGTAGACGATGACCATGCAGGTGCGGTCACCGTTCATTTCAGCAAAACCAAAAAGCCGCTTTCTATGAATCTTTTGGATCATCACCTGAAAATTGATAAGGAAGAAGACAACCTGCACGGTCTGGACAGCTTTATCGATAAAGAGAACGCGGTTATCAATGTCAACGGTCTTGTGAGCGCGATCGGCTATCTGATCCCGTCCTACACCAACTGCACCACGACCTTTATCAGCAGTGAAAATCTGAACGATGCAAAGGTTGAGGCGAATGTCGCGGGCGGCTTTGTCGCTGATCTGGAAAGCGGAACGGTTGACAATACCAACATCAGGCGTGTTGACTCGGCAGAAAATCCCAAGTGGACGAAATCCATCAGGAGAGTTTATGATCCCGATACGATCTATGCCGAGTCGGATCATGATCATTCGGATACGGTAGACAAGCAGTTTGCAGTATTCAACATCAACAATGTAGCCGGACAGGCATACGGCGGCGGCTTCGGCGGCAAGCTCCGCTCGGGCGCACTGGCAGACGCCGGCAAGGGTATCTCTATTCTCGGCGATCTCCATATCGGCAAAACAAAGCTCGGCATCAATCTGAACGGTTTGGCGAAGGTGATGAACACCTACGTGCCCTATGTAAAGCACGCGGGAGTTTATTCCGAAAACGGCTTTATCGTCACGGCGAAAACTATCCGTGCGAACGATTCCCGTTCAGGCAGCGCGGGCGGCTTTGCCGGCTTGATGAGCGGCGCGCAGGTATCGTCCAGCGACGTTTACCAGCTCAAAAATACGTCAGTCAGCGCTCCTGCTGATCTGGAGTCGGTTGAGGCGGATTCCTATTTCGGCAGCGCGAGCCACTACGCCGTCACGGGCGGACGCTTCGCGGGCGGCTATGTCGGCAATGCGGATATCGGCAGCGCGGCGAGCGTCGGCGACGGTCTGGGCGTTCTCGGCAGTGCCGTAGCGCTTGACGATGCGGTCAAGGCGCTCAGCGTGGTCGTAACCACCATCGAGCACTCCGACGTACAGGGCGCTCCCGGCGGCTTCTCGGCGATTGCCGGCAACGGCTTGCTCGGCAAAGCGGGCGGCTTTGCGGGAGAGATCGCAGGCGCCCATATTCAGAATTCCCATTGTAAGAATTTCTATTATATGATCGGTCAGGAGGCGGCAGGCGGCTACGTCGGCAGCATGAAGCCGGGCGACGCCGCAGATCTTCTCGGCGACGCAAGCATCCTCGGTCTGGTTTCGGTAAGAGGCTCTCTCGCGTCGCTGCTGGAGGACTTTGTGCCGACCATCCGCAACTCCACTACCTCATGCGTTCCCTGCGGCGGCGCTGTCAGGGCACAGGCAAGCTCCGACAGCGGTAACCAGAGAGGCTGCGCGGGCGGCTACTGCGGCCACAACGAAGGCGGCAGCATCTGGGGTAATGATACGCATACATGGCAGAAGCAAAACGACGGTGTTGTCGGAAGTATGAACTTCGGTCACGACACCGAGGGCAACTATACCGGCGAGAGGCATATCGCGACGGCATGGAGAATCCGTTCCGTCTACGGCGCCGAGTACGCGGGCGGCTACACAGGCTTTATGGAAGCTGCCGATACGGCAAGCACGGGTAATATCAAGCTGCTCGGCGGAATACTTGGAACGGTGTCCAATCCGCTCTCTATTCTGTCCGTGGTTTATCCCACCGAGAAAAACACCGCTGTTTACGGTCCGCTGAAAAACCTTGATTCCGACACATGGGACAAATGGGTGAGAAAAATAGCGAAGTACGGCGGCTATGGTCTGGATATTATCGAGGCGATCAGAGAGAATCCCGATATCGTGTTCGGCGAAGACGCGAAATACTATTACGGCTGCAATGTCGTTGCGGGCAGAAGCGTTGTTTCCGAGATAAACGGAGATAACGAAGTATGGCCGATCACCGAAGGCGGAGATGCCGGCGGCTATGTCGGTCTGATGCGTTCGGGCGTCATCACCAACGGACAGTCCCACGATATGAAGGAGATCAGAGCGATGCGCGCTGCGGGCGGCTTTGCCGGCAGCATGCAGACAGGCGGCGCGGCGAGCTTCGGCGAGGTCGATCTCCTCGGCGATACGCTCAAATTGAACCTCGGTCAGCTTATCCCCGGAGCGGTACAGGTCTTTGTGCCGAAGGTTGAAAACAGCTCGGTGGAAGGCTGGCAGTCAGGCTTGACGGTCACAGCCAAAGGCGCTCCGCCTGCCGATGAGAATAACGAAGAAGAAAACAAAACGGATCCCGACCTCGCATACCGCTGCGGCTATGCGGGCGGTTATGTAGGCGCGGCATACGGCGCGCAGATCTGGGGCAATAAAGACCCGAAAACCGGATGCAACGTATCAAACCTCCTCAAAGTAAACGGCACCAACGCGGTTGGCGGCTATGCGGGTCTGACAACAGCGGCGTCGATTGCGGACGTCAATCCCCACACAACACAGACCGGTCTTGTGCAGGGCATCCTGGATACGCTCATTCAATCACCTGCGGATCTGGTATCTGTTCTGAATGCGACCATCACAACCATCTATCACGCAAAGGCAGACGCCGCCGACAGCTCCTTCGGCTTTGTGGTTGAGGGTGTGGATGGCAAGATCCCGCTGTACGCAGGCGGTTTCGCAGGCACCCTCGCGGCGACGATCATCGGAGATAAGGACTACGTTCCCACCGAAGCCCGTCCAAGCGACGTCGTTGTCGAAGACCTGCGCAGTGCAGACGGACAATATTACGCGGGCGGCTTCTTCGGATACGCTGACGTGACAGGTGTTGCGGAGATTTCCGATAACGCGCATACGAGTATTTTGATGGATGCTGTGACCGCACAGCAGGTCGACGTACTCAGTGTGTTCCGTCCGAAGGTCTACAAGAGCGAGGTCAACGGCGTAAGCGACGGTATCATTGTCCGCGCTGACAAGCAGGATACACTGGCAACTCTGAGCGAAACGAGATATTCCGGCTGCGCGGGCGGCTTCGGCGGCGCAATGATGAACGGAATCGTCAACGATTCCAAGGTCAATAATCTCAACAAGGTTGAGGGCTTGAACTACGTCGGCGGATTTATCGGACATATGGGCAAATCCGGCGTGGTCAATGCAGGTCAGGTCGGCGCGCTCAATGAACTTGTCAATCTGACGGCGGGCGTGGTCGATGTATTCAGCACCCACACCCGTAACTGCGAAGTGAACGGCATCGCAAGCGGCGCGGTCATCAACGCTAAGGGCGGTACGGAACCGATCGCGGGCGGCTTTGTCGGCTACGCGGATGTTTCCAAAATCAACGACTGTCACGTAGATCAATTAAAGCTGGTCAACAGCTCCCGGATCGCGGGCGGCTTTGTCGGCAAGACCGATATGCACTATCTCGTTAATCTTGAGGCGGGCTCTCCGGTGGTTGAGTTGCTCCTGCAGGTCGTCACCCTGCTCGTCAAGGCTCTGTATCTTGACAAGGCAGAAGAATTGAATGCAATCAATGCTCAGTTAGGAAATTTATTCGGACTGGCGCTTCTCAGCGACGGCAATCTGCTTTATGTCAACCTGTTCGGACTGAAAGTCAGCGTTTCTCTGGCAAAGGCAGAGGAAGGCAGCGGTCAGACAGACGCGGCGGTCATCACCATCGGCGACTCCGTTGTTGCGCTGCCCTGCAACGCAAACGGACTTACCGGTGATTCCAACGAAAACGCCAATGTTGTCATCAACCTGATCAAGGGCAACCGCACACGTATCGACAGCTGCTCCGTTACAGGTATCGGAACGGGCTATGACGTATACGGCGGCGGCGCGACCAACGAAAAGGACGGCTCCGGTGAAAACGGCATGGCGGGCGGCTTTGTCGGCTATAACTACGAAGGCAAGCTGATCGGCAATGATATGTATTACTGCGACGTGGTACGCGGCGCGCCAAGGCTGACAGGACCGTTCAGCGGCAATACCTATCTGCAGTCTGTTTACAGCTTCAATTCCATTCCCAAAATCGAAGGCGAACAGACGGTCAGAGAGAACAACGTACAGAAGACCTATAAGAATACCTACCGCGTTTATCGTGTGACGACTAAGACACGCGCTGTGACAGGCAATGATCGGCAAATCGGAAAGACCGGAACAGAAGACGGCGCGTATATGCGCTTTGACGTATCACATCTTGCCGAACCGATCACTCTGAACAACGGCGAAACCTACGACAAGGTATTCGGCAAATGGAACGGCGCGAAGCTTGCCGCGGCAGACGGAACCGGCAACGCGGATCCCATCAATGTATATGTGAGCAGCGCGAAAGCGGTGCTGATGCTCGATACGCCGTTCGACGCGAACGACGACAGCCTTGTACCGGATCCCGGCGCCAAAAAGGATCCCTGTATCAAGACCATCGACCTCACCGTTCAGAAGGTCTGGAAAGACAATAACAACGAGAACGGTGCGCGTCCGGACAAGATCAAGGTGGAGCTCTATCGTCAGGCATATGACGAAAACGGTGCAAAGCAGGGTGATCCTGAGCAGTATACGGTCGGAGCAGATTCCGACGGTTGGTTCATTATCAGCGCCGACGACCATGAGCGCGAGGATTCGGCCACATGGACACGCGTCATCAAGGATCTGCCCGTTGTTGTTGAAAACGGCAATACCTACACCTACTATACTTATGAAGTGAGGGAAGCTCCCGTGATAGGTTACACAAGCGATATAACCCATCAGGAAAAGGAATCAACACCGATCGCAAAGATTACAAATACTCCCGAAAAATTTGTTATTGAGTTCAAGTATTACGACCGTTATCATGACCATTCGTCGTATGCGGGAATCAACGACAAAGAAACCATCTATCAATTCGAGCTTGACGGAATCCCCCGCGATTTCGTGAAGTCCAAAACAGTGGATGATCAGGAAAAGGTTTACATCGATTTCGCCGGTCTTATCGGTCAGAAGGCTGTTGAATTCTCCAATGAGGGATTAGGGGTCAAGAACCTGATTTGTGACTACGACCTCTGGACCTCACAGAAAGCCGCGGTTACCGCATTGAGCACCGATCATTATTCCTACTTTGAAAAAGGCGTCCCGATTCATTACAATACGCAAATACCACCGGAGGGTTCTCAGGCAGAAAATCCTCTCGAATATCATACGGACTACCTCGGCAAGCTGAAGAATCATCCGGATTACTCCGGTCAGGAAGAATCAAAGGATGAAAACTGGGTCAACTATTACGATTCCGAGGGAACCCCGATAGTAGAGGATGACTTGGAAGACAAATCTACTCAGGTAAAGAAGATCGTCGTTTGGTGCTACAATTATCCCAGACAGTACAGCGTGGATATTTACGGCGCCGGCAATGAGAATGATCTGATAGAGAAAAATGTTGACGGTCATACGATCTATGTTGCGGACAGCGAACGCACACAAACACAGCTGTCAGGTGCCGAAAGTGCGAAGTTCTATTACAACCAGCGCTTCGGCGACGCGAAAGGCGACCTGAGAGATGATAAAACAGGTCAGGATAACGCGGGCTTTGTTGAAAACTACGGCTTCCCGGGCTATACAGGCGTCCATCCCGCCGATTACGAACTCTTAGCAGGTTCGGATGCTGCGGATGATTCGGGCAATCTGAAATTTGCGTACTGGGCGTATGACCGGGAGGGAACGCAGGTCGCTTCGGTTGAAAGAGATTTCTGGTACCGTGTTACGACCGATACAACGCTCTACGCGGTATATGCGAGGGATGGCTCTGCTCCCGGTTTTTCGATCTCGGCAGACACGAACGACACCTATGTGGATAACAACGGCGTATCCAGAACACGTCTGAATATTTTCGGAAGCGTATTCGGAGCGCCCGCCTATGATAAAAACGTTCAGAAGTTGGCGTTCGCCACGATTTCGCTGAGCACGCAAATCAGGGACAATCCCGAGGTCTATACACCGCAGAAGATCAACGAGCTGTTTGTGCAGTATAAAGATCAGCTGAAGGATATCATTAAAAAGAACGATGACGCTAACGGCAGCAAAAAGTTCTCGGGCGCGGAATCCTATTACAAGACGCATATTGATCCGGATACGGGAGAGCGTGTGTTCGATACCGTTTGGGACGAGGAAACAGAAACGTACGTCAAGGTTCTGGATCTGACGCTGACAACAAGGGGCTTTATTTACACCGTAACGACAAACGGCAATCAGCCCGCTGCGGGTGAAGCCACCATCGAGCTCACCAACAAGAACAGGGCTCATTTTACAGCCAACTACAAAACATCAGATTTGAATATTAACGGCACAGGCTCAAACGGCAATACATGTATGCTGTATTGCGGCGCACTGAAATTTAAGAATGAATGGAGCGTAAGTACCAACTGCTTGATTTACCATAACGGCGCAGTGGTTGGAAATACTGAGTCTGAATGGCCGTGAGGAGGGGTTAGTTGAAAAGCTTATATAATTCACCTGAATTTGAGACGATCAAAATGGACTTCAACATCGCCATGTGTACCGGGTTTACCCCTTCCGCGGAGACTGTTGTTGAGGGTGAGGAAGAATTTATGGACGGCGATCCCTGACGAGCCAATTATTCCGACTGTAAAATAATAACATCAGGCGGTAGCCTTAAACAGTTGCCGCCTGATTTGAATTACGGGAAACGCTTATGAAATTATTGAGAAAACTTATCGTTACACCATTGATTCTCTCGTTGTTGGCGGCATGCTTTTGTCTGCACGCGTCGGCAATGGTCATTTATGACGGTGACTTCGGCTTTGAGGTAAATGCCTCGAAGAACGAGGCGAGGCTTGTCAAATATATCGGAAACGGCGGGGCTGTTACGCTTCCCGCGTATTATCGGGATTATCCCGTAACGGTTATCGACAGAAACGCTTTTTCGGGGAATACCGCGATCACGGAGCTGGTGTTTTCCGAAACAAACACGACCGTTGCGGAATACGCGTTTATGAGCTGCACCTCTCTGGAAACGGTTACGATCCCCGAAAACGTCGTCAGCTTCGGCGACAGAGTGTTTGCAAAGTGTACCTCGTTGAAAACTGTCACGATGCAGTCTGACATCGTCAGCATGCCGACAAACATTTTTTCGGGCTGCAGCTCGCTGGAGAATCTGACGCTGAATGAGAACATCGCGGAGTTCAGCTACGGCTGCTTCAACGGATGTTCTTCCCTGACCGACCTGGACTTTGTATCCAACGGCGTGCTGCTTCAATCCTATGCCTTCAACGGCACGGGAGCGGAGTCGGTGGTTCTGTCCGATTCGCTTCTCGCGATCCCGAAATATGCTTTCACCAATTGTCCGAACCTGAGGTACGTGACAATTCCCGAAAGTGTCACGCTCATTCAGCCGAAAGCGTGTGACTGGGAAAACGTGACGATCCGCTGTTACGAAAATTCCGCTGCTCACAGCTTTGCAGAGGAGAATAACCTTTCTTATGTATTGCTCCGTAAGGTGATGCTCGGCAACGTCAATAACGACGGAGAAGTCAACATCACCGACGTGACGACGATCCAGCAGTATCTGGCTGAGATGGCAGAATTTGACGAGCTGCAGCAGGCTGCGGCGGACGCCAATCGTGACAATACGCTGGATATTTCCGACGCGACAGCGCTGCAGATGTATCTGGCGGGCTATGAACAGGTTTATCCGATCGGACAGTTTCTGACGCTGTAATATCCGCAGGCTGTTCGTAAAAAATCTCGATAGCCGATTCACAAGCAGAATAATCAATGAACCCGGGCAGAAGAAAACGCGTTTTTCTTCTGCCTTTTTTGATTGATACCAATTGCTATGTGATTGATGAACCGTATAAGCCGAATACAGCAGCTTTACATAAGCACGACATTGAATTATTAGAGGCTTCCTTAAGCAATAAAAATTGTCAGGGCTGATTTTATGGAAATATAAAGTCAGGCTTTTTTGGTTTAAAAAAATTATGTCCCACCGTCGATGAATATTTAACGAGATGAATATACAAATATTGAATGATTTATTTTGTTTTATCGGGCATATTCTGATTGACTTTTGTCCGGCAAAGTAAGTATAAAAAATAAATAATGTTTTCAGGAGGTAGTGTTAATGAAGCTGCTCAAAAAGTCAGCTGCGAAAACTGTGAGTATACTGTTATCGTTCGTGATGATTCTCAGCCTGTTCACTGTTATCCCCGTGCCGGTACAGGCGGCGGAGGTTTGCACCGACATACTGACGGTGGACGATATCGGCGCGACAGGGACGAATTATGTGAATTGGACGGCGCGGTCCGGCGAAAATCACACGTCGATCGGGTCTGCTGCCGTTTATTCCGGCAACTCGGCAAAGGGTAACGGCGGTATCCAGCTGCGCAGCAAGAGTCAATCGGGCGTCGTCACAACCGTCTCGGGCGGTATTGTGCGTAAGATCACCGTCGCGTGGGTCGACACCGACCGGAACAACGACAGGTATCTGGATGTATACGGCAGCAATACCGCGTATTCCTCGGCTGCCGATCTCTATAGCGATGCGCGCGGTACTTTGCTCGGTACCTTTTTCTATAACGACGCTTCCTACAATGAGGCAGACGGCGTTTATTACAGCGAGGTGGAGGTTTCGGGTAATTACAGTTTCTTCGGTTTCCGTTCTCAAAAGGACGCTTTGTATCTTTCTTCCGTCACTGTCGACTGGGAGATATCTGACGTTAACAGGGTGTGGAATTGGGCGGCTGACTACAGTTCCGCCACCTGCACCTTCACCGATGAATCGGAAAGTCATACCGAAGACGCGGCGATCACGAGCGAAGTCACCAAGCAGCCTTCTTATCTTGCGGAGGGCGTGCTGACTCATACCGCGACCGTGGTTTACAACGGCGTGACGTATCGCGACGTACAGACCGAGCCGATTGACAAGCCGGAATTTGGGGGAAGCGTGCCCTATATCGATGAAAACGGCGGCCTGACGGATTCGCCCGCCGGCACGCAACTTCTGACCGGTAACGAGGGCAATCTCAGCGACGGATGGTATACCTTCGCCGCGGATACTTCCGTCGACAATCTCACGTTCAGCGGTGACGTGAGGCTCGTTTTGTGCGACGGCGTGACCGTATCCTCAAACGGCAATTTCACTGTCAACGGTACGCTGATCGTTTACGGACAGAGCACCAACAGCGGTATCCTTGCCGGAATCGCTTCCGGCGGCAATACGATCATCGGCGGCAGCGGAAACCTGATCATCAACGGCGGCTCATATAACAGATGAAAGAAGAAAAGTATGAGCGCACCGAGCTGGAAGTCATCCGATTTCAGACCGGGGACGTCATCACGACAAGCCCCGTCTTTGAAGAGGACGAAGTCTCAGAAATCATTAAATAGATAGAGGTTCCCTAATACACAATAGAATAACATTAAAAAGGCAACGGATACGCTGTGTTTTACAGGGTATCCGTCTTTTTAAAAAAATTTTTAAAAAAAGCCGTTTTTAGGGCTTTTTTGATGGAAGTTTGATGGATAGGGCATGTTATAATAAAATATGAATGCAAATATCAATCATCCCGATGACCGAAAAAACATTCAAAGGACATCAAAGAGGATTTCCGTTTTACCGCAACCAACGACATGGGCGTTTCATCGAGCGATAAAATTTACATTCGCCTTACCACAGATCGCAAAACGACTACGGTTTATGACGAAGACGGCAATCCCGTAGAGGACAGCGTCCTCGCTTACACAACGTATCCTCCCGTGGATACCGGTCTCGAGTTTGTACAGCCTCCGGGAGAGATTCCCGAAATGACCGATATGTCAATAATTGACGATGAGGACTTTATGGCTGACTATATCAGGCTACCGATTTTGGGCTCCATAAACGCACTGTTCAGATCAGATAAACTTATATTCAGCCTTCAGCCTCTCCCCGGCGGCGGTCAGCGCATTTGCGTCGGATATACTCCCGCAAAGATCGCCGGAAAACCTGGGGAGAACAGCTTGAGCATACCAAAAAGAGTTACAGTGCTGCTTTAGGTGGTCTGGGCGATGCTGCAAAAGCGGCAAAGGATATGGCAGAAATGGCAAAAGACCTCAAGGGACAAGTGAATCAAAAGAGAGAAAATGGCGAAGGCCAGCTTGTACCGATGAAGAACGCAAGGGTCGGTCTCACCTTCGGACTTTACATAGACTAACCAAAACGACGACCGTACGGTTCTTCGCTATCAGATTTACGACAAGTCAACAAACAAGTGGCTCGGAACTCCCGGCGTGATTCAGGCTAAGGACGGCGGAAAGGATATTAACGGCGCGCTTGAGCCAAAGCTCACCGACGCGGGCGACAAGGTTATCATCACCTGGACGGCTCTTGTTCTTCCCGACGCTATTCACAATGACAGCGATTATCTCAAGAAGTACTTCAAACAGCGCAACGTTTACGCGGCTATTATCGAGAAGTCAGCGTTACAGTCGGCTTCTTACGACAATCCCGCTCAGTTTGACGGCTCTCTCATAAGCGAAAAGGGTAACAACTGCTACGACACTGATCCTTCCGGCCTCTACTACAATGACGGAGATAAGGAATACTTTGCTGTGACCTACCTTTCCAGTGAGCTGAACCTTGACGACGACGATTCACTCACAGAGCAAGAAAAGGCTATGAAGATGGCGTTAAACTCCTCAAACAACAGCTATGTTCGTACAGCGAAGTATAATGCAGATACAAAGACCTGGGAAACTGTATTTGAAATTATGAAGCTGAACAGCACTTATGACGCAGCGACAAAGACCTGGACTCCCATTTCTACCAGCAATGCAACGTTGACCGGCAACAACCCCACCGTTATTGACCTTGACAACGTTATTTGGAAGGACTGGTTAATTTACTCATTCGCTGTTGACGAGGACAACGACCTTTCAACAGATGAAGACAGAGAGCTCTTTGTAAAGATCGAAAACCTCAAGACCGGCAACGCAACGGTCAATCAGATCACCAACGACGGTCAATATACCGACGCCGACGGAAACAGCCATATAGGAGTAGCAAAGTCACGTCCTCAGCTTATCAGCAGCGGCGACTCTGTATATCTCTTCTGGCAGCGCGGAACACATGACGTAGCATGGCTCGATCTCGGATGCGTTATCGACAGTGAGGATGCAGACGGCGACACAGGTCTTATCGTCGAAGAACCGTTTTTGATTATCTCCCTCAGCTCAGCGAGGGAGATATAGTCAGCGTGACGACCTACTTTGATACGCTTGATTACCGCGTCGCCGCCAAAAAGGAGATTACGGCGACGGAGACAAATGATTTATACATTTCAAAAGGAAAAGATTTGCTCACGCTGATTACTTGCGCGAGAATGGGAAAATCTCGCTACGAGGTCATTTGCGAGAGAGCGTGACATGAAAGGAATAACAATATGATAGGTTTTATTGCAGGCTTCTTCACAGGAGGCTTTTTCGGCGTTGTTCTCATGTGTATTCTGACCGTCGCCGGACGGAGCGACGAGCATACAGATATTCACGACACAGAAAACAAAGGATAATTCTAAGCCACACACAAACAAGGATAAATCTATATTTTTTCAATTAGCAGCAGACAAACCGATTTTTTCGCGGTATAATATCGATGGCAATACGCTCCTCAATATCTTTGTACTCTGAATCCGTATCACGCAGTTTGTTGACAACGGAGCTTAAATACTCCTCAAAACTGTTACTACATCTGTCAATAAAGGTTTCCGCTTTTTCATACGCTTTCAATCCCATCACCTCAAAAGCACTACTATATATATTATTATATGTATTTTACCTTAATATTCTTTTTTCGAGCGCAGGACAGCTTGACGATTATTTCATCTATTACATCGGTATATCTCCCTTGTTCGATAAAGGAGTTTTTGAGATCAATCAGAGATTTCAGCACCTCCGAGCGTTCTTCATTCGTTAGGTATATATGGTATTTGGGCGTTCTCATAAAATCACTTCCTTCTGCCATTATTATATGTCAGAAGCTGCCGCAGCTCAATTTTGCGAACGAACTACCACCATACCGCACACCTAACTCTGTTAGCAGGGCTTTTGAGGGATTTTTCCTGCTGTTAGCAAGAAAGCGATTTTTGTTAGCAAAAACGGCGATTTCGTGCTAACATCTGTTAGATTACCGCACACTTTTGTTAGCACGATATGGATAAGCGAAAGCCGTAAAAAGAGAAAAGCCGCTTTCGATGAAAAATCATCAAAAACGGCTTAAAATGGCGTCCTCGGCGGGATTCGAACCCACGGCCTTCCGCTTAGGAGCGAAGTGTTCCTTTTGATACGCTGTGTTACATAGTTCCACCAACACTCAAAAAATCCAGTAAACATGGGGGTTTAGCAAACCTCCGCTTATTACCTCGTTTTGTGCAGTTTTGTCACATTTCGGGCTGTTTTGGGGTGTTTTTCAAAGGTCAAATTAGCAAGAAATTAGCAAACAACGGGTTTCTTCAAGATTTGACACAACTCAAATTAGCAAGGTTTTTACTGCGTTTTTAGCGTGTTTTCCGACACGAAAACAGGGAAAATTATCTTTTTCCCAAATTAGAAATTAGCAAATGGTGGCATTTTGGAGGAAGCTATGAAACAACAAAAAGAAAACGATTCAAATAGAACCTATCGCGTAGAGGATATTATTAAAATACTCGATATAGGACGCACGTCAGCGTACCGTCTTATCAATGAAGGTCACTTCAAAGTAGTCAGAATCGGGTCGGCAATTCGTATTTCAAAAAAGTCATTTGACGAATGGCTTGACAATTCAGAATAGAATAACTCGGTCAATTATAGGCGCTTCATCGTTTTGGTGAGGCGCTTTTGTTATATACAAGCAAAATGAAAGGAGGAAAACGCATGGCAGTTTTCAGAGTTGAGAAAGTAAAAGATTATACGGTAATGAGCAATCACCATTTGCGCAACGTGAATCTCTCCTTAAAAGCAAAGGGTCTGATGTCTCTTATGCTTTCCTTGCCGGAGGATTGGGATTATACGCTGAAAGGATTGGCGTGTATCTGCAAGGATGGTGTAGATTCCATTTCGAGGACGATCAAAGAGTTGGAGGATCATGGCTATCTTACGCGCCGGAGGTTTCGCTATCCGAACGGTCGTCTCGGAGATATTGAGTACACCATTCACGAACAGCCCGAAAGCGTGCCGGTTGAGCAGGCTCCACCAAAACCGGAATCACCTAAACGGGAAAAGCCCGTTCAGGTAAACTCAATTCAGGAAATCCCAGCACAGGCTGCGCCAACGTTGGAGAAACCCGCACAATTAAATACTAAACAATCAAAGACTAAAAAATCAAATACGAAAGAAATCAAAGATAAGATTGATAAGATAGACGCGCGCGCGTACTGCGAGCTGATCAAGCGCAATATCGAGTATGACATTCTTGTCGAACGCTACGGCGCGGAACGCTTAGATGCCGTTGTTGAGCTTATGCTTGAAGCGGTTGTATCTCAATCCCCGTATTGTGTGATTGCAGGAGGCAATCTGCCGCGGGAGGTTGTCAGAGCGCGGCTGCTAAAGATCAACTCTGCGCACATCGAGTATGTTTTCGACTGCCTTGACGGAAACACGAGCAAGGTCGGAAACATCAAGGCATATGTGTTGGCAACGCTGTTCAACGCTCCTGCTACGATGGATGAATACTATCGCGCAGAAGTCAATCACGATTTTTCGTTGCATGAGCGACGTAAGGCGTGATAATAAAACTCAAATCAAAACATAAAGGAGGCTGATGAAAACCTATTTTATAAAAGAGCAGATTCGGCAGTATATTAAATTCAAATGACGATGAAACTATGAAACAGTAAATGTAAAAATTTTTGAATTCATGTGAAATCGTATTGCTAATTGCTATACAAAGTGCTATAATATACATGAAGTAATTTTAGGAGGTTATTGTATGGCAACCAAAACAGCTAATGTTACGGCGAGAGTTCAACCGGAGATCAAAGCACAAGCAGAAGCAGTATTAGAGCAAATCGGTATTCCTGTATCTGTGCTGATCGACACTTTATACAGACAGATTATTATGACCGGCGGTATTCCGTATTCGCTTTCGATTCCGAAAATCCAAACGCTTGACAGTATGAGCTCCGAGCAGTTTGACGCAATGATGCAAAAAGGATACGATGAAGCGAAAGCCGGGAACGGTCTGTCGGTCGAAGATGCGTTTAAGAAAATCCGTGAAGGTATTTGAATATGGAATACTCCGTTAAATTGACTTCATATTCCGTATCTCAGATTCAAGAAACTGTTTCCTATATTTCAAAGGTTCTGCTTGTTCCCGAAACGGCTGTCGCTTGGTCTGACTATTTAGAAAAACAAATAGTGGGACTTAACAAAATGCCCGCAAGATTTCCTCTTGTAGATAAAGAGCCGTGGCGCTCTAACGGAATACGAAGAATGCCCGTGAAGAATTTTATAGTCTATTATTTTGTTGAGGAAAAAACAAAAGAAGTATGGGTTACAGCAGTTGTGTACTCAAAACGCAATCAACTTAACGCCTTAAAAGATATGCCATAAAAATATTATTCTAAGAGAGCGTCGGTAATCGGCGCTCTTTGCTTATCTGTTTGAGAACAATCACGATTATCCCATGCACGGGCGCTGCAAGGCGCCTTAATTTATTTAAACAACTTTCGAAGGAGGTTGATGACTACCTATTTTACAAAGGAGCAGATTCAACAGGCGCGGAAAGCTGACCTGTTTGATTATCTGCAAGCAAACGAGCCCGGCGTTTTGAAGAAAGACGGTCGTAATTACCGTCACCGCGAGCACGACAGCTTGGTCTATGTGACGGCAAAAAACTTCTGGTACTGGAACAGCCGAGGCAAGAGCATTACCGCTCTGGACTATCTGATGGAGATCAGAGGTTACAGATTCAGCGAAGCGGTTTCCCGTCTGATCGGAGACGCGCCAACGAGAGCTTCACCGCAAGCCGCATATTCTCAAAATGACAGCAAGCCAATGCAGCAGCGACCTTCAAAGCTGTATCTCCCGTGGCCGAAGAAATGCGCGACCGGATATTTCAAATATCTGCGGAAACGCGGGATCAGCGCAAAGGTTATCCAAAGATGCCGTGAGCTGGGTTTGCTTTACGAGGGCAAATATAAGCCGAGGAAGGACGAGAAGATCGTTCCCGTCTGTGTGTTCGTCGGTAAAGACGAAGCGGGCAAAATAAAATTTGCCTGTATGAGAGGGATTTACGAGCAAGTCAAGAAAGACGTTTACGGCAGCGACAAGGCGTTCAGCTTTTGCTTGCCGCCGGAAAAGCCGCACAGCAGTCAGGTCGCCGTCTTTGAAGCGCCGATCGACGCGCTCTCTCACGCGACCTTGCAGGAGCTTGACGGCTGGAAGTGGAACGGCTACCGCCTTTCGCTCGGCGGCACCTCGCATGTCGCGCTGTTCGCCTTTTTGGAGCGTCACCCCGAAATCCGGCGCGTCGATCTCTATCTGGACAACGACTGTGCGGGTTTGAAGAACGCCCGAAAGATTCAGGCTATGCTGCGGGACAATCCCGGTTTCAAGGATATCCGCGTTGGGGTTCACCCTCCGCGAGAGGGCAAGGATTACAACGAAATGCTGCAAATCCGATTACAGCAAGTCAATCAAAATAACCGACGCCGCCGTGAAAAACAGGCGGCTTTTTCAATTTAGACAGGAGGCAAAATGAAAAACAAAACAAACGCGGTACAGGTTATCGCGAGAGCAACCAAATGTCCCGACTTTGAGCCGGACGAAATCTTTTCCTTAATGCGCAGGCTGAATATGAACGAAAAAGGTCTCGCAATCCTGATGAATGTCACGCCGGCGACGGTGCGGCTCTGGACGTCCGGCGCGGTCAAGCCCTGCGGTACGGCAAAGCGCATTATGCAGATTTACAGCGCGTGTCCTGAGGTTATCAGCAAGATTTCCGTAGAGACGGAGGAATCAAATGCCGAAACAGATACATGAGGATTTCGGCGAGAAGATAGGCGGCGCGAAAAAAGATTTGTGGAGCGTCCGAGGTTTATACACCGACGACCTCGACGAGATGAACGAGCGCGAGGCTGAGAAGTACGTCAAAAAGGATAATATCTGGAAAAAGCCCGACTATCAGGCTATGCTTGACGACGGCGTGCCGATCGGCGTGGTTTATTACATCAAAAAGGTGCGCGACGCGGTACCTGCAACGCCGCGATACTACCGGGTCTATGATTCCGAGGATAAATACTATCAGCAAAAACAGTATATCACAACTGTCCGTCAGCTTCAAGAGGTCATGGAGAAGGTTCGCAATGTTGAGGACGCGAAAGCCGCCTTTGCCGAGTTTTATGTAGAAAACGGTTATCTGCGTCCTGTTCAGGATTGGAACGGTCGGACTGCCTATGAACGGACGCGCGATTATACGCACAATCCGGCGTTGACGGAAAATCTGCGGTACACAATCAGGATCACTTCAAGCGCTCAGTTTGAGCACGATTTTGCCCGCGGCGCGAAGGACGCTCAATTTCTGGTACCGAAGGAGCAGAAGATACCGCGCGGCTACAATATTCGGCAATATGACGGCAACGGTTATTCGAGAAACGGAGATTGGAAACCAGACACCTACTATGTAACACACGGTCACTATATTTTGGAGACCAATTTTGAAACACGTGACGAAGCGCTGCGCTGGGTGCAGGAGTACGCAAAAAGCCGTTCCAAAAGCGGCAAGCAGCGTTTTGTCCCTCCGCAGTTGGAATATATTAACCGGTCGGGACCTGATTTCAGAAACGGTCAGGAGATCACCGGACAGCACTACCTTGATACCTTCGGATTCCGCGGCGGCGAATTTGGTAACTGGCTGAATCAGAACGACCGTCAGGCGTCTTTGAATATGGGCTTTGAGGCGTTGAAGGGTTTGGCAGATCGATTTAGGTACCTACTATGTCAGGGAAACAAAAGCGCCCACCGGCTTTGAGCTGTCAAATGAAATCAAGGAGCTGGTGATTGACGCTATCCGTGAGGAACCGTATGCTGTTGAGTTTGAGGATAATCCTGTCGCGGCTCCGCTCTCCATTCTGCTTCAAAAGAGAAACGCGACGACCGGCGCGGACACTCAGGCTGATGTGTCCGGCGCGGAGTACACGGTTTCCTACTATACGGACTTCCTTGACGAAGAAATGATCGGCGCGCTCGCTCCTGCGAGAACATGGGTGTTTTCCGTTGATGGAAACGGTATGTGCAGGTATGACGCGGAGCATTTGGTTTCGGGCGACGCTCTTTACACGGACGGCAGCGGCAACAACGTTCTTCCACTTGGCACCGTGAAAATCAAGGAAACCAAAGCACCTGACGGATTTTATCTTGACGAGATGGTATTTATCCGTCAGATCACGGCTGAGACCGCCGCAGATGTGACGAGGTACAACGTCCCCGTATCAGACGAGTATGAGATTACCAATCTTACCTTCTCCGGCGAGAAGAAGTGGGACGACGATAACGATCGCGACGGCAAGCGTCCCAAGAGCGTCACGATCGAGCTGTACAGGGACGGCGAGCTGATCGATACCGCTGTCGTTTCAAAAGAAACCGGTTGGAAATATGAGTTCACCAACTTGCCGAAAGCGTATGTCGATATGTCTCTTGAAGAACACGTCCATAACTACACCTACGAAATCAAAGAGGGCGACGTAGAGTTTTATTCAAGTAAATCTACGGGCGTTTTGACCCATCCTGAGGATGAAACCCATTTGATTTGTGATTTCACCAATCACTACAAGCCGGCAAAAATCTCTGTGGACGGCACAAAGAGCTGGGATGATTACAACAACCGCTTAGGCTTGCGTCCGAAAACGATCAAGGTCATTCTCAACCGCGACGGCAAAAAGCTCAGCGAGGTCACGACCTCTGAGGCTCAGAACTGGTCGTATTCGTTTAAGAATCTGTACAAGTACCACGACGGCGGCAACGAGTACGTCTATACCGTGACCGAGGAATCGGTACCCGGCTACACCTTGACGGTTGACGGCTATAATATGAAAAACACACTAAAATCCGGCTCCGTTACCCTGAATAAGAAAGACGGACGCAACAAGCCGATGGAGGGTGTCGTTTTCAAGCTGTTTACCGAGGACGGCAAGCCGGTCAAATCATCTCGCAACGGAACAAAATACAAATACAGCGGCTTATCCGACAAGGAGGACGACGCGGAATATACCACCAACGCAGACGGTCAGATCATTGTTGAGAACCTGCCCTGCGGGAAATACTACTTTACGGAGTTTCAGAGCGCAGACGGCTTTATGCCTTACGGCGATAAGCTGGAATTTGAGATCGACGGTGAAACCGACGCTTCATTGAGCGTCAAGCTCGACGTCAAGAATGAAAAGGCGGTCATGCCAGAGACAGGCGGCTTCGGTAACGGATTATTCAGCTTATTATCCGCTGCGCTTGCTGCTTTCGGCGCGGCTTTCCTTTATACAACAATTAAACTATCAAAAAAGAAAGGTTGATACTGTTGAAAAAAAGAATGTTCACCATGATTTTCGCAATCATTCTGGTGATTGCGGTTTCCATTCCCTGCGTTTCTGCGGCAACAAGCGAGCTGACGACCACGAAGAAGGTCAGCTTTACTGCAGAATGTTCCAAGCCCGGCTATGAGTTTTCGGTTTACAAGATCGCAGACCTCAAAACCACGACTAACCCGTATTCCGTCAAGTACGACGTAAAGGTCAGCTCCGGCGAGGTTCAGGCGATGGTCGCGGACGGCAATCTCAGCGACGCGAACAGAGCTAAAATCCTGAACGCGCTCGATAAAGACACCGCGCTTGCCGGTGCAACGATCGTCGGCACCTACAAGGTCGATACCGACGGCAGCAGCAAGACGTTTTCCAATCTGGCGCAGGGTATCTACTATGTCCGCGCGACTAACTTTCCTTCCGGCGTGAAGAAGGTCACCAATTCCGCTTTCGCGCTCCCTTACTACACTGCCGAAAACGGCTGGGTGTATGACCTCGATACGATCAATCTTGCCGCGAAGGTAGAAGAAGATAACCCCGACATTGAAAAGGAAATCACCAATTCAACAAAAAATAACGTAAACTATACCGACGTATCTATCGGCGATACCGTTGAATTCAAAATCGAATCCTCTGTTGTCGGCGCGGTCAACAATGTTGACGTGCTTGATTTCAAGCTCAACAGCTATGTTGTGACTGACATTATGAGCAAGGGTCTGACACTCGATCAAAAGAGCTTTGCACTCTCCCTCGAAGATGAAAATGACAAAAACCTCGCGGAGATTTCCGCTTCCGATTACACGGTCAATGTTACCGCTGAGGCGGGCAGAGATACCAACTTCACCGTTTCGCTGAAAAAGGATTATCTGCAAAAGCCCGGCTTTTACGCAGCCGACCATGTTGCGATCCGCTTTTCGGCAGTTCTGAATAAGTTCGCGACGACCGAGCCCGTCGGTAACCCCAACGATGCGGTCAAGCTCACCTATACCAATAAGAACGACGTAAAGGGAGAGGTTGACGGCAACAAGGTCTTTGTTTACACATATCACATTCAGGTACATAAGCTGGACGAGAAGGGCAAGGCGCTTTCGGGCGCGGAATTTGCTCTGTACAAGACTGAGGCTGACGCTAAGGCGGAGGATAAAGCTATTGCAACAGGCACCTCCGATAAGGACGGTCTTGTGGTGTTCAGCAATGCCAACAACGAAGAAATGCTGCTCCAAAGCGGAAAGTATTTCGTCAAGGAGACCAAAGCGCCCACAGGCTACAACCGCTATACCGACGTCATTCCTGCTGAAATCACCGTTTCCTACGGCGACACTCTGACGAACGGAACCTATATCGTAAACGGCCCCGACCTCGGATTTGTTTCCTTTGACGTCAAGAACTCCAAAACCGTACTTCCGCAGACCGGCGGACAGGGTAATGTGATCATCTATTCTGTCGCCGTGTCACTTGCAGTCGCGGGCGGCGTTATCCTTCTGGTTCTCAGAAGAAAAAAGAAGTCCGCTGATAAGTCGGCGTAAATCCTTTTAACTGAGGACGGTAACAGATGAAGAATAAAATTTTACCGGTAATCGCCGCCGTCATTCTGATAGCCGCATTCGGCGTTGCTCTTTATCCGACGGTATCACAGGGAATCAATCAGCTTATGTCCGAGAGCGCGATCACGCAGTACAACGATACCGTGGACACGTTATCCGCTGCGGAAAAGACAAGGCAGCTCGCCGCAGCGGAGGAATACAACCACGGTTTGTCGGAGCGCGTTGCCGACAGCTTTTCAGCTGAGGCGTTCGTGAGCGACGAAAGCTATCTGCGAATTCTCAATGTTACGGAAAACGGTCAGATCGGCACGATCGATATTCCCTCGATCGATTGCCGTCTGCCCATATTTCACGGCAGCGGCGAAGATATGCTCACAAAGGGAGCCGTCCATTTAGCAGGAACGGCGTTCCCGATTGGAAGCGATTCCGCGCGGTCGGTGATTTCGGCGCATACGGCTTATCCGGGCAAAATCTTTTTTGACAGATTAACGGAAGTGAAAATCGGTGATAGATTCTCTGTTACCGTCCTCGGAGATACCTATTATTACAAGGTCGTGGAAATCAATACGGTTCTGCCCGATGAAACCGAATATCTGCTGCCTGAAAAGGGCAGAGATTTGGTAACGCTGGTTACCTGTACGCCGTATTCGGTCAACACTCACAGGCTGCTTGTCACGGGAGAACGCGACAGGCAGCCGCGCACCGAGGCGAGGTCAGTACCGCTCAAACAGGAAAAGTCGAACAGCGTTATTTTATCTGTTGCGCTGAGCGTAACGGTGATTGCAGTCGGCTTGATAATAGCAATTAGAGCGGTTAGGAGAAGAAAGCATGAGAAATAAAGTATTATTGGCGATAGCCCTTCTCCTGATCCTTATCAGCGCGTCGTTGTTTACCTATCCTGAGGTTTCCAAGCAGGTTGTGCAGGGTCAAAACGACGTTGTTATCTCTCGCTTTGATAAAACCGCCGGGAATGTTCAGGGTGACGACGGCGGCAAGGACGATGAAAGTGATAACGGCCACGACAGCGGTTACAGCACCTATGAAGAAGCGGCTGCGGACGGCGCGGTCAACGACGAGGGCTATCTGATCAATGACGACGGAGAGATCGTTTCCGAATATCCCGTAGTGTTCCAAATGGATTTGGACAGACTGTATCGGGACAGCACCGCTTATAACGCCGCTTTGAACGAACGGCAGGATATGAACGTAGATTTTTCCGTCGCCGCGCTTGATTTGGCCGACTACGGAGTTTTCGACGGTATCTACGGCTACGTCAGCGCGCCGTCTATCGGGCTGAATATCCCGCTCTACTTGGGAGCGAGTGAAAGCAACATGGCTTGGGGCAGTGCGCATTTGTATCATACGTCGCTGCCTTTGGGCGGCGAGAGCACCAATACCGTCATAGCCGGACACACGGGTTATTTTGGAAGAACCGTTTTTGATTATCTCCCTCAGCTCAGCGAGGGAGATATAGTCAGCGTGACGACCTACTTTGATACGCTTGATTACCGCGTCGCCGCCAAAAAGGAGATTACGGCGACGGAGACAAATGATTTATACATTTCAAAAGGAAAAGATTTGCTCACGCTGATCACCTGCGCGAGAATGGGAAAATCCCGCTACGAGGTCATTTGCGAGAGAGCGTGACATGAAAGGAATAACAATATGATAGGTATTATTGCAGGCTTCTTCACAGGAGGCTTTTTCGGCGTTGTTCTCATGTGTATTCTTGCCGCCGCCGGGCGGAGTGACGAGCATACAGATATTCACGACACAGAAAACAAAGGATAATTCTAAGCCACACACAAACAAGGATAAATCTATATTTTTTTCAATTAGCAGCAGACAAACCGATTTTTTCGCGGTATAATATCGATGGTGGAACTATGATATTTTCCGTAGTATTCTGTCTGACTGTGGGAAGGAGAAGAAATGAACCAGACAGAAAACAACATGAAAATAGATGTTCCTCAAAAGCGAACCTATAAGGTGGACGAAATTGCAGCAATGCTGAATATCGGTCGCAGCTCGGCTTATAATCTCGTAAAAGAGGGACATTTTAACACAGTGCGTATCGGGAACACCATAAGAGTTTCTAAGAGGTCTTTTGATGAATGGCTAGACCAACAAACATTCTGATAAGGAAAGGAATTTTATTATGGCATCGATAATCAAACGTAAAAAATCCTATTCTGTTGTTTACAACTATACGGACGAAAACGGTGAGATAAGACAAAAGTGGGAAACGTGGCATACCCACAAAGAGGCTTTGAAACGAAAGTCGGAGATTGAAAACAAACAAAACGAAGGTATTTTCATTCCTCCGAACAACCAAACTGTTTCTGATTTTCTGTATGACTTTGTGTGTACATACGGAGAGAAAAAATGGGGCGTCTCCATGTACGATGCGCAAACCTCGCTTATTGCCAATTACATCAACCCTATTATCGGGGAAATGGAAGTGCAGAGCATTACACCGCGCGTTGTGGATAAATACGTACAGATGCTTCAAAAAACGCCGTGTGTTTCGACAAAGACGAATAAAGCAAAGACGGAGTTTGTTACAAACTCTACCATTGAAAAAATCATTAAACTTCTCCGCTGCGCGTTTAAACAGGCTGTTCGTTGGGAAATGATAGGCAAAAATCCCTTTGACAATCCCATTTTGCCTAAGACGCAGTATAAAAAGCGTGACATTTGGGATGCTGACACTATCCGTGTTGCATTGGATCAATGCGAGGACAGCAAGCTGTATATCGCTATGAATCTGGCGTTTGCCTGTTCACTGCGTCTTGGTGAAATTCTCGGCTTAACTTGGAAGAATGTTCACATTGAGGACGAGGATATTGCAGCGGACAATGCCTACATTTATATCGAGGCGGAACTTGAACGGGCTTCAAAGCGTGCTATTGAGGCAATCGGACAGAAGGACATATACCACATTTTTCAGCCTCTCATGGCTAATACGAGCACAAGATTGATTTTGAAAAAGCCTAAGACAGATTCAAGTGTCAGAAAGGTATGGTTGCCGAGAACGGTTGCCTACATACTCAGAGATTGGAAAAAGGCGCAGAATGAGCTTAAAGGCTTTTTGGGAGAGGAATATCAGGACTTTGATTTAGTGGTTGCCCTGTCAAACGGCCGTCCTTGTGAGGGCAGAATTATTCACAAGGAATTTGCCGCTCTCAAAGAGTCCGCAAAGCTTCCTAACGTTGTTTTTCATTCGCTGAGGCATTCCAGTACGACCTATAAGTTAAAGCTCAACCACGGCGATTTGAAGGCAACACAGGGCGATACAGGACACGCGGAGATCGATATGATCACAAAGGTCTACGCTCATATTCTTGACGAGGATCGCAAAATCAATGCGCAGAAGTTTGAAACCGCCTTTTATTCCAACCCTGATTTGAGAAAATCAGGTTCTCCGCAGGAGCCGTCACCCGCGCCCACGCTTGATCTGAATGTGCTGATTGAGCAGTTGAAGCAATCTCCTGAGCTTGCAAACACATTAGCAGCTCTGATAAACGGACAGTAATCGACAGCAAACAACGGATAGTTCCTAAAAACTCCAATTAGCAAAAGTCAGTTTTTATTAGCAAATATCTTGTAAACTGTTCTAATCCAATTAGCAAATATTCATGTTATGCAAAGTTACATTTGCTTTTGTAAGTCTATGGTAATCGGACAAAAGAAAATGCACCGCATACCTCAAAAATGAGATAAACAGTGCATTTTTGGCGTCCCGGAAGGGGCTCGAACCCCCGGCCTGTTGCTTAGGAGGCAACCGCTCTATCCAACTGAGCTACCGAGACATTTATAAAAATATTCATTTTTTATACAAATTTAGATTTGAACCATCTGCCGCTTAGGAGGCGGACGCTCTATCCGGCTGAGCTACGAAGACGTGTATTAAATTTACGATTATTCTACCACATTACCATACACTTTTCAATCAAAAGTGTGTGCTGCAACAATTTCTTAGGAGGCGGACGCTCTATCCTGCTGAGCTACGAAGACGTATCACTCTTATCATTTTATCGCAAAGTTACGGCTTTGTCAAGCGTAGAATCGCAAATCCGACGGACGCGGTTTGTGAATCTTTTTTGATTTTTTTGGAAAATCTATTGTTTCTTTGTCTGCTTTTTGATATGATGGTAGGGAAAATATTTTTAACGGTGAATGATTATGGAAAATTCAAACAGCATTTACGGTTCCCACCTGCCCGTTTTAGAGGAAACAATGGACAAGCTCATGCGGCATATCGCGGAAATCCGCGAGGTCATGACCGAGCAGCTGGGAATGGATCCTGTGGAGCATTGCCTTTGCAGAATCAAAAGCGAGGAGAGTATGCGCGAGAAATGCCGCCGCAACAACCTTCCCGAAACAGCGGAGAGCGCTTTGACGAAATTATACGACGCCATCGGACTGCGTATCGTCTGCGCTTTTGTCGACGACGTCTATACCATCCGCGACTATCTGGTCAATTCGGAGCAGTACAAAATCGTGAAGGAGAAGGACTACATCCGCCGCGCGAAGCCCAACGGCTACCGCAGCTACCACATGATTCTGCGCACGCAGAGCGGCTACTATGCCGAGATCCAGCTGCGCACCATTTCAATGGACACATGGGCGGCGCTGGAGCATCATCTCAAATATAAGAAGAACCTCGGCGGTCACGTCGATCTGATCGTCAGCGAGCTGAAGCGCTGTGCCGACGAGCTGGCGTCCACTGACCTCTCGATGCAGACCATCCGTGACATGATATTGGAAAAGGAGTAAGCCATGAAAATTTTACTTGCGGAAGATACCGCAGATTTAAATAAGGTACTCTGCGCGGTTTTGGCGCATGAGGGACACGACGTCACGCCGACCTTTGACGGTGAGGAGGCGCTCGCGCAGATCGAGAGTCAGGGCTTTGACTGCCTTGTGCTCGACATCATGATGCCCAAGAAGGACGGTATTCAGGTGCTGCGCGAGGTGCGCGCCAAGAATATTCTCACGCCCGTGCTGATGCTGACCGCCAAGAGTGAGATCGACGACAGGGTCGCGGGTCTGGACGCGGGAGCGGACGACTACCTGACCAAGCCCTTCGCGATGAAGGAGCTGCTTGCGCGCGTCAGAGCGCTGACAAGGCGCAAGACCGAGTATGCCACCAATGACCTGAGCTTTCACGATATTCAGCTGCACGCGCAGACCTTTGAGCTGACAAGCGAGAACAGCGTGCGCCTGAGCGTCAAGGAGTTCGAGCTGATGCAGCTGCTGATTCTCCATCCCGATCGACCGCTGAGCTGCGACTATATCATCGAAAACATCTGGAGCCGCGAGCCGGACGCGTCGTCCGACACGGTATTTCTGTATATTTCCTACCTGCGCCGCAAGCTGAAAGCCATCGCTTCGACCTCCCATATCGAGGGCGACAGCGAGAGCGGCTTCTTCCTGAGAAAAACGGAGTGATACCATGAACGAAAAAGCAATCAAAAAGCTGCGGCGGAAATTCACGATTCTCGCGCTGCTTTCGTTTGTCGCGGTAATGCTTTTTATGAGCATCACCATATATATCACGAATGTGGTAACAACAAGCCGTCAGGTTGAGAACACGCTGAATTTTCTCACCTCTGACAGCCGCATCGCGCAGGACGCGCTGGGCGGTCTGATGACGATGGACGAGGCGCAGCCCGCAGAGGATATCCCCGAGGAGAACAGCGGATTTATGGACGGTATCTTCGGCGCGCTGCGCGATATGTTCAACACCAACGCCAAGTCCCGCAGCGAGGTGATGTATTCGCTGCGATACTTCACGGTCATCTATCTGAACGACGAGCCGATTGAGGTACTGCACCTCAACGAGATGGATGAAAGCGAAGCGATCGGGATCGCGGAATATGTCAGAGCGGAAGCGGGAGACGAGAAAAGCGGAAAGGTGGGGAATTACGCCTATAAAATCAAAACAGCGGGGAATTCCTCCGCGCTGGTGCTCATGAATATCGAAAATGAGCTTGCGAACGTCAGACGCGTCGGCAACATCACGCTGACGCTGAGCATCTTCGGTTCGCTGCTTGCGCTGATCGTGGTTCGTATTCTGTCGAAAATCGCCATCCAGCCCGAAATCCGCAACGCGGAGAATCAGAAGAAGTTCATCACCAACGCCAGCCATGAGCTGAAAACACCGCTTGCGGTCATCCGTGCCAACACCGAGCTGGAAATGATGATGCACGGCGAGGACGAGTGGAACCGGTCGACGATGAATCAGGTCGACCGCATGACGGGACTGATACAGAACCTCGTCATGATCGCCAAGGCGGACGAGAAGGCGAACAAGGAGGACATGAGCCAGACGGATATCTCCGAGGTCGTCAGCGGAACGGCGGACACCTTCCTGCCTGTCGCGACCCAGAGCGGCAAGAATTTGACAAAGGACATTCCCGCGGGAATCACGATGCTTGCGCACGAGTCGCACATCCGTCAGCTGACGTCGCTGCTGATCGACAACGCGATCAAGTACTGCGACGACGGCGGCACGATCGACGTGGCACTCGCGCAGAAGGGCAAGGGTGTGAAGCTCACGGTATCCAATCACTACGCCGAGGGCGAAAATGTGGACTACAGCCGTTTCTTCGACCGCTTTTTCCGTCAGGACGAGTCGCACAACATCGACAAGGGCGGCTACGGCATCGGATTGTCCATTGCCGACAGCCTTGTGCGCCAGTACAAGGGCAAAATCGACGTGTCGTGGAAGGACGGCGTGATATCGTTTGTCTGCGTTCTGAAAGGTGTTTGATTTCAAATAATAAGACCGAATCAATCGAGGGGATCTCTAATAATTCAATGTCGTGCTTATGCGCGGTAGGGAATTTTTAGAGGTTCCCTCAAGGGGTTGATTCGGTCGTTTTTTTATTTTGTATCGCTGCCTGCGCCCTTGTACATCTGCAGCAGGCGGAACAAATCCGCGATCTGATTGCGGATGCGTTCTCCCCGGTCGGTGTCGTCGACCATCACGCGGTAGCGTTCGGTTTCGACGATCTCGGAGCTGGAGCGGATGTCCTTGTTGGCGCGCAGCGCTGCTCCGACGCTCTCGAACGGCTGATGCGCTTTGAGCCGCAGTCCGTGGGAGTTGAAAATCAGGGTATAGCCCGCGATGCCCGTCGTGTCGTGGTATTCGCGGCAGAAGCCGCCGTCGATCACCAGCAGCTTGCCGTTTGCGCGGATCGGAAGCTCGCCTTTGACGGTGCGCACAGGCGTGTGACCGTTGACGATGTGGGCGTATTTCGTGACAAGCCCGAACTCGCTGAGGATTTTCCCGCAGATCGCTTCCTCGTGATAGAGCGTGTAGTAGGGGTTTTTCTCTTCCGTCCACGCGGTCTTGTCGGCGATGTACGTCCGCTCAAAGGTCTTGATGTTCCTGCCGCAGAGGGGAGACTTCCTGCCGCACCAGAGGTACCACATGAAATCCAGCGCGTCGCGGTCGTTTCCGCGGCTGAAAAAGGCGCGCCGTGCCGCGCTGTCCGCGAGGTCAAAGTAAGCTCGACCGCTGACGCGCTGCCCGAAGTGCTCGACCGCATCGAAATCGCCGTCGGGCGTGAGCGGTACGCAGCCGTGATAGAGCAGGTTGCCGTTGTGACAGCGGTACATACCGCCCTTTTCATAGAGAAAGGCGACGTGGCGGCGCAGCACCGCGCTGCCCGTGAAGTAGGCTTTCAGCCTGTCGATAACCGCCTGCTCCTCCTCCGTCAGCGCGTAGGGGTTGTCCTCGCTGACGGTCGGGAAGCGGCTTTCGCTGAGCGTGTAGGTCTTGCCGTCAATGGTGATCTGTCCGTCATGTACCTTGTCAAGCAGCAGGCGGTCGTTCATCTCGTATTCGGGATGGCGCAGGATCGTCTGACCCTCGAGCTTGAACTGGATGACGCAGATCGCTTTGAGCGCCGCGTCCATCGGCTCGAGGTCGGGATAAATCGTCTGCGCAAACAGTGTCAGCTTGCGAAGACTCACGCCGTAGCCGTTTTCGAGCGTCCGCAGACAGCTGTACTTGATGCAGTTGCGCACGACGTTGGCGATGCAGGCTTCACTGCCTGCCGCCGCGCCCATCCAGAGAATATCGTGGTTGCCCCATTCGATATCGAGCGAATGGGGAGGACGCGCGGTGAGCAGCTCCATGATCTTGTCCGCCGAATCGCCGCGGTCGAAGATATCTCCGACGATGTGCAGCCTGTCGACCGCAAGGCGTTTGAGCAGCTCCGCGAGCGAGATCAAAAAGTCCTCCGCGCTGATTTCGATGACCGTGTCGAGGATGACCTTGTGATAGTGCACCTGATTGTCGTCCTCGTCCTTCTGCGCGTGCAGCAGCTCGTCGAGAATATAGGCATAGTCCTCGGGCATCGCCTTGCGCACCTTGGAGCGCGTGTATTTGGAGGACAGCGTGCGCGCCAGCTCGATCATGATGTTGAGCGTGCGCGTGTACCATTCACGGTCGGGGACGCCCTCGTCACGCAGCAGGCGGAGCTTTTCCTTCGGGTAGTAGATCAGTGTGCACAGCTCCTTGCGCTCCTCGTCGGAGAGCGTGTCGCAGTAGAGCCTGTCCACCTTCTCGCGGATAACGCCCGAGCAGTTGTTGAGAATGTGATAGAACGCCTCATACTCGCCGTGAAGGTCGCTCATAAAGTGCTCGGTGCCCTTGGGCAGGTTGAGAATGGCGGTGAGATTGATGATCTCGCGCGATAACGCGCGCATGGTGGGATATTTCTCGGCGAGAAGCTGAAAATACTTTTTCCGTTCGTCCATGGTGCCGCCTCCTGTTATACTGTATATTATAATTTCAAGCCGGTTGTGGTTGCGAGGAACGCGTCGAGCTGCGCCTTGATTTTCTCCACGCCGCCCACGCTGTCGCTCTCGATGTTCAGCGGCATGATCGGGTCGTGAACCGAAAGACGCAGCAGGAACCAGCCGTCGCCGTTGTCCTTGCCGAAGGACACGCGCACGCCCTCTCGGTTGTCGTCCGCAAGCTGCCAGCCGTCCTTTTTCTCAGCGTAGGCGGTGAGGTCGGCGATGATTCTTTCGCCGCAGGCGCGGAAGTCCTTTTCGAGAATCTGATAGCGGATCTCGCGGCTCTCGAGCGGTTCGCGCAGGCCGGCGGTCAGCGCGTCAAGCTCTTTGCCCTCCTTGCGCATCTGCGCCGCCTTGATGATGATTTTGGTGCAGAGGTACGCGCCGTCGTCGAGGAAGTAGTTCTCGCGCATTGCGGCGTGACCTGAGGTCTCGATCGCGAGAGGACAGTTGATTCCCGCGGCGTTCAGCTCCAGCGCCTTGTCGATGACGTTTTTGTAGCCGCGTCTGTAGCGGTAGTGCCTGCCGCCGAGGTTCTTCTCGATGAACTCCTTCAGCCCGCTCGAGGTGATCGAGTCGGTGACGACGGTGCCGCCGTCGTTGCCCTCGAGCGCGATTGCCGCCGCGACCGCTACCAGACGGTTGCGGTTGATCTCGTTGCCCTTGCTGTCGACCGCGCCGCCGCGGTCAACGTCGGTGTCGAAAATCACGCCGAGGTCAGCCTTGCTCTCACGCACCGCCTCGCAGATGGACGCCATCGCGGTAGCGTCCTCGGGGTTGGGAACATGGTTCGGGAACATGCCGTCGGGTTTGAGATAGCGGCTGCCCGAGGTGTCCGCGCCGAGAGGTGCGAGCACCTTGTCGGCATAGAAGCCGCCGGCGCCGTTGCCTGCATCGACGACGATATGGAAGCCCGTCAGCGGATGGTCGTAATCCGCCGCGTTGACCTCGCGCTTGATTTTCTCGCGGAGATCCTTGGAGTAGTCGGACATGAAGTCGTAGTCATAGACCCTGCCGTTTTCGGACGACGCTGGATGCCTGCCGTCCTGCGCGCAGGTCAGGATCGCTTCGATATCGCTGCCCTCAAGACCGCCCTCGCGGGTGAAGAATTTCAGACCATTGCGGTTGAAGGGATGATGGCTCGCGGTGATCTGCAGCGCGCCGTCGCAGCCGAGCGACACGGTGGTCATGAACATGCTCGGGGTGGAGGCGAGTCCGCAGCAGACGACCTCGGCGCCGGCACTGACAAACTGCTCGGTGCACAGCTGCATGATGTGCGGTCCCGAGATGCGGCTGTCCCTGCCGATGGAGATTTTGAGTTTGTCCGCGCTCTTGCCGACCTTTTCGGAAAGCCAGAGCACAAAGCCGTCCGCCATATTGCGCACCGCCTCGTCGGTCAGGTTGACGGGCTGTCCCTCGACGCCCTCAACCGCTACGCCGCGGATATCGGTGCCGCTTTTAAACTGTTTATAGAAATCGTTAAGCATATGATCGCTCCTTTGCTCGTTTGCCATCATTTTACCATAATCGGCGAAAAATCTCAATACGCGAATTTTTCAAGTTTGTAAAAAGAATACCGTGTTTTCACGGGCTTTCGCGGGAAGTTGTTCAGAATGTCCAAGCAGTTGCCGCCATGGACGGTTTTTGACCCGTCAAAGCCCGACTTGTTACAGCAAAGAGCACAAAATATACAGTGCCAGCTTGTTGAATATCGACACCGAATTAGCATATCTTACAAATATTTCCAAAGAAAGTTGTTGACTTTTCCGAAAGTCTGAGTATAATAATAATTGTCAGGTGACACTGGCGACACACAATTTTCGATTTCCACGTTTTTCACGTTAATTTCAAAACTTCTAAATCCGGAAGGGGACGCTGACAAGCGTCCCTTTTCGGTTTTAAAATATTTTCCTGAAAATCAAAAGATTACTATTGACAGTCACGTGAACCTGTGATATAATCAAATAAACTTCAAGGAAAGGTCAGGTGATGCAAATGCGGCAGACAGTACCCGGGACCAACATTCCCTTTGAGGGCGGAGACGGCATGTTCTCCATCTTCCGGCCGCTGATTCAGGCGACCGACGGGCTGACGCTCGGGCAGGTGTGCAAGCTGACGGGCTTGGAGCCTTCGACGATCCAGAACTGGGTCAAGCGCGGTTTTGTATCGCGTCCCGTCGCGAAGAAGTACCGCGACAGGCAGCTGGCACGGATCCTGCTGATCGCTTCTCTGCGCGACGGCATGCAGCTGGACCGCATCGGCGAGCTGATGTCCTTTGTCAACGGCGACGCCAACGACACAGGCGACGACATCATCTCGGAGGAGCAGCTCTACGACTACTTTTGTTCTATCATCGGCAGGGCGGAGCATTCCGCGCTGACGAAAGAGCAGATCAGGGCGTTGACCGAGGAAGTGACGGCGGACTATCTTCCGCCGAATGAAAACGCAGCCGCGGTGTTGACGGAAGCGTTGACAGTGATGGTGCCCGCGTATCTCGCGGGCGTATATAAGCGCGAGGCTGACGCGTTGTTTCAGCAGATGAAGGAGAAACAATAATGGATACCGAGAAGAAGAAAATCAATTTCAAAGTGAACCCCAAGAAAGTCATTATCCCTGTTGTGGCAGTGCTCGCTGTGCTGATCGTGGCGCTCAACAGCTTCGTCGTTGTCGAGGCAGGTCATACAGGCGTCGTCGTCACCCTCGGCGCGGTCAACGAGGGCGTTTTGCAGGAGGGCATGCACCTCAAGGCGCCCTTTGTGCAGGACGTCGTGAAAATCGACAACCGCATCCGGAAGCTCGAGGTCACGACCGAGGCGTTCTCCAAGGATCTGCAGAGCGTTGACACGGTGCTCGCGATCAACTACCGCGTCGACACCTCCAAGAGCTACAGCATCTACAAGAACATCGGCGCGGACTATGAAAACGTGCTGGTCGTTCCCGCAGTCAACGAGGTGCTCAAGGCGATTACCGCGACCTACACCGCCGAGGAGAGCGTCACCAACCGTGCGCTGATTTCGGAGGGACTGATCGTCGGACTGAACGAAAAGCTCAACGACATCGGTCTTTATGTGACCGACGTGAATATCATCGACTTTGATTTCTCCGACGCGTTCATCAACGCGATCGAGGAGAAGCAGGTCGCGCAGCAGCAGCTTTTGAAAGCGGAGACCGAGAAGCAGACCAAGATCACGAACGCGCAGGCGGACGCGGAGGCTGTCAAAATCAAGGCGAACGCCGAAGCGGAAGCGAACGAAACCATTTCCAAATCGCTGACCAATCAGGTTATCGAGAACAAGAAAATCGAGAAGTGGAACGGCGAGCTGCCTCGCGTACAGGGCGGCAGCGGCACGATCGTCGACATCGGCAGCGTCGACAATTCGAGTAAGGGAGAATAACAAATGAAAGAGAAGAAACCGAAGCGCTTTCAGGAGGTCAGTACCGAAGGCAGCGCGCTCAGTGAGAGCGGATGCAAGACGGTGATCGTTGACACACAGACAGGCGTGAATTATATGCATATCAAGTGCGGCTACAGCGGCAGCATCACCCCTTTATACAATGCCGACGGTTCGCTGGTAGTGACGAAATAATCAAAATTTCCTCTTGCAAAAACCAAATATTCGTGGTATGATAATGAGAGATAACACGGCGACGGAGAGAGTAGCACGGAATCCCCGTTCTGAAAGAGAGACGCGTCATCGGCTGAAAGCGCGTCAGAACGGCTCAGTGTGAAGTTCACTCCCGAGTGGTGAGGCTGAAATCGCAGTAGGCTTCAACGGCTTGCCCCGTTACAGGCACAATGAGTGTCCGATTATTCGGAAATCAGGGTGGTACCGCGGAAATGATTCGTCCCTGTGCAGAAGCATCTGCACAGGGACTTTTTTGCCTTATAGGAAACTTCTCTATCCCGCCGTTGATGAATACTTGGGAGGATGGACGTTCCAAAAGGCAGGAGAGAGTGCCCGCCGGCACTTTTTGTGCAGACAGTTTCGTATCAGCCTGCAAAATATAAGGAGGAAACTATGGATAACAGAATTGATGTTCTCAGAGAAGAAATCAAGCAGAAGATCGCCGAAGCCGCCGACCTCGCGGAGCTTGACAAGCTCAGAGTCAGCACCCTCGGCAAAAAGGGCAGCATCACCGCGCTGCTCAAGGGTATGAAAGACCTCAGCAACGAGGAGAGAAAAACCTTCGGCGCGGAGGTCAACAAGCTCAAGGCAAGCGTTGCCGAAAAGATCGAAAAGAGGGTAGAGGTGCTCAATCAGATGGCGATTGAAGCAGAGATCAACCTCATGCCCGTGTTTGACGTGACCACGCCGCCCGACCTCAGCCGCGGCTCCTATCATCCGATCACGCTGTCCCAGCGTCAGTGCGAAGCGGTGTTCAAGTCAATGGGCTTCACCGTCGAGGATTATCCCGAGGTCGTCACCGACTACGAATGCTTTGAGTCGGTCAACATCCCCAAGCACCACCCCGCGAGAGATATGCAGGACACCTACTATCTCGAGAACGGTCAGCTTCTGAAATCCCAGACCTCCGCGGCGCAGAACGCGATTCTCCGCAAGTACGGAAAGAATCTGATCGAGAACGGCGTGCCGATCAAGGCGATTTTCCCCGGCCGCTGCTTCCGCAACGAGGCGACCGACGCCTGCCACGAGAATACCTTCTTCCAGATGGAGGGTATGATGGTGGACAAGGATATCTCCATTTCCAACCTGATCTATTTTATGAAAACCATGCTCTCCGAGGTGTTCAAGAGAGACATCAAGGTGCGTCTGCGTCCCGGCTTCTTTCCGTTCGTAGAACCCGGCTTTGAGCTGGATATCAACTGCGAAATCTGCGGCGGCACGGGCTGTCCGTCCTGCAAGCACAGCGGATGGCTGGAGCTTTGTCCCTGCGGCATGATCCATCCCAACGTACTGCGCGAGGGCGGCATCGACCCCGATGAATACACGGGCTTTGCGTTCGGTCTCGGTCTGACCCGTCTTGCGATGATGAAGTACGGCGTCAAGGATATCCGCGACCTCAACAGCGGTAACCTGAAAGCCCTGTCTCAATTTACAGACGATGTTTTTTAAATCGCGTATTTTTTAAATCGCGTACTTTGGGTCGTCACAGCGACTGACCGCGGTGTTTCGCGGGAGAACGCGCGAAAACGGATACTGCCGCATTTCCCGCGGAAGCGATACGCACAAATGCAAACTATCGTGATTCCCGCGGAAGCGATGCGAACAAATGCAAACTGCCGCATTTCCCGCGGAAACCGTTCCAATATTTCGCAACTGTTCCATTAATGATATGAAGGAGAGTAACTATGTTCCTGTCAATGAACTGGATTTCGGACTTTGTGGATTTCACGGGTCTTGATAAGGTGGAGCTGATTCACCGTTTTTCTCTGTCAACCGCCGAGGTTGAGAACGAGATTTTTTATAAAGGCGCCGATCTCAGCGGCATTGTTGTCGCCGAGATCAAATCGGTAGAGAACCATCCCGACTCCAAGAAGCTCCACCTTTTGAAGGTGGATATCGGCGAGCCTGAACTGACCGACGTGGTCTGCGGCGCACCGAATGTCAGAGTCGGCATGAAAACCGCGTTTGCCAAGGTGGGCGCGAAAATCGGAGAAATCGAGATCGCGCCGCGTCCTCTCGCGGGCGTGATGTCCTACGGCATGTGCTGCTCCGAGGCGGAAATCGGCATCAGCGACGACAACTCGGGCATCATGGACATCACCGACGACGCCGCCAACGGCACCGACCTGAAAGACCTCTACGCGATCGAGGATATCGTTTTTGAGGTCGACAACAAGTCCCTCACCAACCGTCCCGACCTCTGGGGTCACTACGGCATCGCGCGCGAGTTCGCGGCTCTCGCGGGCAGAGAGCTGAAACCGCTCGACACCGCCGATCTGGACGCCTACAACGCGCTCGCGAAGGTCGATATGGAAATCGAGGATCCGCTCTGTCAGCGCTATTCCTGCCTGCAGGTCGAGAATATCAGCCGCAGTGTCAGCCCCGTTGATATGCGCATCCGCCTGTTCTACTGCGGCATGAGAGGCATCAACTTCCTCGCCGACCTCACCAACTACCTCATGCTCGAAATGGGTCAGCCGATGCACGCCTTCGACTCCCGCAAGGTCGGCAAAATCCGCATCAAGCGCTTTGCCGAGCCGTTTATGTTCCAAACCCTCGACGGCGTGGAGCGCAGAATCGACGAAAACACCCTCATGATCTGCAACGACAACACCCCCGTTGCGATCGCGGGCATCATGGGCGGTCTGGATTCCGAGATCGTCGCGGACACCACCACCCTGACACTCGAGTCCGCGACCTTTGACGCGGCGTCCATCCGCAAGTCTACCGTCCGTCTTGCGCACCGCACCGACGCCTCCATGCGCTATGAGAAGTCGCTCGATCCCGAGATGACGGTTCCCGCGATTGCCCGTTTCCTCTATCTCCTGCAGGAGTACGACCCCGATGTGCAGGTCGTTTCCGCTTTAACCGACGCCTACGCCTATCACTATCCGCAGGTGGAGCTGCGCTTTGACAAGGCGTTCGTCGACCGCTACACGGGCATCGAGATCGACTGTCAGACCATCGTCAACACCCTCAACAGCCTCGGCTTTAACGCGAAGCAGGACGGCGATGTTTTTGATGTTGTCGTTCCCTCATGGCGCGCCACCAAGGACGTCACCATGAAGGCGGACATCATTGAGGAAATCACCCGTATTTACGGCTACGATAATTTTGAGATCAACACCACCCGCTCACCGCTCTATCCCGTCCGCGCGGACGTCGTCAAGAGCAACGAGGAGAAAATCAAGGATATCCTCGTCAAGAGATACAACCTCCATGAGGTGCACTCCTACGTCTGGGCGTATTACGACGAGCAGAAGGCGCTCGGCATTCCCGTCGAGGAGAACATCAAGCTTGCCAACGCCTCCAATCCCAACATCGAAACCATCCGCCGCTCCATGATCCCGACCCAGCTCTGTCAGGTAAAGACGAACGTCGGCTACGCGCCCTCGTTCGGCATCTTCGAGGTCGGCAGAGTCGTTGACGGCGTGGACGAGAACAACCTCTGCGTCGAGTACAAGAAGCTCGCAATTACGCTCTACAGCAAGACCGAGGACGTGCGCGACCTCTATTTCAAGCTGCGCGATATGCTCGCTGTCCTCGCGGACGACCTCAAGCACCTGCCGCTTGCGTACAAAAAGGCGGAGGCGACCCATGCCTATGAGCATCCCGTCAACCTCAACACCGTGATGCTCGACGGCAGAGAAATCGGCACGCTCGGCATCGTGCATCCCACCGTCGGCAAGAAGATCGACAAGAAGAGCGCGATCGTGTTCGCGGAAATCGATATGAACGCCTTTGCCGAGGCGGAGAACGCCTCTGTCTGCTATGAGGAGCCGTCAAAATTCCCGCCGATGGATTACGACATCAGCGTGATCGTTCCCGCGGGCGTATTCTTCAGCGACCTCAAAAAGAGCTGGGAGAACGAGGGAGAGGGAATCCTCCGCAACACGAAGATCGTCGATACCTACGACACCGAGCTGTTCCACAGCATCACCATCCGCTTTGAATTCTCCTCCTCGGAGCGCACGCTCAGCTCGAATGAGGTGCAGGGAATTATGGACAGAGTGATCGCCAATCTGAAAAAGATTAACGTCACGCTCAGATAACCGACAAAAACACTTGCATTTTTGCGGGAAATCCTGTATAATAAGAGAATAGATTAACGGGAGGTGCTTCGGTATGTTAGAGAAAACAATGATTTTTTCATTGGGTGATGAAAAGGACGACCAGATAAAAGCAGGACTCACAATCGTATATGACGCGCTGAGACAAAAGGGCTATAACCCCATTAACCAGATTGTGGGCTATATTCTCAGCGAGGATCCGACCTACATCACGACCTATAATAACGCGCGCAATATCATCAGCGCGATAGACCGCGACGACCTGCTCGAAGCACTGGTGAAATCATACCTCAATGTATAAGAAAGGATGATGCCTTGTGGCAGCCGCGAAAAAGGGTAAGGAGTTTTCTACCTTCAAGGGCAGACCTCTGGTGCGCTGTGGCGACGAAATCTACTACGGCAGCATGGAAGAACCGTATGTGATAAGGATGCAGATCAAATCCAAGAAAGAGGTCAACGGCGAGCAGATCGCCGACAAGGTGACGGTGCAGCTGATGGCGACCGACCCCTATCTTTCTCCCAGACGCGCGCTTATCAAGTCCAGTGAAAAGAAGGGACTTTTCCTCGCGATGGATATTGCCGACATCTGGCTCGGCAGAGCGCTGGCAGGAAAGATGTAACGCAGCAAAAGAAAAACGGAGTGCTTCGGCACTCCGTTTTTGTCTTTATGGGGATTTTATTCCGAGGTCAGATTGACGGCGTAGGTTGCGGCGGACGGCTGATAGTGCATCGCGGCACGGAACACGCCCGTTTCAAAATACTCGCGCTGGTGCTGGTACATTTCCTGATAATTTTCCTGCAGCGTTCCCTCGGGGTAGAAGCGCACGTCGGTGGGCTTGAAATAGGTCAGATAGACCTTTTCGCCGCCGATCTCGATCGTGCCGGCGGGATAGGTGATGTCGCCGCTTGCCTGAGCGCTGTCAACATAAAGTGTGAACAGCATGCCCATTCCGTCGTAGCCGTCCTCGAGACCTCTCGCGAGGTTGGAGCCTTCATAGAAGCTCAGGGAATATTTGCCGTCATAATTGTCCGTCTTGGCATAGACGCGGTTCTGCCACTCGGGCATGTGGAACGTCACGCCGAGGACGTCGTCCGTGTAGTCGGGCGTTTCGACAAGCTTTGCGCCGCCGATCGTTTTTTCGGGCGTCGCCTTGGGGCTGCTCTGCTGCGAGCCTTGCTCCGTTTTGGGCGCTTCGGTCGGCTTTTCGGTCGCGGGAGCCTGCGTTACGGGTGCTGCGACCGTTGGTACAACGGTCGTCGGCACGGGAATGGTCACTGCCTGCGTCGGTGCGGGAGCGGTGGTTTCCTGCGGCTGTCCGCCGAACGGAAAGATAAACCGCAGCGGATTGCAGCCCGTCAGCGACAGTGAAAGTGTGAGAGCAGCAGCACAGACAGCCGCCGCTTTTTTGGCGTGCTTCATTTCTTCATCTCCTTTGTGAAATACGTCAAAAGGCAGATATCTCCGCGATATCTGCCTTTTTCATCGATTAATCAATTTCTACCATGACCTTTTCATCCATGCGGATAGAGGCGGAACGCGCAATGGTACGAATCGCCTTGGCGATTTTTCCCTGCTTGCCGATGATTCTGCCCATGTCGTCCTCCGCGACGTGGATATGGTAAACCGTGACGCCTTCCTCGTTGGGTTCGTCCCTGTCGACCTTGACGGCTTCGGGAGCGTCAACAAGACCTCTGGCGATGATAGCAAGTAATTCCTGCATCTGTTGTTTTTCCTTTCCGCGGCAATCAGTCGATGATGCCGTTCTTCTTGAGGAGAGCCTTTACGGTATCGGTGGGCTGTGCGCCGTTGGCGATCCACTTCTTTACAGCTTCCGCGTCTACCTTGAACTCAGAGGGCTTCTTGAGGATGTCGTAGGTGCCGATTTCCTCGATGAATCTGCCGTTTCTGGGATATCTGGAGTCCGCGACGATTACTCTGTAGTAGGGAGCCTTCTTGGAACCCATTCTTCTCAGTCTGATTTTTACTGCCATAATTTACACCTCTATAAAAAATTAAATCTATATTCACCATTCATGAAATGGTTGAACGCTTTGACGATATGATTCAGAAGGGCATATTGCCGCCGTTTCCGCCCATACCGCCCATCGGAAGTCCGCCGAGACCGGGGAGCATCTTCTTTTTGCGGCGCTTTTTGGAGCCTCTGTTGCCCTTCATCTGCTTGATCATTTTCTGCATCTGCTCGAGCTGCTTGAGCAGCTTGTTGACCTCCTCGACCGTCCTGCCCGAGCCTGCCGCGATGCGGCGCTTGCGCGAGGGATTGATCAGCGAGGGATTGTGCCTTTCCTCGGGGGTCATGGAGTAGATCATCGCCTGCAGCCAGTCGATCTGTCTGTCGTCGATGTCCACGTCGTCGAGCTGGTTGCCGATGCCGGGGAGCTTCGAGAGGATGCCCTTGAGCGGACCCATGCGCTTGATCTGGTTGAACTGCTCGTTGAGGTCGTCAAAGTCGAGCTTGTCGTTCATGATCTTGCGCGCCATTTCCTCGGCTTTTTTCTCGTCGAGCTTGTTCTGCGCGTCCTCGATCAGCGTCAGCACGTCGCCCATGCCGAGGATGCGGCTGGACATACGGTCGGGGTGGAACACCTCGAGGTCGTCGAGCTTTTCGCCCGTACCCGCGAATTTGATCGGCTTGCCCGTGACCGCCTTGACGGACAGCGCGGCGCCGCCTCTGGTATCGCCGTCGAGCTTGGTGAGGATAACGCCCGTGATCTCGAGCTTTTCGTTAAAGCTCTTCGCCACGTTGACGGCGTCCTGACCGGTCATCGAGTCGATAACAAGCAGGATCTCGTCGGGGTTGACCTCTTCCTTGATGTTTTTCAGCTCGTCCATGAGCTTTTCGTCAATGTGCAGACGGCCGGCGGTATCGAGAATGACGATATCATTGCCGTAGTCCTTGGCGTGTCTGACCGCAGCCTTGGCGATTTTGACGGGGTTCTCGGTGCCCATTTCAAAAACGGGCACGCCCGCTTTTTCACCGACGACCTTCAGCTGGTCGATCGCCGCAGGACGGTAGATATCGCAGGCGACGAGCATCGGGCGGTGGTTCTGCGACTTGAGCATTTTGCCGAGCTTCGCCGAGTGGGTGGTTTTACCGGAGCCCTGCAAGCCCGCCATCATGATGACGGTCGGGGGCTTGGAGTTGAATTCCAGACGGGCGTTTTCGCCGCCCATCAGCGAGGTCAGCTCCTCGTCGACGATTTTGACAACCATCTGCGCGGGCGTCAGGCTTTCCATAACATCCTGACCGATCGCGCGCTCCGTGACGGTCTTGGTGAAGTCCTTGGCAACCTTGTAGTTGACGTCCGCCTCGAGAAGTGCCAGACGCACCTCGCGCATCGCTTCTCTGACGTCAGCCTCCGTGAGCTTGCCCTTGCTTTTCAGTTTTTTGAACGCGTTGCTGATTTTATCCGCAAGTCCTTCAAATGCCATAACTCACTTATCCTTTATTATTCGTTGTCCTTGAGCTCGCCGACGCGCCGAATGATGCTCTGCGCGAGGGACGTCAGCTCGTTGTTGTCGGATTGTGCGGCGATTGTCCGCGCGGTTTGGGCGATGTCGTCAAGCCCTGCCTCCAGCTCGCGGAAGCGGCTGAGCAGCCCGAGCTTCTCTTCAAACGAAAAGAGCTGCCGCTCGGTGCGGACGATGCTGTCGCGCACGCCCTGACGGGTGATGCCCATTTCCTCGGCGATTTCCGAGAGGGACAAATCGTCGTTGTAGTAAAGGTAGGTCGCTTCTCTGCCCGACGGCTTCAGCAGCTCGCCGTAGAAGTCCAGCAGCAGCGACACCTCGATATTTTTTTCCATGGTCGGTCTCCGTAGAGAGTGTGTGTAAAGCTTTTTTCTTTACACCTGAGCTATTATAATACACGGGAGCGGATTTGTCAAGCCTATTTCCGAGGAAATCCTGCGGAAAATCGCGTTATTTTCTGCTCCAAATCCGAAAAATAGCGAGAAATGAACCAAAGAGAATAAATGAGTTCAAAAAATCCACAAAAAGAGAGCTAAAAAGTTCATTGTGATTGTTCAAAATATATGAATTTTCAAAAACTGTTTAAAAAACCGAATTTTATTAGTGTTTTTATGAAATTTGTGCTATAATTTACTTGGTAACATTTCAATTATTAGGAGCTATGTCTTACGGAACAGATTATCAGTATTGACCGAATGGAAAACGCCGTTGCGCTTTTCGGCAGTTTTGACGAAAATATCAAGCTCATTGAGCGCGAGTTCGGCGTGCGCATCACCTGCCGCGACTCCGAGCTGAAAATCGAGGGCGACGTGGAAAACGCCGCGAAGGCGCGCACGGTGATCGAGAGCCTGCTGCAGTTTCTGAGCAGAGGAGAGGCGCTGTCGGAGCAGAATATCCGCTATTGCATCTCTCTTGTCAAGGAGGGCAGCGAGGAGAAAATCGAGGAGCTCGCGGGCGACTGCATCTGCATCACCTCGAAGGGCAAGCCGATCAAGCCGAAAACCATCGGTCAGAAGCGCTACTGCAACCTGATAGCCAAGAACACCATCACCATCGGCGTAGGCCCCGCGGGTACGGGCAAGACCTACCTCGCGGTCGCGATGGCGGTGACGGCGTTCCGCAGCAAGCAGGTCAACCGCATCATCCTGACGCGTCCCGCGGTGGAAGCAGGTGAGAAGCTCGGTTTTCTGCCGGGCGATCTGCAGAGCAAGGTCGATCCCTATCTGCGTCCGCTCTACGACGCGCTGTTCGATATGCTCGGCGCGGAGACGTATCAGAAATACGTGGAGCGCGGCAATATCGAGGTCGCGCCGCTGGCGTATATGCGCGGCAGAACGCTCGACGACAGCTTCATCATCCTCGACGAAGCGCAGAACACCACGCGCGAGCAGATGAAGATGTTCCTGACAAGACTCGGCTTCAACTCCAAAATGGTCATCACGGGCGACATCACCCAGATCGACCTTCCCAACGGCGCGAAAAGCGGCCTGAAGGACTGCATGAAGATCCTGCGCAACATCGAGGGCATCGGACAGTGCGCCTTTGACGAAAAGGACGTTGTCCGCCACCGTCTGGTGCAGGACATCATCAGGGCGTATGCCAAGCTGGAAAACACGGCAAAAACCAGATAAAATCATTTGAGCGAAATATAGTAAACGAAAGTAGAGAAACGGGTGGAAACATGGCAGACAAAATCAAAGTAATCATTACAAACAAGCAAAAGACGGTCAAGATTCCAACGGGAATCCGTATGCTGGTACGCCGCTGCTGCAACGCGGTATTGAAGCTGGAGAAATTCGAGGGTCCCGCAGAAATCAGCGTCACCTTCACCGATAACGCGGGCATCCGCGAGCTGAACAGACAGTACCGCGACAAGGACATCGACACCGATGTGCTGTCCTTCCCGATGGGAGAGAACGGCGTCTACGACGTAGACATGGAAACGGGCGCAAAGATCCTCGGCGACGTCGTCATCTCGATGGAAAAGGCGAGAGATCAGGCGGAGCGCTTCGGTCATTCGTTCCAGCGCGAGGTCGGCTACCTCACCGCGCACAGCGTGCTGCACCTGCTGGGCTACGACCATATTGACAATCTGGAAAAGGTCAGAATGAGAGAAAAGGAAGAGCTTGTGATGGAGCAGCTCGGACTTCCCGCTTCCTCCAGCTATATCCTCTGAGATGAAAAGACAATTCCACAGCTTTATGTGCGCCTTTCGCGGGGTATGGGACGCCATACTCGACGAGGCGCATTTGCGTTTTCACCTTGTCGCGGCGTTTTACGTGCTGCTGTTCTCACCGTTCTTTGAGCTGAGCGCCGCGCAGTACGCGGTGCTGGTGCTTTTGATCGCGGCGGTGCTGTCGGCAGAGCTGTTCAATACCGCGATCGAAAACGTCTGTGACGCCATGACGCACGAAAAGAACGAGAATATCCGTCTGGCGAAGGATATCGCCGCAGGTGCGGTGCTGATACTGGCTGTCGGCGCGGTAGCGGTCGCGGTGCTGTTCTTCTGGAACGCGGACGGCTGGCTGCGCGCGCTCGATTTTTTCAACGAACGGTTCTGGCTGCTGATTCCGCTGGCGTTTTCGGCGGTTCTCGCGGTGCTGTTCGTGTGGATGCCGCGCAAACGTAAAAAGAAATAGTTGTCAAAGGGCAAACCTGCGCGTTTGCCCTTTTCTTCTTGCGAAAAATATGCTATAATAAGCTGAAAAACAGATAAACGAGGTAATCCTATGGAATACAACAAGAATGACAAAAGCGCGTTTATCGCGATCGTCGGGCGTCCGAACGTCGGCAAAAGCTCGATTCTCAACCGTCTGCTGGGACAGAAGATCGCGATCGTGTCCTCGAAACCGCAGACCACGCGCAACCGCATCACGGGCGTGCTGACGGACGGAGAATATCAGATCGTCTTTTTCGATACCCCCGGTATGCACAAGCCGAAAAACACCCTCGGACAGTACATGGTGCGTTCCGTCAGCGAGAGCGTCGGCGGCGTCGACTGCTGCATGCTCGTCGCGGAGGCAGGATGTGAGCCGAGTCCCGCTGACCTGACGCTGATCGAGCGGTTCAAGAGCATGAACATGCCCGCGATCCTCGCGATCAACAAGATCGACACGCTCAAGGAGAAGGACGTGCTGATGCAGCAGATCCTCGCCTATTCAAAGCTCTATGACTTCGACGCTGTGGTGCCTGTCAGCGCGCAGGACGGCAGCGGCATGGACGAGCTGCTCGACGAGCTGAAAAAGCAGGCGAGCGAGGGCGGTCACTTCTTTGACGACGACACGCTCACCGACCAGCCCGAGCGCGTGCTTGTCTCGGAGATTATCCGCGAGAAGATCCTCCGCCTCTGCGACAAGGAGATTCCCCACGGCACTGCGGTGGTGATCGAGCGGATGAAAACCCGTGAAAACGGCATCCTTGACATCGAGGCGACCATCTACTGCGAGCGCGAGCCCCACAAGCGCATCATCATCGGCAAAAACGGCGCGATGCTCAAAAAAATCAGCACCTACGCCCGTCAGGACATCGAGCGGTTCTTTGACTGCAAGGTCTTTTTGCAGACATGGGTCAAGGTCAGGGAGGACTGGCGCAACCGTGCCCGTCTGGTGCAGAACTTCGGCTTCGACGAGCACGATTTTGATTAAAGTTTCAATTTTTTCCGCGTATAAACCGCATCCGTCGGACGACACTAATCCGCGGAGGTGTTGTCATGGACGAATGGTCAAGCTGGGAGATGTTTTTCACGACGGGAAGCATCGCGGATTACATCCGCTTCAAAACGATCCAGAACGCCAAGGACACGGGCGCGGATACCGTCAACAGGGAGATCAGCGATGAAATTTCAGACGAACGGACTGATTATCAAAGAGCAAAGCTACGGTGAAAACGACAAGCTCGTCTGGGTGCTGACCGCGTCGCACGGCGTGCTGAGGGCGTTCGCGAAGGGCGCCAAGAGCATCCGCAGCGCGAAATGCGCGCCGACCTCGCTGCTTTCCTATTCCCGGCTCACCTTTTACAAGAGCCGGGAGACCTACATCATCGGAGACGCCGCTTCACTGCGGATTTTCTCCAAGCTGCGCGCGGACGTGAAAAAGATGTGTCTCGCGCAGTATTTCTGCGAGCTGGCGCTGACGATCTGTCCGCAGGAGCAGCCCGCGGAGCCGTTCCTCAGCCTGCTGCTCAATTCGCTCTATCTGCTGTCACAGGACACGCGGAGCGAAAATCTGATCAAGCCCTGCCTTGAAATGCGGCTTGCCTGTCTTGCGGGCTATATGCCCGATTTGCTGATGTGCAAGTCCTGCGGCGCGTATTCCGCGCCCCATATGTATTTCCTGCCGCGCACGGGAACGCTGTCATGCGCAAGCTGCGGCGGCACAGACGGTGCGGTGCTCCTCGGAGAAGCCGCTCTCAGGGCGCTGCGGCACACGGTCTATGCGGACGACGCAAAGCTGTTTTCGTTCAGGCTCTCGGACGAGGGCTTGGAGCAGCTCAACCGCGCGTCGGAGGCGTATCTGCACTTCCGATTTGAAAAGGATTTTAAAACACTGAGCTTTTATAAAGCGATCACACTGACGACATAATTAAGATAGATAAATAACTATGAACAGACACTACAAAACCTTAGAACTGGACAAGATTCTCGAGCGGCTCGCGGCAAAGGCGACGCTCGACGACGCGAGGGAAAACGCGCTCGCCTTGGAGCCTGTTTTCGACCTCAAAAAAGCCGAGCTTCTGCTGCGGCAGACCGACGACGCGGTCGCATTGAGCGGACGCTTCGGAGCGCCGTCCTTCGGCGGTGCGAAAAACTGCGCGGGCAACCTCAGACGCGCGCAGGCGGGCGGCTGCCTGACAGCGGGAGAGCTTCTCACGGTCGCGCGCACCATGCATATCATCCGCACCGTCAGGGAGTGGCACGGACGCTGTGCCAATGTGGAAACGGCGCTGGACGGCTATTTCAGCGGCCTGATCGCGAATAAATATTTAGAGGAGCGCATCACCTCGGCGATCATCAGCGAGGATGAGATCTCGGATAAGGCGAGTCCCGCGCTGTCCGATATCCGCCGCAAAATCCGCACCGCGTCTTCCAAGGCGCGCGAGGTGCTGGATAAGATCATCCACAGCTCCAAGTACATCAAATATCTGCAGGACACCATCATCACCCAGCGCGACGGCAGGTACGTCGTGCCCGTCAAGTCCGAGTGCCGCAACAACGTCCCCGGACTGGTGCACGACAGCTCGGCGAGCGGTCAGACGGTCTTTATCGAGCCGATGGGCGTCGTGCAGGCGAACAATGATATCCGCATCCTCCAGGGGAAAGAGGAGGAGGAGATCGAGCGCATCCTCTTTGAGCTTTCCGCTGACGCGGGCGAGTTTGCGGACAGCATCATCCGCAGCTATCAGAACCTCGCGGAGCTGAGCCTGATATTCGCCAAGGCGGATCTGGCGTATGAAATGCGCGCGTCGCGTCCCGTGCTCAACGACAGGGGCGTCATCAACATCCGTCAGGCGCGTCATCCGCTGATACCCAAGGACAGAGTCGTACCCGTTGATATCCGTCTGGGCAGCGAGTTCGACACCCTCGTCATCACGGGACCCAACACGGGCGGCAAGACCGTCACCCTCAAAACGCTGGGACTTTTCACGCTGATGGCGATGTGCGGTCTGCTCGTACCCTGCGCCGACAATAGCGAGCTGAGCGTGTTCCGCCGCGTGCTGGTGGACATCGGCGACGAGCAGAGCATTGAGCAGAGCCTGTCGACCTTCTCGGCGCACATGACGAATATTATTCAGATACTCAAATTAGCCAACGCCGGCTCGCTCTGTCTGATCGACGAGCTGGGCGCGGGCACCGATCCCGTCGAGGGCGCGGCATTGGCGATCGCGATACTGGAGCGGCTGCGCAGTCAGCACGCCAAAATCGCGTCCACCACGCATTACGCGGAGCTGAAGGAATTCGCCCTGCGCACAGAGGGCGTGGAAAACGGCTGCTGCGAGTTTGACGTCGCGACGCTGCAGCCTACGTACAGATTATTGATCGGCGTACCCGGCAAGAGCAACGCGTTCGCGATCTCACGCCGTCTCGGCATGGATAACGGCGTGGTCGAGCGCGCGAAGGAGCTTGTTTCAAGCGACAACCGCCAATTTGAGGACGTAGTCGGCAAGCTCGAAAAGCAGCGGCAGAGCCTTGAAAAGCAGGTTGAGAACGCAAACCGCCTGACAGCAAAGGCGAATACCGAAAAGCAGAAAGCGGAGAACGAGGCAAAGCGTGCGAGAGCCGACGCGGAACGCGAGATCGAACGCGCCAAGCAGGAGGCGCAGCGCATCGTATCGCGCACAAGAGCGCAGGCGGACGCGCTGATCGAGGAGCTGGAAAAAGCGCGCCGCGAGAAGGAAATGACCGTGGAGCAGCGGACGAAGCTGCGTCAGGACATCAACAAGATGGAGGCGCACGCCGACCCCGTCCGGCTCAAAAATACGCCCTCCGAGGAATACAAGCTGCCGCGTCCGCTGAAAGTGGGAGACGAGGTGCTGATATACGACATCGACAAAAACGCCACCGTGCTCGCGCCGCCGAATAAGGACGGCATGGTGCTGGTGCAGGCGGGCATCATCAAGACGCGCGTCGATATCAGGAACCTGCGCCTGCTTAAGTCACAGATCAAGCCGCGTGCCGATCGCTTCTCGTCCAAGCGCAGCGTTCCGAGCCGCATGGACGTCCGTCCCGAAACCGAGGTCGACGTGCGCGGAGAGACCGCCTTCGACGCGGTACAGATCGTGGACAAGGCGCTCGACAACGCGATGCTCGCGGGCGTAGGCAAGATCACCATCATACACGGCAAGGGCACGGGTGTGCTGCGCCGCGAAATCAACCAATTCCTCCGCACCAACAAGAACGTCAAGTCCCACCGCCTCGGCACCTTCGGCGAGGGTGAGGACGGCGTGACGATCGTGGAGTTAAAATAAACATACGGAGGCACCTATGAAAAAGCAATATTTGGATTCAGGCAAAATCGTCGGCACGCACGGCATCAAGGGCGAGGTGCGCATTGAGCCGTGGTGCGACTCTCCCGCGTTCCTGAGCGCGTTCAAAAAGCTCTATCTCGACGAAAACGGCACATCGTTTATCGAAGTAAAGAGCCGTCCGCATAAGAACATCACGCTCGCGAAGATCAAGGGCGTCGACGCCATCGAGGACGCCGAGCGCTACCGCGGCAAAATCGTCTATATCAACCGCGATGATATCCGTCTGGACGAGGGCGTGCATTTTGTGCAGGACTTGCTCGGGCTGGAGATCCGCGACGCGGACGACGGCACCGTCTACGGCACGCTGACCGACGTGCTGCGCACAGGCGCGAACGACGTATACGAAATCACCGACGGCAGCGGCAAGACCTATCTTGCGCCCGTGATCGACGAGGTGGTCACCGAGATCAACGTGGACGGCGGCTATGTGCTGCTGCGTCCGATGAAAGGAATTTTTGACGATGCGGATTGACATTATCACCCTTTTTCCCGAAATGTTCGCGCCCGTATTGGGCGACAGCATCATCGGCAGGGCGCAGGCGAGCGGCGCGATCGAAATACATACCCACCAGCTGCGCGACTTTGCCTTTGACAAGCACCGCCGCGTCGACGACACCCCCTACGGCGGCGGAATGGGTATGCTGATGAAGGCGGAGCCGATCGCGCTCTGCTTCGAGCACATCTGCGGGGAGATCGGAACCCGGCCGCACTTCGTCTATATGTCGCCGCAGGGAAAGACCTTGTGCCAGCAGCGGCTCAGGGAGCTTGCGGAGCATGAAAATATATGCATTCTCTGCGGCCACTACGAGGGCGTCGACCAGCGGCTGCTCGACGCGTTCATCGACGAGGAGATCTCCATCGGCGACTACGTCCTCACGGGCGGCGAGCTGCCCGCGATGGTCTTTGCCGACGCGCTCTGCCGCATGGTGCCCGGAGTACTCAGCAACAACGAGTGCTTCACCGAGGAGAGCCATTTCAGCGGTCTGCTCGAATATCCGCAGTACACCAAGCCCGCAGAGTGGCGCGGCAGGGAGGTTCCCGAGGTTCTGCTCAGCGGACATCACGCCAATATCGCCCGCTGGAGGGCGGAAAAAAGCGTGGAGGTCACGCGTCAAAAGCGTCCTGATATGCTCAAAGATACGGATATATCCACAAAATGTTGATGGTTGGCAACAGCCTTTTGATGGAATCATAAACATAGAAGATAATTTTTTGTAAATATGCACAATAAAATGATAAAATGCTTTCTATGTGGTGATTATTAACACGAAATTGAATAATTATATTGACCTCGACAAAAAAAGAGATTATAATATTATCAACTGATTGAGCCTTGCTTGGGTGAGGCAACATAAGAATTTTCACTTATCAGAGAAGAGGGTATCTAAAATGTACGTTAAGGAAGTATTAGTTCAGAACAAAGCAGGTCTCCACGCACGTCCCGCAACATTTTTCATCCAGAAGGCAAATGAATACAAGGCGACTATCTGGGTAGAGAAGGAAGAAAGACGCGTTAATGCGAAGAGCCTTCTTGGTGTTCTTTCACTCGGCATCATCGGCGGCACTACCATCAAGATCATTGCGGACGGCGCAGATGAAACCGACGCTGTAGAGGGTCTTACCGCATTGGTTGAGTCCGGCTTCGCGGAGTAATGCAAAACTGAAAACTACATTGTGTATAGGGCGAGGCATGTGCCTCGCCCTGATTTTTTGCAAAGGTGAGAAAATGAATCCCAAAATGTCTGAGCTGCGCAAAAAGGCAATGGCGCTGCCGCTGCTGCCGGGCGTGTACATCATGCACGACAAGAGCGGCGAAATCATCTATATCGGCAAGGCGAAGGCGCTCAAGAACCGCGTCAGCCAGTATTTCGGCTCGCAGAACAACCACGCCGAAAAGGTGCGGCGCATGGTGGACAACGTCGATGACTTCGAGTACATCATCACCGACAGCGAGTTCGAGGCGCTGATTCTCGAGTGCAGCCTGATCAAGCAGCACACCCCGAAATATAATATTCTCCTCAAGGACGACAAGGGCTACAGCTATATCCGCGTCAGTCCGGGCGACTGGGCGAAGCTCAGCTACGTATTGCAGAAGCAGGACGACGGCGCGACCTATATCGGGCCGTACAAAAGCAGCTACTACGTCAAGACTGCCGTCGAGGAAGCAAACAAGATCTTCATGCTGCCGACCTGTAACCGCAAATTCCCGCAGGACTTCCGCAAGGCGCGTCCGTGCCTGAATTATCACATCAAGCAGTGCCTTGCGCCCTGCACGGGCAGGGTGAAGCTCAGCGACTACCGCGAGAATCTGAGTCAGGCGCTCGATTTTCTCAAGGGCGGCTCGTCCAATTCCATCAGGCAGCTGACCGCGCAGATGGAGGAGGCGGCGGAGAACCTCGAGTTTGAGCGTGCGGCGCGCATCCGCGACAAAATCGCGGCGGTGAAGCGCATGGGAGACAAGCAGAAGGTCGTCGCGAACAAGGTGCTCGACGAGGACATCATCGCGAGCTTTTCCGACGGCGGCAAGACCTGTTTTCAGGTGTTCCGCTTTGAGGGCGGCAGGCTGTTTGACCGCGAGAGCTTCATCGTGGACAGCGGCGACAGCGATACCGAGGAATTCCTGCTCCGCTACTATACGCTGCGCAGCGACGTTCCCAAGAATATCGCCCTCGACACGGAATTGGAGTCACCGGACGAAATCGCCCGATGGCTGAGCGAAAAGCGCGGCAGCAAGGTCAACGTCACGGTGCCGCAGCGCGGAGAGCAGGCGCAGCTGGTCAATATGTGCCGCTCCAACGCTGCCGAGGCGCTTGCCCAGCAGAAGGGCGCGACGGTGCGCGAATACGGCGTGCTGGAAGAATTGAAGGAGACGCTCGGGCTGGAAAAGCTGCCCGAATATATTGAATCCTACGATATCTCGAATCTCAACGGCACCGAGAACGTCGCGGGCATGATCGTCTATCAAAACGGCAAGCCGCTGAAAAGCGCCTACCGCAAATTCAAGATCAAGGGCTTTGAGGGACAGGACGACTACGCGTCGATGGCGGAGGTATTACGGCGCCGTTTTGAGGAATACTACAAGGCAGAGGACAGCGGCGAGGGCTTCGGCAGGCTGCCCGACCTGATCCTGCTCGACGGCGGCAGGGGACAGGTGCACGCCGTCAGAGAGGTGCTCGACCGCATGGATATTCACGTGCCGCTGTTCGGCATGGTCAAGGACGACAAGCACCGCACGCGCGCGGTCACGGGAGACGGCGGCGAAATCGCGATCAACTCACGCCGTCAGCTCTTCACCTTCCTGAGCAGGATGCAGGACGAGGTGCACCGCTTTGCGATCGGCTATCACCACAGCCGCCGCAGCAAGAACACCTTCAAAAGCTCGCTGACCCGGATAGAGGGCGTCGGAGAGGTGAGGGCGAAGGCGCTTTTGAAATATTTCCGCACCATCGACAACATCTCGAAGGCGGATCTCGAGGAGCTGGAGGCGGCTCCCAAGATGACAAAGGACAGTGCATTGGCGGTTTACCGCTATTTTCACGCGCACGAGGAAGTTTGAACGTTTTCTGAAACTTGCGGATTATCGTTGTAAACAGCAAGAAACTATGGTATAATAGACTATACAATCGAAACAGGTTGAAAAGGAAGGTATTATGAGAGTCATTACAGGCAGTGCACGCGGCAGAAAGCTCCTCACCCTCGAGGGAGAGGACGTGCGCCCGACCACCGACAGGGTAAAAGAAGCGGTTTTTTCCGTGATTCAGTTTGAAACAGAGGGCAGACGCTTCCTTGACCTCTTTGCAGGCTCGGGACAAATGGGCATCGAGGCGCTCAGCCGCGGCGCGAAGGAAGCTGTCTTTGTGGACAGCGCGAAAAAATCCGTTGAGATCATCCGCAAAAACCTCGCGTCCACCAAGCTCGCGGAGAATGCCAAGGTGGTGCAGACCGACTGGCAGAGCTATCTTTCCGTGAGCGGCACGCAGTTTGACATCGCGTTTCTGGATCCGCCCTACGGAAACGGCATTTTGCAGCGCGCGCTCGAGGCGCTTCCCGCACATATGAGCAAAACGGGCGTGATTATCGCGGAAAATCCGCTGGACGAAGAAATTTTGTCGGAATACGGCGAATTTGCACTTGACAGACAGTATCGCTATGGTAAAATAAAAATAAGCACATTCAGGAATAAGGAATTTTTATCATGAACCGAACTGTAATTTACCCGGGAAGCTTCGATCCCGTCACCCTCGGACACCTCGAGGTCATCCGCAGGGCGTCAAAGCTCTTTGACAAGGTCATTGTCGCTGTCCTGATCAACTCCTCCAAAACCCCCGCGTTTTCGATCGGGGAGCGCATGGAGCTGCTGCGCGACGCGGCGGCAGGTCTGGACAACGTAGAGGTCACGGGCTTTGAGGGCTTGCTTGCCGAGTTCTGCCGCGTGCGCGGCGTCAACGCGATCGTCAAGGGACTGCGCGCGGTTTCCGATTTCGAGTACGAGTTCCAGATGGCGATCGCCAACAAGAAGCTCAATCCCGAGCTGGAGACCATCTTCATCACCGCCGACGCGGACGCGATGTATCTCAGCTCCAGCATGGTGCGCGAAATCGGCTCAATGGGCGGCGATATCAGCAATTTTGTACCCGCCTGCGTCCACGACAGGATCGTGGAGCGGCTCACAGGGAAGTAACTATACCAAATTTTACATATATAAGGAGTGGAAGAAAATGAAAGTTGATGATTTAATTTTAGATTTGCAAAATCTGATTGACAATGCCAAGTCCGTACCCCTCTCGGGCGGCAAGGTCATGGTCAACAGCGACGAGGTGTTCGAGATCATCGCGCAGATTCAGGACGCGATGCCTGCCGAGGTCAGACAGGCGAAGAACATCGTTGCCGACAGAAAGCAGATTCTCAATGAGGCGAACAGCGAGTCGGAGAACATCATCCGCGCGGCTGAGGAGCGCAAGAAAATCATGCTCAATCAGAACGAGATGGTGCGTGAGGCGCAGGCGAAGGCGAAGGAGATCGTGGACGACGCCAAGGCAAAGTCCGCCGAGATCCGCAAGGCAGCCAATGTGTACGCCGACGGCATCCTCAAGCGTGCCGAGGAGAGCCTGACGACCCAGCTCACCGACATCAAAAAGACCCGCGCGACCCTCGCAAATTCCCAGAAAAGATAAATTTCAAAGAGTTGAAACCGTCTTAGCAATAAGGCGGTTTTTTCTTTTCCCGAAAAATAGACAAATATAGTAAGATGTTGCTTTTGAGCCGGGAATCTGTTTAAAAATAACAGCTTTTTAAAATTCGTGTAATATTAGCTTGATTTTTCCGAGGTAATCGTATATAATAGAACCACTAGGTGTCAAAAAGTACCACTTTGTGACAGATTTGACCTGAAAATGCACGAAAACGGCAGACGGAGGTGGGCAAGCGTGTTCTCGGGAATGTCAAACCATAACATTGACGCGAAAGGCAGAATCGTCCTGCCCGCGAAATTCCGCGAGGAGCTCGGCGAGACCTTTATTATCGCGAACGGCTTCAACTCCAAGTGCGTGCAGGTGATGTCCAAGGCGGAGTATGAGAGAATCTCCGCGGGTATTATGGAGCTGCCGGCGCAGCAGGCGATGGCGATGCAGTACGTTTTCAACGTGACCGCCGTCGAAGTGACACCGAATGCCCAGGGACGTATCGTCATTCCTCCCGCGCTGCGAAAGCGCGCCAAGCTCGACAGCGAGGCGCTGGTGCTGGGAATGAACAGACGCATCGAAATCTGGAGCAGCGAGGTATATGAAGAGTTTATGCAGTCACAGCTTGATATCGCCGCCGAGGCGATGCTCAACTTCAAGCTGTAGGAGGGGCGTATGGAATTCAATCATATTCCCGTCCTGCTCAATGAAACCATTGAGGGACTTGCAGTCAGGGAAAACGGAATCTACGTGGACGGTACCGCGGGCGGCGGCGGTCATTCGGCGGAAATCCTCAGGCGGCTCAAGAGCGGCAGGCTGATTTCCATTGATCAGGACCCCGACGCGATCCAGACGCTCACCGAGCGTTTCAAGAAAAACGAGAATTCAATCATCATCAAGGGCAACTTCGCCGATATGAAGGAGCTTCTGGCGCAGCGCGGCCTGTACAGGGTCGACGGCGTTCTGCTCGATATCGGCGTATCCTCCCATCAGCTCGACACGCCCGAACGCGGCTTTTCGTTCCATGAGGACGCGCCGCTCGACATGCGCATGAGCCGCAAGGGAACCACAGCCGCCGAGCTGGTCAATACGCTGCCCTTTGAGGAGCTGCGCCGCATCCTCTTTGAGTACGGGGAGGAGAAGTACGCAGGCTCCATCGCAAAAGGAATTCTCGCCGCCAGAGAGCAGAAGCCGATCGAAACGACGCTTCAGCTGGCGGAGATTGTCAAAGCGAACGTCCCGCAGCGCGTCAGGAGGGACGGACATCCTGCGCGCAAAACATTTCAGGCAATCCGCATAGCAGTCAACGACGAGCTGGGTGTTCTCAGACGCGGTTTGGAAGGCGCGTTTGAGCTGCTCGGTTCGGGCGGAAGGCTGGCTGTCATCACGTTTCACTCGCTCGAGGACAGGCTTGTCAAGCAGCAAATGGCGGCTTGGTGTCAGGGCTGCACCTGTCCCAAGGACTTCCCGGTTTGCGTCTGCGGAAACAAGCCGAAAGCAAAATTAGTGCATAAAAAACCTGTTTGTGCAAATGAAACAGAATTGACTATCAACCCCAGAGCGAGAAGTGCAAAGTTGAGAATATGCGAAAAATTATAATTTTTTTCCTCTCAGCTATAGACAAACGGCTTGTTTTGGTGTAAAATATAACAAAGTTGTAAATAATGTTACACCTACCAGAAATTGTGCTTAACCGTAGTGTAATGACTAAATATTCCGGGAAAACGGCTTGAAACCGTCATTTCGGACAGATTGTGTGTGATTTGTTGATATCAAATGATTAAAATTTTGAAACTTTTTTGGTTTTAAGAATTAAAATATGATGTCAACCGTGTGTTTTATGAAAACTTGTACATAGAAAGGCATAAGGTGCAATCCCATGGCGTTAAAAAACAATGCTGCTTATGACTTGAATCTTTTTGACGACGAGCCTGCATACAGTTCTTCGGCGGCGCCGAAAAGACGTGAGGATGAACCCGTCAGAAAAACAGCAAAGAAAAAGAAAACCAATGTGGTTACGTTCTCCGAGGAGGACAAGCTAAAGTCCAGGAAGCGTAAGCACAACCCGTTCAAACTGATTCTCGGCGGACTGAGCGCAGCTGTAGTCACCGTGATCATCGGTTTTATCATCGTCGGACAGGTGCAGCTCACCGAGCTCAATCAGGAGATCATCTCGGCGCAGGCTACTCTGGAGGACACCCAGAGCATCTACACCCAGAACCAGATGAAGCTCCAAGCGAGCCTCTCGACCGCGGAAATTGAAAAGCACGCGACCGAGGTGCTTGGAATGACCAAAGCCTCAAACGCACAGAAGGAGTTTATCTCGCTTGAGGGAGGAGACAAAGCGGAGGTATCCGTACAGAAGGAGGAAAATCTTTTCACTCAGTTCATTGAGTCAATTAAAAATCTTTGGTCATAACATTCATTGAAATTTAATATATTTCTGTAAGGAATACAAATGAGAGTTAAGGCTGAAAGTCTTGGCTCTTTTCCTTGTTTATAGGAGATAAAAAACAATTGCCCAATAATTGCTTAATATTGCTGAAAATCCATACTTGATTGCGGTAGAAGGAGCTGTGCTTTGGAAGAAAAAAAGAAACAAAAATTATTTGACAAAAAGCGCGCCGACAGGGGACCCAACCAGCGGCTGCGCCAGAGAACCGCGGTGCTGATTATCCTGATCTTAGTGGTGGGATTCGGCGCCACATTGCTGCGCCTGTCATTTCTGACAATGGTTCAGGGCAGCGAGCTTCAGGAGAAGGCGGTCGGTCAGCAGCTGAGCGACACCGTCCTCACGGCGAAGCGCGGTTCCATCTACGACGCCAAAGGCACCACGCTTGCGGAAAGCGCCTCGGTGTGGCAGGTCGTGCTTGCGCCGATCAACTTTGACGACGACAAGCAGCGCGAGGCTGCGGCAAGAGGACTCTCCGAGATCCTCGGGCTGGACTACGAAAACGTCCTTGAAAAGACGCAGCAGAAGAACTACTACACCGTCGTCAAGCGCAAAATCGAGGTGGAGCAGCGCGACAAGGTCATCGAGCTGATGAAAACGCTCACCAAGGAATACGACTGCGGCAGCGTCATCCAGCTTCTCGACGACTACAAGCGCTACTATCCCAAGGACACCCTCGCGTCCGCGGTCATCGGCTTCACGGGAGCGGATGAGCAGGGACTGGAGGGCGTTGAGTACAAATACGACAAATACCTCTCGGGCACTCCGGGCAGAATCATCACCGCCAAAAATGCCCGCGGTACCAATATGCCGTTCCAGTACGAACAGAACGTCGAAAGCGAGAACGGCAACAACATCTATCTCACCATCGACGAGACCATCCAGAGCATCTGCGAAAAGTATGTGGCGCAGGCTGTCATCGACAACAACGTCATGAACCGCGCGGGCTGCATCTGCATGGACGTTAACACGGCCGCGATCCTCGCGATGGTCACCTCCGACGGCTACAACCTCAACGACCCGTATCAGCTGCCGTCTTCGGAGGTGGACCGCATCAAGCAGCTTCCCAAGGAGGAGCAGGACAAGGAAGAGAGCAAGGCGCTCGCGGCGATGTGGCGTAACAAATGCGTCGCGGACACCTACATGCCCGGCTCGGTATTCAAGATGTGCACCGCGTCGATGGCGCTGGAGGAAGGCAAGATCAAGGACAACTCCAGCTTCACCTGCGGCGGCTACATGCGCGTAGAGGACTATGATATCGGCTGCTCGGTTACCTCGGGTCACGGAACGCAGACCTTCCTCGAATCGTTCTGTCACTCCTGCAACCCTGCCTTCATCCAGATCGGACAGCTGGTGGGCATCGATAAATTCAGAGATTATTACACGGCGTTCGGCTTCTCGGAGAAGTCGGGCATCGACCTCCCGGGTGAAGCGGACGACAGCTTCTGGCCGGAGGGTCAGATGGGCATGGTCGACCTCGCGGTTGCGTCGTTCGGACAGAACTTCTCCATCACGCCGCTGAGCATGATCACCGCGTGCGCGGCGGTCAGCAACGGCGGTTACGTACTGCAGCCCTATGTGGTATCGAAAATCACAGACGCGGACGGCAACGTCGTCAAGACGATGGAGCGCAAGGTGAAGCGTCAGGTCATTTCCACCGAGACCTCCGAGCGTCTCTGCGAGATGCTCGCGGCATATCCCGAGGTCAACGGCGCTGCAGGCGGCGCTGTTCCGGGCTACAAGGTCGGCGGCAAGACGGGTACCTCCGAGAAAATCGGTATAGAGAAGAACGTCAGCTCGTTCGGCAAGGACTATATCGCGTCCTTCTGCGGAATCGCTCCGACGGACGACCCGCAGATCGCGCTGCTCGTGTTCCTCGACACGCCGAGCGGCGGCGGCTACTACGGTTCCCAGATCGCGGCTCCTCTGTTCACGGAGATTATGTCCGAGGTTCTGCCGTATCTCGAAATCAGCACAGACTACAAGGAAGAGGACCTCGCGTATCTCAACGTGAGCGCGGGCGACTATACCAATATATCCTCCGAGGAAGCGGTTACAAAGGTATCGAACGACGGCTTTATTCCCGAGATCGTCGGCTCAGGCACGACGGTTGTGTCGCAGATGCCGACCGTATCCTCCAAGATGGCGCAGGGCGGCACGATCGTCCTTTACACCGACAACACGACCCAGCCCGAAAAGGTGACGGTACCCGACTTCAAGAATGCCGTCGCGTATGAGGTCAACGGCATCGCCGCGATGAACGGACTGAACGTCAGCTACAACGGCGCGGTCAGCGCGTCGGGCGTAGCGGTCGCGCAGAGCGTCAAGGAGGGCACACAGGTCAACAAGGGCACGGTCATTGCCGTCACCTTCAAGGCAAACGCCGAAGGCGGCTCCAGCGATTAATTTTAAATCGCGTACTATGGGTTTGATGTGGAGGATGGGTTTCGTTTTCGCGGGATGAGTTCATCTTATCCTGACGAATCCCATTTCCTGCACAAAGGTTGTTTTCAACGGCAATTCGTTTTCGCGGGATGAGTTCATCTTATCCTGACGAATCCCGTTTTCTGCCCATACTTTACACACCATCACATGAAGCTTATCCTGTTATCGGGGTTAGTGATACACATTACACCGCGGCTTGTCCGCGCAACGAAAGCGGTTCGCGCCGCTGCTGAAAGGAACGGTAAAATATGTTAGTATACGGAATATGGACCTTCTGCGCGGCAGTCGCCGCCTTCCTGATTTCGGCGGTAACGGGTAAATTCCTGATTCCCTACCTCCGCAAGCTCCACTTTGGTCAGACCATCCTCGAGGACGGTCCCAAGTGGCACTCGAGCAAGCAGGGTACACCGATCATGGGTGGCATCATGTTCATCATCGCGATCGTGGTTGTCACGGTCGTCAGCACGCTGCTTTATGTGTTCTTCGGCGGCAACTTCATCGAAACATATTTTTCGGATATCTCGCGTGATGCGGCGTTCCTCTTTGCGGGACTCGGTCTTGCGGTTGCAAACGGCTTGATCGGCTTTATCGACGACTACACCAAGGTCGTCAAGAAGCGCAACCTCGGCCTGACGGCGATCCAGAAGCTCGTTCTGCAGTTCCTCGCGGCAGGCATCTATCTCGCGGTTCTCGGCATTCTCGGCTACGGCACCGCCACCGTGATTCCCTTTGTGGGCACGGTCGACCTCGGCTTCTTCTACTACATCATAGCCGCAGTCGTGATCGTCGGCGTTGTCAACGCGGTCAACCTGACCGACGGCATCGACGGTCTTGACGGTTCGATCACATTTTTTGTCGCGGTCAGCTTCATGCTGATAGCCAGCAAGATGTATTCCCTCGGCATCACCGCCGCAAGCGCGGCAGTCGCGGGCGCTTGTCTCGGCTTCCTTGTCTGGAACTTCCATCCCGCGAAGGTGTTCATGGGCGACACAGGCTCGCTGTTCCTCGGCGGTATCGTCTGCGCGCTTGCTTTCGCGGTCAACATGCCGATCCTGCTTCTGCCGCTCGGCATCGTCTATCTCTGCGAGATGTTCTCGGTCATGCTTCAGGTCAGCTACTTCAAGCTCACCCACGGCAAAAGACTGTTCAAAATGAGCCCTATTCACCATCACTTTGAAATGTGCGGCTGGAGCGAGGTCAAGATTGTCGGCGTATTCAGCACGGTTACCGCGCTGTTCGGTGCGGTCGCATTCCTGCTGGTGTTTTTCGGCGTATAACTACATCTGTAATTGGAGGAACCTATGGCTCCAAATAAAAAAATGCTCTTAAAGGGCGATATCAACCGTATCTATGACGAGAAAATCAGAAACCGCAAGCGTGCGCAGAGCGGCCCCAAGGAAAAATTCTTCATCCGTCCGACGCGTCAGCGCAAGATGAAGAACGCGAAGTGGTTCGCAGTCGGCATGGGAATCGACCTGCCGTTCTGCATTATCCTCTTGATCCTGCTCACCATCGGCACCATCATGATGTTCTCGGCAAGCTACGCCTTCGCCTATTATACACAGGGCGACAGCTACTATTTCCTGACGCGTCAGCTGATATTTATCGGCGTCGGACTGGTCGGTATGGCGGTGATGTCGTTCTTCAACTACAACAAGTTCCACAGCATTGCGCCTTTGGTACTGGGCATCGCTTATGTCTGTCTGCTGATCGTGCTGGTGCTGCCCGCGGGCGACGGCGGCGTCAAGCGCTGGATTCCGCTGGGCGTGTTCAATATCCAGCCCTCGGAGATCGCGAAGTTCGCGGTGATCCTGTTCTTCGCGCACTGGGCGAGCAAATATTACGACAAGATGCAGCTGCCCAAGTTCAGCGTTCTGCCGGGCTTGGTGGTATTCGGCTCGATCGCGATGCTGCTCTTTCTGGAGCCGCACTATTCGGGTATCGTCATCATCGGTATGCTGACGGTGCTGATGCTCTACATCGGCGGCATGAAAACAAGATATCTCGCGATCGGCGGTATCGCGCTTGTCGGCATCGTGCTGGTTCTGGCGGTGACGGGCGGTCTGTCCTACGCCATGAGCCGTATGGACGGCTGGGGACAGGCGCTGGAATACACCACGGAGGACATGTGGCAGACGACATGGCAGACGCGAAACTCGCTCTACGCGATCGGCTCGGGCGGACTCTGGGGTCTGGGACTCGGTCAGTCCAGACAGAAATACCTCTATCTTCCCGAACCGCAGAACGACTTCATCTTCGCGATCGTCGTCGAGGAGCTGGGACTGATCGGCGCGATCATTATTCTGCTGATCTTCGCGCTGCTTGTCTGGAGAGGCATCACGCTCTCCCTGCGCTCCAAGGATAAATTCGGCAAGCTGCTGGGCATCGGTCTGACCTCGCAGATCGGCATTCAGGTCGTGCTCAACATTCTGGTTATCACCGACTGGCTGCCCAACACGGGTATTTCGCTGCCGTTCTTCTCATACGGCGGCTCCTCACTGATCATGCTGCTCGCGCAGATGGGCATTGTGCTCTCCATCTCGCGCACGGCGAACATTGAAAGAACATAAGCTATTGACACTATATATGACTCGGAGGGGTTTTATGAAGGTTCTTCTTGCGGGCGGCGGCACCGCGGGTCACATCAATCCCGCGCTTGCCATCGCGGGCTATATCAAGGAAAAGCGTCCCGATACGGAAATACTGTTTATCGGCAACAAGGGCGGCATGGAGCAGCGCCTTGTCACACAGGCGGGCTTCCGCATCGAATCCATCACCATCAGCGGCTTCAAGCGCGGCTTCAAGCCCAAGGATACGGTGGAAAACATCAAAACCATCCGCAGAACCTTCAAGTCCTCGCATGATGCGAAGAAGATCATCAAGGAATTTCAGCCCGATATCTGCATCGGCACGGGCGGCTATGTGTCGGGACCCGTGGTACGCACCGCCGCGCAGATGGGTATTCCCTGTCTGGTTCACGAGCAGAACGCCTATCCGGGCATCACGAACAAGATGCTGCGCAGGCGCGTCAAAAAGGTCATGCTCGCGGTGGAGGCGGCGAAGAAGTACTTCACCGACGCCGACACCATCGTCACGGGCAACCCCGTGCGCGGTGAGATCCTGACCGCCGACAAGCATGAGAGCCGCAAAAAGCTCGGACTCGACCAGCGTCCCGTAGTGCTTTCGTTTGGCGGAAGTCTCGGAGCGGACAGAGTCAACCGTGCGGTTGCCGACCTCGTCGCGAGAAGCGGCAGGGACGGACGCTATCAGCACATCCACGCCTACGGCAAGTTCGGCGACTGGTTCCCGTCCCTATTGACGGAGAAGGGCGTCGACCTCAACGAAGCGCCGAACCTCGACATCCGTCCCTATATCGACAACATGCCCGAGTGCATGGCGGCGGCGGATCTGGTCATCTGCCGCGCGGGCGCGATCACGCTCAGCGAGCTGCAGGCAATGGGCAAGCCCGCGATCCTGATTCCTTCTCCGAATGTCGCGGAGAATCACCAGTACCACAATGCGATGGCGCTTGTCAACGCGGGCGCAGCGGACATCATCGAGGAGAGCGACCTGACGGGCGAGCTGCTGACGCAAAAGGCAGACGAGCTGCTCCAAAACCCAGAAAAGCTGCAAAAATACAGCGAAAACGCAAGGAAAATGGCAATCACCAACGCCACCGAAAAGATCTACGCGGTGGTGAAGAAGGTGCTCGAGGCGGAGAAATAAATCCGCGATAACAATTCGCGTTCAGGCGCATATGATATACTGTATTCTGATAAAGGGGTGTCAGTATGTCAAGGCTGCTTGTGAAAGGACGGCAAAAGCTCAGCGGAGAGGTGAGCGTTCAGGGAGCGAAGAACAGCGCGCTGCCGATTCTGGCGGCGACGGTGCTCGCAAAAGGGGAGAGTGTGCTGTATCACTGTCCCGCGCTGTCGGATGTGGACGCCTCCTGCGGCATTCTGCGGTATCTCGGCTGCAAGGCGCGGCGTGAGGGAGAAGCGCTGGTGATAGACAGCGCGGGCGTAGACCGCGCCGATATTCCCGACGCGCTGATGCGCAAAACGCGAAGCTCGATCGTATTTCTCGGAGCGGTTCTGGCGCGCACGGGCAGGGCAAAGCTTTGTTTCCCGGGCGGCTGCGAGATCGGACCGCGTCCGATTGACATGCATCTCAGGGCGCTGCGTCAGCTCGGCGCGGAGATCAGAGAGCGTCACGGCTGTCTTGACTGCCGCGCGCCCTACGGATTAAAGGGATGCAGGGTCGCGCTCTCATTTCCGAGCGTCGGCGCGACCGAGGATATCATGATCGCCGCCGTCACGGCGAGCGGTACGACTACCATAACGAACGCGGCGAGAGAGCCTGAAATCACGGATCTCGCCGATTACTTAAACCGCTGCGGCGCGCGCATCTACGGCGCGGGCGAGGGCGTCATCGTGATCGACGGCGTACCATCGCTTCACGGAGCGGCACATACGATCATTCCGGACAGAATCGTCGCGGCAACGCTTATGTCCTGCGCGGCGGTAACAGGCTCCGCGCTGACGCTGCGCGGCGTTGTGTCCTCTCACCTCGGGGCGGTTCTGCCCGTCTTTGAGGAGAGCGGCTGTCATATCCGGGTGAGCGACGGCGATTTGCGCCTGACCGCTCCCCAAAGACTGCGCTCCATGCGTGTGGTGCGTACGATGCCCTATCCGGGCTTTCCCACCGACGCGCAGGCGCCGCTTCTTGCGGCAGCTTGCTTTGCGGAGGGAACCTCTGTGTTTGTCGAAAACATCTTTGAGAACCGCTACCGCCACACGGCTGAGCTGATTCGCATGGGCGCGTCGATCAAGACAGAGGGAAAAGTCGCCGTAGTCGAGGGCGTACCGCGGCTCTACGGCGCGTCGGTCGAGGCGACCGATTTACGCGGCGCGGCAGCGCTTGTGATTGCCGCCCTCGGCGCGGAGGGACAGAGCGAAATCAGCGGCGTGCGCTATCTGGAGCGCGGCTATGAGCGCCTGGAGCAAACCCTGTCCGATCTCGGCGCGGAGATCAGAAAAGTGTAAAAGTGTAAAGAATACGTTACGCGAAGCAAAAGAAAAGGAGGTGGAGCCCGTGGCACTCAGCTCAAAGCAGAAAAAGGAGCTTGCGAAGCAGCGAAAGGAAAACGCGAAGCAGGCGCAGAAATACCATAAGGAGCAGGAGAGGGCGAAGAAATCCTCTGAAAAGAAAAAGAAAAAACAGGAAGCAAAGCCCAAAAAGCCGTCCGCAAGCAAGATTGAGGAGGCTGTCAATTCGGGTAAGACCGCTAAATTTCAAAAACTCAGCCGCGAAGATAAGTTCCGCATGGAGAGTGAGGAGAAGATCCGCAACCTCAAGCCGCAGGACTTTGACGACGGCTATTACATAGACGAGTACGCCGAAAAGCAGCGTCGGGAAGCGCGTGCGAAGGTCATCCGTCAGCAGGAGACCGAGACGATCCGCCGCAACAAAAAGCCCCTGACGCAGAAGCAAATCAAAATCAGGAGGATCCTGATTCTGGCAGCGACACTGATCGCGGTGCTGGCTATCGGCGCGACGCTCAGCTTTACGGTTCTGTTCAAGACAGAAAACATCATCGTCGAGGGCTGTTCCTATTACTACGACGACCAGATCATCGGCTACAGCGGCGTCGCCCTGCAGCAGAACATCTTCATCGCCAAGATGAACAGCACCCCCAAGGAGATCGTCGATAATTTCGCGTATGTCGAGGACGCCAAGGTGGATTTCGTGATTCCCGATACCATCAAAATCACCATCACCGACGCGGTTCCCGCTTACTATATGGTCGAGGGCAATAATTTCGTGCTGATAAGCCCCAAGGGAAGAGTTCTGGAGCGTGTGAACACCAAGCCCGAGAATCTGCCCGTCCTGACCTGCGGCAGCGTCGCTGCCGGAGAGGTCGGCACCTATCTTCCCTTTGAGGACCCGACGGTACCCGAGCTGCTGCACAATGTAGCAAAGAGCCTGAGCGATAACGAGTTCACCGGCATCATCGGCTTTGACGTCACCAATACCTCGGAGATCACGCTCGACTATCAGGGCAAAATCAAAATCAAAATCGGTATCGCAGAGGATATCGACTACAAAATCCGCACGGCGCAGGCGATCATCACCCGCAAGCTCGACCCGAACAATACGGGCAACGTCTACGGTACGCTGGACGTTTCCACCTGCAGCAAGAACAAGATGTCGCGCTATATTCCCGGCGTTGCTCCCGTGCAGCCCGCAACCCAGCCCGCGACCGACGCTTACGGCAATATCATCCAGCAGACCACCCAGCCCGCGACCGACGCTTACGGCAATATCATCCAGCAGACCACCCAGCCCGCGACCGACGCCTACGGCAATATTATCTCCAATAATGAGGACTACGGCGGCGACACCTATAACTGGAACGGCGAAAACTATGACTGGAACAACGACTACTACGGCAATAATAACAACGGCTACGATGATTCCGGCAATTACGGCTATAATGACAACTACGGCTATAATGACCAGAATGACGGCTGGATGAATTATAACGATTATAATAACACGAACGATTATAACGACAATAATAACTACAATAACTACAACAACTACAACGATAATAATGATAATTACTACTAAATATCTGCTAACTTTTGCCGAGAAAAAATATACAAAAAGCATTGATATTTTCGCAAAAGTGTGATAACATAGTAAAGTAAATATGTATAATACGAGAATGGGCACTTTTCTTATTATATAGAAAGCGTTAAGGAGGAAAACAAAATGGCTTTTGAGCTGGAACTGGAAAATGAATATACACCAAAGATTAAAGTAATCGGTGTCGGCGGCGGCGGCGGAAACGCCGTCAACAGAATGGTGACGACAGGTATCAAGAATGTCGAATTCATCGCTGTAAATACCGACGAGCCCGTTTTGAGACTTTCAAAGGCGACGCAGAAGATTCACATCGGCGAAAAGCTGACAAGAGGCAAGGGCGCAGGCGCGAACCCTGCTATCGGTCAGAGTGCGGCTGAGGAGAGCAAGGAAGAAATCGCATCTCTGCTCAAGGATACCGATATGGTATTCGTCACCGCAGGTATGGGCGGCGGCACCGGTACAGGCGCGGCTCCCGTTATCGCGAAAATCGCGAAGGATATGGGGATCCTCACCGTCGGCGTTGTGACAAAGCCGTTTGCTTTTGAGGGCAAGAAGAGAATGACTCAGGCGGAGCAGGGCATTGCTGAGCTGACTCCCTGTGTTGACTCTCTGATCATCGTTCCGAACGAGGGACTCAAAAAGGTTTCCGATACTACCATTACCCTCCTCAATGCTTTTGAAATGTCAGACGACGTTCTCAGACAGGGTGTTCAGAGTATTTCCGACCTGATCCTTCTTCCCGGTCTGATCAACCTCGATTTTGCGGACGTTACCTCCGTCATGAAGGACGCGGGCAACGCTCACATGGGTATGGGCAAGGCTTCCGGCAAGGATAAGGCGAAGATTGCCGCGACAAAGGCGATTTCTTCTCCGCTGCTTGAGACCTCCATCGACGGCGCGAAGGGCGTCATCATCAACATCACCGCTTCCTCCGACATCAGCCTCGAGGATATCGACACCGCCGCAACCATGATCAAGGACAAGGTCAGCGAGGATGCCAACATCATCTGGGGTGCCGTGATCGACGACAAGATGAACGACGAGATGAGCGTTACCGTTATCGCGACAGGCTTCGGCAATCCCGGCGAGAAGAAGGTCGAAGAGGAGCCCATCGATAACGTGATCGTTGACACACCCGTCACCAAGAAGTCCAGAGCGACCAAGGACGTTACCGACGACGAGGACGATACCTTCTACGATATCATGTCCATCTTCAATAAATAATCCATAAAATTTGAGGCAGACGCGACCGCGTCTGCCTTTTTGTTCTCTTTTGGAATTATTCTTCCATTTGCTTTCCGAGAAACGCCGCCGCGCTCTGCGCGAGCTTTGTTTCGACATTTGTCGGGATTTTCGCCGTGTCGCCCGTGAGCATCACGACCGCGCCCATCACATCGCCCGATGCGATGATTGGGTAGATAACCGCCGCGTCACGCTCGACGCCCTCGATCGGCTGCACGCTCCCGAGCGTTTGGTTGGTCGCCGCGTAGCTCTTGCGGTTGTCCATGTAGCTCTCGAGAATCGAGCTGACACGCCGCTCCAGATATTCGCGCTTTGATACGCCCGCCGCAGCAATAACATGGTCGGTATCGCAAATCAGCGTCGGCATCGAGCTGATGCGCGCGATCACGTCAGCGTACTGTCCCGCGAACTCACTCAGCTCCCCGACGGGAGAATATTTCTTAAAAATGACCTCGCCGTCCGTAGCGGTGTATATCTCCAGCGGGTCACCGTCACTGATGACATTGACATCATAGACCTTGTCTTTTTGGCATTTTGCCTTCGAGACGACTGTGACGGATAAGCTATCCATGATGTCTGACTCAAAATTTGCGGCTTCCTCCGTTTCCTCGGGGAGCATACCACAGCGCAGCAGGCTGTCAATATCGGCTTTGAGTTTGATGTCGATATGGTCTTCGTAGACGTAAATCTTTTCAATAATAAGCTGCAGGTCGTTGCGGTCGAGCTTCTCCTTGCTGAGAATGTCGTCGAACACATCCATCGCCAGCTTTGCCGTGCGGTTGACGCGGACAATCGTGTTTTTGCGGTCAATCGTCAGCTCAATCTGATTCTGAATACCGGCAATCCGACGCGCGAGGTCGTCCTCTAATTCGTCATAGGTTTCTTCCAGCATCGCCTCTTGGTCGGGGTGCTTCATGATGTCGCGGATGCGCTGGCGCTTGGTGGCTTTCAGTTCCTCCTGCAGGTCGAGCAGGATTTCCTCAAGGTTTTCCTCTCTTCTGTCCTGCTCCTTCATGTCCTCCGCTTCCTTGGCGAGGTCGGCGTTTAGCTGCGTCAGCATTTCCGCGGAGTTGTCCTTTACCATTTGCAGATAGGTTTTCAGGATTTCATCGAGGTCTTCCACGCGTATGTGGTGGCTTGTGCAGCCCTTCAAGCCGCGCCGGTGGTAGGTGCCGCAGCGGTAGGCGTCCTTCAGGTCAGCACGGCTCATCGCGAACATCGGGCTGCCGCAGTCACCGCATTCGAGGAAGCCCGAGTAGACGTTGTCGTATTTTTTCTGACCGCGATAGTTGCCTTTGGAGCGGCTCTCCATCAGCGCTCGCACCGTGGCGAATTCGCGGTAGCCGATGATCGCCTGATGGTGGTTTTCGATCACGATATGTTCGCTTTCGTCGAGCTTGACGTCCTTGCCGTTGATTTTCTTGCGCGTGTATTTGCTCGATCGCATGGTGCCGATGTAGAAGTCGTTTTCCAGAATTCCCTGTACTGTCACGATCGACCATGCGGAGTTCACCTTGCGTTTATATTCCTTGCCCTCGGCTTCTTTGCGCTGACGCTCAGACATACGCGGCGTGGGAATCCCATCGTCGGTCAGGGTATTAGCGATTTTCATATAGCCCATGCCGCTTTGATAGAGGCGGAAGATTTTGCGAACGATCTCTGCTTCGGTGGGGACGATTTCAAATTCCTGCCGCGCATTGATGATGTAGCCGTAAGGTGCGGCGCAGATCCACTTGCCGTCATGCTGACGGCGCTTGACGACCGAGCGCACCTTTTTGGAGGTGTCGGTGACGGGCATTTCGTTGATGAGGAACTGGAACTGTATCTTCAGCCAGTCGTCGTCGTTCGGAAAGTCGATGCCGTCGCCGATCGAGATGATGCGAACGCCGTAGTCGCGCAAGTCCTCCAGCTCCACCAAGCCGCGGCTGTTGCGGCGCGAGAATCGGGAGAAGTCCTTGACGATCAGAATGTCAAGCTTATGGGAGAGAAGCTGTTTGCGCATCTTCTGGTAGCCCTCGCGCTGCTCAAAGGTGTAGCCCGAGCGGTCGCGGTCTTCGAAGAATGTCAGACTGCTGCCGGGGAATTTCTGCCGGACATAATCCTCAATGATTGCCTTTTGGTTCTCGATGGAGGTGTTGTCACGGTTCAGCTCCTCGTCAACGGAGATACGGCAGTAGCCCGCAATGTCAAATTTTTCTATCAATTTACATCACCTGCTTTGCGTGATATTTTAGATAATATTGTATCACAGCTTTCGGAAAATAGCAAGAGGAAAAAGACGCTGCCACCGCGACAGCGTCTTTTGTCATGCAGATTCTTTACCAGCTCTGACCTCGCGTTCCGCAAAGAGCTTTCGGTTGTAGCGGAGCAGCTCGCTCGTCAAATCCGTCAGGTTCTGACCTCCCGAGCGAAAGACGGCAACAAGGAATTTCTGCTTTCGGAACCTGTCATAGAGCGGTCTGAGCTGTTCCTGAGCCGATGTGTCCGCTGATTCCGCCTTGGTAAGCCAGATGCAGACCAGCTTTTTTTCAGGGTGAATGTCGAGTTGCAAACGGCTCACCTCCTGTTCATATTATTGCCTTGTTGGCATGATAATATACGGAATAATATTTCAATTCTCCCAACCTTCCTGCCAGTCAATGGCGTCTTCAAAGTGAAGCATACCGTGAATCTCTTTCACTTCTTCCTGGCATTGGAATCTGAGACGCTCCACGGAAGCGGGGTCATACTTACTGAGGTTGGCGAGAATGTTTTCAACCATTGCCACTTCCACCGCCAGCTTGAACAATATCACGCTGTGGCGGTTGTCGCTCTCACGGATAATACTTCTCAGACATGAGAGAAACATGTTGGGCAAATAGTTTGTTTTGTTTTCCGCCGTGAGGTAACCGACGTAGAATCGAATGGATTTTTCCACGAACTCCGACATACTGCGGCAGTCGTCCTGACGGTACATCTCCTTCACCTTTGCTTTGATTTCGGGATACATCCATACCGCTAATTTTTCTTTTCCTTTTGGTGCTGACATGATTTGTTACTCCTTTTTATTTAGCAAACCCTCTCAAAAGCACGGTTTCATCGGCAAATTCGGGAAAGGCTGCCAACTATTTTGATTGTTTCGGAAACAGGTTGCCAACCTGTCAAAATGCACAGGGAGTGTCCAAAAACGGCTTGCGGTCGGCGTTGCCGTCCGCCGTGAACCGGCAGGGGTGCTTTAGCAACCCCAAGCCTTTCTCCTGTTTTCCGCTCGATTGTGAGACCTGATTCTGATTTGTGCAAATGTAACAGACGAATTTCGGCAGTTCATTCTTCTGATGTGTTCTGCGTCATCGCAAAAATATCCGCGACGAAATACATATTACTGGTATGGCTGCCGTTCTCACGGAGGCGGTGCTTTTTAATGATCAGGCTCCGCTCCTCTAACGCCTTCAGCGCCGCGTCAACGGTTTTCTCTTTTACACAGCACTCCTTTGCGATCAGGCTCCGCGACGGAAAGCAGCTGTCGTTCTCATTGTCCTTGTGACGGATAAGACAGGCGAGGACGGCTAAGTCCCGGGGCTTAAGTCCGAGTGAAAAGATTTCATTCGGCAGCATAAAATAATCTTTGCGTTTGATAACAGGTTCCTCCTTGTACAGCAGAAAAAGAAGAATGATTGTGCGTGGATTTGATATGTGGGCTATGCGCGGATCGGATTAAAATTTTTAATTCCCGGTTTGTTATTCTTTCTCTGCCGTTGATATTTTAGGATGTGTATAGTTCCTTGGGTATAGTTATTTGGTAAGAAGATATTACACTAAGGTAAAGAATTTTTCGAACCCACCACCTTTCATTTTGATATTTCTTTAACGGGCGGTGCAAAATATTCCCGACCTCAGAAATGCCGACATTCGCCCAAATTCGCGCGTGTTTCGCTGTCGGGTACTTTCCCGACCTTTTCCCGAAAAGCCCACACGTCGGTACACAGGGCGCGACGTCGGCACCGTTTGGTTAGGGACGGTTGGGACGATAAAGACGATATTTCAGGCACCCCCTATATATCGTACACACCGTACTTATCGTCCCTCTTTATGAATCGTTGACGGGTGGTTCGTACTGAATATGGATGTTGCGGATGTTGTTGCTTTTTTTGGACTCATACGTCACGCCGAATTCCTCTAAATCGAACCGCCAGTGATTCATCTTCCGCTTGAGCGCGTTGGCTTTGATGTCCGTGCCTGCGTAGCGATTGAATTTCTCAAGGAAATCTGCGTTACTGCCGGAGAAGAAAGATATCTCCTTCATCATCTCAACCAGCTTTTGCAGCTCCTTCGGTAACACCATTTCAGGATTTTCGACGCTGTCGGATATGTACTCCCAAGTACAGGTTTCCTTGTCAAAGTGCAGCTCGATTTCCCTGTCCTCAATGTCGCGCCCTGTACAGTGCAGAGTGGCGTTGCCGGAGCTACGTTTGCTTTTCAGCAAAACAAATTCGGTGTCGGCGCAGCCTGCTAATCCGTTGGTGCCTGAAATCATATCAAACGGGTCGTCTGCTTTTTCCTTGCGGACATGATGAACGAGGAGAATCGTGATTTTCAGCTCATGCGCCAGCTTTTTCAAAACCTCCATCTGACTGTAGTCAACCGAATAGCTGACTTCGTTATTGGCGCGGACTTTGAGAAAAATATCGATTGCGATGAGGACGGTTTCCGGGTGCTCCGAAACGAAGGTGCGTATCTGCTCCTCCAGACCGTCGCCGATCGTCATGCAGCTCGTCGCAAAATGAACATTGGACGGTGCATCCTCCGTGACAGTCAGCAATCTTTCCTGCAGGCGCGATTCGGTATCCTCCAAACTGAGGTAAAGTGTTGTTCCTTTCACTGTCGGGAAATCCCAGATTTTTTCGCCCTTCGCAATTTTCACGCACCAATCAAGTGTCAGCCATGACTTTCCAACCTTCGGCGAACCGCTGAGCAGCGCCAGTCCCTGAGGAAGGAGCTTCATGATGACGTATTTTGTCGGCGGCAAATCCTTGTCCGCCAGCGTAGCACCGTCACAGGTGCAAAACCGCTTTTGATATGAGTCGATATCCAGATTCCAGTTTTCTTCCATGCTTGTTATTCCTTTCTGTTTTGATATTTATTTCACGCCCATGTGAGCGGGATATACGGTTTTGAAACAGTCCTTTCACTATTCAGTACATTTTTTGGCTGTTTCGGGGTGGGTAAAATAAAAAAAGATTTCTTTCTCTGTTGTGTACAAACGAGAGCTTTGACATTTGTGAAATATCACGGTGATTGGTGATTTGCCCCTCTACTTTTGTATTGCTGAAAAAAACAGTGCTTTGTTCAGGCTTTTTTCTTTTTCTAATAACTTTGGAGAGATGCACAAAAAGCAGAAGAACAATTCAGTTGAATACAACAAGGGTGCGTCTTCTCTTTCATCATCTCGATTAATACCTGCAATTCATTCGGCAAGGTTATTTATACAATAACTTTCCTTTGTTCTCCCCTTTGCTTATTAGCCATTTTTACGGCACAAAAATATACCCATTTTACTAAAATTTCTAAAGATTCGTTAAAGATGTTCTATATTAGGCGTTTCAATTTTGTATTTATAGAAAATATGACATGCTTTTTTAGATTTTTACTTGCAATTTCAGTTGTGCTCTGATAAAATACAATAAACATCATATTACGATAGGATTAGCTATGGTTACATTCTCTTTTGAAAAAGATATTGCGCGCTTTCACAGCGCGTGGAGTGAATGGAAGTACTCTGTGTATCACAAGGACACTCCTCGGCACTATAATTTGAGCGTGCAGGGCTTTTACGGAAGCGGTAAAACAGAATTTCTGCGACAATTTTGCGAACTGAACAAGACGCTGTATATTTGAATTTCAAAGACTTGGACAGCAGCACCGCGTTAGCTGTATTCTGCAAACGGATTCTTAACGGTGAAAGAGCTCCGGACTGGATTGAGGCGGTTGAGAAATATAAAAATCTGACAGGCGCACGTTTTCAGGTTTTATTCATTGACGACGATAACGGCTCGGCAGCATATAAAGATTTTGAATCAGCGATACAGTCTGTAAAGCTTCACAACCACACGCTTGTTCTCCATGTCAAGAGCTTTGCTCCGGAATCGGAACAGAAACCCGGTAATCCATAACAGTTGGTTTATCGATCGGTATGTCAAAGGATAAACGAAACCCGCCTATCTCAAGCATAAGGACGGATTCCGTTTCAAGATTGATTGTATTATTGAAAACAACGGCAAAACGCTGGTTTGTGTATTTCCGCATTCCTTCGATGAAAAGATCACCAAGGAACAGTTGGAGAATCACATCAACGTCAGCAGCAGCTACGGGAGCCTATGCAGCGAGGTTTCCCTTGTCGTGTTTAGCGTAAATCGATTCAGTGATTGGTGTGTTCATCAGGCTTCGGTTTACGACCAGCTGTTCTGCGTACCGTTAGAGAGATTGAAATATTAGAAAACACAGCGCATAGATTAGCGTTATGCCAATCCATGCGCTGCTTTTTGCGCCCACAAACTGCGACAAATCGGCTGTGTGGGCTTTGTTCGGTGAGGTCGGGTACTTACCCGATTTTTTCTTTCGCGCGACACAGGGCGAAACAGGGCGCGTCAGGTTTTGCCGTAGTTTAACGCCTCAACCGCGATTTTGATACCAAGAGAAAACCCTCGGATATGAAAAGAAAGACCTCGCCGCTGCTGCGGGAATCAGTACCTTTACTATCAGCAAGATGGGCAAGGGCAAGAATGTAACAACAGATGTATTTGGCAAAAATTGCATATGCGCGTGAGAGCAATGACATTGTCAGCCTGATCGTGAACCGATGCAGAATGTTTTAATAAGTAATTTGTGTAAACGCCGAGGTGAGATTGCCTCGGCGTTTATGTATATACTTTGTGACTTCCGCAAAACTGAAATATATGATGCTTTTACGCTTTTATTCAAAAACAGCGTCGAAATTTGTTGAAAGTCCATATAAATGGTGATATAATAACCTTATATTATATGTGATACGAGGCGTTGTAACATGAAAAAACATATTGTGTGTTCGCTGATAATTGGTGCGGCAGTTATTGCTGCCGCCGGAACTGCACACGTTCTTGCCGAGGAAACCACTCAGAACAGCGGAGCGGTTCATATAACTTTTGCCGAAAATAATAATCTTGATATTTCATATTTTTCCGATGAGGCTTGCAGTATTCCTTTGTCTACGGAAAATTGTCGATTGAATCAGGGCGACAAAATATACGCGTCTTTGCCCGCGGTAAAAAACGCCAAGAGTAATCTGTACCGCTTTGATTGTTTTCGCATCTGGTCGCATAATGAGGACGGCAGCAAAAACGAATTAATCGCGAAGTCAGACGAGGCGGGCGGTTTGGTTTGGACTGTCCCGGAGGATTTTACCGGTACTGAGATTTCCGTTGAGCCGCTCGGAGGTTTTGAGCAAAGAAAGCTAAAGTTCAGTACATATAGCCTGGACGAAAACTTGAAGGAAATAGAGCTTCAGGGCAAGTGGCTGGTAAACGGAAAGAGCAAAGCTGAAGTCAGCCCCGTTGAATCGTATAAGGTTGTTTTTGATTACAGCGATTACTCCGATTCTCATTATTTTGTTTCCTCTACTCCGAAATGCTTTAAGAATAACGAGAGCGACTGCAGAGTAGTTTTCCCTGAAGCGGATTCACTCAATCCTGTCGATACATACACTGTACAGATGCACCCGTACTTTTCGCTCCGTATTATTGACCCGGAATACAATGTAATGAATTTCATTCCTATATTTGAACGCGATGCCGTGAAGAGCGTCAAAAAAAACGGTGAAGAGGTTTCGTATTCCGCGGGCGGAAACGAAAAAATCGACAAGCTGAAAGCGGGAGATAAGATTGTTGTTGTGGTGAATAGCCTTTATAGACTGATTGGAAAGGGCGTAAATGTCGGTCAGCCCGTTGAAGCGGACGGCGGCTATGAGTATACCTTTACAATCCCAGATTCATACGGCGACGCTTTGGAGATAACTCTGAGCAAGCGCAGTCAGGAAAAAGGAGAAAAGGTTTCGGTTCCTGAAATAAAGAACGCGTCTATTACTCTTTATAACAAGAATGGTGTTGAGCTGCGTCCCGATGAAGTTGCGCCCGACGGAGGCGAAATGATCAAAGTGGTAATCAATCCTTTCTCAGGATATTACGTGTTGGGCAATGACATCGGCGGAAAAAGCTATGAAAAGGAAATGAGTTTTTCGGACTACAAGAATAATATAGACAAGATTATTTCCGAGCATACGGTCAAGAAGTATCTTGCAATCACACTAAATAACAACAACGACTATGGCACCTGTGCATATTTTATTGACGGACAGGAGGTCAGCGGTACTCAAAGCGTGAAGGAGCACCAAATTATTGAGCTAAAATTCACTCTTGCGCCTGATTCTGATTTCAAGATTAAGCGCGAAGGTTGGGAAGCAATGTGGTCGGCATTTTCACCTGATTCTTTTACAACAAAGATTGAGGTGACTGAAGATATGAATCGCACGGAAATTGACTGCAGCAGGTATTTTGATGTTGAAAGGAAGGAAAGCAAATGAAATGGATAAAATGGTTCAAATGTATTCCGATTTGGGTGCTTCCGCTTTTGTTAAGCGTTATTATACTCGGCGGTATTGTGATTATCGCCGTTGACGCTGTTCCTAACTATCTCAGAGTCGCGCCTGAGGGTGTTAATATCTTTCAGGGTTTGATTCCAGGTATGGCGGATAGCTACGAAAAAGGAAAGGAACACGGCTTGAGCGCTGAGAATACCGAGCTTGTTCTTGCTGCTCGTTTGAAGGAAAACGGAAAGACGGAGGTTTTGATAGCCGACGGAGATATTACGGATTTTCAAAAGTATTCATCGGAATTATTTAATATTAATCTCGATAAATACGCTGCTTTATATGAATTTCAGGTAAACGTGGTTTTTACAGTTGATTTGAGTGAAGCGACTGCGGAGATAAATGATGAAGGTACGGTCGTTATCAGAGTACCGCAGCCTTCATCGGAGATAATTGTTGACCCGGGCAACGTGAAAACAATTGCAGAGGATTCGAATCCTCTCTTTGACGGCAGCACATCAGAGGGAGTGAAAGCGTATATCAATTCCTTCAATCAACTCAAGAAGAAAGCTGGTGAAGCACAGGTTGAGCTGATTCCAAATTACGATACCCTTTTGGATCGCGCAAAACTATCTGCGGAGCAGATTGTCACCGAAACAGTCCATGGAGTATACGGCAGCGACAAAAGTGTGGAAGTTGTATTTGGGGAGGAATGATTGTGTCCGAGATAATAAAACGCGATGATTCTGAAATCATCAATGAGGAAGATAAAGATACCGAAATTATTGAGAATAAATCAGGAGACGCCGAATTCATTGAAACGGAGTGCGCTGATACAGAATCGCCGGAGGATAAAAAACACGGAGCCAAGAAATGGCTTGTACTATCGCTTGTTCTGGTTGTTGTTGTACTGATTCTGGGAGTGGTTGGCGTAAGACTGAAGTGTCAGACGAGTGCCTACGAGCTGGGTGAAAAGCAGCACCATGTTAGCAATAAAGCGACGCTGTCAATTGATTCTCTTCGTGAGGTTCATAAGCTAGAAGTAATTGACGTTGATTCGGTGGTATATATTACAGATGTTGAGAACCAGGATCCTGATGTCAAATCATGGGTCAAAATATCGGGAACAGGACATTTTGTTGTCAATATGGACATGGCTGAATACATAGTTGACAAAGAACGCGGAAGCGTATTGATCCGTGCTCCAAAGCCGTCCTTTGACGCTGACAGCATAGATATTACGCCCGAGCTGTTGTACGCGAAAGAAATAGTATTTTTTTACGGAAACGTGCAGGCGGGAGAACAGCTTGCCAAAATACAGCTTGATGAGGGCAAAAGAAAGATACAAAACAGAATTGAATCCAACGAAGAATATTATAATATCGCTGCAGACAAGGCAAAAAAGATGATAAAAAATCAGGTATACGCCTTGAATGCCGATAACACTGATATCAGGATAGATGTTGAGTTTTATGACGAATGAGATTTCAATGTAAAATGAATGGCGGTGAGGCAGAATGATCGACCTGAATCATCTTGAACAATACAGGGAAAATAACCGAATCGAGGCGAAGCGCGCTCTCGGTGGTTTGCCGCACAGCATCTGGGAGACGTACTCGTCCTTTGCGAATACGTTTGGCGGAATCATTCTGCTCGGCGTGGTGGAGCATAAAGACAAGACGCTTCATTCGGTCAATCTGCCCGACCCCGAGGAGCTTGTGAGCGAATTCTGGGAGATTGTACGCAACCCAAAACTCACCAGCGTGAATATTCTCTCCGCCAATGACGTGAGAATCGAGGAGGTCAACGGCGACCGCATCATCGTCATCACAGTGCCGCGTGCGGAGCGTTTTTATAAGCCCGTGTATGTTGACGGCAATCCCGTGAACACCTACCGCCGCAGCGGTGAGGGCGATTACCGCTGCACGCAGGAGGAGTATCAGGCGATGTTGCGCGACGCGGCATATGCGACGCAGGATATGCAGAAGTTAGAGCAGTACGATGTGAGCATACTGGATTTTGAGAGCGTGCACAAATACCGAGAACGGGTGCATGAATCCCACCCGAATCACGTCTGGGAGACTCTTGACGATGAGGAATTCCTTTTTAAAATCGGAGCCGTCAACATTGGGGAGCAGGGCATACGTCACCCGACCGCCGCAGGTCTGTTGATGTTTGGCACCTCGGAGATTATAAGACAGAACTATCCGAACTACTCGCTCGATTACCGCGAAGCCGACTATCAGCTTGTGTCTGCTTCGGGCGATTGGAGCGGAAATGTCTTTGATTTTTACGAAGCTGTTTACGGCAGATTGAAGCCGGCGTTGCCCGACAATCCCGTGCGAATGGCTGCAAGAGAAGCACTTGCCAACTGTCTTGTCAATGCCGATTATTACGGCGAAGGCGGCGTTGTGATTATCCGACGTGAGGACAGAATCGTCCTTTCAAACCCGGGCGATTTCCGCATAGAGGTCGCGGCGGCAAAAAGCGGCGGCTTTTCCGACCCGCGAAACGGCTTGCTGATGAAGATGTTCAACCTGATTGACATCGGCGACAGCGCGGGCAGCGGTATCCCGAATATCTTCTACACATGGAAGCAGCACGGCTGGAGTGAGCCGACGATCAAGCAGACCGTCCACCCGAACCGAATCGAATTTCTGCTGCCGCTGATGAAGCGCGGCGACAAGGTGACGAGAATCAAGCAGGAGGGCAAAAGGGCAGAGATGAAGTCCGCCTTGAAAAGAGCGATGATCATCGACTACCTCACCGACCATGCGGAGGGCAGTTTTGAGGAGCTGACAAGCTTGCTCGGAGTGAAGCCGTCCAATACAAAAAAGCTGCTTGATGATTTGATTGCGGAGGAGATTGTCACCCTTACGGAAAACGGGATGTATCTTTTGAAGGCATAAGAATCGTTATTTCTCTGTGGTTTATGATAGGATTAGCTTCTTCGTAATTTCGATTACAGAATTATTGCGTAATTAGATTAACATTTTTTCTAATTTGGAATGTTGACATATATGGTATATTTAATTATAATTTAATAAAGATGGGATTATATGTTGACAAATAATAATTATTCTGTATAATATAATTAGGTTGTATCATACCAAGAACAATCAGGTTACTATGATAAGGTAGTATACCGCAAAGCTCTGACACCTCATCTTCGGATGGGGTGTTATCTTTTTTAGGAGGTTATTATGAAGTACATTATCGGTTTGGACATGGGTATCACATCTGTCGGTTTTGCTTCAATGATGCTGGATGATAATAATGAACCGTGTCGTATTATTCGTATGGGTTCGAGAATCTTTGAAGCGGCAGAGAATCCGAAGGATGGTTCTTCGTTAGCGGCGCCGCGCAGAGAAAACCGCAGTATGCGCCGTCGATTGAGAAGAAAACGCCATAGAAAAGAGCGTATCAAAAACTTAATTATTCAAAATAATATGATGACTGCAGATGAGATTGATGCAATATACAACAGCGGAAAAGAATTGCCGGATATTTATAAGGTCAGAGCAGAAGCTTTGGATAGGAAACTAGATACTGAAGAATTTGTCCGGTTGCTTATTCATCTGTCTCAACGAAGAGGCTTCAAATCCAACCGAAAGGTTGACGCAAAAGAAAAGGGTTCTGAAGCAGGAAAACTCCTTTCTGCGGTCAAAAGCAACAAAGAGTTGATGGTTGAGAGAAACTATCGCACCATCGGCGAGATGCTGTATAAGGATGAAAAGTTTGCGGAGTTTAAGCGCAACAAGGCGGATGATTATTCCAATACTTTTGCCCGTTCGGAATACGAGGAAGAGATTAGAGAAATTTTCCGCGCCCAGCAGGAGTACGGCAATCCGTATGCGACAGAGGAATTGAAAGATAGCTATCTTGAAATCTATTTGTCACAGCGCTCGTTTGACGAGGGACCCGGCGGCGATAGTCCGTATGCCGGTAACCAGATTGAAAAGATGGTTGGCAGCTGTACGTTGGAACCTGATGAAAAACGTGCGGCAAAGGCAACATTTTCTTTTGAATACTTTAATTTGCTGACAAAAGTCAACAGCATCAAAGTCGTATCCTCAGCCGGAAAGCGTTCTTTGAATGAAGACGAACGGAAAAGGGTAATTAAGCTGGCTTTTGCAAAAAACGCGATAAGCTATGCTTCTATCCGCAAGGAGCTGAATCTCGGCGACGGTGAAAGGTTTAATATCTCTTACAGTCAGTCGGACAAGTCAATCGAAGAAATCGAAAAGAAAACGAAGTTTACCTATCTGACTGCATATCATACTTTCAAAAAAGCATATGGTTCCGTATTTAACGAATGGTCTGCAGAAAAAAAGAACCATCTGGCATATGCCTTAACTGCGTATAAGAATGATAACAAGATTAAGAAATACCTGACCGAAAACGGCTTTGACGCGGTGGAAACCGATATTGCATTAACACTGCCTTCTTTTTCAAAGTGGGGAAATCTGTCCGAAAAGGCATTGAACAAAATAATCCCGTATCTTGAACAGGGGATGCTGTATCACGACGCCTGCACAGCGGCAGGCTATAACTTTAAGGCTGATGATACCGATAAGCGTATGTATCTGCCCGCGCATGAAAAAGAAGCGCCCGAGCTGGGTGATATTACAAACCCGGTTGTACGGCGCGCAATTTCACAGACGATCAAGGTGGTAAATGCGATTATCCGCGAAATGGGCGAGAGTCCTTGCTTTGTCAATATCGAGCTGGCACGCGAACTCAGCAAGAATAAAGCGGAACGCAGCAAAATCGAAAAGGGGCAAAAAGAGAATCAGGCTCGCAACGACCGAATTATGGAACGTTTAAGAAACGAATTCGGCCTTCTCAGTCCGACCGGACAGGATTTGATAAAACTGAAGCTGTGGGAGGAGCAGGACGGTATTTGTCCATACTCTCTAAAGCCAATCAAAATAGAGAACCTCTTTGACGTGGGATATACAGATATTGATCATATTATCCCGTATTCACTCAGCTTCGATGATACATATAACAATAAGGTTCTGGTGATGTCTTCGGAAAACAGGCAGAAGGGCAACCGAATTCCAATGCAATATCTGGATGGAAAACGCAGGGATGATTTTTGGCTGTGGGTTGGCAGCTCCAACCTGAGCCGCAGAAAAAAACAGAATCTCTTAAAAGAGACTCTGTCTGATGATGATCTGTCCGGCTTTAAAAAGCGCAATTTGCAGGACACGCAGTATTTGTCGAGGTTCATGCTGAATTACCTTAAAAAGTATCTGACGGTAGCTCCGAACGCAACAGGACGTAAGAATACCATTCAGGCGGTCAACGGCGCGGTCACATCCTATATGCGAAAGCGTTGGGGAATACAGAAAGTGCGCGAAGACGGCGATACTCACCATGCTGTTGACGCTGTCATCATTTCATGTGTAACCGCGGGTATGACAAAACGCATTTCAGAGTATGCAAAGTATAAGGAAACAGAGTATCAAAATCCCGAAACAGGCGAATACTTTGACGTAAATAAAAATACAGGCGAGGTAATCAACCGGTTTCCGATGCCGTATGCATGGTTCAGAAATGAGCTGTTGATGCGTTGCTCCGAGGATCCCTCGCGGATTCTCCACGAAATGCCTTTGCCGAATTACGCAACAGATGAAGCAGTCGCACCGATCTTTGTTTCCCGTATGCCCAAGCATAAGGTCAGGGGCTCTGCGCATAAAGAAACGATCCGCCAATCATTCGAGGAAGATGGTAAAAAATTTACGGTATCAAAGACTCCGCTTACCGATTTAAAGCTTAAGAACGGCGAAATAGAAAACTACTTTAATCCCGAAAGCGACGTACTGCTATATAACGCGTTAAAAGAGCGGCTGATCGCATTTGGCGGAGATGCAAAAAAGGCGTTTGAAGCGCCGTTCCATAAACCGAAAAGCGACGGCTCAGAGGGACCGCTTGTAAAAAAGGTCAAGCTTATTTGTAAATCAACGCTCACCGTGCCTGTATTAAAGAATACCGCTGTAGCGGATAACGGTTCAATGGTGAGGGTGGATGTTTTCTTTGTCGAAGGCGAGGGCTATTACCTCGTACCGATATATGTCTCGGATACCGTGAAAAAGGAACTGCCGAATAAAGCGATCGTCGCACATAAACCATATGAGGAATGGAAAGAGATGCGGGAAGAAAACTATGTTTTTTCGCTTTATCAGAATGATTTGATTGGTATTAAGTTAAAAAAGGAAATGAAGTTTTCACTTGTACAAAAGAATAGTACCTTGCCAAAAAACATTAATGTAAAAGATGGACTATTTTATTATAAGGGTACAAATATTTCCGGTGCAAATATATCGGTTATTAATAATGATAATACATATACGGTGGAAAGCTTGGGTGTAAAACGTATTCCTGTAATAGAAAAATACCAAGTTGATGTTTTAGGAAATGTTTCCAAAGTGGGTAAAGAAAAACGCGTGAGGTTTCAATAATGGGTTATCGGGTGATTTTTCTTGCAAATCCGGTCAAGTTAAGCACTAAAAACGAACAGCTGTTGATAGATAACGGAGAAGTGACGAAAGTACCGCTTGAGGATATCGAGTGCATTGTAGCAGATACTCTGCAGCTGAATATTACTGCAAGGCTATTGACAAAATTTGCCGAATACGCTATTTCCTTCTATGTGACGGATCAGGGACATCATCCATGCGGTGTATTCATTCCGGTCAGCCGCCACAGCAGGCATATGTCTGTTTTGCAATGTCAAATCGACATGACGTTGCCTGCAAAGAAAAAACTATGGAAACAGATTGTACGCCGGAAGATTGAGAATCAGGCAACTGCTCTGAAGCTTTGCGGAGTTGAAGGATGGCATGAGATTGATTGCATCAAAAATATGGTAAAATCCGGTGACAGTGAAAATATGGAGGCGGTTGCCGCCGCAAAATATTTTCGGCTGATGTTTGGAAAATCGTTTGTCAGAGCACAGGAGAACGGTATTAACGCTGCGCTGAATCATGGTTACGCAATTTTGCGCGGAACAATCGAAAAGTATTTGATCGCTTACGGATATGAACCTGCATTGGGTATCTTTCATAAAAGCAGCCTGAACAGTTTCAACCTTGCAGATGATTTGATTGAAGCCTACCGACCGCTTGTTGATTTGTTTGTAAAAGAATATGTATCAGAGGATGAAGAGCTGAAAACTGCGCTAAAGGCGCAGCTGGTTAATCTGCTCAACGCTAATGTCGTTATAGACAACAGGCTTTTCGCTTGTGCAAGAGCGATCGAGCTGACGGTCAGCAGTCTGACCGGTTTTATCCAAGGAAACAAAAACGAATTGTTATTGCCCGCTATTATTGATTTGGAACAGCATAGGTATGAATAAATTTATGAGAATGATCGTATTCTTTGATTTGCCCGTAAAAACAAAAACCCAGCGTCGGGTAGCAACGCAGTTCCGGAATTTTTTGTTAAAGGACGGTTACTTTATGGTGCAGTTCTCGGTTTACTGCCGGATATGCAACGGCTATGACGATGTTGAAAAGCATAAGCAGAGAATAAGAAATAATAAACCCGACAACGGTTCCGTGCGTTTGCTTGTGATAACAGAGAAGCAGTATGAAAAAATGGAGTTGATTATTGGCAATCGAGTGACAGAGGAAGAACATTCCGTGTTTGAACAATTGTCTATTTTTTGAAGAAATCAAGATAATAATAGGCAAATACAATGATTTTTCCAATACAAAAAACCTGATAAACGTAGT
>FMUA01000011.1:113845-117967 GCA_900100595.1 Ruminococcaceae bacterium P7
GATTATACCATACCAAGAACAATTAGGGAACTACAACTTATAGTCAGCTTTTGCAAGACATGAAATGATTATACCATACCAAGAACAATTACTGAATAGCAGCTGACGATTCGCTGTTCATGAGCTGCTCGAGCTTTGCGTCGTCATAATCGCTCAAGCCGCCCTCAGGGTAGATCCTGACCATGACCATCGCAACGGGTTTCATGCCTGATGTGATGACCAGATCGTAATAGCCGGGAGCATTCGTCTCGGGATGAGCGTAGAAGGAGCCCCATGCAGCGCCCTGCTCCTCGGGCTTTGTCAGCTCGGTCTTGGGCACGTCGTCGTTCAGCGCGGCGACGAATGTGTCGGTATAGGCCGCGGCGTCATCGGAATGAGGTACGAGATATGCCGCCAAACCGCTGGTCTGCTCGGTCTGCGGATACAGCTCTATCCACTCGCTTTGCTCAAAAACGAAGCGGATCTTATCGGCGGACGCTTCCCATCCGTTAACACCTTCCTCGGTGCCGACCTGATTGCCGTTCAGTTTCAAAGCGGAGATTGCCGGAGCGTCGCCCTCGTCCTGATTCAGGGCATACAGCTTGCCGGGCACGGGCTTTTCTGCCGATTTGTCAGCCGACGCGTCATTTGCTGAGGGCTTTGCGGTCGTTGTCTGAACGGTGGTCTGCTGCTGTGTCTCGGTCTGTGAGCTCTCTGCCCTTGAGGAGCTGTCTGACGATTTTCCGCATCCGGCAAACGCCAGGATCGCTGCGGCTGCAAGCACCGCGCTCAGTATTCTTTTCAGTAACATCAATATTCCTCCTTGTTTTTTGTTTGCAATAACTTGTTCTGACAATTATATCATAACACGGAAAACTGCAATATTCAACCGATCTATCAAAATGTTTTGCGGAAACATCCCCTCAGGATACTCAACTGCGTGCCGCCTGTATTTTAATTGATTTTTCGCGTGATTTGTGATAAGATTATTTCAGAAAAATCTAGTGTTAAAAAGGATGTATAATATATGATAATGCAGGTCAATCAGGTCGTTTCAAACGGCAGAAATCAATTTGAAATTTTTGAAAACGGACTTCTCCTGTACAGAGCCTCATCTCCGTTTTTTAAGCCCGGAACGCCCGTCGGCGGCGACGAAGTCCGCAGGCTCATTCTGACGGACGTTTTCAACCGTTTGTTGTTGTTTACCGACTATAACGTGTTCGAAAACCTCGTCGCTTCCGCGATCCCGATGAGCTGGCTGTTCAAGGGCGCAAAGCAGGTGCGCCGTTATTCCGTGCTCAACAGCGAAAATCAGATCGTCGGACGCTTTTATTTTGAGCAGACCGGCGTAGCGAAATCCAAGCTCGTTTTGGAATGGCGCGGAAGGCTGATAGTCGGTTATCGCAAGGAAGCGGGCAAGAAGGAGGTCGTCTCCTTCTATGACGGTGAAACGCAGATCGGGCAGCTCACAAAGCCAAACGCTGTCGTCAATAACTGCGACTGCTATCTGCTGCATTTTCTTGACAACAGTCTTGACCGTGAGATCGCCGCTTTCTTTACGATTTATTATGATTTTCTCTATCACAACCACAGCGGAGAGCTCATGAGGGGCAGGCGTACGGATGTCGAGTACACCTTTGACCGGTACAACAAAATGTTCAACAAGAATTTTATAACCGATAACTTCGGCAAGGAAGAAAACGAGCGCGTGGAGCAGTTCATCAAGGACGCGTACAAATCAAGGAAAAAGAAATAACTCAGCCTTGGAGAATGTCTTATGTATCTGAAAAACGGTTTGATTGAATTCTTAAAAGTAAAAAACGTTATCCTGCTGATTTTGGGCGTGATTTTCACTTCAATTTCATTCTCCCTGATGACGCAGCTGGTCGTAGGACTCCACGGCGATTTTTTATCGATTATCCGCGCCGGCAGTCTGATCGCAGCGTTTGTGTTTTTCGTCTTTGGAGTTTCGATGATCGTATATTCGAGAATATCGCGTATGATGATAAATGAAGCTGTCTTTTTCTCGGGATATTTCGAGGGCGATCTGAACGGCTATGTCGATTTCGCGGAGCTTGCCGAGGTGACGGGAAAAACGCAGGAGCAGATTCAAAGCCGTCTGAGATGGCTGAGTCCGCTGTATATGCAGAATTTCCGCGTTATCAAAACAGTAAATTACCGCTACCCGGAGATCATCGAGCTTTACAGCAAGACCGTCACCTGCTCCTGCCGCAGCTGCGGCGGTTGGATGGAAAAGCGCGTGTACTTTGAGGGTCGGTGTCCGTATTGCGGCAGCTCCGATCTGACCGCGCAGGTCGTGTCGGGTCAGCGGGTCTACTTCATCAACGACAACACAACCCGCAAGCCCTATAACCCCGCCTATTACGAGGGCTCGCCGCTTCAGCCAAAGCGCATCGGATACGCCGTCGGCTTCGGCATCGAGCTGTTCTTTTTCCTTATTTTTCTCATTATATTTTTGACGATGGTCAACAATTACAACAACGAGCCGTATTTCAGGGATATGTTCAGCAACAGTATGACGTCTTTCAGTTTGTTCCGGTCGGGTCTGCTGAATGCGATCATCTTTTTCGCGTTCGCCCTCGCGGCGATAGTGCTGACAGTCCCGATAACATTTTCCCGCATGTCAAACATTGAACACTCGCAAAGTTTAGCGAGGGATTTCGCGCAATGGCAAAAGCCGTTTATAAGCCTGCAGGAGTTTGACAGGATGCAAAGGGAGAAGTACTCTTACAGCACCATTCCGCCCGAAAAGCGGTATAAGAATATTGTGGAAGCGATCAAGGAGGGCTATCTGCGCGGCTGTACGCCCGAGATGCACGGCGGCGTACTGAGGATAGCGCTCGCAAAGCAGATCGTCAAGGATCGCTGTCCCGGCTGCGGCGCACCGATCGTCGGAGCTGTCACCGAAAATTATTCATGCCGCTACTGCGGACGCGTGATTACTGGCGTTATCCGCAAGCAGTGAACGGAAAGAAAATCAAAAGAACAGCAACGGTGGCAGTGAATATTCTAAAATAACGAACAATGAAACCGGCTTGGCGTAACAGAAATTACACCGAGCCGGTTGTTATTTTTCGTACAAGTATCTTTTCAGCAGGAAAGTCAGGAAATAGGGGAAGGTATAGAATTTTCCGTTAAAGCCGATATAATCGCGGTTTCTTGCGACTTTTGCAACCTTGCGCAACAAATAAACCGCCCGGGCTTTCACCCGAGCGGTTTAAGATAATATTGTATGATGTTATTTCTTAACGATCTCTACCCACCACAACTCAGAATACTAATGCGTGTATCTGTTGATCTTTTCGTTATTGTTATTACAGCATACAGCGGCACATTTACCAGCCCGTCATCATCTTCCCGGTAATTTGCCATTGAAGCTCTGATACTGAGCGCAGGTTTGTATTTGTCCCGATAGATTTTCAGACTTTTAGCTTTGAGGTTTTCTTCCGCTTTGACTTCCAACGGAATGACTTTTTCACCATCGTCGAGCAGGAAATCAATCTCGCAGCTATTTCTGTCATTTGTATAGTAGTAGATGCCAAAATCAGAGGTGGCTTTCAGCTGTTGCAGGACATATTGTTCTGTCAATGCTCCTTTGAATTCCTTGAACATATCGTTGCCGTCAAGGAGAACGCTTTTGCTTATTCCCGACATACAGCCGAGCAGTCCTACGTCAAGCAAAAACAGCTTGAATGCTTTTAAATCTTCATAGGCTTTCAACGGAATATTCGGTGTTGTAATGCGGCTGACCTTGTGAACAAGTCCGCAGTCACACAACCACATAATAGCTGTCTCAAAATCCTTGGCTCTGCCACCCTCGCGCACAACGCCGTAAATAAATTTTTTGTTTTCCTTGGCGAGTTGTGAGGGAATGCTGTTCCATACCATTCTGATTTTCGGGACAATCTCCGACGGCGCGTGCTTGGAGAAATCCTGTTCGTATGCTTCGAGAATTCGTTTTTGCACTTCGCGTACCTCGTTGAAATCTTTGTTATGCGAAAAACGCAGAACAACCTCCGGCATACCTCCAATAAAATAATATTGCTTCAACAGGTAAATAAACTGCTCGGAAAAAGAGCTGATAAGTGCATAGTCGCCGCTGTTGAGTAACTTGTAAAGCTT
>FMUA01000080.1 GCA_900100595.1 Ruminococcaceae bacterium P7
GGTACATTAGGATTTTGATATAATATTTTCTCGGCTTTTGATGACTGTGTAGGCGGAATCCTGATAACGCTGATTTCGTTTTTTTCAGTATTCCCCTCAACAGATATTCCTGCTCGGCGAAGCTGATCGGCTTGCTCGCGGCTTACCTTTATGTAACGATACCGATTACTTTCGGCAAAAGTGATAACTTCCTTTGCGTGTTGCCGATAAGAGGTGAGATCCTCGGCGTTCCGTGCCGCTTTTAAATCGCTCACGGCAGTGACAATTTCTTTTAACTGCTCTGTTTCGTCAATCGTCCACCAACCGTTGAGAGTTCTATTCTCAACCTCGGACGCTGTTGAACAGCCAACAGCAGGGTATAAACAATCTCCGTTGCGGTTAAATAGCTTTATCGAATCAAACGCTCCTGCTTTTTCAATGGTGTCTAAATTATCGGCGATAGCGTCCGCTACCATGTCGTGATGTGCTTTGGCGGTTGCACGGGGGATTTCACCTTGAGCAATAGCATTTTCATATCTCAAAATCGTACTTTCATATGAAATTTGGCTTTTTACAGCCATAATATGAAGCTCAACCCGATAACCTTTTTCTTTTAGCATTTTACAGGAGCTTATTGGAACATTCGCAGTTCGTAAAGTCCCTTCGATAATTAGATTGTATTTCTCGGCACTTAATTCATCAATAAGCCGTTCTGTAACGCGGTTAATAAAAGGTTGGGTATATTTTGGAGATTCATTGCCGTACATATATTGAATTTCATCAAAGTACGGATGAAATTCGCGAAATGAGTCGGCGTTTATTATGATAATATTTTTATTATTATTTCTTATTTGTTTTTGAAGCACTGTTTTTCCTGCGCCGGGTTGACCGCCCAGGATAAAAGCAGTTGGGTTGACTGTTTTTGAGTGCATTTTTGTAACCCAATGTTTGATTGCTGAATATTGTTCAAAAAACTGCGCATTAGAATATTCAAACATTATGCACCTACTGCAAAAGGAGAATTAACATTCTCAATTATCCTTTTGTATTCATTTATATTTCTTTCGAGTCGATTAAAAGTCACTTCATCAGAACAATCAACGATTTGCGGAGGATATTCGGCTAATTTTTCAGCCAAAACTCTTATGCAGTCTAATGGCTCTTTTGTGCTATTCAAGTAGTTAGTGTACTTAGCAAGAATGCCAA
>FMUA01000021.1 GCA_900100595.1 Ruminococcaceae bacterium P7
CCAGCCATAGCGTAATACTGCGCCCAGCTATAGTCAAGGTAAACAAAGACATATCCGGAGAAAACAATATAGGGCTGCGGCTGCCATTTGCCGCCGCGACGTATCAATCTGTTTTCAAGAGGAACAACCGCCGCGTAACCGCGACTGTTCAGCTCTGCGGCTATCTTTTCTTCATAGCCTGTTCTGACCTGAAGAACATACCACTTGTGCTTTGTCATACGGTTTCCTCCTTTGCCTGTGCTTTAAGACGGTTGATTTCATCCATCAGTTCCGTATACAGACGCGGATTGCTTTTGCGGATTTCATAGATAGAGCTTTGCAGCTCTTCCAGCGCGATCTGCTTTTCGCTCTTGATTTCAATATCACATTTTTTCTTATATGCGACAGCACGGCTTAGGGCAGTTGCCTGATTAAGCAGCTTTTCGGGAGAGATATCGTCAAAGCCCGTTTCTCCAAGCTGGGACAGCGCTTCAAACACCTTTTGGGATGATAGACGGAGAATAGCTTCGGCGGGATCCAAATCAGGATAACGTTCCGTTTCGGTGAGAATCATGCGGAAATTCTCCTGGGCGATGCGGAGCTGCTGCGCGCTGGCGAGAAAACGCTGCGCGTATCGGCTGACCGCTGCCTGAGAAAGCACCTCGCCGTTATCGGCAAGATATCCGACGATTTCACGGTAGGTCTGACCGCTGATAAGCATTTGATCTACCGTTTCTTTGAGATCAGGCGGCAGCTTGTCAATTTTGCCGACCGCCCGGCGGGTACGGACAGCCATATCAAACCTCCACCGAGTTGTCGGTGATCGTTCCGTCGAGGATTTTAATGCCCTTCTGTGACAGCTTTGCTTCCAGCAGTTCATAGGATACGTCAGCGATATCAGCAGGCTCCTTTGTCTTAATTTTGCGGAGAAGAATGTACTCAGAAAGATAGAGATAGTTGACAGAATCAACAAATTCGACCTCCGGAACCTTTCCCATCACAAACTTGATATCCTCAAGCTTGACATACTTACTCCGAAGAATGTTAATGTTACGCAGCACATCGCCGTTATTCTCACGAAAGTGCTTTGCCTTAATTGCCTGCAGGTATTCTCTTTCGTTATCCATTGCCGTGCATCTCCTTGATTAAATCCAGAATCAGCTTATTCTGCCCCTTGATTTCTTCCTTGACCTCAGCGATAGAATTGCAGAAATCGCGCTTTGTCAGGCAGGTATCCTTAATCTGCTCTACGTCGCTCTGAAGCTTGGAGATGGATTTGTTTACATCTGTTTTCAAATCTTTCATCTCGTCCTTGGTGACATAGGTTCTTTTGATTTCATTGATTGATTTCTCGTGGTCATCCGCCTGATTGATGGTGCGTTTCAAAAAGAAACTGATAATGGTTACTGCCATAGAAACAATCAGTCCGAAAATCCACCATGTGTCTGCTCCAAAATTCATGTTTTACTCCAAAAAATAAGGTATTATTAAGCTGTAACTCAATAATACCTTATAAATCGGAACGTTCGTAGAGGAAATATTTCCCCGAATCAATAATCAAATAAGCTCATCTGTCCTTCAGGCGGTCGGGAACGCATGGCGTCAATCAAATCTACGCATATCATGCGGATGTATCTTTCTGACAGATTATACTCTCTCGCCAACTGATCGGAGTTGTAACCGTTGAATTTTTCCCGGATATCGTTATTGCGCTGAACCTTGATTATCTCGCTGTACTTCTGCACATAGATATTGTCGCCGCCGAAATGCAGAGAAAGCTTGATATAATTCTCAACGCCAATCAATTCGGCGATTTCCCGTTGAGTGCCATATAAATCTTCCAGTCTAATCTGCTGTTCTGACACCGTCCTTCCTCCTTTGCGCGTTGGCAACGTATTTTTTTAGTATCTCAATCAGCTTCACACCTTGCTGATATGTCAGCCAGCGGAACGGCTGTCTGGCAATGCAGTCTATATGAATTTCCTTGCGGATAATACCGCAGAGTCTGTCGCCAAGACGCGCCGCAGACGGCTTTTCATCAAGCTTTTCCAGTTGATACATCAGCCGCCACACCTTGCGCTGTTGTCCGTCCGACATCATTCCTCTGCCGCTCTCTTCATATTTTTTGGCTTTGAACGGATGGGAGGGAGGCTCTTCGAGGTTCTGCGTCTTTATCTGTTCCGCAAGAGCTTTTACCACCTCGTGATACTCGCTCTCGGTCAGACTGCGGATGCTTTCCTTTTGTGTGATCCGAAAAACCAGCGCGTGAAGCATATCATCTCTGTTGCCGCTTTCCAGTATTCCAAGCCGTGCACCCATCGCGTAAACGCGCTGGATCTGAGATTTTTTAATCATCGCTGTTTACCGTCAGCTGAAGTTTGGTACTGTCATCGACAATGAAAGCAGCGTTGATTTTTGCGATAATTTTGTCAGCAGCCTCTTCATCGGCGGCGCCGTTCAGCTGCATCAGTCTGCAAAACTCCTCCCAGACAGCTGCTTCGTAAATCAGGAAAGCATAGTCCAGCGCGTCGATTTTGCTGAGAGAAGTGAACTTGAGGATATTCTCAACATCCTTGTCATAGTTTCTGCCTTTGCACTTCTTAAGGAGCTGCTTGCGCTCCTCGTCAGTGATACCGTTGATCTGACTGATAACCTCCGCAATGGTCGCTTTGGTATAATCGCCCTTTCGGATTGCTGTGAGCATTCTCGCAGCGGAAGAGGAGATGGAATAATCTTTCTTCTCGGTAACAATAGCGTCATACGCCTTTCCGAAGATTTCGGGAAGATACGCATGGGCATTGTAAATGACCTTAAGGCTTTCAGCATTTACAACCTTTACCTCGGCGTCGGATCCGGAATAGGTAACGCTCTTGTACTTAGTACTGTCAAGGTCGGATTCACAGGTAATGATTATTTCGGCTTCCAGCCGTTCTTTTTCCTTTTTCAAAGCATCCTGCTGCTTTTTAATAGCTGCAAGACGGTCTATTTTCGCGGTTAAATCAGTCATTGACAACATCCACCTTTGATAAAATTTTCTTGGCGCAGCCCATGCAGATGATAATGTTGTCTATAGTAAGAATATCTGTCATAGAGCCGCAGAAACGGCAGCTCGGCGCCGCCGGTGTAATCAGAACACTTCCGTCAGGACGGGCGTCAATTGCAACGCCATTTCCTGAGAACAACCCTGCTTCCGCTCTGATCTCTTTGGGAATCGTTACAGAGCCGTTCTTGTTGATTTTTTTGAATTTCTTATCCATGCTTTCGCCTCCTGTTGTTTGTCCTCACTCTGCATTTATACGGGCTTGTGACCGTTCCCGAAGGAGCTGCATTAAGGAGCAGGGGGTTAACCCTGCTTTTTCGGCTTTTCCATCCGCTTGACCTTACTGATGTGTTTGTACTCCCCGCGAAGCATCCAGCCAAGCCAAACCAGTAAGCCCACCATTGGGATAAAGAAGATTTCTCCACCCATAGAAGCTGTTCTGATACTGAGCTGACCGAATGCCGACGCCATAACGACTCCCGTGCTCAGACCTGTTGCCAATAGCAACAGCGTTGTTTTGATTTTCATTTTCGTCCCTCCAAATGATATTATCAATAGACGTTAAGTCTCATTGCTTTTGCCACCGCAAACAGTCCGCTGTAGGTGATATTGCCGTTATCAATCGCGTTGGAAAATACATTGCCCGCGCCTCTGAGTCCCTGTTCGCTCCGCGCAATACCGAGGATCAGCTGCGTCGCCTTTTCGTCGGCAGCAATCGCAGGGAAGAGAAGCCGGATATCGCGATCAGAAATTGAAGCGGTATGTCTGACCTCAGTGAGCTTGGTGCGGTTTCGGATCTGTGCGAACGCTTCCTTGCTTCTGCCCGTGTTGGTTACTGTCTCGATGTTGCCGACCAGGCAAATACCGAGGAGCGGATTGTTGTCGAAGAAAGCCCTGATGGCTTCAATAGTTTTAATCGGAAGGTGCTGTGCTTCATCGATGATCAGCACCTTGCGTTCCCCGGAAAATGTATCGGAAAGCCGGAACCACATTTCGTCTTTGCGACCGCTTGCCGTTACCTTGAGCGCCTTGCAGAGCAGTTTGAGAAAAGCGTTCAGTGTCACGAGACACGGATTAACAGTGACGTAGACAGCAGATGACGGATAATCCTCCGCGTATTTCTTGCATGCCATCGTTTTGCCGATTCCGGCGTCGCCGCACTCAATCGCTAAGCCGCCCTTAAGGTGACAAAGTCTGATTGTTTCATAGACGCCCTCGCTGATGCTCGTGGGCTTGTACTCCTCGTTGACTGCCGCGCTTCTGAGATTCTCCGCAGCTTCGCGGTTTCTGAACTTTTCCTCGAGGGAACTTTCAAAATCGGTGAGATTTCCCTTGAATTTGTTGTTGAGATACTGCGATATGTACGCTGATGACCAGCCAAGCGCCTGAGCCGCCTTGTTTTGAGAGCCGTCGCATTCGTCCTTGATGTATTGTCTGAGCTTTGCCTGTAATTCGGGATTAGGTGTCATAAATTATTCCTCCAGTCTTTTCTCTATATTCCGAATCATTTTTGCTTTATCCATTGTCACAACCTCCGTCTGACCAACAGCCAGCTTCATATCATCGGAGGTTTCGTTTGCACTGAACAGTTTAACTACCTTCGGCTGAACATCATGTGCGTTCGCCTTGTTCTCCTCAGCAGCGGCAAGCACAAGCTCCAGCGCGGTTTTCTTGCCGAGACTTGTAACGGCGGTTGCTTTCAACTGTTCTCTGGTAAGTTTCTCGAAGGAGCGGGTTTTCTTCATCGCCTGGGCGATCGCGTCCTTGGAAGCGCCGTATTCAAGAATAGCGTCATTGTCTGCGGGAACCGTCATCAGGTAATTGTCGTTAATATCATAAACGCGCACGGCAGACATGTTTTCGGGATCATACCGACAATATACCGATTCTCCGAAATACCTCATTTTAAGGTCGTCATTATAGTAATCAACTCTTTCTCCTGCGACTATAACGTGAACGCCGCGTCTGCCAACTTTTTGGCTGCGTGTACTGCGCATGAGAAGAAGATTCAAATCAGCTTCTGATGCGACGCGCTTTTCGTGCAGGTTTTCCTCAAAAACGCTCATTCTGGTTTTTCCGCTGTCTGCATTTACAGCTCCGGAATACGTTTTTTCGTTAAAGTAGTAGGTTAAGATATCCTCAACAGCGTTAGTGAACTCTTCATCAGTCGGAATGTTATCTGTTTTGAGTACTTTTTTGAGCCGTTCAGGCTTCTCCAGCACGTTGCCGCCTGTATAAGTTGGAAACAGTTTTGACAACCGTTCCTTAACATCGCGGAAGCGGCGTTCGATGATTTTTGCCTTCGCGTTCCTGACAATAGCGTTTGTCATGTGGATGCCGAGACGTTGGAACACAGGCGGTGGGTTGAACTCATTCTTAGTGCTTTTCTTCTGCCTGTGACCGAGTCCGCCGACGTCGCGCGTCAGAAACTCGCGTCCGTTATCCACATAGATATTATCGGGAATTCCGTATTTCAGAATCCCTTTCCGCAGCGCGATCAGCGTCGCCTGAGAGGATGGAGCTGAGGTAACATAACATCCTGTGAAAATTCCTGACCTTGCGTCAAAAAAAGCTGTGAGATAAAGTCGGTGAACTTTGCCGCCCTCGTCTTTTGTCATAACGTCAAATGTATGGTTATCTGCAATCCACCATTCGTTACTCGTCATTCCCTCGTAAGTTCGTCTGATGTAGGTGCCGCAGCGGTCATTAAACGCCTTCATGCCCTCGCGCCCCATGATTTCAAGCGGCTTCGGAATATCTCTCTGCACCTTTCGGTAAAAGCTGGAATAATCGGGCAGCGGCAAGTATTGAGGAGCTTCCTGTCGAATCCACATCTCCGTATATTCCATACATGCCTGGATGCTGTACTGTGCCTCGTCGAGATAGAAGTATAAGAAGCATTCCCATGCAACGTCGGGGATTGATGAAGTTCCCTTTTTCCAACTCCCGCGATTGTCAAGCAATCCAGCCAGATCATCTGCTTTTAAAGAGGCTTTTTTACGGTATAAAATACCCTTTGAAATGTTCAAGCCGGGGTTCACATTTTGCTGGAGCCTGACAAACTTCTCAGTTGCGGGTACCTTCTGGAGCTTTGATTCAGCGCAGTATTCATCCCATGACTTGATTATCCCCATCCAAAGAGCTATCTGTTCACGCTGATCGGCAGTGAACTCATCAAGCTCCTTGTGTGGTCGAACCGTCTTTGGCTTCCGTTTCGGGAGAAGCGCGTCGGGTATTTCTCTGCCGTGGGATTTATAGTAGCGCAGCTGCTCCTGTTGGGTTAAGGAAGATAACTGCACAAACAATTTCTCTCTATTATTTGAGGTTAATTCTTTCTTACCCTCTATTTTTCCTTCAAAAATAAGCATTCGTATGTAACGTTCTGAACACCCCTTGAGTTCAGCTGCTTCAGTTGTTGTAAGATAAATCATCTTCTCACATCCTTTGCGACCTATCATCATCAGAACAGGGAGGTCATTTCCTGTTGACCGCCTTGCGGCGGTTTCGACTGTGTGGTATAATTGTCTGGGGAAGGGGGTGAAACTATGAGTATTCATGCGTATGATATTGCTAAGTCTGCAACCGAATTTGCGAATATAATGCTGACAGATAAGATGAAAAATGACAATGAGTTTTCATATTCCAATTTAGAAAATATAATTGAGAATATATTTGCAACAAAGTTTGCTCATGATTATACGATAAATGTTGCACTGGGTTCAATTATTTCTTATCATAATCAGCTTAGAGAAAAACTAATCGCTGACTTTAACATTGACATTGGTGAAATTAACGCCTAATTTTCCAATTGCTGATGTAATCATTTCTTTGTTACATGTGTATACTGGTAAAACCACTCTTTCATTTTCAGTGGAGGGCTTTGGACTATGTAAAAATATCTCTTTCACATGATTAATCTGCTCCGGTGTAAGCCCTGTATCCTCATACTCGCATAATCTTGTTAGCATCTCTCGAATCGGGCAGTCCTCGCAAAAATCATACTCCTCACATCCGCTGATAAGCAGGCAAATATCGCCGAGCTGTTTCGAGGGTACTGCATTGCCGGTTATGGTACTGCGCTGTGTTAATCGTTCCATATTTTCTCCTTTCCGGTCTGTCATCATCAGTACGGAGAGACCATCCTCCGCAGACCGTCGCGCCGTAGCGCGGCGGTTTCGACTTTTCAAGTAATTTTTCCTCCAATTTTCTCATTGCGGTTATTTCGCCATCCAACAGATTCTTCACCGGTGATAGAATTGCGGAGGATCTGGACGGTGCAGTCCGGGTAGGTGGTTTCCTCATCGAAGATGTTCGTTTCCACCTTAACCGGTTTTTCAACATAAGCGTAATAAATATGTTCATGCTCTGCAGCTCCGTGGTTTTCACTGCCAAATAGCTCATGGAATTCTGCTTCTGTTTCACAATAATAGTCCGCGCAATTCAAAACGCCGTCCCTGATGTCCGGGTGATACAAATGAAACACGTCAATCGCTTTCTTATAATCCGGAGCGGTTACGGTCGTCCAGCCGCCCCGGTAAGGATAATCCTCGCTTGTTCCATAGGTAAAATAGAAATTCAACATTCTGCGTACACTCCTCCGGAAAAGCCTCTTGACATAAACTCGTTGAGCGCGGATTCCCTGTCTGCGAAATAGCTTCCGCCGTAAGGAACGCCCTGTTTATCGATCCACCAAACTACCCAAGGCTCGACCGAGTTTTGATTATGCGCGAGTGCGACCTTGTTGTTGATGTTTCCGAATATCTTATATCCGTTATGCTTTTCACCGATCTTGTGTATTCTCATATTCCACCTTCTCTTTGCTTCATCGATAAATGTTCCGTCGGAGTTGACGTCCTCAGCCCATGCGGTTTCCGCAAGACAATCCTCACATTTGATATGCGCGGACGGCTTGAGTGATCCTGACGTGGAAACTCCGGTAATGATTCTTGCCCTGCCGCCACAGAACGGACAACTTCTCAGCGTTGAAGCGTTGCCCTTCACATCAAATCCGATTAAAGTGTCCACGCTAACGCCGAAAAACAGAGCCAGTCCCATGAGAGCCTCAAAATCCGGCTCCGCTTTACCGCATTCCCAATTATTGATTGTTTGCGCACTTACTTCAAAAAGCTCGCCCAAAGCCTGCTGACTGATTCTTTTCCGTTCTCTGAGTTCTCGTAATATCATTCCTATGCCCCCTTACACAGCTCATCAACTGTAGTATCGAGGATTTCAGCGATATCTAAGCTCAATCTGAGCGAAGGAATCTTGGTACCACTCTCAATAAAATTAATCATTGGCGGTCTGACTCCCACTTTGTCCGCTAATTCGCTTTGAGTTAAACCCTTGTTTTCGCGGAGTTTTCTGCAATTCTTTCCGAAATTCATAGTACGCCTCCTTGTAATTAATTTTTTTTTGTGTTAGAATTAACTATGGTTAATAACCTTTATGGGATTCAAGTTTATAACCTTAGTTATATATTATCACCTAATTAGGTGATAATCAAGCGTTAAATAACCTTATTAGGTGATTTTGGAGGTTTGCACAAAATGATTTCTCAAAATTTGTATAATTCTTTAGATATTGCAGATAGAATAAAAAGGCAAGCAAAAACTCAAGGATTTACCACCAAAGAGCTTTTACTTGCATGCAAATTAGGAGTAAATACCATTTCAAAAATAGCTAACGGGAAAGATATATATTCTAAAAATCTTGCGAAAATAGCAGATTATTTGTCCTGTTCTGTTGATTATTTACTGGGGAGGACTGATAATCCATATGTTGACGACAGGATTATAAAGCCAGTTAGACCAGAGGAAGATATTGAAATCTCCATTCCCAAGCGTATTCTTCCCTTTTACAGAACGGCTGCATCCGCCGGAATCGGATCCTATTTGTTTGATGATACACCGGTTGAATATGTCAACGTACCTAAAACAGATAAAACCTTAGCGGCAGATTACATTCTGGAAGTCAGAGGAGATAGCATGGAGCCGAAATTCCATGACGGCGACTGTGTTCTGATTCAGCAATCTGAGCGGATATATGAGGGACAAATCGGGATATTCATATTAAATGGCGAATCTTATATAAAAAAAATGGGCAATGGCGAATTGATTTCTCTCAACCCTGCCTATTCTCCAATCCGTCTGCACGAATATGATGACATCAGATGCGCCGGAAAAGTGCTTGCCACAATCGCGTTGGAATAATATACATATATGTTGTATAAATATGTAATACGATCAATAAAAAGGAATTCAACATCAAAGCTCCGAAAATGTTAAATTCTTTAGGTTTTATGGGAACTGGAACTAACTTCCTATTCATTTGTTTTTCGTTCCTCACACTTCCTGACAAAGAATAAGTATTGTTTTCATTCACAAATTCTGTATTAATGCCATTTTAAGCCGTTTTTAACGCTTTTTAACGGTGCAGATTAAAAAACCCAAACCGAGCTTTCCCGAAATTTTTCTTCGAGATTCGCCCGGTTTTCCTTTTCGCACTATATGAAAAAAAACAAGCCGTTTCCGAGGTGAATTGTATTTTTTCACCCTAGAAACGGCTTGTTTACTGGCTTTTTGGTTTTTCAATGGTTTTTAACGGGTTTTTACACTTTTTCCTATTCTCTCCGAAAACTCACATCCACTCCTTTTTGTTTTTTCATAAAAATTCCTTACTATATATTGTATCACATTCTTTGTAAAGTTTCGCTATTTTCTATTGACAAATTCAAAAAACTGCTCACAAAAATGACAGGAGAACAGCCGTTTGGCTTTCCTCCTGCCGAAAGAGTGTTCACTTTATGAAAAGCTTTCCATCGTGCCGATAAAGACGGGGGTGTTGGTGACGGTATCGACAATCATGTACACAAACGGTCTGTCCAGACAGATCGTGATGCCGCGCGGTTCATCATGCCCCGGCACCGCGGATTCCGCCATGATCACGGCCGTGACTGCCGCCGCCTTGGTTCCGTTCTCGTCAAGCTGAATGACGGTCTTGTGCAGCACGTCGCTGATAAACGGGCTTGACGGCGCTCCTGCCTCAACCATGCGCAGGAAATTCGCCTCCTCCGGGTCAAACGCCGAGGTCATGCCCATCGCCTGAAGATTATCCACCAGGCTGTCGTTGTACTCCAAATCAAATTTCGGAAGATACGCTCTGACAAAATCATAGGAATTATCTCTTTTCAGCGCCTTTGCCAGACGCTCGCCTGTCAGGGATTTGACATAGCCTTCGAGCGTGGTTCCCTCCTTTGGCAGAAATGCCGCGAACGCATAGCGGCTGCCCTCATAGTATTTCAAAAAGCCGTCGGCTGCGTCGCCGTCGCGCAGATAGATGTCCTCTGTCGAGTTCATCATCTCAACGGGAAATGTTTCTCCGTCCTCCGCTGTAAAGGTTCCGCTGAAAACCTGATACTTGTCATACGGCTCGTCCCAGTTGCCCTCAAACGCGATGGTATTGACCAGATACAGTAGCGCCTGTGGGCTGATCTTATCCGTCAGCTTCGGAATCATTCCGTGCGTTTTTTCCTTGACCCACGCGTTCATCGCGTCACAGGTCTCCTGATTGAACGGAGCGGCGAACACATCGGAATAATAGTAATTCAGCGTATCCGAAACAAAGGTCGGATTGAGCTTGGAATGGGAGCCGTCGTTGTTGTACCAGATGGAATCCGCGATTTCCATTCCGCCGCAGATCAGCTCTTCCTCACCCATATAGCCGCCGCGGATCGTCTTTCCGAAGCCTTCGGAGTTTTCAATATAATTCTTGAAATAAGCATTGAGCACGTCTCTCTTTGCGCCGAGAGCCGCTTCCATCTCGGAGAGTGTCGTGCCGTTTGCTCCGTTCGCGGTCATCGAGAGCGCCATCATCACCGACAGCGGAGAAACAAAGGTATTGCTGCCTGACTTTACGCCGGTTTTCAGAAGCTCCGCGCTGAAATTGCATACCGCCGCGTTGCCCTGTGCCTTGATCTCCTCGGGAGTGAGCGGTTCGGGTTGCGGATCGTCGGGCTGAATGATGCCTGCGGCAAGCCGCTGAATATAGGTCGCGTCGACGATATCGACCGAGCCGCTGCGGTTCGCGTCCGCCGCTCCGAGCTGCTCGTCGGAATAGACTCCCAGTCCTGCGCAGATTTTTTGAACCGTTGTCGCGTCGGTGACGTCGACCTTTCCGTCCAGATTGACGTCTCCGCGTTTCGGCGCTTCTGCGGCAGCCGCTGCCGCTGCGGAAGATACCGTCAAAATCGCGGCAAGTACTGCCGCTAGTATTTTCTTCATTCGGATGACCTCCTGATTCTTTTTCTTTCATTATACAACAAGAATCTATCATTTGCAAGAATACATCCGCTTTTATGTTTCGTCCAGATACGCATTCAGAAAATACGCCGCAAGGCTGTTCGGACGGATGTTGTTCCTTGCCTCCTCGCGTGAAAACCACGCGGCGGAATCGATTTCTTCGTTGGGATTCCACTCGCCGCTGTCCCTGACAAACACGGTGAAATTGCACATCAGCGTATTGGAGCGTTCAAAGAACCGCGTGCGGTTAAAACGGATACGCTCCGCCGTCATGCCCGTTTCTTCCTTTAACTCACGCGCGGCAGCCTGCTCGAGCGATTCCGTGCGGTTGACGTAGCCCGCTACTAAAATATAGGACGGCTTTCCGTATTGCCGAATCAGCAGGATCTCATCCGTCTGCCGGTTGACGACGATCATACTGACCGCGACATTGTACATCGGGAAACGGAATTCACCGCACTGCGGACAAAACGGAATGATTCCCTCACCCGCAAGCTCCTTTTCCGTTAACGGTGAACCGCATTCGCGGCAAAATTTTTCAGTCATGCACTTTTTTCTCTCCTGTTATTGTTTTTGTACCGTACTTGTGATATACTGTCATTAATCAAACCAATCGGAGGTCATTTCTATGCTATCAATCGGAATACAAGCGCCGGACTTCACCCTGCCCGACCAGAACGGTCAGCTGCATTCCCTCAGCGATTTCAGAGGACAAAAGGTCATTTTGTATTTTTATCCGAAGGACAACACTGCGGGCTGCACCAAGCAGGCATGCGCGTTCGGCGAGCTTTATCCGCAGTTCCGTGAAAAGGGCGCGGTCGTGCTCGGCGTCAGCAAGGATTCCGTTGCGTCGCACAAGCGCTTTGAGGAAAAATACGGTCTGCCCTTCAACCTGCTTTCCGACACGGAAAAAGAGGTCATCCAAGCCTATGACGTGTGGAAGGAAAAGAAGCTCTACGGCAAGGTCAGCATGGGCGTCGTGCGCACCACCTACCTTATCGGCGAAAACGGCATCATTGTCAAAGCCTTCGACAAGGTCAAGGCTGCCGACAATCCCGCGCAGATGCTCGGCGCGCTGGAATAGTCCTATATTTCAACAGTTTGTCCCGCGGAAAGATAGTGCAGCCGCCTGATGATTCCGCTCAGAAACGCGTACTGCGCTTCTCCGGTGCAATGGCAGGTATAGTATTCCGTATCATAATTGTTTAACTGTTCGGCGTATTCTCTCAGCCGGTCGCCGCAGTCGAGCTTCATCATATGGAAGCCGCCGATCAGGTAATCGGGACGGAACCATTCGACGATATTCAGAATACCCTTATGCGAGCATCCGCTGATCAACACGCGCCTGCCGTTTTCTTCTATCAGGAGATAGTGCTCATGGCGGAAATCCTCGGCAATCAGCTTGCCGTTTTCGAGGACATTGAGGTTGCCCGAGCCGAAATCCGAGGTTTTCTCTCTGCCGTTGCAGGCAAAGAGCGTCAATCCGTCCGCGATACGGTATTCCTCGTCGGTAATAATCAGGCGATTGCTTTTTTGCAGCGCGGGATCAAGACCGATATACTTTTCCGTGCCGTTGTAATGCGGCTCAAAGGCGTGGCGGTTCAGATACACAGGCGCGGTGGGATTCAGCTCCAGAAAACGCGCCAATCCGCCGCCATGGTCATAATGCCCGTGAGAAAGAACGGCGAAGTCTGCCTTTGTCAAATCGACGCCGAGCTTTTCCGCGTTTTCGGCAAAAAGCTCGCTCTGCCCTGTATCAAACAGAACGCGGTGTGTATTCGTTTCGATGAAAAGCGACAATCCGTGCTCGCATCCGATATCAGGGCGGCAGGATGTGTTCTCGGCCAATGCGGTTATCTTCAATGATATCACCTCTTCATCCATTATATTACCGACCTCTGCGGATGTCAATGACACCGTTTTTTGACAGAACACAAGATGACGAAAATTTGAAAGGATGACAAAACTTGAAACAATATCTATATCTTACATTGCGCGAACGTCCCGAGATCAAGGAATCCGCAGCAGAGTGGTTCCACTCAAAATGGGGCGTACCATCGGAAGCTTATCTGGAGTGCATGGAGGATTACCTGAGCGGCAAAACCGAATACGGCTGGTACCTGTGCCTTGACGGAGACAAAATCATCGGCGGTCTGGGCGTTATCGAAAACGACTTTCACGAGAGAAAGGATCTGTTCCCGAACGTGTGCGCGGTCTATACCGAGGAAGCATACCGCAGTCAGGGAATCGCGGGAAATCTGCTCAATTTGGCTGTTGAGGATATGAAATCCAAGGGCATCAGCCCGGTTTACCTCATTACCGACCACACGGACTTCTATGAGAGATACGGCTGGGAATTTTTCTGCACGGTTCAGGGCAGCGATCCCGAGCCGTCAAGAATGTATATTCACCGATAACGGAGAGAGAACCATGAAACAACTGATCGGATGCTGCGGACTGGACTGTGAAAAGTGCGGCGCATATATCGCGACTGTCAACAATGATGACGAGATGAGAAAGCAAACGGCGAAGCTTTGGAGCGAATGGAACAACACGGAGATTCCTCCCGAGGCGATCAACTGCACGGGCTGCCGCACGGACGGCGTAAAGGCATACTATTGCAGCGAGCTTTGCGCAATCCGCAAATGCGCGCTCGGAAAAGGCTATGCAACCTGCGGCGAATGTGCGGGCTGGGAAAACTGCCGGACACTCAAGGTCATTCACGACAACAGCGACGAAGCCGCCCTGAATCTGAATTAGCAACGGATTACGCCGGTCGGCTTTTGCAGCGAACAGGAAATCGAAACCATTATTTCGGCATAAAAATCAGGCTCGGAGGAGATTCCTTCCGGGCCTGATGATTCTTTTGCGTTTTTGATCGAATTATGGTATAGTAATGATATAATATATGATTTCGGAGGCATCAGTATGAAACGAAACGTCAGATTTCCGGTACAGGCGTCATTGATCGCCGCTCTCTACGCGACACTCACCATTATGCAGAATATTTTGCTCCCGGGAAGCGCTTCGGCTGCCGTCCAATTCCGCGTTTCCGAGGTACTTGCCGTTCTTGCTCTCTACACTCCTGCCGCCATTCCCGGGCTTTTTCTCGGCTGTATCATCGCGAATATCAGCTCTCTCGCCGTTCTCGGCCCGTTTGACATGATCTTCGGCTCTGCCGCGAGCCTGCTCGCAGCGCTGTGCATGTACGCGCTGAGGAATGTGCGGTTCCTGAAGCTACCCATTTTGGCTTTGTTGATGCCCGCTTTGTTCAACGGAGTGATCGTCGGCTTTGAAATCGAGTTTTTCTTTGTCAAAATCGGTTTTCTCGATTTTCTCATTCAGGGCGGACTGGTCGCGGTCGGAGAGCTTGCCGTGCTGTTTGTCCTCGGTATTCCGCTGGTCAAAGTGATTGAAATCAATCACCTTGACAAAAAATACCTGAACCTTTCCGATAAGACGTAACGAATCCTTTATTCCTATTTAGAATTATTCCAGCGGTTCCAGATTATATTCGCCGAGCTTGATGTTGGTATTGACGATGTTGATATGGTTTTCCAGACAGAAAATGATGATGGAATCGCGCGTATCCCTCGCGTACAGCGGCGCGTAGCCGCTCTTTTTGAGGAGCTGCTGCGATTCGTCAACCGTGAGCGACAATCCGAAGCACAGCATCATCACCTTGTCGCGGGAGATGTTTTTCGGCGTTTTGCCGCCGATGATCTCATAACAATAGCCGCGGTTCATTCCCGACCGCTTGACTACCTCTGCCTTTGTCAGTCCCTTGCGCGCCATGAAAAAATCAATCAGCTCGCTCAGGCTGCCGAAAAAAATCTCGCTGTCGTTCTCGTCGAAGTATTCGTCCACACTCGACTTGCTCCTGAGAATTTTCATCAGATCATCTGTACTCTTTTTCATTTTTCTTCTTCCCTTTCCCTGATTTTGTGATAGAATATAAGTATATCATAGCAATTCTTTTTCTTGAGGTCAATATGCAGGTTACGCAATCCCAGCTTTGGCGCTTTTCTGTTGTCGGCAAAATCCACCGCAACATTGATTTGATACGCAATAACATTACGGGACAACTGATGGTCAGGCGGATTTCCGCACCTGAGGACTTCTTTGTACTCAAAGCGCTGTGCGGAATCTGTCACCCGAATCTGATGGCTGTCTACAGCACACGGATCATGGACGGCGTCTGCGTAAGCCTTTGCGAATTTATAAACGGCATGACGCTCGCTTCTCTGGTCGAGCACAACGGCACCTATCAGATCAAACCCGCAAAAAATATTCTCTGTCAGATTTGCGACGGATTGACGGAGCTGCACCGCCACGGTATCGTACACCGCGATATCAAGCCCGAGAACGTCATGATGGACAGCGGCGGCCGCGTCGTCATCATCGATTTCAGCATCAGCAGGCAGATGAAACCCGAAAAACGCAAGGACACCAATGTTCTCGGCACGGCAGGCTACGCCTCACCCGAGCAATTCGGCTTCGGGCAAACAAACGGCAGAGCGGATATCTACGCCTGCGGCGTGCTGCTCAACTATCTTCTGACGGGCAAGCTCCCCAACGAGGAGCTGCATCAGGGCATACTGCGCGTTATCATCGAGCAATGCATTGAAATCGATGAAAGGAAACGCTTTCAGACGACCGATGAACTGAAAAAAGTGCTGATGGGCAAAAAACTCAACAGACGCAGACCCATTCAGCCGCCTCCCGGGTTCCGCAGCAAACGCGTATTGCCGAAAATCCTCACCACACTTTTTTACGCGGCATGGATTTTTATGCTCTTTGTCTACATCAACGGCTTTCCCATGCTGCTGAAGGGAACACTCAAAAACACCATCCAGCAGATCGTCCTCTGTCTGGATTTCATGCTGTTCTGGTCGCTGCTGCCGTATTGTCTTTATGGCGACGCCTTCCGCTTGTCCGAGAAAATCAACCCCGACATCCCGCAAAACGGCAAATTTGTGCTGCGTATTCTCGGCACACTCAGTATTCTGATCGGCATTATCCTGATAATCGTCACCGTTTACGTTACACAATCATTATAGCATAAAATTAATCTCAATATGTCAGCTGACAGCTGACCAAAAACTAAGAGTAACCGTGTATGATAAATACAAAGGTTACTCTTATTGTTTTGGAGGAAAGCATGTCACAGAATACCATTCACCTGCAATGCAAGTCCTGCGGCGGAAACCTCGATATCGACCGCAATCAGAGCCTGATCTTCTGTCCGTTCTGCGGCTCCAGAGAGCTGCTTATCGACAGCGATGCGGTTGCCGTCGAGAAAATACGGCAGCAGACGGAATTCAAAAAATGGGAACGCGAGGATCTGCAACAGCAGCGGGAAGAAAACGAAAAATACAAAAACAGCAAGGCGGGAAACGTCGCTCTTGTGTTCGCCATCATTTGCGGCCTGATGTTTGTCGGCTCCGTCACCATCATCCGCAGCGTTCCCAACTTTTTGCGCAGTCTGAGCCTGCTGCTCCAGACCGCGTCGTTCCTGCTGTCCTTTCTGATACGAAAGGAAACCGTCAGACTTCCCGAAAAGCTTCAGCTGAAAGCTGTCAGAACACCGACCCTGCTGATGGTTATCGGGTTTGCGCTGTTTATCGTAACTTTCATTTTTACTGCAATGTAATCAGCTTTTCAACAAACACTTATTTATTTCAAAAAAGGAGAATCGGATATGAAAAATCGAACTGTATCACTGTTACTCGCAGGCACGCTTGCCTGCTCCTCCGCCGCATTGTTCAGCGGCTGCGGAAAACCGTATTATTCGGATCAATTCACCAACATCAAGTGGCCCGACAGCAAGCTCGCCAAAATGCTGCCTGAGCCGGAATCCACCATCGGAAAGATCGAGACGGACAGCGCGGACCGGCTGGAGGTGTGTATCGGCAAAACGACCGCCGACCAGTACGAAAACTATCTCAGCAGCTGCAAGGAAAACGGCTTTACCGAGAACTATTACAATGGCTCTCTCTCCGATTATACCTATTACAGGGCAGAAAACGCGGAGGGCTACAGCCTGACACTGCAATACCACAGCAAAGATAATAATTCTGCCTATAAACCTTTGAAGGAAACCATGAAAATTGAGCTGCATACGCCTAGTGAGAAGGAAGAGGACACCGAGCACGAAACCGAAAAACCGACGGAAAAGCCCGCCGAGAAACCGACCGAAAAGGAAACCGAAAAGCCTAAGGAAAACTCGGAAAGCAGCAAGTCGGAAAGCAGAGATTCGGGCGAAATCAGCAACGATTTCAGGGAAATGATGGACAGCTACGAGGCGTTCTTTGACGAGTACGTGGCGTTCATGAAAAGGTATAAGGAAAACCCGAGCGACCTCTCGCTGCTGAGCGAATACGCGGACTATATGAGCAAGTATTCCGACTATCTCGACAAGCTCGACGATATCGAACAGGACGAACTGACCGATGCTGAGCTGGCATACTACATGGAGGTACACAGCCGCATCCTTAAAAAAATCGCGGACGTGACCTGATTCATTTACTCAAAAAAACGCCTGTGCGATTACCTGCACAGGCGTTTTATCATTTTATTCCATATCGCACAGCTTGCCGTGCTTTTCATACCGGGTGGTTTTGGAAATACGGTTGTCGTCGTCGACAAAGACAACCTTCGGCGTGTGAGACGCTGCTTCCTCGGGCGTCATCTGCGCGTAACACATGATGATCACCTTATCGCCGACGCTCACCTGACGCGCCGCCGCGCCGTTGAGACATATCAGTCCGCTGCCGCGCTCACCCGCTATGACATAGGTGGTGAAACGGCTGCCGTTGTTGACGTCAACGATCTGCACCTGCTCATACTCCATGATGCCCGCGGCTTCCATCAGCGCTTCGTCAATGGTGATGCTGCCGACATAGTCCAGCTCCGCCTGCACGACGGTCGCGCGGTGGATTTTTCCCTTTAGTAATGTAATATTCATCCGTTCACCTTATTCCGCAATGAAGTTGTCAATCAGGCGGGTCTTGCCGATATAGACCGCTATCGCCGTCAGCACGGGACAGTCGATCTGATGATGGATTTCAATGGAATCCCACTGCACCATCTCGACATAATCGATTCTTGCAAGCGGCTCGGCTTCGATCATCTCTCTCATGGCGGCAAGCACCTTTTCGCCGTCGCGCTCTCCGTCCTTTATCATCTTCTCACCCGCGAAAATCGCCTTGCTCAGCACCAGCGCGGCTTTTCTTTCCTCGGCAGAGAGATAGGTGTTGCGTGAACTTTTGGCAAGTCCGTCCGCTTCGCGGATGATCGGACAGCCGACTACCTCGACGTTCATATTGAGGTCACGCACCATGCGGCGGATGACCGCGAGCTGCTGCGCGTCCTTCTGACCGAAATACGCCTTGTCGGGGGTAACGATGTTGAACAGCTTGTTGACGACCGTGCAGACGCCTCTGAAATGCGTCGGGCGGCTCTTGCCGCACAGCTCCTTGGTGACGCCCGTCATATCGACAAAGGTCGTAAAATCGTCATGGTACATCTCGGACGGCTCGGGATGGAACACCATCGCGGCGCCTGTGCTCTCGCAGAGCGTGCAGTCCGCCTCCAAATCGCGCGGATAGGTCTCCAAATCCTCATTCGGCGCAAACTGGATGGGGTTGACAAACACGCTGACAACCACTCTGTCATTTTCCGCGACCGCTCTTTTGATCAGGCTCTGATGTCCCTCGTGCAAATAGCCCATTGTCGGGACCAATCCGACGCTGAGTCCCTGCTTCTTCCATTCTCTGACCTGATCTTTGACTTCCTGTACGGTTCTTGTTAACTTCATGTTCCGCTCCCCCTTACTGCAGCTTTTCGATGATTGTGCTGTCAATCGCGTAGCAGTGCTCCTCTGACGGGAACACGCCGTTCTGAACTTCTTCGATATATTGCGCAAACGCCGCCTTCATCACTTCGCCGACGTTGGAAAATTTCTTGACAAATTTCGGCGTGAAGTCCGAATACATTCCCAGCATGTCCTGATAGACCAGAACCTGTCCGTCGCAGGCGGCTCCTGCACCGATGCCGATGGTGGGAATGGTGAGCTTTTTTGTAATCAGCTCCGCGAGCTTTGCGGGTACGCCCTCTATGACGACCGCAAACGCGCCTGCCGCCTCGACCGCCAAAGCGTCCTCAAGGAGCTTCTTCGCCGCTGCTTCGGTTTTTCCCTGAACCTTGTGTCCGCCGAATGCATTGACAGACTGCGGCGTCAAGCCGATATGCGCCACAACGGGAATACCTGCCGAAACGATCGCCTTTATCTGCTCACATACTTCAACACCGCCCTCGAGCTTGACCGCGTTGGCTCTGGCTTCCTTCATCAGCCTGCCCGCGTTTGTCAGCGCGTCATATACGCCCGTCTGGTACGACATAAACGGCATATCCACGACGACCATCGCGTTCTTCGCACCTCTCGCGACCGCCGCGCCGTGGTGAATCATGTCCTCCATCGTGACGGACACCGTGTCCTCATAGCCTAGCATGACGTTTCCGAGAGAATCGCCGACCAGGATCATATTTACGCCTGACTCGTCAATCAGACGCGCCGTTGAATAATCATAGGCGGTGAGCATCGTGATTTTTTTGTTTTCTTCCTTTGCCTGCTGCAATGTTAAAACTGTGTTCTTCATCGAAATCTCCTTTACACATATCTCACATTCTCGCAAATAATAAATAATCGGCTGGGTATAGCTTCGTCAGAATGCTATCCTTACCGATTATACCACAATTTTGATGCGTGTCAATGGAATCCGGCAAGAAAAGCAGGTTGACTTTACGCCAAGGATTTTGTAGAATAAAAGAAAAACGCACAGGAGGATTTTATGGCTACCTCAAAGGAATATTTATCCTATATTTTGGAACAGCTCGGCGAAATCGGGAATATCTCCCACCGCGCGATGATGGGCGAATATGTTCTTTACTACAAGGACAAGGTCATCGGCGGCATCTATGACAACCGCTTTCTTGTCAAGCCCGTCAAATCGGCTGTGGCGCTTCTTCCCGACGCGCCGATGGAAACGCCGTATGAAGGCGCGAAGGATATGCTGATGATCGAGGATGTGGAGAATCACGCCCTGATGGCAGAGCTGATGGAAGCGATGTACGACGAGCTGCCCGCACCCAAGCCCAAAAAGAAAAGGAAATAAGCATGCACTACGTTCAGGCTAAGGGAATCCTGTCCGCGACGAACGGGATGAATCTCTACCGCGGCTGCACGCACGGCTGCATCTACTGCGACTCGCGGAGCAAGTGCTATCAGATGGCACATGATTTCGAGGATATCGAGGTCAAGGAAAACGCCCTTGACCTGCTCGAAGCTGCTCTGAGACGCAAGAGAAAGCGCTGCATGATCGGCACAGGCGCGATGAGCGACCCCTATATGCCGTTGGAAAAGCGTCTGGAATACACACGGCGCGCGCTGCTGCTGATTGAACAATACGGCTTCGGAATCGCGCTTCAAACGAAATCCGACCTAGTGCTGCGGGATTTGGAGATTTTGAAGCGCATCAACGGCAAAACAAAAGCCGTTGTACAAATAACCTTGACAACAGCGGATGAAGAATTGTGCCGTATCATCGAACCAAACGTCTGCACCACGAAAAGGCGGTTCGAGGTACTGAAAACGCTGCATGACGAGGGAATCCCGACCGTCGTCTGGCTCTGCCCGATTCTTCCCTATCTCAACGACACGGAGGATAATATCAAAAGGCTGCTGGAAATGTGCGTTGAAGCAAAGGTTCGGGGCATTCTGTGCTTCGGAATGGGGCTGACCCTGCGTGAGGGAAACCGCGAATTTTTTTATGAGCAGCTTGACAGACATTTTCCCATGCTGAAGCAGTGCTATATCCGCAATTACGGCAATCAATATGTAGTCAACAGTCCGCATGACGCGGAGCTGATGCGGCTCTTTCACCGCACCTGCGAAGCAAACGGGATTCTGCACAACAATGACGAAATCTTTGACTACCTGCACCGGTTTGAAGAAAAAAACGCGCCGCAGCAGTTGACGCTATGGGACATGAATTAACGGCTATGCAAGTTACCTGCATAGCCGATTTTTTTAAATTGCTTTGATTTTCCTGAGCGCCTTTTTATATTGGTTCTTTACGCCGCTTTCCTCCTCGGCTTCGTAAATATCCCTGACCGTCTGAACCATCCCACTGTTTCGGTAATGCTCCAGCATGATGATTCTTTCGAGCGCGTAGGCGCTGCCCCAGCGGACGACGGTTCCGCTATCCGCTGTGTTTTTCAGCAAAGCGGAAACCGCGGTTTCCAGCTCTTCGGGATAATCCGCCGCCATATTGCCCACAATACGCGAAGCCTCGCGCTTGCAGGAGTTGTTATCGGACAAGATATATTGCTCCGCAAAATGCAGATAGTCCGAGCTAAGTAAACGGAGCTTCTTCCCTGTCACCGCTTCCACTGCTTCGAGAAAGGTCGCGGTTTGCTTGCGTTCAGCTCTCCGGCACGGCTCTTGAAATCTTCGAGAGAAAAGCTGCCGTCCGCGATTGCCGAAACGAGCTGCTCCCTGACTTCGATTTTCTTAACGTCTTTCTGTGTCAGTAATGTGATTGCGTCCATCATCAACCCTCTTTTTTCTCTAAAGGAATTTTGCAATTTCCTTTTCTTTGAGCACCTTGCCTGCAGCGACGACCTTTGCGTTGATGACCAGCACCGGCATGGTCATCACACCGTACTGCATGACCTTCTCCATATCGGTGATGTACTCCACCTCAATGCCGAATCCCGCGTTCTGCACCGCCTGCTTTGTGTTCTCGTACATCTGATGGCAAGCCTTGCAGCCCGCGCCGAGCACCTTGATGCTTGTAATTTCCCCTGAAACAACCTTTGGCTCCGATACGGAAGCGACGCCTCCGCAGCAGCAGGGCTTTGCTTCCTCTTTTTCTTTTTTGCGATTGAAAATTGACATGCTATAACCTCCGATTTATATTAATAAAATTTGCAAAGCGTTGAACGCATAACCGACAATGATGATTCCCGCCGCGCAGATGGCGATAAAAATACCGAGCAGCTTTGCCTTGACCGCTTTTTTGAGCATGATCATCGACGGCAGCGAAAGCGTCGTCACCCCCATCATAAAGGACAGCACCACGCCGAGCAGCGCGCCCTTTCCGAGAAGCGCCTCGGCTATCGGAATCGTGCCGAAGATATCCGCGTACATCGGAATTCCGCAGATCGTCGCGATGATCACGCCGAAGGCATTATTGCCACCGAGTGCAGTGATGACCCATTCCTCGGGAATCCAGTTGTGAATCACCGCTCCGATGCCGACACCAACCAACACATACGGAAACACCTTTTTCGCTGTCGAGAGGACCTCTCCCCACGCGTATCGGATTCTGTCACGGAAGCGCAGCTCCTCCTGCGGGATATCGAGCGCCTTCGCACTGCGGATGTATTCCTGCACCTGATTTTCGAGGTGCAGCTTTTCAATCAGCGTGCCGCCCGCGACGGCGATAACCAGACCGAGCACAACGTAGACGACCGCGACCTTCCATCCGAAAATGCTCATCAGCAGCACCAGACTGCCGAGATCAACCATCGGCGACGATATCAGGAACGAAAACGTCACACCGAGCGGCAGTCCCGCGCTCGTGAATCCGATAAAAAGCGGAATACTCGAGCAGGAGCAAAACGGCGTGACCGTGCCAAGCAGCGCGGCAATGATTCTGGCTCCCATGCCGTTGAACCTGCCGAGCAGCTTTTTGCTTCTCTCGGGCGGAAAGTAGCTCTGGATATACGAAATAATCAGAATCAAAAATCCGAGCAACAGCATGATCTTGATCGTATCGTAAAGAAAAAACAGCACGCTGCCGCCGATTTGGCTGTTGATATCCAATCCGCACAGCATGAGCAGGCTGCCTATCAGCCGCTGCAGCCACGCCATTCCCAGAATTTCATTTTGAATAAAGCTCCCCATATATCCTCCCAAAAATATAGATAGATTGAGATTTGTCTATTTATTGTTCCTTGATAAAGCCGTGCCCCGGCACGGCTTTGATTAACAGTGTTCTCCGTCAGCATCCGTCCGCACGCTTGTCAGCTCCGTCAGGAGTTGCAGCGCGTTCTGAGCACCCTCGGGTGAGATGGAGTAGTGCATCCACTTGCCCTCTTTGCGTCCGACGACGATTCCTGAGTCGCACAGCACCTTCATATGATGCGACATGGTGGGCTGGGTGACGTTGATATTCTCGTTGAGGTGACAGGCGCACTTCTCACCCGTCTGCAACAGCTTCAGAATTTTGATGCGGTTTTCATCGCAGAGTGCCTTGAACAGCTCGGCTGTCTTTTTCTCTGTCATTTCCATCCTATTCACCACACATAGAAAAGTTTCTATTTATTATTATAAACATTTTTTCTTAATTGTCAAGAGCAAAATGCACATTGCAAAGTATATATCCATTGACATATAATACTATGCTTAATATAGTATTATATGAAAGGAGGCGTTGATATGGACGCACAATTAAAACGGGGATTAATCGACATCTGCGTTTTGGCGGCAATCCGTGAGGAGGACAGCTACGGCTACCGCATTATCAAGACCGTGAAGCCCTATATCGAGATTTCCGAGTCGACCCTCTACCCTGTTCTCAGGCGGCTGGAGGAAGCTCAGATGCTCTCGGTCTATTCGGTCGAGCACAACGGCAGACTGCGCAAATACTATCACATCAACCAAGCGGGCATTGAGCGCCTGAACGCCTTTTTAGAGGAATGGAAAGAAATCACCGCAATTTATCAATTTGTGACAAAAGGAGGCACGTCATGAGTAAAGAAGCATTCATCAACGAATTATCCGTCAAGCTGGACAGGCTCAACGAAGCGGACCGAAAGGAGTATCTGGAGTTTTTCGAGGAGCTGATCGACGACAAAATCGAGGAGGACGGCGCAAGTGAAGCCGCCGCTGTTGAAACGATGGACAGCACCGACTGTATCGCCGACGCGATCAACAGGGAAATTCCCGTCGAGCCTGATGACGTCCCCTATGTGGAGGATCATTCGGTCATCGACTGCACCAACCGCTACAGAATGAGAGACGGCAGATATAATTTTACCGTCAAGCTTCCCGAGGACGTCAGTCTGAAAGATGTTATCATCGAAATCACGGGAGACTACCGCGGCACGCGGAGAATGTGCACCAATCTCTTTTATCTCACCGACGGCGCGGATGCGGACTTTTCGATTTGTCTGGAAAACGACTATGACGGCTTCCGCTATTATGAGCTGACAACGGCACAATACGCTGATTCGGGTATGGGCGTCAGACTGTATCTGACCTATAAGGACAAATATTATATGGCTACCGACACCGCGAACCGCAGCGCAAAAAAAGGCAGCGGCTACTGGCTGAGCGCATAAGCTAAGAGTTTTTCCATAAAAACAGCGTGCAGAAGGAGGATACTCTCCGTCTGCACGCTGTTTTGTTATCCGATAATTCTTTTACCATTCCAAGCTATCCTTTTTTCGGTTCTATTCTGCCTTTATCATAGCAAAAAAGCGGGAATTTGTTTATATTATCTGCTTTTCTCACCTCATTTTCTACTATAATATCACAAAATTATATTGCAACGCGGATAGATATTTGTTAAAATAGAGTAGTAAGGTACTATTGCATAGCAGAAAGGAGTTTCAAAATGATTGGCATTATATGTGCACTGAAAATTGAAGTCGACGGACTCAAGGCGCTGATGGAGAACGCCGCAATCACGAAAAAAGCGGGACTGGATTTTATCAGCGGACAGATTTTTGAGAAGGACGTCGTTTTGCTGGAATGCGGCGTCGGAAAGGTCAATGCCGCTGTCGGCACACAGATCATGATCGACCTTTTCCATCCCGAGGTCATCATCAATTCGGGCATTGCGGGCAGTCTTTCCAAGGATTTGCTGATCGGCGATATCGTCATTTCCAGCGACTGCGTGGAGCATGACATCAACTGTACCGCGCTGGATGAACCAAGAGGTCAGATCTGGCTGCCTGATGAAAAGAGGATCGATATTCCTGCCGACGAGGAAGTTTGCGCTAAGCTTGCGGAGTGCTGTCAGAACCTCGGCGCGCACGTCAAAATCGGCAGAATTGCGACGGGAGATATGTTCATCGTTTACAAGCGTCAGCGTGAATTCATCGCGCTGGAATTTGACGCACTTTGCTGCGAGATGGAAGGCGGTGCGGTCGGTCATGTCTGCTACATGAACAAGGTTCCGTTTGCGATTCTTCGCTCCATCAGCGACGACTTCAAGTTCAACAAGGTGGAGAACTATGAGGAATTCAAGCAGCTCGCCGCTGACAGAACCATCAAGGCTTTGAAGAAGTTCATCAAAATGTCATAACTATGGGAGGTGACCGCCATGAAAACATGGTCCAAAGAAGAACGCTACCGCGTGCTGAAAAGCGCGGATGAAATAAAAGCGCTGCATGAACGCACGATTTTGTCCGACTACCGCCAACACTATCACATCCAGAGCGTCACGGGACTGCTCAACGACCCCAACGGCTTTGTCTTTCATGACGGCGTATGGCACCTCTTTTATCAGTGGTGCCCATGGGGAGCCGTTCACGGGCTGAAATACTGGTATCACACCACCTCCGAGAACCTTGTGCAATGGACAAACGAGGGCGTATGCATCCGTCCCGACACGGAATTTGACAACAAAGGCGCTTATTCCGGCTCGGCGCTGCCTACCTCGGACGCGCTCTATCTTTACTACACGGGCAATCACCGCGACGAGGACTGGACGCGCAAATCCTACACCTGTCTCGTCAATCTGATGGATGACGGCACACCCGTTAAGCTGCCGCCGCTTTTCGGGCCGAACGCTGACTATACAGAGCATCAGCGCGACCCGAAAATCATCGAGCAGAACGGCAAGTATTACATCATACTCGGCGCTCAGACAAAGGACAAAAAGGGCTGCGTGATCATCTACACCTCCGACTCCCCCACTGAGGGATGGCACTTCGCGGGACAACTGAAGGTTCCCGGATTTGAGGACTTCGGCGATATGTGGGAATGTCCGTCTATCGAAACCATCAGCGGCTATGACGTGCTGATTTTCTGCCCGCAGCACCTGAAGCTGCAGGGACGCGGCGGCTCCGTGCACCACAGCGGTTATCTTCTCGGTCATATGGACTGGGAGAATCTGACGTTCCGTCCCGACAACACGAGCTTCCATGTGCTGGATTTCGGCTTTGATTCCTACGCCGCCGAATGTGCCGCGAATCCGCATGACCGCAACAAGGCGACGCTTGTCGCGTGGATGGGTTTGCCCGACGCGTCCTATCCCACCGACGAGGAGGACTGGTCAGGCTGTCTGACGCTCCCGCGTGAGCTGAGAGTCAGAGACCGCCGTCTGATTCAGCAGCCGCTTGACGAGCTGCGCGCGCTCCGCGGAGAAAAGCTCGATCTGGAAACCACCAATCTGCTGCCCCGTGTCAGTGAGCTGGAGCTTATCAGCAGAGGCGGCGACCTCAACCTGCGTCTCTTTGCCGACGCGGACGGCAACGGCGGTCTGACGATCTGCTACGATGACGACGCGAAGGAAATCACGGTCGACCGCTCGGGGCTGAAAAAGCGTTTCAACGCCGAGCAGGGCGAACAGCGCACCCGTCCCCTGCCCAAAGGTCTGTTCCATCTGCGCGTCTTTATCGACCGCAGCTCGATTGAGATTTTCGTCAATGACGGCGATGCGGTATTCTCCTCGCGCATCTTTCCGACCAATGGCGAGGAACGTCTGTTCATCAGCGGCGACGCTTCCGTTCATCTCTGGAAGCTCAACCGCGCCGTTACGGATGATTTTGTCGTTTGAGCCACACACATCACAAAACCAAAGGGACGGAATCAACCGTCCCTTTCATCTATTTCAAGGAGTGAGCAGCGTATGGGCAAAAAGCTTTTCACCGTTTCCTATGACGACGGAACCGAACAGGATCGCCGCATCATCTCGCTGATGGAGCAATACGGCATCAAGGGCACCTTCAATCTCAGCAGCGGACTGTTCGGCAAAAAAAGCTATATCAGGCTGATCGACGGCCGCGGGAGGAGTGCCGCCGAAAAGGACGAAGCGCATCCCGGGCAATACGTCGACCACTTTATCCTGAGCAAAGAGGAAGCGCTCCGAACGTATTCGCACCCCAACGTGGAGGTCGCAAGTCACGGCACGCATCATCTGGTTCAGAACGGTCTTTCGCGTGAGGAAGCACGGGAGGAGATCGCACGCGATGTCGAAGCGCTCTCCGGGCTGTTTGGCTATCCGATCGTCGGACACGCCTTTCCGAAGGACAGCTACAATGAAAACGTGCTGGACGCGCTGCGTGACAGCGGCGTGCGTTACGCGAGAAGAGCGTGTCACCTGCAAAAGCCGCGCGATTTTTTCTTTGACAAAAACGCCTTCCTGATTATGCCGACTTGCTCGCAGCTTGACCCGTTCGCCGAGGAATTGCTGCGGGAGTTTATCGCGGCACCCGCGTGCAAAGAGGATATGGTCTTTTTCCTGTGGGGACACGGCTATGAGCTGGACTACGGAACCGAGCTTGGCAGCTTCGCGCATCTGGAAAAGCTGTTCCAAATGGTCTCGGCGGCAAAGGACGTGTGCTGCGTCACCAACCGCGAATTGTTTGACACAGAAAACTGCGGCATTAAACAAAAATGATTCTTTTTTGGAAATTTACCGAACGGTATGCGGTGCTATAATATTGTATATCCTGTCAGTAAAGGAGAAATAACCATGAGGCAACATTTCAAATTGCCGTTTCTGATTCTGAACCTGTTTATCCTGTTGATGACAATTGCCTCCGTGCTGATCATCGCGTTTTGTGCGAAGGAATACACGGTCAAAGCATCGGTTGACCTTCCCGAAAACGCCACGGACATTGAATACACCATCACAAACGGGAATGTCACTGTTTCCGATATCCGCATCTCGGACGGAGAGTGCCTCCTGACAGTAAAACCGGTTTCTGTGGGCAATGATATCATTTTTATCCGTCCGAAAAGCGCAGAAAGCGGTGAGGTGGTCCGGGAGGAGGATTTCGTTTTCTACGCAGGTTCCTTCGACACCATTTTCAGCCTGAAGGGTGATCTGGATTTTCAGGGAAGCTTTTTTGTGACGATCCTCATGCTGATTACGGCGATCGTTGTGATGGCCGCCCTGTGTCACGCCTTCTTCCATTATCTGAAATCAGCCCTGTTCAGCTACGCGATGGTTGCCTGCGGCGGCGTTGCACTGTTCCATTTTGTGTGCCTGACGACCGTTCTGCTCACGCTCGCCGTCAACAGCTCTGATTTTTCCGACATCCCCATCGGCCGGTATTTTTCGCTGTTTGTCAGCTCGGGTAATATTTTCATCCTCTGGCTGGCACCGTTTATGTCTTTGTTCTGCATCGCGCTGGCGGTCAGCAACATCACCCTCATTTATCACGAGGGCTTCGGATTCGTCAATCTGCTTGGCATCTTTCTGAGCCTACTGTGGTTCACGGGATACCTGCTCTTTTGCTTTTTTGAAAACAACGCGAGCGGCTCCGAGCTTCACGGCAAGGTTTTCACCTCATTTTCCAACGGAATCTCCGTGCTTCTCAGCTACCTCGTCTGTATGCTGTTTTCCACGGTTCTGTCCGCCTTCCTCGCGAGCCGGAACAAGCCGCCGTATGACCGCGACTATGTCATCATTCTCGGCTGCGCGATCCGGAAAGACGGCTCTCCTACGCCGATCCTGCGCAGCAGGATAGACGCGGCTCTCCGTTTTGCCAAGGAACAGCTTGAGAAAACAGGCAAGCATCTGAAATTTGTACCCTCGGGCGGTCAGGGCAGCGATGAAGTCATTTCCGAGGCGGAATCCATGCGCCGCTATCTCAGAGAAAAGGACATTGCCGACACGCAGATCCTGCCCGAAAGCAAGTCGGTCAACACCCTGCAGAATATCCGCTATTCCAAAAAAATCATCGAAAGCGACGCGCCGGGTGAATACACGGCGGCGTTTGCCACTACCAACTATCACGTATTCCGCGGTTACATCCTCTGCAAAAAGCAGGGGCTGAAAAACGCACGCGGCATCTCCGCCAAAACGAAATGGTACTTCTTCCCGAACGCGTTTCTCAGGGAGTTTGTCGGTCTGATTGTCGACGAGTGGAAAAAGCATTTCCTCGTTATCATGATGCTGGTGCTGTTTTTCGTCGCTGTCAATCTTCTTTCGTTCTGATGCTCGATACGAATTCTTGACAAAAAAATTAGGGAACCTCTAATCCTTCAATTCCGTGCTTTTGCGCGGTAAGGAATTATTGGAGGTTCCCTTTTATCATTCTACACAACTGCGTTGTCGTCCCCGAAATCTTAACAGCAGCGGGTATATGTTCGGTGCAGGTTGTTTTTGGATAACCTGCACCAAGAATCATACGAATTCTTTTATTCCATGATAGTTTTCAGAAGCGCCGACGGCAGGGAATTGATATATTCCTGCGCGGAGCCTTTGCCGCTCGCGATGAACAGGCGCAGACCGTGCTCCGTGTTGATATAGTCGAGCGCGTTGTAGGTGCCGATGGTTCCCGGGTGACCTGTGCCGCCGTTGTACATCGCCTGCAGCCCGTAGCCGTAGCTTGTACCCGCGTCGGGAGAGTAGTTCTGCGTCATCTCCGCGAAAGTTTCCTTTGACACCAGCCTGCCCTCTGAAAGTCCCGACATCCACGCGTCCATATCAGCGGCATTGGTAGCGATATCACCGGCGCCGTTGGCAAGGCCTGTCTGGATTACATTGCCGTTTTCTTCTCCTCTGGTCAGTCCTTCCGCCCATGCGGGATTGTCCCTGACCTCCTCAACAAAGCCCGTATGCGTCATTCCGAGCGGCTCAAAGATATTCTCCCGCACAAAGTCGTGGTAGCGCTGTCCCGTGATCTGCTTCACGATATCCGCCAGGAGAAAAAAGTTGGAATTGGAATACGCGTACTGCGAATCCGGCTCAAATTTGAGCGGCTGCGCAAAAATCCATTCCTTAACCGCGGCGATGGTCTCGTCCTCGGTATTCCGGAAAGAAAGGCCGTCGCACTGTCCCTCGTTCACCATATCGGAAATGCCCGAGCGCATGGTGAGCAGGTTCTTGATGGTTATATCCTTTCCCGTTTCATACTCGGGGAAATACTTCTCTATCGTATCGTCTACGCTCAGTTTGCCCTCATCGCGCAGCATCATCACCGAGGCTGCGCAGAATTGTTTGGAAACAGAGCCGATATACATTGAGGAATCAACGGTCAGGTCGTTGCCGCTCTTGTCCTTGCCGCTGACGTACTGATAGATGACCTCTCCGTTTTTCGTCAGGCTGACGACGCCCTGAAATTTGTGTCCCTGCAGAATGCCGTCCATCTGCTCCTTGAAATCCGTTTTTTCCGCTTCTGCCGCAGCCGTTGTCGGCTCCGCGTCAGAGGAAGAATTGCCTGCGGAGCAGGCGGTCAGGCAAACCAAAAGGGCGGAAAACAGAATCGCAATTACTTTTTTCATTTCAAACTCCTTTTTCTCTGATCAATGGATGGATTTCATCAGCTGCTCATAGGTCACGCCGTATTTTTCGGCGATATCGCGCGCGTAGCTGACTCCGTCAGGCGGCGCAAGACAGACTTTATAGGAACGCTTTCCCTCCTGCAGTCCTGTCACAAGTGAGGAAACCATCAATTCGCCGTCCTTTGCGTTGATTTCCTCGAGATTCATCGCAAGCTCGTGCATATGGGTGTTGAATACCGTTCTTGCGCCGAGACTTCTGAGCGCCTTGACGACGTCTCTCGCGATATACAAGCCCTCTGTGAAAGAAGTGGAAGCGAGAGATTCGTTGAACAGCAGGAGGCTTTTTGCTGAGGAAAGCGCAAAAATCTCACTGATTCTCTGCGATTCCTCTCCCAGACGGCCGAGGTTGACGGTTTTGTTTTCATCAGCGGGAAAATGCGTGAAGATATTGTCACAGGGCGACAGGCTGACCGCCTCGGCAGGGACATACAAGCCGTTCTGCGCAAGCAAAAACAGCAGTCCGACCGCCTGCGTAAAGGTCGTTTTTCCGCCTCTGTTGGGGCCTGTCATGATATAAATACCGTGCTCCCTTGAAAAGCCGAAGTCGTTGCGTACCACGTCAAGCTTATCGCCCGCAAGGGTTTTTACCGCAAGCTTCAGATTATAGATGCCCTTGGAGGTCAGCTCTTTGCTCTCGACGTCGAGGATCTCGGGCTTTGCCATCGGCAGTCCGCTTTTGAGCACCTCCGTGCAAAAATCCGCCCAGCGGATATAGAAGGTAAATTCGGGGATAAATTTTGTCAGACCATAGCCGCTGATGTCCACATAACGCGACAGCTTGTTTTTCAGGTGCTTGACGGTTGATGAAAGCATGTCGGATACTTCCCTGCTCAGGTTCTGCATCAGCGGATTGTCGGACGCGGTCGCGCCGGAGGAACGGAGCTTTGACATCCCGTTAAAGGACTCTCCGCCGCTTTTTCCGTCAAGCAGTCCGCCGAGCTGGGAAAGGAAACCGATAAAGTTATCGAGAATATTGGAATGGTCGAATTTCTTTTTGTTGATGGACATGATGCCGACCTCAACGGGGCGCATCGTCTCGTCAAGATTGATGCCGAGCGTAATGCTCTGGATTTGTGAGGTCTCGGTGATCAGCTCTTTGATGTCCACCTTGAGGTATTCAAAGCCGCAGTCGTTATAGATGGAAGCCACATGATCCCTGAGCTTTCTCAGACCCTCGGAACGGATATCGACGTTTTTCAGCGCCGCGTGAATATCGCTGATGCAGTTGATATAAACGTCCAGCTCCTGCAGGCGGTTGACAAGCTGCCACAGCGGCGCGATGGCATCGTCATTGAAGCTCCTGCCGAGCGTTTTCATGTAGTCGAGCTGGTCGAGCGAATAACGGATGCCGTCCTTAAAGGAAGGAAACCGCATAAAGTCCTCAAAAATGTCTCTGCGGTAGCGGATCACTTCGGGATTGCTTTCGACCGCGGTCATGATGCCCTTCATGATATTTCTCTCATAATCGCTCTTGGCGACATAGGAGAGGATGTAATCGAGAGACAGATCATTGCAGGTTGTCTCACTCAGCTTATGAAATGCGGGTTCTGTTCCAACGGGATACAACAGGTTAAAATCGTTCATTGCTTTCATCTCCAAACTTTGATTCTGTCACTATTGTAAAGCGGAAATGAACAAAAAACAAGCAACGCATACCAAAAATAAGCAACGCTCAGGACGGAATATCAACGGACGGTTTATAAGAACGGCTTTTTCCGTTCAAACGCGCCGAAGAACGGACGCGCCTTCTTCGCGATTTCATCGGCAAAGCAGAGAAGCGGTACGGCATAGCCCTCCGCCCTGACGCGGTAGGAGTTGATTTCAACCTCTGCTGTGGCAATCGCCGTGTGAATGACGATGCCGCTTTCGCAGAGCCGCTTCATGCACTTCTCAACTTCCGCTTCCGTGAAACCCGTGTTTTTGCAAATCAGGCTCGTCGCGACAGGCATATGCGGAAGCGTATGGATATAGCAAAGGATTTTCAGCAGCTTTTTGTCCGAAAACAGCGCAAAAACCTTTTGCAGCTCAGACAGCTCCTCCAACTGCGGGAGGATGCTCTTATCCTCGTTCTCGCGCATAAGAAAGAAGTGATCAAGCTCAGGCGACATGCGGGTAAAGGCCAGTCCGCAGTCGTGAACCAGCCTCGCAAAATGGTCGGTCGTCTTTTCGTTTCCCGTAAACGAACCGTTGACATAGCTGTTCATAAACAAGTCGACAGCGGACGCGTCCCCCAATAAACCGACCTGAATTGCCCAGCAGATCTCAAAGGCGTATTCGTACGCCTCCTTATGCGGCATTCCGCAGAGCTTCCGCGCAAGCTGAACGGAATAGCTCTGTTCCTCGCGACCGTACAGCGTGTCGATACTGACGCCGAGCGCCTGCGCGATATGCGGAATAATCTCGGCGTCGGGCGTACTGCCGCGCTCCCATTTCGATACCGCCTGCGTGGTCACGCCGATAATCCTTCCGAGCTGCTCCTGCGTATAGCCCTTTTCGGTGCGGTATTGCTTGGTTTTCTCTCCGATAACGCTCATAATCAACCCTCCGTTGATTTATCTGCTTTCATTGTAACAAATCCTGTCGGGTTTGTCTATATCCTTTTCTCATTCCGTTATTCAGCATATCGTTCCGCGAGCTTTTCGATCACATATTCCTGAGCGGTGCGGCTGAAAAACGCCGTTTCAACTGACTCTCCTGACGGATTCTTTCGCTGCCCGAGCATGACGCCGTATCGCTCACCCTTCTGTGTCGGACAGACATACAGACATCCGCCGATTTCGGTCATTTCGAGCAGCCCGGCGGCAATCATCTGATCCGTGACGTCTGATTCTTCCAATCGGCTGCGGTTCTCATCAACCACCAAGGAACCGATTCTCTCTGCGATCTCAAAACAGGAAATCGGCTCGTCGGAATACGGAAAGCCGCTCAGCTGCTCCCGTGTGATCAGAAACGGAAGCCTTCCGTTCTTGTCGGGTTTGTACTTTTTGATGACGCGCAAAAACGCTTTGCCGTATTTTTGAAGCTTGTTCTGACTTACGCCGCTGACAGCGAGAAATTCTCTTTCCGTTACCGGGAGCTTTCGGCACATTTCTGTGAGAGCCGCATCGGTAAAGATGGCAAAGGCAGGCACGCCGCGCTTTCGGGCAAACTGTATTCTCAGCTGCTTGAGCGCATCAAACAATCCGCGGTTCACAGTGCTCAGCTCAGCCTTGTTCTCATGCGCTTTCATTTGTTTCGACTTCCTGATTTTCACCCGCGCCTTGCCGCGCAATACGGGATAGCTCATTTCGGTGACGCGCAGGATCGGTCTTTTCGCGTCAACAGAAATGATGTAGTCCTGCTCCCCGAGCTTTTCGATCATGTATCTGATTTCCGACGCGCGTGTATCTCTCATGATTCCATAGGTGGACTGCGCATCCAGTCCCGCCTGCCTGATCTTCTCCGTGACTTCGCCCCGCAGCACGTCCGTTATCATTTTCGCGCCGTAGCGCTGCCCTGTCCTGATGATGCAGGACAGGATTTTCTGCGCCTCCACCGTGATGTCGACGGTTTCAAATTCGGTCAGGCAGTTGGAGCATTTGCCGCAGGAGGTCTTGCAGGAGTCCCCGAAGTAGCGCAGCATATACCGGCGCAGGCAGTCGCTTGTGGTACAGTAAAATACCATCTGCTTCAGGCGTTCCTCCTCTTGTCTGCGGAACGCTTCATTCTGCTCCGGCGTAAGGTCGGAATTGTACTCTCCGTTTTCAATAAAATAACGGCAGGTCATCACGTCGCGCTTGCTGTACAATAAAATGCAGTCCGCCTCGGCGCCGTCACGGCCGGCTCTGCCTGCCTCCTGATAGTAGCTCTCGAGGTTCTTCGGCATGTTGTAGTGGATCACAAACGAGACGTTTGACTTGTCGATCCCCATGCCGAAAGCGTTTGTCGCTACCATCACCTGCCTGCGGTCATAGACGAAATCATCCTGATTTCTTACGCGCTCCGCGTCCTCCAGTCCCGCATGATAGCGCGTTGCGGATATCCCTTCCGTTTTGAGCATGCCGCAGACGTCCTCGACCTGTCTGCGTGTGGAGCAGTAAACGATTCCCGACTGCTCTTTTCGCTCCCTGATCAGCTCGATCAGCTTTGCATCCTTGTCATTCGGCCGGAGAACCGCAAAATAGAGGTTCGGGCGGTCAAAGCCCGTGGTGACGGCAACGGGCCGGTTCAAGCCCAGCAGACGGATAATATCCTCCCTGACATTCTCCGTTGCTGTCGCGGTGAACGCGCCGATCACGGGACGAAAAAACAGCTGCCCGATGAATCTGCGTATGGACAGATAACCGGGTCTGAAATCCTGTCCCCACTGCGATACGCAATGCGCTTCGTCCACCGCCACCATCGAGATCCTGACAGCGTGGCACATATTCAGAAACCCCGCGCTTTCCAGACGCTCGGGAGCAACATAGATGATTTTATATTTTCCGTTCGACGCGTTGCGCAGCGCCTTCATGTACTGCGTCTCGGTCAGCGAGCGGTTGAGATACGCCGCGCTGACGCCCTGCTGTACCAGCGCGTTGACCTGATCCTTCATCAGCGAAATCAGCGGTGAGATGACCAGCGTGATGCCGTTCATCATCAGCGCGGGCACCTGATAGCACAGGGATTTTCCCGCGCCTGTCGGCATGATTCCGAGAACATCCTGCCCGCTGAGCAGCGCGTCAACCAACGCCTCCTGTCCCGGGCGGAATGTATCATAACCGAAATATTTTTTCAGTATTTCATGTTTTTCCATATATCTTTTTCCTGCCGCAATAATCATTCTACTGCTATTGTATCACGAACCGTGCGCAAAAACAACGGAATCACGCGATAAAAAGCGCCGCAGCCGGACGGTTGCGACGCTTTTCCGATAATGATTGTAGATTTATACAGGCACAAAGGGCAGCTCATATTTGTCGCGGATGATGGTCTTGCCGATGTGATTATGATCGTTATACTCGGCAAGGTATCGCTGGATATAGGTTACGTCCATGATGGTCAAGCCCTTTTCATCAACGTCGGCAGCCTTTGCGTCAAAGAAGTCCTGCGGAATATCCGCGAGCTTCATCTGAATCGCGGTCGCGTCATTGATGGTGATAACACCGTCGCCGTCAGCGTCGCCGATGACATAGGAATTCACCGTTTTCACGGTAACGCTCAGCGTATCGCCGAAAATGGGATCGTAGTCGACATCCTGTCCGTTTACCCTGATTTTCAGGGTGCTGACGACCTTTCCCGCTTTTATATCCGCCTGCTTGACGGTGTAGGCGTAGTCAATGGGATACAGCTCTCCCGATTTGAGAGAGGTGATCTTTGCAACGGAGACCTCCTCGCCGGACGCTCCCATAGAAAGTATCAGCTCAAATTCCGTATCGTCGCTGAAATCGATTTCGGTGTTATTCTGAATTGCGAGCCTGCCGTGAATCTTTTCGCCTGCCGCGTAGGTTTCCTGCGGTTCTGTCAGAACATTCGCCGCCGTGAACGCCTCCGTCTCGGGATAGCTCCTGATTGGGAAATTGTCATAGGTAAAGAAATCGATATTCTCGGACACGTTCTTCTCTTTGAGCGTCTGCGTTACGTCCGCCCAGTCAGCCCATTCGGTGCCGTTCGCGCCTTCATAACCGATATAGCTCTCGCCCGCGTTGACAACGCCCTTGCTGCAGAGCTTGTCGATCATGAATTGGTTTGGATCGTTCCCCACGTCGGCATAGCGCGCTCTTCGGGACTCATAGTATTGGAAAAAGCCCTCACGTGTCACCGTGATGTTCTTAACGGAAAATTAGGTGGCTGTGATACCCTGAAGGTTTGAATTTACCTTCAGGGTATTTTCTTGCTTAATTTTTGCCTAACTGAAATGTGTACTGAATGACGATGGTATTGCCGCAGGTGCGCGAGTATCTGACTTCTTTTTCGTAGACATCAATCCGCTTGATGAAGGCACGGAGAATTTCGGGAGTGAGCTTTTCAATGTTAATATACTCTTTCGCTTTTGCAATGAAATCCTTGACGTATTTTTCCTGCAAATCAATCTCGTTGATTTTCTCGTTGAGTTTGTTCAGCTTAGTGCGAATCTGTGCCTGTTCTACTTCGTAGCCTGACGCAAGGAAATCATAGCGTTCGGGAGTGATACGTCCGACAACTCTATCCTCGTAGAGACAGCGGATGATGTTGTCAAGCTCGTGGATCCGGGTGGTCAACTGAGATTTTTCTTTCTCTGCCGAAGCATAATACTTCTTAGCTTCGACTTTGCCCTTCTCGGTTGCCATAGCGTAAAACTCATCACTGTGGCCGTTTGCCAACGCTATCATGGATTTCAACTGCGTGAGGACAATCGTATCAAGTACCTGCTCCTTGATATTGTGTACGGTACATCTTGATTTCCCCTGCTGATAACCACCGCATTGAAAATAGTTTTTCTCGTTGATTGCGATAAAGCGTACATCATATTGAGGGAACGTAATCTCCATCAACATTCCTGTCTGGAGATATTCTCTGCCGAGTCGGGATTGGTCTTTGACGATAACCGTACCGACCTTGCCCGCGTAAATGTCATCCATCATCTGTTTGTAACCGGGACGGTTGAAGTTTGCGCCGGAGTAACCGTCGTCAACATAGTACTTGCAGTTCAGCGAAAAAGCATTGTACATAATGCTGTTGGCGGTATCATGGAAAGAAAGCGGCAAATCCGAACCTGAAAATCTTCCGTAAAATGAAAGGAACAAAGCTGCCAGCGTACTCTTGCGTGTTCCGGTTTTACCGAGCAGACAGAGAACAAACTTCGGTTCGCAATTAGCCTGATGCAGAAATTCATTCAGCGGAGTGAGAAAAGTGAAAGCCAGTAACGGCAAAGTGATTTCATCGGGCGCAAACGAGAATTCACTTGTCATAGAAAATGCGCTTGATAAATCGGAGATTTTCCAATCAGTTGCTTTTTCATAGCGACTGAGCTTACCCCGTAAGCTGACATCATACTTTCCGTCGTTCGGCAACAGATATTCCCACTTACCGTCGATATTCTTCCAGCCGGTAACATGGTAAACGTGTATTTTTTCCGCATTCTCCGTTGTCAGCTGAATAGCGTGACGGACGGTTTCCTTTATGCTTCTTTCGGGTTCAAGAACGCAATCCGCTCCCCAGCGTTCAATCAGCCAGTTGAAGTTTCCAAGCTCAGAACCTGACACATCAATCTCCGGAAGCAATCTTCCGCTCGAATGAACGCCGCCTAAGCGAAGCTCATACTTTTCTTCTACGCCGTCGTCAACGCTGACCTCTTTGACGATGTACGGCAAAAAGTTACAAAGCTTCTTTGTTGTTATTCCGCTTTTTGTGGTTACCTCTTTGTAAAGGCAGCCACCCACTACCTTGTACGGCAACGGATACCGTACAGGGCTTGTACTTGAATTACTCACGTGTAATTCCTCCTTAAAATATTTTTTTCGAATACAAAACTCCCACCTCGTTAAAAGTGGGAGTAGTATACATATTTGCAGAAATCAAATTCAGCCTTAAGGCGCCATTTGGCTGAACTGTCTTTCCACTCTATCAATGTCAAATATTTTAAAAAGTCCGTATTTTGATATGACAAGTCAAAAATCTTTCCAAAAAGGGTTGTGACAGTCGAACAGTTGTGCTGTAATATTATCGAACGGAGGTTCTAATATGAAGTTTATCGAAAATTCAAACGAGGGTGTTCACTGCTACAACCGCTTTTCAGCAGATTTTTCAGATAACATTGTTAAACTGAATAAGGACGGTGCGGAAAAGAAGCTGAAAAAGAACTTGAATAAACTGAAGAAAAATATGGAAAAATGAAGGCTGCGGGCACTGTGAACCGCAGCCTTTTTCGTGCCCACAAACCGCGACAAATCGCCTGTGTCGGCTTTGCTGGGCGAGTTCGGGTAGTTCCCCGATTTTTCGTTTCGCGCCAAATTCGGCGAATTTGGGCGGGTAAGGTTTTCTCGGTGTTCATAGCGTCAACCATCAGATTCACAGCCTCATAGAAACCCCGGCGAAACGCATCGCGCTCGCCGAGGTTCATAGGTTCTGTATGCTTAATTATTCCTCTATTACCGTGTTGTTGAACATACGTCTGAGGATTTCCTCATAATAAACGCCCCACTTCCAAACGGGAACAGCAAGCAAATCAACGCCGTCTTTCCTAATGTGCGACAAGCCGTACAGCAATCTGTCGTCATTTTTGAAACGCACAGTATCCTGTGAGGATATATAATGAATGTCCTTTTTTGCCAGAAGCTGAGCCGCAGCCTTTGCGCCTGTGATGCCCGACCATTCAAGATAGACCTTTGCCCGGAGATTTGCCATCTGCGCTCTGAGAGCACACGCGTTGATACAGGCGATACGCCCGAAAATAGGATAAAAGCAAACATAACAAAAGCTCCTTTTGACAAGGAGCTTTTTTATACAATATAAAGAAGTTGTAGCTTTGCCATACCTCGCCGAAGTTCTCCCAGTGCCATCCGTTCTGAGGGAAAATATAGAAGGGGTCAACGGATATAGCTTCCTGATTTGTCTTGAGCGCTGTCAGAATCATCCAGACAAACGGTACCAGCATGACAAACGACATGATAATCAGGATACGTACATCGTAATTTTACTTGCGCGAGCACGCGCGCGTGCGCTTTTCATATTTCAATTCCCCCTTTCATCACGGATGATACACAAGCTTTTTCTCCACTCTTTGCAGAATGAAGGTGACAAGCATGATGAATACAACCAGAACCATAACAATCGTCGCGCCGTAGCCCTTGTCGCCGTTTGTAAAGGCGTAGGTGTAGAACAGATAAACGATCGACTGCGTATTTTCAAGCGCGAGATTCGTTTTGTCCATAACCATGAACATCAAATCGAATATCGTGAGCGCACCAATGATTCGGGTCTGTACGATAAAGAACGTCGTCGGGCTGAGCAGCGGAACCGTAATATGGAAGAACTGGCGAATACCGGTTGCGCCGTCAATCTCTGCCGCCTCATAATAATCTCCCGGTATTTCCTGCAAGCCGGAAATGAACAAGACCATATTGTAGCCGATTACCGACCACACGCCGATAATACCGATTGAAATCCATGCGATATTGGGATCTGAAATCCACGCGATATCTGTGTGGAATATGTTGTTCAAAAGACCGAACTGCTGGTTGTACAGCCACTTCCATACCATTGCGACAGCTGCGGGAGCGCAGACCATCGGCAGGAAAAAGATGGTGCGGAACGCGGATGTTCCTTTGAGCTTTTTGTTGAGGAATACCGCAAGAACCAGCGCGATAACAACGCCGAACGGCACTTCTATGATAGCGTATTTAATCGTGTTCCACAGGGAATGCCATGTTTCTCCGGCTGTGAGCACATTTATATAGTTGGTAAAGCCGATAAACACATTGCCTTTTCCGAAATCTCCCGTTTTACAGAATGACTGCCACAGGGTTTGAATGGCGGGATAAAAGTTAAGAACAATCAGTCCTATCATTGTCGGCGCTATAAACGCCAACGCCCATCTCGCTTCCCTTTTTGCCGCGGCGGTTCTCTTCTTTTTAGGAGTTTTTTGTTTCATAATCTGCCTCCTTATTTATTTAACCGCTTATCCGGCTTTGCTTACTCGTTGGCGATTGCGTCCTCAATAATCTTCTGCGAGTTATCGCAGGCGGTTGACATCAGATCGGCGTCGTTGGGATTTTGCCACGGATCAAGGAATCCGCCCTTCTGCTGAATCGCGTCCTCCCACACGGTCGTTTTGCGGGTATAGGGACGGAAGAACAGCTTGTAGTCCTCAATTTCAACAAAGGGTGAAATGTCCGTGTCGGGGAATGCCTGTGTGAAGGTATCGGAAACGCCCTTCATGCCGCCCATTGTTACGCCGTATTCCGACTGAAGCTTCTGACCTTCTTCAGAGCAGAAGTATGTAATCAGGCTTGCAGCGGAGTCGGGATCCTTTGTAGCAGCGGAGGCTGCCCAGCCGAGTCCGTTGTATGCGGAGTAGCGCTCGCCTTCGTCGCACTTGCCGTTGCCGTTTACGTCAGCGTAAGGAAGAAGCGCCCACTTGTAGTCCGCGCTGTTTTCGGCGGTGTAGAAAGCGTTGATCATCCACGAACCCTGCGTAATCATAGCGCATTTGTTGGACTGGAACAGAGAATCGGTACCGGTCTCGGCGACAACGCTCTGGGGGGCGCCGACGGTAAGGAGCTTTCTTACCATTTCCATTGCCTGCTTGCCCTTGTCGGAGCCGATCGTAGTTCCTTTGTGATCCTCGGTGATGATTTCCGCGCCGTAATCGTATACAATGTTATACCAGCCGTCCTGATTGTTCGAGGTGTTCATCGCCATACCGTAAACGTCGCCGTTAGAACCTTCGGTGATTTTCTTGGCTGCTTCGTACATGTTCTCCCATGTCCAGTCCTTAGTGGGATACTCAACGCCGTACTTGTCAAAAATTGCCTTGTTATAGAGCAGCGCGATGGTGTCGTGATCCTTAGGCAGAGCATAAATGTTGCCGTCGCTACGGGTATAAAGATTCTTTACGCCTTCGTAGTACTTGGACATATCGATTTTTTCCTTCTCAACATAATCGTTGAGTTTGAGTAAAACATCATTTTCCATGTACATCTGCGCGTTGTTAGAGTGCATCCAGAACACGTCGGGCATTGTTCCGCCTGACGCGCCCGCTTCAAGGAGCGTCCAGTAGTTATCCCAGTCGACAACCTCAATGTTGACCTTTACTCCGGATGTTTCTGTCCATTTGTCGGCGATTTTTTGCAGACCCTTTTGCTGGTTGGAATCCCAGATGTTAACTGTCAGGGAATCCGCCTTTGCGCCTGAGCCTGAGCCTGAACCTGAGTTGCCGCAGGCGGTCATTGAAACGGCAGATGCCGCAATGACAGCAGCGAGCACGAGTGCAGAGAACTTTTTCATTACTAATTCCTCCTGTAAATTATTGTCAATTTGCACAATCTGTGCGCCTCGATTTTATTTTACAACCACATATTACATTTTACTATGGGGCAATGTTATCAAAACATTCCTTTATGTTATATCCTTGCGTGATTTCTTGGTTTTCGGGGTTATTTTTCGACAAACAATCGATTTTGCGGCAGGACTGTTACCCATAATACATTCACATATTCTGATTATTAGTGTGCAAAGTGCCAACGACTTTTCTCCGTTAAAATACACAATTCACCGCCTTTCAAATTGTAAGTGTTGACAGTTCCGGCTTTGCTGATATCTAAAAAACGCAGAGTATATGCGGTTTTCTTGAACGCATCAAGAGAAAAGAGCCGCCCGATTGCAAGCCTGAAAAATTCCTTATCACCGCTCGATTTATTACCTTATAACATTTTGGCATATTTGTATAACATTACACTCTGCCATTTTTTAAGAATATGCATTACACTAATGGTGTCAGGTACTCAGCCTGCAAAAACTATTATATTGGCGCCTGTTCACTCCACGACATGAACGGCGTACAAACTAAAGGAGGAAATGTCAACTCCGTCGGCTCACGGTGCGGCAGTGTGGAGACCTGTCGTAACGCGGAACGTTCCGAAGCGGATGTCCGTAAGTCGGCATAGCGGAGGCTTTGCCGTCAGAGTCAGGATTATGTCAGAAGTAATCTTAAAGGGAATCAAAAAAATCTACGACAACAAGGTAACAGCCGTACACGATGTTAACCTCAACATTAAGGACAAGGAGTTCATTGTCCTCGTCGGTCCCTCGGGCTGCGGTAAATCCACAACGCTTCGCATGGTTGCGGGCTTAGAGGTTATTTCCGAAGGAGAGATTTACATCGACGGCAAAATCATGAACGACATTGCCCCCAAGGACAGAGATATCGCAATGGTGTTCCAGAACTACGCGCTTTATCCTCACATCACCGTATATGACAATATGGCATTTGCGCTCAAGCTCAGAAGAACACCGAAGGCGGAAATCGACAAAAAGGTGAAAGAGGTTGCCGAAATTCTCGGTATCACTCAGTATCTGAACCGCAAGCCGAAGGCTCTTTCTGGCGGTCAGCGCCAGCGTGTCGCGATCGGCAGAGCTATGGTCAGAAATCCGAAGGTATTTTTAATGGACGAGCCTCTCTCAAACCTTGACGCAAAGCTAAGAAACGAAATGCGTGCCGAGATCATCAAGCTGCGTCAGCGAATCGACACTACCTTTATGTACGTTACTCACGATCAGACCGAGGCTATGACGCTTGCGGACCGCATTGTTATTATGAAGGACGGTTACGTCAACCAAATCGGTACGCCGCAGGAGTTATTTAACAAGCCGGTCAATCTGTTTGTCGCGGGCTTCATCGGAATGCCCGTTATGAACTTCTTCCAGGAGAGCAAGCTGCTGCTTGAAAACGGCGTTTACTACGCGGAAATCAGAGGAGTGAAGTTCAAGCTCAGCGATTTTCAGCAGAAAGCTCTGAAAAGAAAAAACCAAAAAGCGACTTCCATTACCGCCGGCGTCCGTCCCCAGCACATTTCAGTTGGCAGCGGCGACCTCAGCGCCAACATTGAAGTCAGCGAAATGATGGGTACCGAGTACAGCATTCACGCAATGTGCGGAAACGATGAAGTTGTTATTGAACCTGTCAATAATACTTGACACATTAAACTCGAACAAAATCAAGCAACTGCCAATAAGTCATGAAAATACTGTTTCCGCTTGACTGAAGGCGGCAAGCCGTCGTTAGCGGAACAGATCCTGCGGTTGTTCCAATAGCTGAGGAAGTATTGCCAGACCATTGATTTTAATTCTTTAATAGAATAATTCTCAGGCTTTCTGTTTCGGCTGTAAAACATTTCTTCCTTCATCCTTGCCCACATGCTCTCGCACTTGGCGTTGTCGTGGCACCTGCCGCCGGCGCTGTTCATACTCTGAATGATTCCGGTTTTAGCAATGGCAGCGCGGTATTTGGCACTCGTATATTGACTGCC
>FMUA01000002.1 GCA_900100595.1 Ruminococcaceae bacterium P7
AATCCCTAATTCCTCCGCTGCCTTCGACTGACCGATTTTTTTCGCCAACTTCACTGCCTGTACCTTGTATTCATCGTCATACTGCCTTTGTTCTGCCATTGTTGACACTCCTTTGTTTTTTTGCTCCCGTGAAAAGCGCTCTTTGAGAGAGGGCGGCTTATGCCGCCGTGTCTACTTATCGCATATTTTCCGGTGATTGTCAAGGGCGGCGCCAGCCGTTCATTTTACCCTTGACTATCGCCGGTAAATATGCTACACGACGTTGCTTTCAGAGCAGCCTTTTGGGGGAATTTATTTTTCTATTTTTCTCGTTTTGTTCGAGTACCATGTGTCAACTTTTATTATACAGGATCAAATAATCCATATATATGGTCGCAAAACAGCGTTAGGAAAATGTTGTCGAACCCATTCTATGTTGGAGATACCGTTAATTTCAAAACTTATTCCAAGTCAAACAAACTGAAAAAGCGCATAAACAATTCGCCTGAAAATATCCGGGTGTTCGAAAATACTCATGAAGCGATTGTTGACAGGAAGACATTTGACCTCGTACAGAAACATTTTGAAGGCAGGAAACGTCCTGATACACAGGGCGAGATGGACAAGTATTCCGGTTATCTTTACTGCGGAGACTGTGGCAAAAGAATGTATCTTCATCGTTCGAAAACAATGCCGACTGAGAAAAACTACTTTCAATGCGGCGGTTATCAGCGAGGAATATCAAGATGTACTGTCCACAATATCAAGGAACATGTGCTTGATACGATCGTTCTCGCACAGTTAAAATCTATGATAGCGTTGGCGAGCAGCCACAGCGATGAGTTCTACGCAATGGCAACCGAGAAGGGCAAAGCCGAAGCTAAAAAGTATTATGCTTCGGCAGAGAAAGAAGAATCACAGTTGACCACAAGGCTTCACGAGCTTGACAACATCATTCGCTGCCTTTACGAGGACAGAGTGGTTGGACGTATCACTCCTGAACGCTATGATTTCCTCGCGTCGAGCTATGAAGAAGAACAAGCGCAGATTCGTATTATACTGAACGAACTCAACGAAAAAAACAACGAGATTGATTTACAAGACAAATACGTCAAGGAGTTCATTCAAAAAGCAAAAGAGTATATCGACATTGAAAAACTCACTCCCGAAATCCTCCGTGCATTCATCAAGCGGATAGACATCTATGAAAAAGAAGTCAAATACTCGCATTCCAGTGGCAACACCATCGTCATCCAGTACACATTCCAGTTAGACAAAAACTAAACAGAAAAATACCCTGAAGGCACTTAAAACCTTCAGGGTATCCCTGCCATCAAAATTTTCCGTTAAGAATATCACGGTTTTGGGAGGGTGTTGTTCGTTAAGGAGAATTTATAAGAAATAGAGGGTAAAAATCTTATCATTACCAGCCAAAGAGTTGATTCCAAAGCTCATCGGTCGACTGACGGCGGGAATTGTCTGTGCCCGAATCCGAATTTGCGTTGCTGTTGAGCTTTGCAGAGGGCTTATATTCCGCAAGCGTCAGCTGCAAATCGGTCGTCTGACCGCTGCGCGATACGGTGAGCGTCACAGTGTCGCCTACCTTGTTGTTTTCAAGCGCCTTGCTGATATCGCCCGAGCTGGAAATCGCTTGACCGTTGACCGCGGTAATCAAATCGCCGCGGCGGAAGCCTGCTGCCTCAGCATTCGAGCCTGTCTGTACGGAAAGGACATAGCAGCCGAGCTGGTTGACGCCGTAATAGAAGGCGGTATCGTTGGAATTAATGTCGACGAACTCCATGCCCATGTCGATCTTGCCGGTGACATAGCCGTAATTTTGCAGGTCCTTGATAATATCGATCACGTTGTTGACCGGGATCGCGAAAGCGATACCTTCCACCTCGGTCGCGCTGTCCTTTGCGTTGACAATGCCGATCAGCTCGCCCTTGGAGTTGAACAGTCCGCCGCCGGAGTTGCCGGGGCTGATCTGAGCGTTGGTCTGGAGTAATGTCATGTTCTTGTCCTCGATCGTTACTTCGCGCGCCAGAGCGGAGATGATGCCGTCGGTGACGGTTCCGCCGAGGGTGCCGAGCGGGTTGCCGATTGCGACAACGTAGTCGCCAACGGCAAGAGAGCTGCTGTCGCCGAAGGTCGCGGGAGTCAATCCCTCTGCCTCAATCTTGAGCAGGGCGATGTCATTGTCCTCGTCGCTGCCGATCAGGGTCGCGTCGTAGCTGGTTGTGCCGTCGCGGAGTGTTACCTTGATGGTGCTTGCGCCGTCGATGACATGATGATTGGTGACGATGTAGCCGTCAGAGGAGATGATGACGCCGGAGCCTGCGCCCTTGGTGACGTACTGACGGGCAAAGCTGCCTGTCGTGATGCCCTCTGTCGCGATTTCCACAACACTGTCAGCGGTTTTCTTGACGATATCCGAGGTGGTCGTCGCAGAGGACGCCGCGGAAGCGTTCGTCACGCTGCCCGAGCTGACCTGATTGATGGTGAGGTTGCCCGAGGTAGTGGTGTTCATGTTCTTCGCAAGATAACCGCCGCCGAAGCCGAGAGCCGCAGATGCCAGCATGGTGATTGCGAGCATTGCTGCGATAAAGCCGCGGGATGCGGGCTTCTTTTCTTTTTTCGTCTTTGTTTTCTTCGGCTGTGCCGCCGCATGTTGCTGCTGCGGCTGCTGATATTGCTGTGAGGTATATCCGCTGTTGTAGCCGCTGCGGTACTGTGTACCGTAGGCATTGCTCTGCTGCGGCTGCTGATAGGAAGAATAGCCTGTGCTGCCGTAGCGTCTCTGCGCGGAATACGCGTTATCATAGTTATTGGGGTTATGCGGAGCAGCGCTGTTGCTGCCGTTCACATAGGAATAATGATATTCGCTGTCGGTCGGCTGTGCCTTATCGGTGTTCCACTCATAGGAGCTTTCTTCATCGGAAGCGGCAGTCTCGGCTGCCTCCGCGGATTCAAACGAAGCTGCGGACTCAGCAGCGGGACTTGCTTCAACGGATCTGACAGGCTCGGAGGAGCTTGCGATATCCTCATATGTGATCGCTTCGTTTTCGGAAGCGTTGTTTTCGTTTTGGTTCTCAAACTCATCAAATTGATTCTTCAAATAGTCTGACATAATGTTTACCTCCATATTGTTGAGCAGCTTTCGCTGTTGTTTTTTGATGTTGTCATTATGATAATGCCCAAAAGTGAAAACTGTATGAAATAAGCTTGAAAAAACACAGGTTTTTTTCGTTTTTTATGTGAAGCATTGTGAATAATCCGCGCATAAGAAAAAGGCGGATGAACCGCCTTTCCGATTTATGATGCTGTTGCCGCCGCCTGCTCCTTTGGCGCTTCCTTTTTCTTCTTATCCTTGGGAATAATCTCGAGGATGCGCTTATTGACACGCACGCCGTCGTATTTCCTTTTAAATGACACCCTGCCGATAAAGGCTCTGCCGCAGTTTTTGCAGCGGAATTCGGCTGAGAAATTCTTGTTATGGAGCTTCCACTTCTTCATTCGGCGCACGGGCTTTCCGCACTTATCGCAGCGGAAGCGCAAATCCCGCTTGTTGATTTCGGGAGAATTGAGGTCGGTGATAAAGTAATTCTTGAAGGTCATGCGCTCATAGAACGCTTCCTCGTCCGCGCGGAGCACAAGGCTCTCGAGCGGCATCCTGTCCGACAGCGCAAGCAGACATTTCTGGCTGAGATACGCGTCGGCATAGGCGCGGTGCTGCTCCTCCTCGGAGAAGCTTAGCTCCAGCAGTTCGGCACACGCGCCGAGTCCCATCTGGTTGCCCTCGTCAAAGCGGTCGAGCGCCTTCATGCAAAACTCCTGCAAGTCGCAGTAGGTCGTGAGAAACGGGATATGGTAATCGCCCGTATAATAGCTGAAATTCTCGAGCAGCGCGTGAATATCGGAGGTGCCCCACGTCATGAGGGTGCCGTCTCCGAGAAATTCCGAAAAACGCTGCGCCGCCGTGAGAAAACCGACTCCCTTGCTTTTCAGCTCCGCAAGAGAAATGCCCGTCAGCTTCTTTACGGTTCCATTAAGACGCTTGCCGATTTTCGGCTTGACCATCGCGGAGAAGGTATCGACGATCTGATAGCTTTCATCGAGCTTGACCGCGCCGAACTCGATGATTTCATTGACAAATCCGTGGAGACGTGTCGAATAGGACGCGTTCCACTCCAAATCCAAAATAATATAACTCATTTCTTGCGGAACGCCTGCTTCATTCTCTGCTCCTTGGAGAGGATGCGCTTTCTCATGCGGATGCTCTCGGGAGTGACCTCGACAAGCTCGTCGTCAGCGATGAATTCAAGGCTCTGCTCGAGCGACATGATAGTCGGAGGTGTAAGCTTGAGCGCGTCGTCCGAACCCGAGGCACGAGTGTTGGTGATGTGCTTCTTCTTGCAGACGTTGACGGTGATGTCCTCCGCCTTGGGGCACGCGCCGACGATCATACCCTCATATACGGGCACGCCCGCGCCGATAAAGAGTCTGCCTCTCTCCTGCGCGGCATACAGACCGTAGGTGACGGTCTCGCCTGACTCGAACGCGATCAGAGAACCCTGATGACGGGTGACGATCTCGCCCTTCCACGGCTCGTAGCCGTCAAAGACGTGGTTCATGATGCCGTTTCCGTTGGTGTCGGTGAGGAACTCGGGACGGTAGCCCATCAGTCCTCTGGCGGGAATACGGAACTCGATATGCGTCACGCCGCCGTCGCGGGTGCCCATGTTGATCAGCTCCGCCTTGCGGGAGCCGAGCTTCTCCATGACCGCGCCGACGTAGGAATCGGGAACCTCGACAATGAGGAACTCCATCGGCTCACAGAGCTTGCCGTCGATGGTCTTGGTGATGACCTCGGGACGCGATACCTGAAACTCGTAATTCTGGCGGCGCATGGTTTCGATCAGAATGGAAAGGTGCAGCTCTCCTCTGCCCGATACCTTGAAGGTGTCGGCGCTGTCGGTCTCCTCGACGCGCAGCGCGATATTGGTTTCGATCTCCTTGAACAATCTGTCGCGGAGGTTGCGGGAGGTGACGTACTTGCCCTCCTTGCCCGCGAAGGGAGAGTTGTTGACGATAAAGTTCATGGTGACGGTCGGCTCGTCGATCTTAACGAAAGGCAGCGGCTCCACGCAGTCGCTGGAACAGATGGTCTCGCCGATGTTGATATCCTGTATGCCGCTGACGCAGACGATGTCGCCGAGTCTTGCTTCGTCGCACTCAATTCTTTTGAGTCCCTCGAACTGATAGAGCTTGCCGATGCGCACGACCTTGGTGGTGCCGTCGGTATGACAGAGGGTGACGCTCTGGCCGTTCTTGACAACGCCGCGTTCTACCCTGCCGACGCCGATCCTGCCGACGAAGTTGTCGGCGTCAATATTGGAAATCAGGAGCTGGAGTCCCGCGTCCTCCTCGCCCTCGGGTGCGGGAATTTCTTTGATGATCGCTTCAAACAGCGGCTTCATGTCCTCGCCCTGCACATGGTAGTCGTCGCTCGCGTAGCCGTCTCTCGCGGACGCGTAAATGACGGGAAATTCGAGCTGGTCATCATCGGCTCCAAGCTCGATAAAAAGGTCAAGTACCTCGTCGACGACCTCCTCGGGTCTTGCGCCGGGACGGTCGATCTTATTGAGCACGACCAGCGGCTTTTTGCCGAGTCCGAGCGCCTTTTTCAGCACGAAGCGCGTCTGTGGCATACAGCCCTCAAATGCATCAACGAGCAGTACAACGCCGTCCACCATCTGCAGGATGCGCTCTACCTCGCCGCCGAAATCGGCGTGTCCGGGGGTGTCTACAATGTTGATTTTGATGCCGTTATACATCACGGCGGTGGGCTTGGACAGAATCGTGATGCCGCGCTCACGCTCGAGGTCGTTGGAATCCATGACTCTCTCCTCGACGTTCTCGTTCGCTCTGAAAATGCCGCTCTGACGCAGCAGCTGGTCGACCAGCGTCGTCTTGCCGTGGTCGACGTGGGCAATGATCGCGATGTTCCTTAAATCTTCTCTTACGCTCATTCTGATTACTCCATTTACATTAATATGCAACAATTATACCACTGAGACAAGGCTAATTCAACTCATAATTTGAATCACCTTTTGTCCTTTGGACGGGTATTTTTTGCAACTATTTCCCAATTGCCCCCGAAAACAGGCATATTTTGTATGTAACAGCGGATTTTTTGCTTTACAACAACCACAGATTGTTATATAATAAGAACAGTGTTTTAAATGAAAATTCATTTTTCATTTATGACAAACCTAATTTTGATGGAGGTAATCATTATGGGCTGCACAATTGCACAGAAAATTATCAAAGCGCATCTTGTGAGCGGCGAAATGAAGGTCGGCAACGACATCGGTCTGAGAATCGACCAGACGCTGACGCAGGACGCGACAGGTACAATGGCGTATATCGAGTACGAGGCGATGGGTATTCCCCGCGTCAAGACCGAGAAGAGCGTCGCTTACATTGATCACAACACCTTACAGACGGGCTTCGAGAACGCCGACGACCACCGATTCATTCAGTCGGTCTGCAAGAAGCACGGCATTTATTTTTCACGTCCCGGCAACGGCATCTGCCACCAGGTTCACCTCGAGCGCTTCGGCAAGCCCGGCAAGACCCTGATCGGCTCTGACAGCCACACGCCCACCGGCGGCGGTATCGGCATGCTCGCGATCGGCGCAGGCGGTCTGGACGTCGCGGTCGCGATGGGCGGCGGCGCTTACTACATCACCATGCCCAAGATGGTGAGAGTCAACCTCACCGGCAAGCTCTCTCCGTGGGTCTCCGCAAAGGACATCATCCTCGCGGTGCTCAAGGTCATGAGCGTCAAGGGCGGCGTCGGCAAGATCGTCGAGTACGGCGGCGAGGGCGTTAAGACCCTGACCGTTCCCGAAAGAGCGACCATCACCAACATGGGCGCGGAGCTGGGCGCTACCACCTCTGTGTTCCCCTCCGACGAGATCACCAGAGAGTTCCTCAAGGCACAGGGCCGTGAGGAGGACTACACCGAGCTGAGCGCGGACGCTGACGCGGTTTATGACGAGGTGATCGAAATTAACCTCAGCGAGCTGGAACCGCTGGCGGCGTGCCCCCACTCCCCCGATAACATCAAAACCATCAAAGAGCTGGAAGGCAAGACTGTCGATCAGGTCTGCATCGGCTCCTGCACCAACTCCAGCTATCTCGATATGATGCGCGTGGCGCACATCCTCAAGGGTAAGAAGGTTGCCGACAATGTCTCCCTTGCGATCGCTCCCGGCAGCAAGCAGGTATTCAACATGCTCGCGCTCAACGGCGCGCTGGGCGACATGATCGCGGCTGGCGCGAGAATCCTCGAGAGCGCCTGCGGTCCCTGCATCGGTATGGGTCAGTCCCCCAACAGCAAGGGCGTTTCGCTGAGAACCTTCAACCGCAACTTTGAGGGAAGAAGCGGCACAGCTGACGGTCAGATCTATCTCGTATCTCCCGAAACAGCGGCGGTTTCCGCTCTCGCCGGCGTTTTCACCGACCCGAGATGCCTCGGCGCGGCTGCCGATATCGAGCTTCCCGAGAAGTTCCTCATCAATGACAACATGGTCATCGCTCCCGCTCCCGTTGAGGAGATGGACAACGTCGAGATCCTCAGAGGTCCCAATATCAAGGAGTATCCCAAGACAAGTCCGCTTTCCGATTCGATCGAGGCTTCCTGCTCCCTGAAGGTCGGCGACAACATCACCACCGACCACATCATGCCCGCAGGCGCGAAGATCCTGCCCCTGCGCTCCAATATTCCGAAAATCTCCGAGCACTGCTTCACCGTCTGCGACAAGGCGTTCCCCGAGAGAGCAAAGACCCTCGGCAAGAGCATCATCGTCGGCGGCGAAAACTACGGTCAAGGCTCGTCCCGTGAGCACGCCGCTCTCGCTCCGCTCTTCCTCGGCGTGAAGGCTGTCCTCGTCAAGAGCTTCGCGAGAATCCACAAGAGCAACCTCATCAACGCGGGTATTCTGCCCCTGACCTTTAAGGACACTGCGGATTACGACAAGATCAAGCTCGGCGATATGCTCTCCCTGCCCAACGTCAAGGAGGAAATCGCAAACGGCAGCGACATTACCGTTATCAACGAAACTACAGGCGACACAATCAAGGCGGATTGTGAGCTTTCCGACCGCACCAGAGCAATCATCCTCGCGGGCGGCTTACTCGATTACACAAAGGAGAACAGCTGATGGACAAGATTAAAATGACGACGCCGCTCGTTGAGATGGACGGCGACGAAATGACCAGAGTCATCTGGCAGGAGCTGAAGGATATTCTCATCACTCCCTATGTTGACCTCAAAACCGAATACTATGACCTCGGCCTCGTTCACAGAAATGAGACCGACGATCAGGTGACCATCGATTCCGCGATCGCCACCAAGAAGTACGGCGTTGCGGTCAAGTGCGCGACCATCACTCCCAACGCGGCGAGAATGCCCGAATACAACCTCAAGAGCATGTGGAAATCCCCGAACGGCACCATCAGAGCGATTCTCGACGGCACCGTTTTCAGAAGCCCCATTCTCGTCAAGGGCATTACCCCCTATATTCCCACCTGGGCAAAGCCCATCTGCATCGCGCGTCACGCCTACGGCGACGTTTACAAGAACACCGAGATGCGCGTTGAGGGCGGCAGCAAGGCGGAGCTTTGCGTCACCAAGCCCGACGGCACCGAGGAGAGAAGCCTGATTTTCGACTTTAAGTCTGACGGCGTGATTCAGGGTATGCACAACATCGACAAGAGCATCGCGTCCTTCGCGCGTTCCTGCTTTAACTACGCGCTCGACCAGAAGCTCGACGTATGGTTCGCTACCAAGGACACCATCAGCAAGACCTATGACCACCGCTTCAAGGATATCTTCGCGGACATCTTTGAGAATGAGTACAAGGACAAGTTCGCTGACGCGGGCATCGAATACTTCTACACTCTGATTGACGACGCGGTTGCCCGCGTGATCAGAAGCAACGGCGGCTATATGTGGGCGTGCAAAAACTACGACGGCGACGTCATGAGCGATATGATCGCCACCGCGTTCGGCTCCCTCGCGATGATGACCAGCGTTCTGGTATCTCCCGACGGCATCTATGAGTTCGAGGCGGCGCACGGCACTGTTCAGCGTCACTACTACAAGTACCTCAAGGGTGAGGAGACCTCGACCAACTCCGTTGCGACAATCTTCGCATGGACGGGCGCGCTCAGAAAGCGCGGTGAGCTCGACAAGCTGCCTGAGCTGATGGCGTTTGCCGACAAGCTCGAGGCCGCTACCATCAAGACCATTGAGGACGGCATCATGACAGGCGACTTGTACCTGATCTCTGCCCTCGAGAACAAGACCAAGGTCAACACTGAGGAATTCCTCAAAGCAATCAACGAGCGTCTGGCGGCATCCCTGTAAGAAGCAAAAAGGAGATGATGCGGTATGTCGAAAAATGACAGAATATCCATGTCGGTTATCAGGCGCTTGCCGAGATATTACCGCTTTTTATCTGAGCTTGACGAACAGCATGTGGAGCGTATTTCCTCAACCAAGCTGGCAGCGATTATGAATGTTACCGCCTCTCAGGTGCGGCAGGACCTCAATTGCTTCGGCGGCTTCGGGCAGCAGGGCTACGGCTACAGCGTGAAGCAGCTGAAGGAGGAAATCAAGGGCATTCTGGGGCTGAACAACCGGTATCAGGCGATTCTGATCGGTGCGGGAAACTTCGGTTCCGCGCTTGCCAACCATTTTGACTTTCAAAAGCTGGGCTTCGAGCTGGTTGCCTGCTTCGACGGCGATCCCGCTAAAAAGGGACAGCTGCTCGGAGAACTGACGATCCGCTCTGAAAGTGACTTGGAGGAATTTTGCGGAAATAACCGCGTGGACACCGCGATTCTCTGTATTCCCAAGGACGCGGTCGAGGCGGAGCTGGACAGGCTTTATTCCCTCGGCATCCGCAGCTTCTGGAATTTCAGCCACTACGACATCTCACGGCGGTACAGCGACGCGATCGTGGAAAACGTCCACCTGAGCGATATGCTGATGACGCTGTGCTATAAAATGAACAATCTCAATTCTTAACGGAGAAACATCATGAGGCGACTGTTTGGTACTATCGGATTAACCTGTCTGACTGTACTGGCAGTCGCCTTTTATTTCAATTGGGCTTGGATTCTTTTTTCCGTCGCTGCCGTAATCACGATCGGTGCGGGCATTTGGCTGAAGCTGAAAAGGAATCCGTACGCGTGGACGGTGCTGACAGCCGGATGCAGCGCGCTGTGCGCTGTAGGGTTTTTAATTCTGTATACGAATATTATTTTTCAGCCGGTTATTGATAATTATTCTAATAAAGAAATATGCTTTGAGGGCTATGTCCGCGATGAAATTCAGCTTGCGAATAAGATTATGCTGGTACCGATTCGGACCGAGACCGTTGACGGTGTGCCGCAGAAGCTGAATATCAACCTCACCCTCTATTCCGGCACGGAGGTTTCGGAGTTTGACAAAGTCCGCGGCAAGCTCACGCTCCAAAAAGAGAACCGTAAAAATGAAATCAGCCGCGGCTGCTGGTTCACCGCGTCACAAGACGCGGTCTTTGAGCTGGAACCGACGGGAGAAAAACACTTTACGCTCTATCAATACGCCGTCAGCGCGCGGAAATATATCAAAACGACACTCGTCAGTCTTTTGCCCCGAAAAAGCGCCGCTCTCTGCAAAGCGATATTGCTCGGAGACCATTACGCGCTGACGAAGGAAACGAAACACGATATCACACGCACGGGAACCTCTTTCCTGATTGTGGTATCGGGTATGCATCTTTCAGTCCTCTGCAGTTTCTCCGTCTTTATTCTCCGGAAGCTTCGGCTCAAAAAGCTACCGCTGTTCCTTGCTGCAGCGATTCTGATCATCTGCTTGACCGCGCTGACCGGCTTTTCCCGCTCGGTCATACGGGCGGGTGTCATGGCTTTGATTACATATGGCGGTATGCTCCTGCGTCGGAAAAGCGACAGCGTCAATTCACTCGGCATCGCCGCACTGGTTCTGACGATTCCCAATCCGTTTGCCGCAGGCGATATCAGCGTGATTATGTCGTTTACCGCCACACTCGGCATTGTGCTTTGGGCACATCCGATTCAGAGAAATCTCAACCGCCTTCTTCACATCTATCAAATCAGATGGCGCCGGATAAGATGGATCCCCCTTTTCTTCACCAATCTGACCGCGGTATCTGTTTCCGCTGCGCTGTGGATGATTCCGATCTCAACACTGTTTTTTCAAAGGATATCGCCGCTTGTCGTTGTGATTTCGATTCTGGTGGAACCAATCGTCTGCGTTATCCTGATATTGATCCTGCCCGCTGTTTTGCTTTACAGCATTCCCTTTCTCACGCTTCTCGCCAAGCCGATGAGCCTGATATTGAATGTTCTTTGTCGCTTGTTCCTGCATATTATTTCGTTCTTCGCAAAACTTCCGCTATCCTCTGTCAGCACGCACCATCTGTACTTTTACTGCTGGCTGGGCTTGTCCATCGTTTTGGTACTCATCGCCTACATCCTGCAACACAAAATACGATGCAACGGTTATTTCATCCTGATTTCCGCCGCAGCGTTGGGAATCGGTTTTTCCATTCACGTTCTCTTCGATGGTCAGACGACACAGCTGCTGATTCAACAGAGCTATGGCGGTGTTACAATTGCGCTCTGCGAACAGGATAGTCTGAACCTGCTTGCCTGCGGCGGTAACGGCAGCTTCAACAGCAGCCTGCTGGATACGCTCTACAACTACGGCGGCAGGATAGATTCTCTGATTCTTCCGAACCGCGTCAACTACGCAGACTATTATCCGATGATAGACGAGTACTTTGCGATCGATAATGTCTATGTCAACGAAAAATACCGGGAGGAAATCGGAATCGCTGACGGTGAGGATATCCATAACAACAGCATGTTTACTCTCGAAATCAAGGACGACATCCGGCTGGAGGTAATCAATGCCGATCATGTTGTTTATCAGTATCTCACGGCAGGCGAACATACGGTGCTGTTTATCGCACACGGCGGTGATATTGAAAACCTGCCCGAAGAATACCGGAAGGCAAACACGATCATCATGGATTATGTCTGCGACAATGCAGAGCTGCTGCAATGTGACGAGCTGTTCTACACGGGACAGCAGAATAAAAGATGGGAGAAAAACTATAGTTCTTTATTGGAAATATGCAATCAGCTCTCTCCCCTGAAAAACGAAACCCGTGTTTTGACACTAAAATAAAAAGCACCTCCGCTCAAACGGAAGTGCTTTTCGACTGTCATACTAAATTCTAACAAAATTCTAAGAGGTTTTTTTTAAAGCGAACTCGTTGACCTTTTTGATCAAGTCGTTCGTTTCAATCATTTCCTTGCTCTTTTTGCCCTGCTTCATATAGTTGTCCACGTAATCATAATACTTGTGGTAGAATTCCACCGCCTCGTCCCACTGCGCCTTATGCTTTTCGTCCAGCTCAGTCGGCTTGATATCAAAACGCTCGGTCAGCATTTCGGATACGTAATCGGTGAATTTCTCCGCGCCGTAAATATTGAAGTGGTCGTAATTGTAGTAATACTGCTCGGGATCGAGCGCCATCATATTAAAATCGCGCTCATAGTTGATATAGGTATAACCGTACTCGTCAATGATATCCTTGACCTTGTTGCCGCGCGTGAAGCGCTTATAGGTCTCCTGCTTGATAACATGCGGCGCACGGATAAAGAGCAGATTGGAAATATTGTTGTCCTTGCAGTGCTGCAGGAAGGTACGCAGCGCTTCCTCGTAACGAGGCTCCAGATTATTCTTGGTATCATCGGTCGGAGCGGTGCTGTTGAAAATCTTCTCCTTAACCTTGAGGTGTGCGGCAGTCGTCTTGAAGCCTTTCAGAAGCGTATAACCGCGCGCGTCCTGCGAAAAGCGCGTTTTGAGCATTTCCCAAGGCTCGGGGTAGTCGTTCCAGACGCTGTGATACTTGAAAATCGGGAACAGGAACTCGCGTCTGCCCAGCTTACGGACAGCGGGCGTGTTCTGGATGTACTGCCACTTGTTCCAGTTCAGCGGTACATTGTCGATATAGTTGCGGATGCTCGACTCCTTTTCCTCATTGTCCGTCGCGTAGAGGAAAGCGTTGATTTCAATGACGATCAGCTCGGGATGCTGGGTACGCTCAATCTCCTCGATTTGCGTGATCATCGCGCCTGCCGTACTTGACGCGGTCGCGTAAGGATAGCAGGTAAATCCGTACTTTTCATAGGTACGCGCGGGAATGATACCCGAGTACATCTCGCTCGAGCCAATCAACGCTACATCGATGGTTTCGCTGTCCTCGATGTAATAGCCGTCCATTCTCAGGCGGTTCGCGTCATAATGACAGAGGACATACTCCTGCAGAAAGCCGATGACAAGCGCCGACAAGAGCGCAAAAGCCGCTATCTTGATTGTTCGTGTTATGTATAATTTCGCTTTCATAATCACATTCCTTTAGAATTGTGCGTAAACAAAGGCTGCCGCGTCGTAGCCCGAACCGTAAATGCCGAATACCACAATAGAAATCAGCAGTACGAACAGCGCCGCAAAACGGAGGACAAATGGTCTCTTGTCAAGCTTCTCGCGGATGGTGAGTCCGTCCTTGGTGTTCTCCTGAATCAGACTGGCGATCAGAATAACCACCGCACCGAGCAGTATGACAAGATAGTCCTTTTTGCCCAGTCCCAGATCACTGATCTGGGTGTAGCCCTTGCTGAAGCTCTGGTTTGTGAAGAAGAGCCAGAAGGTGCGCATCGCCTGCTTGAACGAGGGCGCGACGTCAAAGACATAGCCCACGAGGACGATCAGGAAGGTGCGGAACATCTGGAACAGCATAAAGGGAACATTGCCCTTTTTGATGTGGAGCTTCTCCTTGATGATATCAAAGACAGGCTCGAGCAGAATGCTGACCATGATGATCACGCCGTTCCACGCACCGAAAGCGACAAACTTCCAGCTGTCGCCGTGCCAGATGCCGACAACGAGGAATACGATCAGCGAAGCGACGCTGGTGGGCAGTACCTTGGCGATATGCGCGCCCGCAGCGGTCTTGCCGAAGCGGGTGTTTTTCATCTTTTTGCTGGCTGTGATAAAGGCGTTGGACATCGCAACGGGATAGAAAATGTACTCCTTCATCCACGCGCCCAGCGAAATGTGCCAGCGGCGCCAGTACTCGTTGATATCCTTCGAGAAGTACGGACGCTTGAAGTTGTCGATCATGTTGATGCCAAATATCTGCGCAACGCCGCGGGAAATATCAATACCGCCCGAGAAGTCGGCGTACAGCTGCAGGGCATACAGCAGAATCGTAAAGGTCAGAGTGGTGCCGTTATATTTATTATAGCTGCCTGTAACGGCGGTAATCGCAATGGCGGCTCTGTCCGCGATCACGAGCTTCTTGAAAAAACCCCACATGATCAGCTCGCAGCCGTATTTGAAGCGGGTGAAGTCAAAATCATGACCTTCATAGAGCTGCTTCGCAAGCTGGTCGTACATGCTGATCGGTCCCTGGATCACCTGAGGGAAGAAGGAAACAAACAGAAGAAGCTTGAGCGGATTCTTCTGTGCCTGCACCTTCTCGCGGTATACGTCCACGATGTAACCCATCGACTGGAAGGTGTAGAATGAGATGCCGAGCGGCATCAGAAGCTTTAAGGTCGGCATGGACAGCTGCCAGCCGAAGTTCGCGAAGAGGTCGTTGGCGCCTCCCGCAAAAGAATTGTAATATTTCAGAAACGCGAGAATGCCGAAGTTCGCAACCAGTGCGAGAGACATGACGAGGCGCTTCTGAATTTTCACTTTGTTTTTGTAGTTCTTTTTGTCGTCTCTGCTCCATTCCGCCTTGTTCTTCTTGAGAACCTGCTTGGAGTTCTGCGATAGCTTATCAACCCAGAGCGCAATCAGATAGGTACTTGCGGCGGTAAACAGTATGTAGAACGCGAATTTTAAACCCGAAATGATGTAAAATACAACGCTCGCCGCGAGAAGCACGGTCCAGCGGGCTTTCTTCGGAATCAGAAAGTAGACCAGAACGGTGCCCAGTACAAACAAAATAAAATTGATGGTACTGTAACTCAAAATAACATCTCCTATGTCGCGGTGTTTGTGAAGTGTATATACAAAACGCAAGCCTGAGACCGCCTTGCGGCAGCCTCAAGCAGCGTAGAAAAAGCTTTTAGGGGGTGTTAAATACGTCTGAATAAAGTCTCTCGCGCAGTACCGTGAGACCGTCCTTTTCAGAGTAAACTGAAATTACGGGCATTTCGCGGCTGAGGAAAATTGCCATGCCCTCCATTGCGGAATACGCGCCTGTGCGGGTGAACACCAAGGTGTCGCCGATTTCAAGACCGTCAAATTCCGCGGCTCTCGCCAAAATATCGTTGGTTGTACAGAGACTGCCGCAGAGCGTCCACGGCGCTTTGCTCTCCCGGGGAGCCTCCTCCTCCTTGAAGTGGAGGATCACGGGAATCTGCATTCCCTGAAGCTGTCCGTCGTATTTGAGCTGGTTGAGACCGCCGTCTACGATCGCGTAGTTCACGCCGTAGCAGGTCTTGACGTCTACAACCTTGGTGAAGTAGTAGCCGCAGGGCGCTGCGAAGAATCTTCCCATTTCCACGGTAAGCTCGGCGATCTCGCCAAGCTCGCGGATTGCGGGAGCGATATCCGCAAGACGAGCCGCTTCCAGCTCGTCCGCGTTTTCGTCAAAGTAATCGACCGCAAGTCCCGTGCCGTACTCAAGACGCTGTACCGTGAAATCAAGCTCGTCCTTGATTTTGGCTACCAGCTCTCTGAGGTAGTCCAGCTCTCTGAGGATGGGCTTCGCCTTGCGCTTCTGGGTGCCTGTAAAGTAGTGGATACCGACAATTTCCACGCCCTCATATTCGGCGCGGCTGCGGATGAGGTCGAGCACATCGCCCTCCTCCATGCCAAACTGGCTGCCGCCCTTGACGTCGGTCACACGGAGCAATACGGGAAATACCTTTCCTCTCTTGAGCGCCGCTTCGTTGATCAGCTGCAAATGCAGAAAGCTCTCGGCGGTAAAGGTGCCGACGTTGTCGTCCGCGGCACGCTCGACGTCCGCCTTTGTCTTGTTGACGCCGGAGAAGATGATCTTGCTCACGTCAACGCCTGTCTTTTCGCAGATGGTCAGCTCGCCGGGGCTGCAAACCTCGATCTTGTCGATGGTTTCGGGCAGTCTGCCGAGCAGGAACGCGTTCGCCTTGATGGAGAAGCAGAGTCCGACGTTGTCGCCGAACTGCTCGCGCACCAGCGCCGCGCGCTTGTTGAAAGCGTCGAGGTCATAGACGTAGGACGGCGTTCCGAGCTGAGAAAGGATTTCTCTGAGTTTTTCGTTCGTCATGATTATTCGTCCTGAAGCTGCTCAATGAGAGCCAGCATCGCCTTCGCGGAGTTGAAGTTGTCGGGAACGAGGTTGTTGGGCTTGATTTCGATATCAAACGCGTCGTTCAGCTCGCCGACAAGCGCCACGATGTCAAAAGAATCAAGAATACCGTCTGTAATCAGGGCAGTCTCGCTCGCAAAGTCAACGTCGGGTCTGAGTTCTTCCAGGATTTCCATTAATTCGTCCATCATAGTAATTTCTCCATTCTAAAAATTATTTGAAATAGGTTTTTAATGTCTGCATATCAATCTTGCCGTTGGGCAGTGTCGGGAGTTTATCGAGATTGACAAGCTTTCTCGGCACCATGAATGCAGGCAGGTTTTTGCGGAAATAAAGCACGATGTCCTTGGAGGTCGCGTCACCCGTATAGAACAGGTAGAGGTGCTCCTTGGGCTTGTTATACAGAGAACAGCAGTCCTTCACACCCTCGACCTTGTGGGCAGCTTCTTCGATTTCACCAAGCTCGATGCGGTGTCCGAGGTGCTTGATCTGTCTGTCCTTTCTGCCGTGGAACAGCAGGTTGCCGTCCTCTCCCCAGCTGCCCAGGTCGCCAGTCTTGTAGATCAGCTCGCGGTAGTTGGGATTGAGGGGATTCTGCAGGAAGGATTTCTCGGTGTATTCGGCGTTGCCGTAGTAGCCGAGTGCGAGTATCGGTCCGCTGACGCAGATCTCGCCCTGCTCGCCGTAGGGAACCTCCTCGTTTTCCTCGCTGAGAATCGTGATTTTATAGTTGTCGTACGGCTTGCCGATGGGAAGCACCGTGTCGTCCTCCACCTTGTCGGTGACGACGTAGTAGGTGCAGGAGGCTGTCGCCTCAGTCGGTCCGTACTGGTTGACATAGAGTACGTCGGGCAGATTTTCCTGCCAGATTTTGAGATACTTGCAGGGCATGACCGAACCGGAGAAGCAGAGCTTCTTTAGATATTCGGGCTTAATCACGTCAAACGCACCCAGCTTTGCAGGCAGAGTGACACCCGCGACGCTCCAGCACAGCGCGGTGATCTTCTCTCTGTTGAGCGTTTCAAACAGCGCGGTGGGAACCGCGAACTCATTCTTGGGAATGATGTAGGTGGAAGCGCCCTTGCTGATGGGGAAATAGATATCCCTGACAGCGGCGATATAATCGAGCGGCGACTGGTTGCCCATGACGTCGGCGTCGTTGATATCGAGCACCTTGCTGACGGAGTCGATGTAAGTCATCAGGCTCAGGTGTGAGGTGATAACGCCCTTGGGCACGCCTGTGGAGCCTGAGGTGAAGATAACATAAAGCGGAGAGGTAATGACAAGCGTCTTTTCTCTCTCGGCAAGCACCGCTTCATCAACGGGTGTGTCGAGAATATCCTCCATCACGAAAATCTCGCCGTCATAATTGAGGCTCTGCGCGATTTCGAGATGCGCCTTGTCAACAACCATGATCTTCGCCTTGATAACGCCGATGATCTGGTTGAGTCGGGTAACGGGCATATCGCCGTCCATGGGCGCGTAGAAGCAACCCGCGCGTACCGCTCCGAGGAAGCAGGCAGGCGTTTTGATATGTCTGCCCGACATGACGACCACGGGATCGCCCGCGTTCGTCTTGCCCGCGAGGAAGGTGCCGATCGCTTTTGTCAATTCGTTGAACTGACCAAAGGTCAACGCGTTCTCGTGATCCTTGAACATGATTTTATCATGGTATTTTTCCGCTGCAGCGTTAAGCCTGCAAAGAACCGAAGTTTCCATATTTTTTCCTTTTCAACAACAGATAATTTGCTTGGTTTTGATGGTCTTTTACTCTATAAATTATAGTTGGAACGCCGCATAATGTCAAGTGTTTACGGGAATTTTAAGAAGTTTTGACAATTTATGCAACGGCATTTCCGCGCCTATTTTGTTTTTGTTATTATTACCAAAAACTATGTGAAATATTTGTGAAGTATCACCATTCGATTATGCCGTTCCATCAGCTTAAAAACAGGTAAACCTGGCATTTCAAGGTGCCGTTATAGAGCTTGCGGCGCTTGTCCGCCTTTCTGCCGAAAAGCTTCTCAAAGTCGTCGTCCGGGGTGATGACGGTATAGCTCTTTCCCTTTTCCCTGCGGAATTTCTCCCCCATGACCTTGTAAAGCTCCTCGGCTGCCCTGAGGTCGAGCAGTCTTTCGCCGTACGGCGGATTGGTGATAACCGTCTGATAGCCCTCGCTGAGCTGAAAATCGCGGATATCGCGACGCTCGAAGGCGATCAGATCCCCGACGCCTGCCAGCTCCGCGTTATGACGCGCGGTTTCCAGCGCGGAAGCGTCGATATCGCTCCCCGACGCACGGAAGCTGATATCCGTACGGATCTGCGACTGCGCCAGCTCGCGCTCACGCGCAAAAACGTCCTTCGGCACACAGCTCCATTTCTCGCAGGCAAAGTAGCGTTTGAGTCCCGGGGCGATATTTTTCGCTTTCATCGCCGCTTCAATCAGAAGCGTACCGCTGCCGCACATCGGGTCGGTGACAAAGTGATTCGGACGGACGCGTGCAAGCTCGACCATCGCCGCGGCAAGCGTTTCCTTGATGGGCGCGTCGTTGGAATCCGCTCTGTAGCCGCGCTTGTGCAGTCCCGCGCCCGAGGTATCGAGCAGAATGCTGACCTTGTCCTTCAGAATCAAAAACTGAATCTGCCTTGCGGAACCTGTCTCCTCGAACCATGAGAGCATGTAGCGCTCGGAAAGGCGCGTCACGACCGCCTTTTTGATGATTTTCTGGCAATCGGGAACACTCATGAGCTGTGAACTGAGACACCGTCCCTTGACAGGAAAGGCGTCGGACATGCCGATGAAACGCTCCCACTCTATCGCTTTCACGCGCTCAAAGAGCGTCTGGAAATCCGTCGCGCGGAACTCTGCGAGCAGAATCTGGATCCTCTCGGCGTAGCGCGAACGGATATTGGCTTTCGCGAGTGTGTCCCAGTCACCCTCAAACAGCACTCTGCCGTTCTCGGCGCGGACGTTTTGAATGCCCAGAAATTTCAGCTCGTTGGCACAGATGCCCTCCAAGCCGAAGATGCAGGGGGCTGCAAAGGTCATGTTCATCGTATTCTCTCCTGTTCAAAAAAACAGGGCGGATAACTCCGCCCTGAAAAAGTCCTTTTGTGATTAAGCAGTCGGCTCCAACACGCCGTAGTTGCCGTCCTTGCGCTTGTAGACGACGTTGATTTCATTTGTCTCGGCGTTGCGGAACATGAAGAAATCATGGCTGACCATATTCATCTCGAGGATTGCCTCCTCAACGGTGAGAGGCTTCACAATGACCTGCTTGTTGCGGACAACATTATACGCGTCCTCCTCAGGCTGATTGTCGGGAATATCCGCGATGATATCGTTGATGCTGCCTGTCTTGAGGCGTTTTTCAAGACGCGTCTTGTTCTTGCGAATCTGACGCATGAGGATATCCATGACTCTGTCGAGAGCGTCGTTCATTTCCTGCATCGTGCTCTCAGCGCGATAGACGATCGCCTTGTCGCGGATGGTTACCTCGACTGTCTGACGGTTTTTCTCAAGGGTGACAACCACATAAGCAACCGCTTCCTCGGAAAAGAGCTTCCTGAACTTCTGCAGCTTCTTCTCGACTCTCTCCTTGAAGTTGTCTCTGAGGTTCACTTTTCTCGCCGTGTAGACTATTTTCATAAAATTGCCTCCCTTATTCAGTTTTTTGAGTTTTGCTATTTTAATTCCCGTGGGGAACTATAGGCTTTTTTAACGCCTGCCGTTGCCGTTTCCTCTGCGGCTGTAGCCGCGGCTTTCACCGCCGCGCTTGAGGTCGCTCATCTTGTCCTCGCTGGTCTGCTTGAAACGCGACATCATATCCTCAAAGGTAGACGGAGCGCTCTTGCGCGAGCTTTGCCACTCATAATCCCCCGGTGAGGTGACCGGCGGCGCGGGCTTGTAGGGCTGATGCGGCGTATGCTCGCGGCTCGGCTTCTGCGCACGCGGTTTTCTCTGCTGATCCCTCGGCAGCGCCTGCTTCATCGATAGCTTGATTTTTCCGTCGTCAATCGCGAGAACCTTGACCTTGACCATCTGTCCTACCTTGACGTAATCGCTGATTTCATTGATGAACGTGGGTGCAACCTCCGAGATATGCACCATGCCTGTTTTTCCTTCTTCCAAGTCTACAAACGCTCCGAATTTTGTAATTCCGGATACCTTTCCCTCCAGAATTGTTCCGACTTCAATCGCCATAAAAAAATTATACCCCTATTTTTTACTTATTGGTCGCCCGCTACATTGATGAAGATTCTCTCACCCTCACCCACATAGCCAAGCTCTTCCTTTGCTATTTTTTCCATATAATCGGAAAGCTCCTTGCCCTGATAGCTCTGAACCTTTTCGATGTATTTGGATTGTATTTCAACAACATTGATCTGCTGCTGTAACTCACTCAGTTCTGCCCTTTTCTCGGCGATTCTTACATTCTGATTGATAATCGTGATAACCGCGTAAAACGCGAATCCGATCGCTGCTAAGTACAGCAGCAAATAGCGCCACTTACGCTTCTTGACGGGCTTGACCTCCTGAGGACCTGCCTGCTTTGAAGCGTCTGTGCCCTGAGCCTTTTTCGTGCTCGGCTTTTTGAGTTTCAATGCCATATTCATTTCCTCTATCATCAAGATTATGATTTTCAGATTTTTTTACACCTACATTATACAATAATCCCAACCCTTTTTTCAATAGCTTTTTTGCAAATAATTTACATTTTGCGAAGATTTTGTTTCGGTACTTTCCACAAAGGCAAATAACAGGGCGGCACAGGCAAAAGAACCACCTGCCGACGGTTAAACGCAGCGTCAAAAAGCCCGTCAGCGCACCGAGCAGAACATAGACGCGCACCGCTCCGTTGAGAAATCCCAGCGAGAACATAAACAGGGCGACTGCGGAGGTGAGCATAAATAACACATCGCACACAAAGGTTGCCGCCTTTCCGAACGAGAAGCAGAAACGCAGAAATTTGAGCGCGCCGTACAGCACCGATAACGCCCCTCCCAAAACAAGCGACCATAAAAACGCGGCAGTCTGCTGCCAGAAGCTCAGCTCCATCGCTCAGCGGAACAAACGTGAGAGCTTTGACCTGCTCTTGTCGCCGCCGACGTACTGCATCGCGTTGATTTTTCCGTCAATGCTGACGTCGCCCGTTTCGAGATTGAGCCTGTCAATGTGCAGACCGCTGCCCTTGATCAGCAGCAAGCCGTCCGTCGTCGACACGGACACCGCCTCCTCATTGAAGCCGTTGACGTCCTCCGCTCCCGTGATCACGAGCCGCTCCCTGTTATCCAGCGTCAGGGTATGCTTTTTCCCTGCAAATTCAGCCATAAAAAAATACCTCCGTACTGAGCAATTTGACATTGCTTCATTATACGAAGGCAAACCTCTAAATATGCTATTCTACCGCGGTATACATGGTCGGCGCGTCCTCTTTGCGCACAACCTCCTTCACATCGCGCACCTGAACCTTGACCGTGCGTGCGCCGAGAGTGATTTCAATGATATCGCCCTCCTTGACATCATAGGAAGCACGTGCGACCTTGCCGTTGACGACGACCTTTCCCGCGTCGCACGCCTCATTGGCGACGGTTCTGCGCTTGATCAGACGCGATACCTTTAAGAATTTGTCGAGTCTCATACATCCTCCAAAACAAAAAGAGCCAACGCGGCTCTTTTGTTCCTATCATTACTGATTTACGATATCCTTGAAGCCCTTGCCTGCCTTGAATGCGGGAACCTTGGACGCGGGAATCTCGATGGTGTTGCCAGTTCTGGGATCTACACCTGTTCTGGCGTTTCTCTGGCGCTGCTCAAAGGTGCCGAAGCCTGTGAGCTGAATCTTTTCGCCCTCTGCAACTGCCTTGATGATGGTGTCGATAGTCGCGTTCAGCGCTTTTTCTGCGTCCTTCTTGGAGAGGCCGCTCTGTTCTGCTATAGCATGAATCAAATCTGTCTTTTTCATGTCTTAATTACCTCCATTGGATTTGTGTTTCTGTAATATCTTAACTTCCTCCCAAAGGGAATCAAGTTGCGTTAATGAGGCGGCGCTCATATTGATGCCGCGTTCCTGCGCAAGCTGCTCGACCATCGCGAACCGCGTGACGAACTTTTCGCAGGCAAGCTCCAGCGCATACTCGCTGTCGATATCGAGAAAACGCGCCACGTTCACGACCGTGAACAGAACGTCCCCGACCTCCTCGAGCTGGTTCTTACTGTTGCCGAGAGCGATCGCGACGTTAAGCTCGTTGCACTCCTCGGTGAGCTTTGTCATCGCTCCGAGCGCGTTGTCCCAGTCAAAGCCAACCTTGGACGCCTTTTTCTGGATTTTCTCGCTGCGCATCAGCGCCGGAAGCGCCTTGGATATGCTGCGCATCGCGTCGGAATAGGTGGTCTGCGACTTCGACTTCATCTTCGCCGCATCCCAGCTGTTCAGCGCCTGCTCGGGATTCTCCGCCGTCACGTCGCCGAACACATGCGGGTGACGGTAGATCAGCTTCTTGCAGACGCCGTCACAGACGTCGTTGATGTCAAAGCTGCCCGCCTCGCGCTCCATTTCACAGTGCAGCGCTACCTGCATCAGCACGTCGCCGAGCTCCTCCCTGAGCAACTCGGTATCATCCGTGTCGATCGCCTCGATTGCCTCGTAGGTCTCCTCGATGAAGTTGGAGCGTATGCTTTTATGCGTCTGCGCTCTGTCCCACGGACAACCGCCCGGTGCGCGCAGTATCTTCACGATTTCAATTAAATCGTCAAATGTATATTTGTCTTTCTGCTGATACTCCATTGTTTTTCCTCGAATACCGTTTTTTGCTCACAGTACTCTATTTTAACGAATTAAGTGTAATTTTTCAAGTGTTTTTGCGATTTTTTCACCTTTTGGTAAAAAGCTTATCTCTTTTGCCGAAAATGTGCGCAATACTAGTAAAATTGCAATATAAACAATCACCGCGGCGAGAATCGCAAGTATCGTACTGATGCGGTGGTTCATCCTTCCCTCAATCAGCATGTTCACAAAGAACGCCGTCGCCGCGCAGCCGACAGCCGCTATCAGCGGCTTGACCGTCGTCGAAAGGAAGTCGGGCACTACCTTGGAATGCTTGATCAGCAGGAACATTCCCGCCACGCAAATCAGCGCGTAGGAAATCAGCGAGCCTGCCGTCGCGCCCTGAATGTTGATATCGGGCATGCTGACGAAAATCCATGAGGTACCGATTTTGACGACCATGCAGACAGTGTAGAGGATCATCGGCAGCTTGACCTTGCCGATGCCGTTGAGCATGCTGCAAATCGGCGTGATAATCGCCGTGAATATCGTAGTAACGCCCATGAGGGTAAGTACGTTGCCGCCGATCGCAATGATATCGCGGCTCGAATAGATAAACGCCATCACAGGATGCGCCAGAACACAGAGTCCGAACGCCATCGGCAGGGTGAACATCATCGTCATCTTGAGGACGGTGTCGATCGAGCCCTTCAGCTCCGCCTTGTCGCCCTTTGTCCACGCGCTGGTCACGCTGGGCATCGCGCTGGAGCCGAATACCTGCGTCACCGCGGTGACAAGCTGCATCAGCGTCAGCGAGGAGCCGTAGCAGCCCCACAGAGCCGTATGGATGGTCGGCGCGTGATCCTTGAAGCCGTAGAATACTTCTCTCGGATAATAGTCGCTGTACTGACGCGCCAGCGCGTCGGCGTTGTTCTTCGCCAGATTGAACAGCACGTTCTGAATGATGACTGCGTCTATCAGCGAGCCGATGCTCATGACAAGAGCGCCGCCGACGATAGGCAGCGCTGTCTTGACGATAACCGCAAGCGTTTCCTTCTGACGGCGCGCTGTAACGGATTTTTCGTAAAACTCCCGCGGGATGCCGTCGCCGCCGATTTTGTATTTGAGAATCAGGAATATGCTGGAGCTGAGACTCGCAAGCGAGATACCGCAGATGTTGCCCGCGACGGAAAAGGCGAGGATCGTGTTCTGCGCCTCGTTGTGGTCGCGGAACCGGAACCAGAGAAATTCTCCCGTGTCGCGGTAATGCGCCATACCGAAGTACATGATCAGGAACGCGAACAGCGCGCCCAGCACCAGCTTGACGACCGCCTCGATGACCTCGGAAACAGCTGTCGGGAACATGTTGCGCTGTCCCTCAAAGTAGCCGCGGTAAATCGAGGCGATGCAGCCGAACAGCACGGTCGGCGCAAGCGCGAGCATCGCGTAGATGGAATAGGGCGACTTGATAAAGTTGAAAGCGTACGGAAAGCTGATGATCATCAATCCGATGGTGCAGACAAGTCCCACCACAAGAAAGAGCGGAATCGACAGCCTGTGGATCTGCCTGACGTCCTTATAGCGTTCCTCCGCCATGCTCTGGGAAATCATGCGCGAAATGACGATCGGCAGACCGCCCGTTGCGACGATGAAAATAACGCCGAACACCTCATAGGCATTGTTATAGATGCCCATTCCCATGGAGGCAAGGCTCTCGCCGAACATGGAATAGATGTTGGTGAGAATGACCTTATCGAGTACGCCGAACACCTTGACGACAATCATGCTGACGGTCAGAATCGCCGCTCCCTTGACAAAGGTCTGGGAGGCGTTTTGACCCGCATTCGCGACCGCGTTATATTTTTTTGACAAATTATATCACCTGTTGAATCAGAATAAGAGAACGAGCGGTTGAAATGCCTTATTCGGCAGCTTCGACAACAATATCCTCTGCGGCTTCAACAACCGCCTCAACGGGCTCCTCCGCTGTTTGTGCTGTTTCAGCCTCGTGCTCTTCCTCGGTGAGCTTCGCGCCGCAGATGTTGCAGAATACGGAGTTTCTGGGCACCTTCGCCTCGCACTGGGGACACTTCTTCTGGTTCTTGACGGAATCGATGTGCGCGTTGATGATCTCGAGGTTCTCCTTCAGCTCCTTGACCTCAGCGATCGCCTGCGCGATCTCAGCGGAGGTGTCAACGCCGAATACCTCTTTCTTGTAGGTGTACTTGCCGATATCTCTGAGCTTCTTGTTGATTTCGCCCCTGATTTCGGCAGCTGTGATCTTATGCTTGGAGGTGTCGTAAACGGTGGACGCTTTCTTGGATACGACCGCTGCGGCAGCCTTTGCGTTGATGACTACGTCGTCAAAAATTTCATCGAATTTTCCCATAATTATCACCTTTCTGTTTTTTTGAAGGGTACGCCCTTCTTTGTTTTTTGTTTAGGGAGCCTCTAATAATTCAATGTCGTGCTTATTTGCGGTAAGGGATTTTTAGAGGTTCCCTTTATTTATTACCAAATAGTATAGCACTATTTTATGCCGGAATCAACTGTGTAAATCACAATAAAACCGCTTTATATCTGATTTTCTTTTAAGTATTTCGTCAAATCTGCCGATATACTCATACGGATATTTGAAGTTGAAAACACGGCTGAGAAAATCACTGTCCGGATTCCTCAGCTTGGTAACGCCGCCCGAGCCGCAGGCAAGGATGGTGTGCGTCTCGTCCATGACATAGACGTTGTACAGGCTCTCGTACCCTTTTTTCGACCAGCCGACATTTTCGAGATTGCCGACCATGCGCGTCTGGCGGTACAGGTAGTATGGAATATAATCGCGCGCGGTCAGGGTTTCCTGCGCGTACCGCACCATTTCGCGGGCTGTCGCCGCCTCCTCCCGGTTGAGCGTCTTGCCGTCCTGCGTCAGCGTGGCGGCGCGCTTCATGCAAAGCGTATGCACCGTCACGCACTCCGCGTCGAGTGCAAGCATCGCGTCCAGCGACCTGCGGAAGCCCTCGGCGGTATCCTTCGGCAATCCCGCAATCAGGTCGGTATTGATATTATTGAAACCGCATTTCCGCGCTAACTCGAACGCGTCAAAAAACTGCTGCGCGGTGTGCTTTCTTCCGATCGCCTGAAGCACCTCGTCGCTGACAGACTGGGGATTGATGCTGATTCTGCCGACTCTATTTTCTTTTAAAGCAAAAAGTTTTTCCGCTGTAATGGTATCGGGTCTGCCTGCCTCCACGGTGAACTCGCGGCAGGCCGACAGGTCAAAGCTACTGTTGACGGCTCCGAGAACCTGATCAAGCTGCTCCGGGCTGAGGGTGGTCGGGGTTCCGCCGCCGAAATAGACGGTCTCGAGCCGTAAGCCGAGGTCGGCTGCGATCTGCCCCGTCGCCCTGATCTCCTCGCAGAGCAGGTCGGTATATGGCTGCATGAGCTTTTTCGCGCGCTCGACAGACGCCATCACGAAGGAGCAATAGCTGCACCGCGAGGGGCAGAACGGGATTCCCACATACAGGCTGAATGATTCGGGACGCGAAAGCTCAATGATCCTGCGTTCGTTTTCCTCGGTCATATCCGCAAGACGGAGCTTCTCGGGGCTGACGTAATAATCCTCCAGAAAGCGTCTGTCGGAAGCCTCTGTGCCGATTTCCGCACGCAGCTTCCTGAGCAGCTTGATCGGACGCACACCCGTGAGCAGTCCCCACGGCTGGTCGATACCGCTGAAATCGTGCAGAAGCTGATAGAGCAGCTTGACGGTGCTCAGCTCGTTTTCTCCGTTATCCGCACAGACAGGAGCGGTTTTCTCCGCCTCAAAGTCCCCTATCGCCACGCTGACGGTGATTTCATCGTCAAGCGACGCGAGGATAAAGGGCTTTTCCACGCTCTGAAACTCACGGTAAACATTGATTTTCTCATTCGGGAAGAACAGCCGCGTGAGGTTTTCCAGCTCAAACCAGAAGGTATTGTTTCGGATGTAGAGATTCATGCTAGAGTCTCCTCATCAGAGGATTGAAGCGACGCTCGTGCGAAAGCGTCGTCATCGGACCGTGTCCGGGAATGACCTGATAGTCGCCGTCCAGCTCCTTGAGCCGTTTGAGCGACTGAATCATCTGCGCGTCATTTCCAGAGGGCAGGTCGGTTCTGCCGTAGGATTCGCAGAACAGCGTGTCGCCGCTGATCATGATATCGTCGAATAGATACACGCCGCAGCCGCTGGTGTGACCGGGGGTGTAAAGATAGGTAATCTCCGTTTCGCCGAGCTTGAAGCGCTCGCCATCCTCGAGAAGAATGTCCGCATGGAAGGGCTGAAACTCGCGCAGCATATGACGCTCGGTGCCGTTGAGGTCGGCGTCGCTGAGAAACGGGTCGCAATATTTGCCTGTGACGACCTTCGCGCCGAACTGCTCCGCGAGCTGCCGCGCGTAGAGGATATGGTCATAGTGACCGTGGGTGAGAATAACATACTCCAGCTTGCCGCCGTCCTTTTCGATCTGTGAGATGAGCCTGTCGCTCTTCGCACCCGGATCGGTGACGGCGCACTTTCCTGTCGCCTCATCGACAAGGTAGCAGCAGTTGGTGGCAAGCATGGTAACGGGGTAAATTTTTATCTGAATCATCTTTTTAAGTCCTTTGAATTGATATCGATGGTAACGGGACCGTCGTTAAGCAGACTGACCGCCATATCCGCGCCGAAAATACCCTTTGCGACCTTCCAAATCCCGTTTTTCTCCATCAGCTGACAGAAATACTCATACAGCGGCTCCGCTTTCTCGGGACGTGCCGCCGCGATAAAGCTGGGACGTCTGCCGTGAGAGCAGTCCGCGCAGAGCGTGAAGTTGGAAATGACGAGCACCTCGCCGCCGATATCGGCAAGCGAGAGGTTCATCTTGTCATTTTCATCGGTAAAAACGCGCAGTCCCGCGACTTTGTTCGCGAGCACCTCGGCTTCCTTTTCGTCGTCCTCCTGCTCTACGCCGAGGAGAATCAGAAAGCCCTGTCCGATTTCTCCGACGATTTTTTCCTCCACCTCGACCCTGGCGTATTTGACTCTTTGTATAATCGCTTTCATTATAACCTCTTTATCTCCTCAATGCCGTTGATATCCGAGAGCTTCGAGATAACGCCGCGCAGGTGGTTCCTTCCCATAACGTCGATCGTCACGGTGACAACCGCTCTGTTGTTCTTGACCTCTCTGGAATTGAGGGTGTGAATGTTGATATGCATGCCCGAGAGCTTGACCGTAACGTCCGCGAGCAAGCCCGGACGGTCAGCCGCCGTGATTTGCAGCGTACTGCGGAACGAATCGCCGACTCTGTCCTCCCAGTAGCAGGAAATCCAACGCTCGGGTTCCTCGCACGCCGACAAATCCTTCGGGACATTGGTGCAGGTGCGCTTGTGAATGGAAACGCCGTAGCCGCGGGTGATATAGCCGATGATCTCGTCGCCCGGGAGCGGGTTGCAGCAGTTCGAGAACTTGACGAGCACGTCGTCGTTGCCCTCGATCACAACGCCCGAGGTCGCCTTGGTGCGCTTCGCGGGAACGGGAGGAATCGTGATATTCTCAATATCCTTCGCGTAGGTCTTTTGGTACTCCTCCTTGAGACGCGGCATGATCTTCCAGAGCTGGATGCCGCCGTAGCCGACCGCCGCGTAGAAGTCCTCGATCGTGTTGTACTGCTTCTTGACGGACACACTGCGGAAGAACTCGGGATACTCCTCCTCGGTGAGGTTCATTCCCTGACGCTTGAACTCGCGCTCGATCATCGCTCTGCCCTCGACAATATTCTCGTCGCGCTTCTCATGCTTGAACCACTGGCGGATTTTGGACTTGGCAGAGGCTGTCTTGCATATATCTATCCACGCGCGGTTGGGGTGCTCCTCCTTCTGAGTGAGGATCTCGCAGATATCGCCCGTGCGCAGCTTATAGTCGATGGGTACGATTTTGTTGTTGATTTTCGCGCCGACCATGCGGTGACCGACCTGCGTGTGAATCAGGTACGCGAGGTCTATCGGTGTCGAACCGCGCGGAAGGCTCATGACGTCGCCCTTTGGCGTAAAGACATAGACGTCGTTTTCCTCAAAGTCGTTGCGGATATTGCGCGCTATGTCCGTCGCGTCCTCCGCCTCGAGCTGGTCGAGAATCATCTTCTTGACGCTCTCGATATTCTGGCGCAGCTTATCCTCCGCCGATTTGTCACTGGAAACCATGCCGAGCTTATATTTCCAGTGAGCTGCGATTCCGTATTCCGCCGTGTAGTGCATCTCCCATGTGCGGATCTGCACCTCAAACGGGATGGTGTTCTTATCGAGCACGGTGGTGTGAAGGCTCTGGTACATATTCGGCTTGGGCATCGAAATGTAGTCCTTGAAGCGGTTGGGAATCGGTTTGAAAATGTCGTGCACGACGCCGAGCACGTTATAGCAGTCCGACACATTATCGACGATCACGCGCACCGCGAACACGTCAAAAATCTGGTCGATGGTCTGGTTGCGCATAAAGGTCTTGCGGTAGATGCTGTTGATGCTCTTGACTCTGCCGCTGATATAAACATTGGGGATCGTGTCCTTTGTCTTTTCAAGAATCTGCTTCTTGATCGAATCGATGAACTTCGCTCTGCCGTCCTCGTTCATCAGAAGGTTATTTTCAATTTCCTCGTAGCCGATGGGGTCGAGATACTGCAGCGAGCGATCCTCCAGCTCGTCCTTGATCGCTTTGATACCGAGACGGTGCGCGATCGGCGCGAACACCTGCATGTTCTCGAGCGACTTGTCACGCCGCTTCTGCTCGGGCATACAGTCCATCGTGCGCATGTTATGCAGTCTGTCGGCGAGCTTGATGATGATAACGCGGATATCGTCCGCCATCGCAATCAGCATTTTTCGGATATTCTCCGCCTGCTGCTCCTCCCGCGAGGAATAGGGAATCTTTGAAATTTTCGTCACGCCGTCAATCAGCTTGGCGACGTCGCCGCCGAACCGCCGCTTGATTTCATCGAGCGTCACCTCGGTGTCCTCCACCACGTCATGCAGCAGCGCGCCGCAGATGGTGTCGGTGTCCATTCCCAGCTCCGCGACGATACAAGCTACCGAGGTGGGATGGAGAATATAGGGAATACCCGATACTCTGCGCTGGTCGCCGTGACACTTCTCGGCAAAGGCATAGGCGGAACGGATTTTCTCCATATTGTAGGGGTTGTTTGTCGTTGAGAGAATGTTCTCAAGCTCCGTAAAGTCCTGATAATGTGCTACGTTGGAAAATCTGCTCACTTGATTGCCTCCTTTAATGCTTTCATGACGGGCGCCGACTCAAGACTGACCTTGCCTTTCACCTGATTCAGCACGATACTCGCTCCCGTGATGCCTTCTTCCATTTCAATCAATCCAAGCTGCCGCATCGCTTCGAGCATGACGCGGATTTTGCCGAGATTCAGTCTGCCGCCGAGCTTGTGAACCAAGCTGTCGATCGCTAGGCGGTATCCCCTGCATGCCTGCAGAAAACGGTAAAGCTGCGCAAAATCCTCTCGCGTGGGAGTGAGTCTTTCAATAATCCGCTTGGAAAGCGGCTTTCCGCCGATAAATTTCTCAAACGCGCGGTTGGCGTTGAGGAGCTTTTCACTGTCGTCCGCGCTTGCCTTGATGTCCTTGGCAACCACGGAAACGCTTTTTACGCCGTTGTACTCGTTGATTTCAAGCGTAGCGGCTATATCTATTATATCGCCCTTTATAAACGGAAATTCCTCGGGCGCGGTAAAAAACTGCATGACCTTGAGGCTGTTTCCGCCTTTGGAAACCTGCAGTCTCAAGTGCTTATTATTCCCCATCGGAATAATCGCTTCCAGCTGCATCTCAAAAAAACCGAAAACAGGCGTCGGATTGCCTGCGCCGAACGGCTGCAGCAATGAAATCTGGTACACAAGCTCCTCGCTGATGATGGCAGGATTGAGCCTGCAGTCGATGCGGAAGCAGTCGTATGGCATTTTGGGTAAGGATGCCGCATGCTCGTTAATTCTTTTCCGGAATAAAGAAATGTTCTCTGCGGGAAGAGACAGACCGGCTGCCATTGGATGACCGCCGTAGTGCGTAAGGACATCAGCGCACGCCGCGACAGCGTCACAGAGTGCAAAGCCCTCCACGCTCCTGCCCGAGCCCTTTGCCTTGTCTCCCTCACGGGAAATGATGATGGTCGGCTTTCCGAACGTCTCCTTGACACGCGCGGCGACTATACCGACGACGCCCTGTTTCCAGCCTTCGCCGTCGATCACAATAACGCGGTCGCGCACCAGCGCGGGATTACGGCGAATCTCGGCATCGATTTCTTCGAGGATGCGGTTTTCGATCTCCTTGCGCTCGGTGTTGTCGCGGTTCATCACCTGTGCGATCTCCTCCGCCCTTTCAAAGTCCTCTGTGAGCAGCAGCTCTACGGACTGACCGGAGTGACCCAATCTGCCGACGGCATTTATCCTCGGAACCAACGTAAAGGCGACCCTGCCCGCCGTGAGCGCTTTCTCTCCGATACCCGAAACCTCCAGCAAAGCGCTGATTCCCGCGCGGTCGGTATGCATGATGCTGTCCATACCGCGCTTGACAAAGACGCGGTTTTCTCCCTTTAGCTCCACCACGTCGCCAATCGTGCCGAGGGCAAGGATATCGGAATAATTGTCGAGCAGCATGTCGACGTCGCATTCCTCTCCCTCAAGCGCCATGATCAATTTGAAGGCGACGCCGACGCCTGAGAGAAGCTTGAAGCGGCTGGGACAGTCCTCACGGTGCAAATCAACAACAGCCACCGCTTCGGGAAGTGTGGAAAGCGGCGTATGGTGATCGGTAACCACCGTGTCAATGCCGAGAGATTTTGCGTGAGCGATCTCCTCCCTCGCGGCAATGCCGTTATCGACGGTGACGATCAATCTGACGCCCTGCGCGGCAAGCATATCTACGGCGGCGCTGTTCATGCCGTAGCCCTCGCCCTCGCGCGACGGTATGTAGTAGGTCACGTTCGCGCCGACGGTTTCCAGATAGGAATACAGAAGCGCGGTCGAGGTGACGCCGTCAGCGTCGTAGTCGCCGTAAACGCAGATCGCTTCCCCGCTGTCAATCGCCTGACGCACGCGCGCCGCCGCCTTGTCCATATCCCTGATTTCCATCGGGTCGGCAATCACACTGTCATTATAGAGGAAATCCTCGATTTCCACATCCGAGGTGATACCGCGAATCTGCAGCAGCATCGCGATGATCGGCGGCAGGTTGTGTTTTTCTTGAATTTTTGAAGCCTCTGCCTTGTCAAGCGGAGCAACTGTCCATAGCTTCAAATCGTGCTCTTCCTTTCGACACCCTGTCAACGAGGGTGTTTGGCGTTAGTTAGTGATGATAGATGCGGAGCATGTCCTCGGCGTGAGAAACAGCCGCTTCGGTGATGCTGACGCCGCCGATAATGCGCGCCAGCTCGGAGACTCTGCCGCTGTGGTCGAGCGGCACAACCTCGGTGAAGGTTCTTCCCTGCTCCACCTGCTTGCGGATCAGATAGTGGAAGTCCGCGAGAGCGGCGATCTGCGCCTGGTGAGTGACGCAGAGCACCTGACATTCCTTGGACACCTCGCTGAGCTTGAGTCCGACCTTTTCGGCGGCGGAACCCGAGATACCCGTGTCCACCTCGTCAAAAATCAGCGTGTCCGCCATGTCGGTACCCGCAAGGACGGTCTTGATAGCGAGCATCATACGCGACAGCTCACCGCCCGATGCGATTTTCGCGACGGAACGCGGCGTTTCGCCCGGATTGGCGGATATCAGCAGCTCCACCTTGTCGATGCCCTTCGGGCTGAGCGGAATGGTCTCGAACGCGGGCACCAGCTCCACATTCGGCATATTGAGGAAGCTCATCTCCGCCTTGACCTTCTCGGCAAACTCCTTTGCGGTCGCGCGGCGTTTCTCACTCAGCACCGCCGCCGCTGCTTCGGCTTCCTTTTTCGCGGTCTTGCAGGCGGCTGCCAGCTCACCGCGGTTCTTATCATAGTGAATCAGCTCGTCGAGCCTGGTCTGCATCTTTTCGGCAAGTGCGGGCAGCTCGTCGGCGAGACAATTGTATTTGCGGGTGAGGCGGTTGATCAGATCCAGCCTTTCCTCGATCTCCTCCAGACGCTGCGGATCGTGCTCGAGGTTATCGAGCGCGTCGCTGATGCTCTCGGCACAGTCGCGGAGATTATAGTACAAATCGGTGAGGTTATTGCTGATATCCTCGTATTCGGCGCTGTAGCCCGCCGCGCTCTGCATGGCGTTCGCCGCCATGTCAACCAGCTCGCAGCCGCTGTTATCCTCGCCGCTGAGCAACTGATTCGCGCGGTTGAGCAGCGAGGATATCTTCTCAAAATTGAGAAGCCCCGTGCGCTCGGTATCCAGCGCCTCTTCCTCACCGACCTGTATGTCGGCGTCAAACAGCTCCTTTGTCTGGAAGCTGAGCAGATCTATTTCATTCAGGCGGTCGCTTTCATCCGACTCCGCCTCATTTAATTTCTTTTGGAGAATGATATAATGCTTGTATTTCTCGCTGTAATCGTCAATCAGCGCGCCCGTGCCGCCGTAGCTGTCGATGTAGTCGATGTGCGTTTCGGGAGAAAAAAGCGCGTAGCTCTCGTGCTGTCCGTGAATATTGATCAGACTCGTTGACAAATCGCGCAGCATCGCGAGGGTGGCAGGTCTGCCGTTGATTTTACAGGTGCTCTTGCCCGAAGCGCTGAGCGTGCGCTGGAGCAGCAGCGTACCGTCCTCGTCCTCAATCCCGAGGGCAAGGAGCTTTTGATGCACCGCGTCGTTGATTTCGTCAAAGAACGCGCTGACAAAGGCAGAGCCTGCGCCCGTGCGGATAATATCGCGCGAGGTACGCTGTCCGAGTATGGCGTTGATCGCGTCAATGATGATACTCTTGCCTGCGCCCGTCTCGCCTGTGAGGACGTTGAGCCCGCTGTTGAAGTCAATGGAGCACTTCTCAATGACGGCTATATTTTCTATATACAAGGTCTGTAGCATGTTCTCATCCCATTATTTCACATTTTTCTGCTGCTTGAGAAAGTCGGCAAGCTCCTGCGCGCTGTCGTTGGCGCGGCAGGCGATGAAGATGGTGTCGTCACCCGCAAGCGTACCGACGATATTATTATTGCCGATGGTATCAAGCGCGGCACATACGGCATTCGCCATGCCGCTGAGCGTTTTGATGACTACGATATTCTGTGCTCTGTCTATTGCGAGCACCGAGGAGGAAAAGAGCTGCGAAAAAGTGGAGCGGATATCCACAGAATTATTCTGCGCCGCCGTGTAGCGGTATTTTCCGTCGCTGCCGAGCGTTTTTACCAGTCGTAAATCCTTGATGTCGCGCGAAACTGTCGCCTGCGTCACCCTGTAGCCCTCGGCGCTGAGGCAATCAAGCAGCTCGTCCTGGGTCTCAATGGCTTTGGCATTGATAATCTCAAGAATTTTTGCGTGTCTTCCGCTTTTCATTTGATTTCCCTCTCTTTGAGCTTTTCATTGAGTTTTTTATAGAAATTGCGCTTCTTCAGCGACAGCAGCCGAAGAGAACGCTCGGATTTCCGGATGATAACGCGGTCGTCCTCGCCGATATCGATATTGTCCTCACCATCGATAGTGAGCAGACAGGAACAGCCCGCGGGAATTTTGACGGTCACCGAAAGCTCCGCGTCGCTCTCAAACACGACCGAGCGTGAAAACAGCGAGTGCGGACAGACGGGCGTCATCAGAATACACTGCATCTGCGGCGACAGGATCGGACCTCCCGCCGAGAGCGAATAGGCGGTGGAGCCTGTGGGAGTGGAAAACAAAAGACCGTCCGCCCTGTATTTTGAAATCTCCTCTCCGTTGAGAGAGAGCGTTAAATCTACGATTTTGGAAAGCTGTCCGTGCGCGACGACCGCGTCGTTGACAGCAAGATAATGATGGCTTCCGCCGTTTTTCTGCACCTCTACATCGAGCAGGATGCGGTTCTCGGAGAAATAATCTCCCGTCAGCAGCCGCGTCAGGCTGCCGATATCCTCTGTCTCCACATCAGCCGCAAAGCCGAGTCTGCCGACATTGACTCCGATCAGCGGTGTGTCGGTCTTTGCCGCGTGCTTTGCCGCGTGGATGATCGTGCCGTCGCCGCCGACGGTAATGGCGATGTCACAGTGTGAAAAGAGCTGCTGATGCGTGAAGTAGTAGGTGATGTAGCTGAAAAAGAGCTTCTCCCTGCAGTCGGCAGGCATCGCGACGGACGCGCCGTTGTCATGCAGCAAGGAGGCGATCTGCGCCGCGCAGCTGACTGCTTTTTCTTTGGAAAGATTAACGATAATGGCTGCTTTCATGGCTTCTCCTGTTTGTCGAGCGCCTCGTGGGAGCGTGTGACAAGCTCCTCGGGGGCAACGTCTGTCAGCGCTTTCGGTTCATCCGATTTTCTGAGATGTATCAGGTACTCAATGTTGCCCTCCGGCCCCTTGATGGGCGAATAATCAAGGTTGAGCACATCAAAGCCGTTGTGCAGGACAAACTCAAAGATGCCGCGCACTACCTCGGCGTGTACCTTGGGGTCGCGGACGACGCCCTTTTTGCCGACCTTTTCCCTGCCCGCCTCAAACTGCGGCTTGATCAGACAGACCGCCTCGGCATTTTCCGCCATCAGCTCACGCGCGACAGGCAGAATCAGACGAAGTGAGATAAAGCTGACGTCAACGGAAAAGAAGTCGATCGGGTCGGGCACCTGCTCGCGCGTGACCTTGCGCATATTGGTGCGCTCAAGGTTGACGACGCGCTCGTCGGTGCGCAGCTTCCACGCGAGCTGACCATAGCCGACGTCGATCGCGTAGACCTTTTTCGCGCCGTTCTGGAGCATACAGTCGGTAAAGCCTCCTGTGGAAGCGCCGATATCCATCGCGGTTTTGCCGCTGAGGTCAAGTCCGAAGCACCTGATCGCCTTTTCAAGCTTCAAGCCGCCGCGGCTGACGTAGGGCAGCACACTGCCGCGCACCTCGATTTTGGCGTTCTCGTCATAGGAGGTGCCGCATTTGTCCGCCCTCTGGTTGTCGACATATACCTGTCCCGCCATGATAACCGCCTTTGCTTTCTCGCGGCTCTCGGCAAGACCCTTTTCAAAGACCAAGATATCCAGTCGTTTTTTCATGCTTTCGTTTCCTTTTTGATGATGTTCACAATGCCCTCGGTGTCAAACCGCAGCATGTGGAGCGCCTCGTCAACGGTCATTTGCTTGACGAAGCCGTCGCGGATCGCACGGATGTGATAACAGCCCTCAAAGCCGCTCCATGTGAGCATATCCGAGAAGGTTCTGGCAATGCCGCCGTTGAGGATTCCCTCCTCAAAAAACCACACCTGCTCAAAGCCGCGCGCGAACTCTATCGTCTGCGGATTGATGGGCTTGATTTTGCAGAGCTTTAAGATACAAACGTCAATGTCCTGCTTTTTCAGCTCCTCCTGCGCCTTGGCAGCGTAAGAAAAGAGTCTGCCGTAGGTGACAATGAGGAATTTTGCGTCCTCGCTGCCCACGATATTATAGTCAACGCTCTCGTCCGTCAGGCTCTCGGGACGGTACAGCTCTCCTCCGCGCGGATAGCGCACCGCTACCAGACCGTCTTGAACGTAAATCGCGTTTTTCAGCGTGCTTCTGAGTCCGTCGAAATATGACGGTGAAAAAATGGTTGTGCGCGGAATGGAATTGAGCATTGAGACGTCAAACACGCCCTGATGCGTCTCACCGTCGCTGCCGACGATGCCCGCGCGGTCAATACCGAGCACCAGATGCAGGTTGCCCAGCGCAGCGTCGTGAATCAGCTGGTCATAGGCACGCTGCAGAAAGGTGGAATACACCGCGAACACGGGACGGTAGCCCTTGGAGGACATGCCGCAGCCGAAGGTGACGGCATGCTCCTCCGCGATACCCACATCGAAAAAGCGGTTTTTGTATGTCTTGGCAAATTCATTCAGCCCCGTACCGCCCGTCATGGCGGCGGTAATCGCGCAGATTTTGCCGTCGTTCGCGGCAAGCTCGCAGAGCGTCTTGCCGAAAACAGCCGAGAAGCCCTTGTGACTCGACAGCGGCTCTCCCGAATCGATGTCAAACTGACCGATGCCGTGAAACTCACCCGGATTCTCTTCAGCAGGCTGATAGCCCTTGCCCTTTTTCGTGACAACGTGCAGCAGCACGGGCTTTGTCTCTTTTTTTGCAGCGTTGAACGCGTTTTCCAGCTCCTCAATATCGTGACCGTCAATCGGACCGAAGTACGTGAAACCGAAATCGTCAAAGAGCGTGTTTTTATAGACAAGATTCTTGATACCCGACTTGCTGCGGCGCAGTATCGCCTTGGTCACTCGCCCTATCAGCGGAATGTGGGACAGAAAATTCTGCGTGCCGCGCTTGACGCGGATATACCACGGCTGGATGCGCACGGTCGTCAGGTAGCGCGGAAAGGCACCGACGTTTTTGGATATCGACATCTTGTTATCGTTGAGCACAACGATGAAGTTCTTGTTGAATCTGCCCGCGTTGTTGACCGCCTCAAACGCGAGACCTCCCGTAAAGGAACCGTCTCCGATGACAGCGATGGTGTAGCTGTTGTCGCCGCTGAGCAGCTTGGCATTGGCGATTCCGAACGCCGCCGAAATCGAGGTGCTGCTGTGGCCTGTATTAAAATCGTCGTAGGGACTCTCTTCGCGCTTGGGAAAGCCCGAGATGCCGTCCTTGAGACGCAGAGTATCAAATTGTTCGTATCTGCCCGTGAGCAGCTTGTGCGTGTAGCTCTGATGACCCACGTCCCACACAATGCTGTCCTTGGGAAAATGGAAGCAGCGGTGAAGCGCCACCGTCAGCTCTACCACTCCCAGATTCGGAGACAGATGTCCGCCGTTTACGGACACGACCTCGACGAGCTTCTCGCGGATTTCCGTGCAGAGCGCGGGAATCTCCTGCTCAGGGATGCGCTTGACATCCTTTGGCGAGCGGATTGCCGAAAGGTGCTTATATTCTCCCATATCTTTTTCCGTTCCTGAAATAGTGTTTTTTCTAGAAAAGAATTATTTGTTCCTTTTTGCCAGCGCCAGCGCGTAATCCCTGAGCGCCTCGGTATCCGCGTCAAAAGCGGAAAGCGCCTCGATTGCCTGATTCGTCAGCTCGTCAACCAGCGCACGGCATTTTTCGATGCCGAGCAGCGAGACATACGTGCTCTTGCTGTTCTCGTTATCGCTGCCGACAGGCTTTCCCAGCTCCTCATTTGAGGAGGTCTGGTCGAGAATATCATCCTGAATCTGGAACGCTACACCGATACTCTCGCCGTAGAGTGCGGCGGCACGGCGCTTGTCCGCGCCGGCATTGGCTGCGATACATCCCAGCTCACATGCTGCCTGAATCAGACAGGCGGTCTTTTTCTCGTCCATCTCGCGCAGTACCTCAAGGGGCGCGTTCGTATTTTCGCTCTTGAGATCGATCACCTGACCGCCGACCATACCGACCGCTCCCGCATAGCGCGCGAGCGTCTTTGCCGCCAGACGGCACGCTCTGTCGCCTGCAAGCTCCGCTGTTTTGTCATCGGCGAGCGTTTCAAAGGCGAGCGTCAGCAGCGCGTCACCCGCGAGCAGCGCGATATCCTCGCCGTAGACCTTGTGGTTCGACGGCTTTCCGCGGCGCAGATCGTCGTCGTCCATACAGGGCAGATCGTCGTGAATCAGCGAATAGGTGTGAATCATCTCCACCGCGCACGCAAACGGAAGCGCCGCCTCCTCGCTGCCGCCGCAGAGCCTTGCAAACTCCAGCACAAGCCGCGGTCTGACACGCTTTCCGCCCGCTTCAAGGCTGTAGCGCATCGCGTCGATCAGCACGCCCTCGCGGCAGTTTTTGTCAGGCAGACAGCCGTAAAGCGCGTTTTCAATCCTTTGTATCATCTCAGACATCTTCCTCACCCCTTTGCTCGACAATCCTTTTGTGTATATCGGTGATCTGTCCCTTATAGGCGTCCAGTTCCCCGACGCAGTAGCTCAGCAATTCGCACGCCTTCGCGTAGAGCGCCATGCTGTCGGCGAGTGAAAGACTTTCGTCCTCCAGCTTGCCGACGGTTTCATCGAGCAGTTTGTTCGCCTGTTCAAAGGTCATTTTTTCTTCCATTGTTCTCCTCCAAGCCGCCCGCGTATTCCAGCAGACGCTGCATTCTGTGATTAGCGCCGCTGCGGCTGATGGGAACAGACAGGTTCGCGCCTAAGTCCCGCAGCGACATCTCGGGATTCTCCAGCCTGAGCAGCGCGATTTCCCGCAAATCGTCGGGCAGGCTTTCCAGTCCCCTGCCGCGCTTGATTCTTTCGATCGCGTCCAGCTGTCTCGCCGAGGCGGAGGCAACCTTGCCGATATTGGCAATCTCTCCGTTGATGCGGCGGTTGATATTGTTGCGCACCTGCTTGACCGCCTTGGTGCCCATGATCTCCATCGCCTGTATCGGCGCGCCTATGTAGGTGAGCAGGTCGCAAATCTGCTCGCTGCCCTTGAAATAAACGATATAGTTCCCGTTGCGGACAACGGTTTTCGGCGTAAACGCACATTCCGTCACCTCGCTGAGTATCTTGCACAAATCCGCCGCTAGATTTTTGTAGGGAACGCAAAACTCCGCGTGATAGCTCTTCATCGGGTCGGATACCGAACCGCAGCTGAGAAATACGCCCCTGACAAACGCCGCCGACAGCTCCTCACTCGATACGTTCGCGCGGTTGACACGCAGCGTCACCTCTTTGCCGCTGTGACCGAAGGATTCGTACACCCTGCGGCACTCGTCGGAATCGATCAGAAGCAGCTTGTATAGCTTGGTTTCTCCCGACTTGGGGCTGAGAGTGGTCTGCTTCTCGATGATCGGCATAAAGAGGTTTTGCAGCAGAAAGGTGAGCTTTCTTCCCGCGTGAACGCTCTCTGTGGTAAATACGATTTGATTGTCCCGAAAGACCTTGCCGAACAGCAGCATGCCGTACAGCTCCGCGCGGAGCGTGTCGCGGTCAAAGCTCTCTCTGAGACTTAGCTCACGCTTGACTTCTGATGAAAAGGACATATCGCACCTATTTCCTCGCATCTCTGTGCTGAATGACACATCGGTATCCCAGCCTGCGGAAATGCTCATGAAAGACTCTCGCGATCGTCACGCTGCGGTGCTGACCGCCTGTACAGCCGACTGCGACAACCAGCTCGCTTTTCCCCTCCTGAAGATAGAGCGGAACGGAATAATCGAGCAGCGCAAGGGAATGTTTGAGAAAGCCCTCTGTCTCCTTGCAGCCGAGCACATAGTCCCGAACCTCCTGATTCAGCCCTGTCAGCTGCTTGAGTGAGGGAATGTAGAAGGGATTCGGCAAACACCGTACATCGAAAACCATATCCGCCTCCAGCGGAATGCCGCGCTTGAAGCCGAAGGACATAAAGGTCAGGGTGATTCCCTGCGTGGTGTCCTGCATAAACATCGACATCACGCGCTCGCGCAGCTGCTTGTTGGACATATATGTGGTGTCAATGTGATAGTCCGCAAGCCGCTTGACGGGAATCAGCAGCGATCTCTCGTACTCAACCGCCTCGGTGACAGAGCTTTCCTTGAGACGCTCCGCAAGCGGATGCTTCCGCCGTGTTTCCTTGTAGCGCATGATCAGCTTGTCGGTTTTTGCGTCCAGAAAAAGCACCTTGACATTGTTTTGCGATTTCTTAAATTCCCGGATTTCAGCGGTCATCTGCTCATAGTTCTCGTTGCCGCGCACATCCACCACTACCGCGACCCGCTTCATTCCCGCGTCCGCGGAGGATTGGCAGAGGTTATACAGCGTCGAAAGCAGCGACGACGGGATATTATCGACGCAGTAACAGCCGATATCCTCCAACACATGCAGGGCGGTGGTTTTTCCCGCTCCCGACATTCCCGATATGATGATAAATTCCATTCCGATTCCCTTGCTATATTTCTGCTATAGAATAATCAATTCGCATTCGAGCGTATAGCCCGTCTTGTCGGCGACCTCGGTCTGTACCTCGCGGATCAGCGATTTGACGTCATGCGCCGTCGCCCTGCCTGTATTAATGATGAAGCCCGCGTGCTTCTCGCTGACCTGCGCGCCGCCGTGGCTCTTTCCCTTGAGTCCGCACTGCTCGATCAGCGCACCCGCAAACGCGCCCTCGGGACGCTTGAATACGCTGCCTGCGCTGGGATATTCCAGCGGCTGCTTATCGGTTCTTCTGCCGAGGTAATCATCCATTTTCGCGCGGATATCCTTCGGCGCGCCGTGGCTCATTCTGAGGGTGACGCCCGTAATGATATATTTATTTTGGCGGTAGACGCTCGTGCGGTAGCCGAAAGCAAGGTCATCCTTCTCGATCCTGCCCATCGCGCCGTTCTTGTCCATGTGGGACACGCTGTATACGACGTCCTTCATCTCGCCGCCGTAAGCGCCCGCGTTCATGAACACCGCACCGCCGACGGTTCCCGGGATACCCCAGGCAAATTCCAGACCCGTCAATCCGCATTTGAGCGCGAATTTGCTCAGAGCGGCTAGCGTCGCTCCCGCGCCGCAGTAGATGGTCGTGTCGTCCACCAGCGAGATCTTGCGGAAATCGCCGTCAAGACGGATCACCACGCCGCGGTAACCGTCGTCGCTGACAAGGACGTTGCTGCCGTTGCCGAGAATCAAATAGTCGATATCCGACTCCTCACACTCCTTGAGAATCGCGCTGAGACTGCTCAGCGTCGTTACCTTTATGTAGGCATCAGCTGTTCCGCCGATCTTAAAGGTCGTGTGCCTGCTGAGCGGCTCATCCTTGCGCGCCTCACAGCCGAGAATCTTTGCCAAATCGAAAATGATGTCTGTTTTGTCCATATCTCTCTCCCGAATAGTTGTCTTGATCGGAACCCATCAGTCCCAGGTGTCTACAATTTTCCTCTGCGGCTCGGGCATGGAAGCCAGATCCATTCCCAGATTGACCAGCAAATCCTTCGCGGCGTTGTAGCCCATCTTTTTCTGTCTGTTGTTCATGGCGGCAACCTCGATGATGACCGCGAGGTTACGGCCGGGCTTGACGGGAATCGTCAGCGACGGCACCTCTACGCCGAGGATTTTCATATATTCGCTGTCCAGACCCATGCGGTCATAGACCTTCGCGTTTTCCCAAAGCTCCAGATTGACGACCATGTCGATCTTTTCCTGCATCTTGACCGCGCCCATACCGAAGAGCTGGCGCGCATTGATGATGCCGATGCCGCGCAGCTCGATAAAGTGGCGGATATTCTCGGGCGCCTTGCCGATCAGGGTGTTGACGTTCGTCCTGAGTATCTCGACCGCGTCGTCCGCGACAAGGCGGTGTCCGCGCTTGATCAGCTCAATGGCGGTCTCACTCTTTCCGACGCCGCTGTCGCCGATCAGCAGGCAGCCTTCGCCGTAGACCTCTACCAGCACTCCGTGGCGCGTAATGCGCGGAGCCAGCTCGCGGTTGAGGAACTGTACCAGACGTGCCGTCAGATCTGAGGTGTTTTCATCGGTGGCGAGAATCGAAACCTTGTGCAGCTTCGCGCTCTCCAAAATGACATTTGTCGGCTCGATCTGGCGGCAAATAATCACGGCGGGAGGACCAAAGCTGAATATCGACTCAATGACCATCTTCTGCGCTTCCGAGCCGAAGCGTCCGAGATAGGCAAATTCGGTGTTGCCGAGAACCTGGATGCGCTTGTTATCAAAAAATTCAAAATAACCTGTCAGCTCCAGACCCGGTCGGTTGATTTCTACGGTTGAGATGTTGGTTTGCTCATAGTTATCCGCGATATAGACCTTCTCGAGTCCGAGACTGTCAACGATTCTGGATAAGGGTACTGAAAATTCAGACATACTGCCACCGCCTTTGTTGATTTGGGTATATTTACGGTATCATATCATTTTGATACCGTATAGTTACGTTATATTATACAACAAATCGCGGCTAAGATAAAGTCTTTTAATGAAATATCTGACATTTTATTTTTATTTTTTCGGTATTATTTCAAATTCACTCACTTTTAATTCTTTTTCAGAACTAACAAGCGGTACGGTAAAGGATTCTCCGTCCTCTCGGGCGAATTGATTGAAGATACTGAGGTAGTTGATACTGACCTCGGGATGATTTTTCTTTAGAAGAATCAACTGTTCCTCAATCACACGCTGCACACGGTTGGTTCTGCGGATTTGCTCCATCGTTTCCGCGTCGCAGAGCGTGACGTAAGCAATCGGAGAAAAGGACGGCTGCGTGGAGATGAAGTCGACATCGGATTCCATCACGTCCTCATATACCTCTTTTTCGATCAGCAGCAGCTCGAGCTTTGCGAGGGACAGATGCGGGATATACGCTTCTTTTGCCAGCCTGCACGCCTGCTCAAAGGACTCCGCACGGACATCCACACCCCACGGCGTATCGCCGCTTGTCAGGCGGTAGAAGGTATAAACCAGCTCTCCGTTCTGTCTGTGGACGCTTACGTTCTCGATGATCGCGGCGGTTTCAATCTGACGCGAGGCGCTGCAGCCCGTCAGCAGCAGCGCCAGTATGCTTAATACTATGCAGATTCCCCTGCTCATTTGACTTCCTCCCTATCAAAATACCGATCAGCGGCATCACAGCCGCTACTGCCGCCGTTACTGCGGCAAACAGCGTCGGATCGGTTAATATTTCTTTTACAGAATTATTTGTCGCTGCTATTACATCTCCCGCCAGAATCAAAGCGGCAAACAGCGGTATTGCCTTTGTCCGGCAGCCCTCCTCCGCGCTGCGCGTGATGCCGCACAACAGCAGCGACACGATCATAAACACCGACATGGTGCTCAGACCTTGATAAAAGCTCTCGATGCCCGCGAAGGATGCGAAATGTGCCACACGCGAGAGCAAAAAGGTCTGGAATCCTTGGCGACGTGCGTAATCCCCCAGAGCGAAGCAGATAAAAAACACTACCGCCGTGTACTTCAAGCCCGTAAACAGCAGAGCGAATATCGGTTGACGCAGGCGAAAATTCTGCGTACTGTCCGAAAGGCAGGCAAAAATCGGAATCACAAAGGCGGGCGTGATAAAATAGACGACGTTCTGAAAAAACTCTCCGATGCCTCCGCTGAGCGCAAAGGTGCAGTGCGCCCAATCCAGCTCCGAAATACTGCCGCCGAACATCAGGAAATTCGTCACCATCGCGAACACAAACAGGAACACGCCGAAACGCGAAATGACGTTGACTCCCTTCAGCGCGGCATACACACAGCAGACGAGCAGCAGTACCGTTATCAGACAGGGCGACACCTCGGGAAAATATTTGGTGTGGAACATCTCCGTGTAGGGCAGCAGAAAATAGAGCGCCGTATAGACAAAATAGCAGGCGTAGACCGTCATAACCGGTATTTTGAGCTTTGGCAAGCTGTCCGACACCAGGCTGACAACGTCGCGGTCAAAATGTGTTTTGATATAAACAGCAGGCAGAAAGAGCAGAAAACAAACCGATAATCCCGCGAAAATGCCGATGAGCTGAGAGGTAAAGGAGGTATCCGCCGCGATACTATCATTCTGTAAAAGAATAATAGAACAGGCGCACAGCATCAGTGCCAGCAGGAACCGCTTGGATGAAAAAGCCGTTTTAGTCTGCATCCCGCACCTCCGTTTCGGCGAATTTCTGCACGCGGATGGTATGCTTGCCGAGTGTTTTCCAACCTGCGCGGATAAATACGTCGCGCATTCGGCGCAGAGAAAACGGTGCAAGGGACGACATATACGGAACGCCGAGCGACGACTTGCTGCAAACGCTGATAATAATCACTGCCGTTGCAAGCGTGATACCCCACAGACCCGTCAAGCCGCCGACAAGAATCAAAATGAACCGCAGCACCATGATCGGCGGATAGAGCGTCGAGGTGACATAGCTGCAAATCGCGGCAGTCGCGACCACCATCAGCGTAGACGAGCTGATGATGCCCGCGGTCACGGCGCTCTCTCCGATTACCAATGCGCCGACGATGCTGACCGCGTGTCCGAGCGACTTGGGAATCCGCAGCCCCGCTTCCTTCATGATTTCATAGACAAGCGTGATACCCAGCGTCTCGGTCATGACGGGAAACGGCGTTTTCGCCAGCGATTCCGAGGTCTGAATCAAAAGCTGCGTCGGGAAATACTCCGGATGGAACTGCGCCAGTGCGACGTACAATCCGGGAAGAAACACCGCCGCGAAAAAAGACAAATATTTGGTAAAGCGAATAAAAGCAGCATAGTAGCTGCGGTTGGAATAGTCATCCACGCCTTGAAATTCCTCGACGAACAGACGCGGGACAAGTATTACCGCAGGCGTACCGTCGACAATAACCGCGATCCTGCCTTCGGTCAGCTTGCCGCAGACCGCATCGGGACGCTCCGAGATACCCACACCCGAAAACAGGCGGCTGGTCTTTTCGTCCTCGAGGTAATCGGACAGATAGCCGGAAGCGAGAACCGTCTCCAAATCGCAGGCTTGTAACCGCTCTCGAAGCGTTTGCAGAAGCTCCTGTGAGACCTTGGTTTGCAGATAGCAGAGCATGAGCTGCGTCTGCGACTCGCTGCCGACGGTCATCTGCTCAAAGACAAGCCCGGGACTTTTTAGCCGTCTCCGGATCATTGACATGTTGATTTGCAGCGGCTCGGAAAAGCCCTCGCGGGAACCGCGCTGGACGACCTCGCTCTCTGGTTCGCTGACGCCGCGGAACGCAAAGCCCTGTACACCGACGGCACAGAACTGACTTGCCCCATCAACTGCAATCACCGCAAAGCCCGAGGTGATGTAAGTGACCAGCTCCTCCATCGTCGAAAATGCTTTCGCGTCTGCCGACGCGATCACGCTGCGGAAGATGCTCTGCCCCACTTCATCGGGCGACTGATTGCCGAAATCATACGGCAGAAGCGGATTGATGACCGACTGCGCCAGCTGCTGCTTGTCGACAAGTCCCTCCATTGTAATCACCAGCGCACCGATAGCGGACGCGGAGCAGAGCGTCAGCTCGCGTATCGTCAAATCCGCCGATTCGGCAAACTGCTGCTCCAGCTTCATTTTTAATTCCGGATTAGAATAATTCATTGTTATCACCGCTATTACCATTCTCCGATTTAACATGATTATGCAGAATAATCCAAGAGAATCCGCAAACACTAGCCTCGGTGATTCTATGTTAATTTCTGTAATCCGCACCTTGATTCTGTATGTATTCATCATCATTGCGATACGGCTGATGGGAAAACGCCAGATCAGCGACATGCAGCCGAGTGAACTGGTCGTCACGATGGTCATTTCAGACATCGCCTCGCTGCCGATGCAAAACACCTCGCAGCCGCTGTTGAGCGGTGTGATCCCCGTCACGATTCTCGTCGCGCTCGAGATCACGACAAGCGTTATCATGCTGAAAAGCAGGCGGTTCCGCAAGCTGATCTGCGGCAATCCCGTTGTCGTGATCGAAAACGGAAAGCTCCTGCAAAAGCAGCTGAGAAGTCTGCGCATGACAACGGAGGACTTGTTCGCGCAGCTGCGACAGCAGAATATCTTTTCTCTCGACGAGGTGCAATACTGCGTTGTCGAGACAAACGGCTTGGTGAGCGTTCTGGAAAAGCCCGAACACCGTGTTCCCGACGCGTCGGATTTAGGCGTCAAGATGCCCGACGACGGTCCCGAGGCGGTCGTTGTCAGCGACGGTCAGATCGTCAGCAGCGGTCTTTCGCTCTGTCACAGCGACGAAAATGAAGTCAGGAAAATTCTCAAGAAGAAACATACCGACTTACGAAACGTCTTTCTCATGACGCTCACCGATACGGGAACCTATCAGATCATCAAAAAGGAGGAGCCATGAAGCGGATTATCATTGCCCTTGTTTTGATTTTAATCTGCCTTGCGGCGTCTATGACAGAGGTCTTTTTCATCAGCCGCAACGTGACCGCCTACTGTGACGATATCGAACAAATCGACACCTCCATGCGCAAGGATGATTTTGAACAGGCTCTCAACCTATGCGCCGACATGAACGACCGCTGGAACAAAATCGCGTGGAAGGTGGACGCTCTCCTGATTCACGACTACGTGGACGGCGTGGGGCTGAGTCTCGCACAGATGCAGCGCTATATCGAAAACGGAAGCCTCGATTTGTACTTTGCGGAGAGTGAAAAAGCAAAACGGGCACTCGCCTCCCTCAAGGACAGCGAGTACCCGACAACGGAAAATATTTTATAGTGCGCTTCACCGAAAACAAAAAAGCAGCGGAAATCCGCTGCTTTTGTTGGTTTACTTGGACGCTTTCTTTGCCGCCTTGCGCTTCTGCCACATAACCCAGAGGGGACCTGCGATGCAGATTGAGGAATAGCAGCCCGAAACAACGCCGATCATCATCGGCAGAGCAAAGCCCTTGACCGAAGCGATATTAAATACATACGCGAGAATATAAACAATCAGAATCGCCGTAAAGGTGGTTACAGAGGTCATGATCGTTCTCTTGAGCGTCTTGGAAGCCGATACGTTGAACACGGTTCCGACGTCTGTCTTTCTGCCCATCAGCTTTCTCTGCTCACGGACACGGTCGTAAATAACGATGGTATCGTTCAGCGAGTAGCCGAGAATCATCAGGACAACCGCGATGAAGTTCGAGTCGATCGGCATGCGGAAGATGACATACATGAAGTAGATCATCGCGACGTCGTGGAACAGAGCGACAAGCGCCATCATACCTGCGGAAAGACCGCCGATCTTCTTGAAGCGGATGGTGACGTAAATTACCATCAGGACACTCGCCAGCGCAACCGCTGCCAGACACTTGAGCAGGAAGCTGAAGCCCATGGACGGGTCAAACGAGTTTGCCTCGAGTGTGGTGAAGTTGTTGTCGGGATACTGCGCCTTCAGATCAGACTCCAGGTTCTTCTGGATGTCGGTCTCAATCGAATCGTTGCCCGAGAACTGAACAGATACATTGTTGCCTGTGTTTCCCATCAGGTCGGTCGAGAACGAAGTGGTGATTCTGTCTGTGGTCTTTGCCTGAATGAAGTCGTACAGCTCGCCCTGGTCAACAGGATGATCCGCGTCCTCCGTGTAGCTGAATGTCAGCGTCGCGCCGCCCGAGAACTGGATATCAAGGGTGGTGCCGAAAATGAAGTTGCAGATGATACCGATGCCGATAATCGCAAGGGAGATGATGAAGAAGATTTTCTTCTTGCCGACAAAGTCAATAACCTTTCTGCCGCCGTTGAACTTCTCGCTGATCTCCTGATTGGTCATCTGAACCTCAGCCTTTGTGTTCACATCATTTTTCATTCTTAGCACCTCCGAACAACCATTTCTTGCGCAGAGGCTTAATGCCCGCGACACTTCTGAGCATCAGTCTTGAGAAGAAGATACCCATAATGAAGTTGGAAATTACACCCACGAGAAGCGTGTAACCGAAGGCGTAAATCGTACCTGTGGTGGATTCGCCGAAGATAAACGAGAGAATGTTGGACGGACCGAATACCAGCATCAGGATAATGGATACGATGACGACCGTCATGTTACCGTCGACAATAGCGGACAGAGAGTTCTTGGTACCCTTGTCCAGCGCGCCATCGAGCGTTCTGCCTGCGGCAAGCTCCTCCTTGATACGCTCCGCGGTAATGACGTTACAGTCAACGCCCATACCGATGGAAAGAATCAGACCGGCAATACCGGGTAATGTCATGGTAAAGGAAGGCATTGCGGGGAAATAGCCCGAAACCGCCGCGATGGAAAGTCCCATCTGACCGAGCAGCGAGATAATCGCGATGAAGCCGGGGAGACGGTAGAAAATCAACATGATCAGCGCGATTGCGATAAACGCGATAACGCCCGCATAGCCCATCGCCGTGAGCGCGTTCATGCCGAGTGTCGGTGCGATCTGTCCGTAGTTGGAGGTCTCCAGCGGAACAGGCAATGCACCTGCGTTGATCTTCTCTGCGAGCTGTGTCGCGGAGGCGGATGTGAAGTTGCCCGAAATCTGCGCCTTGCCGTCGGTGATGGTCGCCTGTACGGTGGGAGCGGAGAGCATAATGTCATCCATCCAGATGGAAACCGTCTTGTTCAGATAGGTTGTAGTGATGTCGGCGAAAGTCTTTGCGCCTTCCTCGGTCAGCGTCAGGCTGACGACGAACTGCGACTTGCCGCTGTTGTCTGTATAGTACTGAGCCTCCGCTTTTTCAACGCTGGAGCCTGTCATCAGTACCTGCTCGGTATCGCCTGTGGGAGTCTTGTATACATACTCGCCGTCGGAACCGATATCGGTTGTCGCATAGGAATTGCCGGGACGGAACGTCAGCTCGGCTGTGGACGAAATGTCCTGGATCGCCTTCACTGCGTCGTGCTCCTGATCGTCTGATTTCCATGGGAAACGCACAATGATTCTGTCGCTCTTCTTGTCAGCGTACAGCTCATAATCGGTAATTCCCTGTGAAATCATACGAAGCTCAATAATGGATTTTGCGGACTCAAGCTGTTCATCAGTGGCGTCAACGCCGTCGGCAGGCTTAAATGTCGCCTCTACGCCGCCCCTGATGTCGATGCCCCATCGAATATCGCCGATGCCTTTGAGTACTGTGTTTTTGTTGTCGCCCGTGTAATAGGATACTCCGAAAATCGCAGTAAACGCAAAGGCAAGTATCAGCAAAGCTACAATGAAGAACACCGGCTTTGGAACTCTTTTCATGCCTTTGAACCTCCGTATCATAATTGTGTCTGTAAGCGCAAAAATAACTCTGTTACAAGTGCAGACTTACAGACGTAACAGAGTTATTATATGATTTTTTTGTCAAATTGTCAATGGAAATGCAAATATTTGATAAAAAATATTTATCTTTATAAGGATTGCACAACTATCCTACGGAAATTTCTACGCTTTTACTGATTTATCAGCTTTTCACAAGCCGCAAGCTTCGCACAAATGCAGAAAATCTCCATTGCCTGCTCTAACTCGCTGTTCGGAGGGAAGGAAGGCGCAATTCGGATGTTGCTGTCCTTGGGGTCTTTGCCCAACGGATAGGTCGCGCCTGCTCCCGTCAGCACAACGCCTGCCTCCTTGCAGAGCTCTACGACTCTCTTGGCGGTTCCGGGCAGCACGTCTACACTGACAAAATAACCGCCGTTCGGCTTTGTCCACTGCGCGGTCGCCGTAGGCGCCAGCTCTGTTTCAAGCGCGTTCAGAACGATCTCAAACTTGGGCTGCAGCACTTCCTTGTGCTTCTTCATGTGATCGAGCACGCCCTGATAATTGCCGAAATACTTCACATGGCGCAGCATATTGAGCTTGTCGTAGCTGATGACCTCGAAGTTGTAACGCTCGGTGAACACCTTCATATTGTTCTCGGATGCCGCCATCGCTGCGACGCCCGCACCCGGGAAGGTGATTTTGGAGGTCGAGCAGAAGAGAATCGGCATATCCTCGTTTCCTGCTTCCTTGCAGGCGTCCATGATATTGAGCAGCTCGTCGGGTGTATCGGTTACGTCATGGATGCAATATGCGTTATCCCACATGATGCGGAAATCCTTCGCCGCGGGCTTGAGTGCCGCGAAACGGCGTACGGTTTCGTCGCTGTAGGTGATGCCCTGCGGATTGGAATATTTGGGAACGCACCAGATACCCTTGATGCTGTCGTCGCTCGCAACCAGCTCCTCGACCATGTCCATATCGGGGCCGTCCTCGGTCATCGGAACGGGAATCATCTCAAAGCCATAGTAGCCCGTGATGCCGAAATGTCTGTCGTAGCCGGGAACGGGACAGAGAAATTTTCTGTTCTCTACCTCATACCAGGGCTTGCAGCCTTCAACGATCGGCTTTGTCATCATGCAGGATATTGTGTCAAACATCATGTTCAGGCTGGAGCTTCCGCCAACCATCACATTCTCCTTCTCTACGCCGAGAATCTCGGCAAAAAGCTGACGGCATTCGTCAATGCCCTTGAGAATACCATAATTGCGGCAGTCCATGCCGTCCGCGCCGACAAACTCAGAGCTGCTGTTGATCACGTCGAGCATTCCGAGAGAGAGATCAAGCTGCGCCTTGCCGGGCTTTCCTCTCGCCATATTCAGAGAAAGTCCCTTGCCCTTTTCATCCTCATACTGTTTTTTCAGGGATGCGTATTCCTGCTCCAGCTCCTGAGCGCTGCATTTCAAATAATCCATTATTCATACTCCTTATCATGACTGTGGTTTTGTTCACTTTTCACTTCGTCTATTGTAATACATCAACCGGGAAAATGCAAGTCTTTTTTCTGAATCCTGCAATTTCGTCAGTTTGTTCATAAAAAAACAGGCTCACCTCGCAATAGCTTAGTGAGTCTGTTGAAACTTGTTTCTTTATATTATGCAGAATATATCGCTGTGCAGGGATATCAATAGTACGTATAGTACTGATAGTAGTAATAGCCCTTGCCCGAGCGCTTCTTGCCGTGGGTGCATCCTACCTTGACAAAGCCGAGAATCTTCGTATCTGCCAGCTTGATGCTCTCCAGAATCTTTTGAATATCACCGTGGGTCGTCGAGCGTTCTCTGAGCACGATGACGTAACCCGCCAGCTTATCCTTGAGAAGCAAGGCGTCAGATACAACGCCGATGGGCGGTGTATCAAAGATGATGTAATCATAGTCATCGCTGACACGCTTCAGGAGCTTATCAAAACGCGGTGAACAAATCAATTCGGAAGGGTTGGGCGGAATTGTACCCGAGGTCAAAATGTCAAGGCACGGCAACACATCTCTCTTGACAACATCCTCAAATTCTGCCATTTTACCGATGACATTGGATAATCCTACTTTGTTCTCCAGCTTGAAAATGTTGTGGACATTTGGACGTCTGAGGTCACAGTCTATCAGCAATACCCTGCGCTCCATCTTGGAAAACGAGATGGCAAGGTTGGAAGAAACCGTACTTTTTCCTTCACCCTTTGAGTGACTTGTCACGGCGAAAGCCTTCTGATCCTCCGCCGAAAGCGAGAACATGATATTGGAGCGTGCGCTCTTATAGGATTCGACAATGGCAAATTTTGTGTTTTCAGAAAGAGTTTCCGTTTCCGGCGTAGTCTTCTTTTTCTGTTTGTCCTCTTTTTTATCCGTCCGTTTAAGCTTAATCTTCATGCCGTCACCTGCTTCCGTTTGAAAAATCCGGAATCTCCGCGAATACCGGGATCTTGTAAATCTCCGAGAGATCCTCATCAGGCTTGATGGTAGTATCAATCAGCTCAAGGAGAATGGAGATGACGCACGCGATAACAAGACCGATTCCGGCACCAATGAGCGTATTCTGAACCTTATTCGGTGAAATAGGCGCACCGGGCGTTTTCGCCGTACGGATAACGCCGAGCTGACCGTACATAAAGTTTTTATGGAACACCTCATCGCAAGCCTCAGCAACCTGATTGGCGACATTGGCGCATTTCTCGGGATCGGCGCCGGAAGCGGAAATCACAATATAGAAGGTGCCCTCCACTGCGGAAATACTGACGGTGCAGCCGTCATACAGTGAAGTGATCTCATCCGAGTTTTGAAAAAGCGTCACTGTGATTTTCGCAAGGTTGGCAGAACCGCTGATATCGGAATTGAAAATCTTCTGCGCCTGCTCGTTGTTGCTGGAATTATAATCTGAAGAGCCTGAGGTTTGCGATGGATCTACATCTGCGGAATTCCCGCCGATTTTTGGATTTGATTTACTGTAGTTCTGAACAAAAATCATTGTCGACGTGCTGTAAATCGGGGTGATAAAGAAGGTTGTATACAAAAACGCGAGCAACCCCACCGCTAAGGACAAAATAATGATGAACCTGATGCGGTGCAGGAGAACGCCTAAGATACGTTGGACGGTAATATTTTGCATTTCTTATCTCCTATCCATTCCTTGTTTCAAATATTGCATAGCAATGCACACGTTTCATTATATAGCAACCTGCGACGAATATAATTCTTTTTTAGAATTAATTAAATGTTTTCAAAATATTTCACAATCAGTCATGCACAATACTGAAAGCATGCTCTATCAAATTTTTGACGAGAGCAGATTTCCCATATGATACATACCTGACTCCTGCGACGCAAGGAACACAGCGGCATTCACTGCACCCGCCGCGAACACTTCCTTGGACTGCGCCTGATGGGTGAGCGTCACGACCTCGTCATGTCCCGCGAAAATCACCTCATGCTCACCGACAATGGTGCCGCCGCGCACGGAGTGAATACCGATTTCATTCTTTTCGCGCTTTTTTCTGTAGCACTGTCTGTTGTAGACATATTGCGGCTCCTGCTCGAGCGTCTCGGAAATCGCATCCGCGAGCATCAGCGCCGTGCCGCTGGGCGCGTCAACCTTCAGGTTATGGTGCTTTTCGACAATCTCAATATCAAACGAATCGCCGAGCACCTTTGCCGCCTGCTTTGCTAATTCAATCAGCAGGTTGATACCGAGCGACATATTGCCCGAATAGAAGATCGCGATGCTCTCGGCAGCCTTGTGAATCTGCTCCACCTGTTCGGCGGAATAGCCTGTCGTGCAGATCACGCAGGGTACGCGGTTTTTGAGAGCGTAGCCGAGCATTCCGTCCAGCGCCGCGGGATTGGAAAAGTCGATGATCACATCAGGCTTTTCCGTCACCTCGTCAAAGCTTTTGTACACAGGAAAATCATACTTCTTTTCGCCAAACGCGTCCACGCCGAAGATGGTCTGTGTCCAAGGATTGCTTTCTACCGATTCCGCGACAAAAAAGCCCATCTTTCCATTGCATCCGACAATTGCAACTTTTACCATTTTTTACTTCCCCCTATATCAAGATAGGGTTCGGCAATCACCAAACCCTACGCTTATTATTTGTTTGTAATGATTAAACCTTATCCAAAAGGTCATACTTCGCCAGACAATCCTTGAGATTGTGATAGCCTGCCACACTCATAGGTACAAGGGGCAGCTTGCATTCACCCGCGTCAAAGCCGTAGAGATTCATCGCGGTCTTGACGGGAATCGGATTGACGTCGCTGAACATAATGTTCATCAGCTCCAGATAGTGGAAGTGGAGCTTCTGTGCCTCGGCAAAGTTGTTATCCAGACAGAGCTGACAAATCTGATGCATCTCGGTCGGGCAGATATTTGCGAAAACCGAAATGACACCCAGAGCACCCAAGGACATAAACGGAACGGTCTGGTCATCATTGCCCGAATAAATGTCGAGGTTATCGCCGCAGAGCGAGCGAATCAAAGCAACCTGAGAAATATCGCCGCTTGCTTCCTTCGCCGCGCGGATATTGGGATGCTTGCAGAGCTCGGCATAGGTCTTGGGCTGGATGTTACAGCCCGTGCGCGAGGGCACGTTATAGAGAATGATGGGAATATCCACCGAATCGGCGATCACGTTGAAGTGCTTCACCAAACCTGCCTGTGAGGTCTTGTTATAGTAAGGCGTTACGCAAAGGCAAGCGTCCGCGCCTGTTTTCTGCGCTTCTCTGGAGAGCATGACCGCAGTGGAGGTATCGTTGCTTCCTGTGCCCGCGATGACGGGAATTCTTCCGTTGACCTTCTCGGAAACAAAGGAGAGAACCTCGCAGTGCTCCTTCTCGGAGAGGGTCGCAGCCTCCCCCGTGGTGCCGCAGGCGATGATTGCATCGGTACCCTTGGCAATATGGAACTTGAGGAGCTGCTCAAGCACCTTGTAATTAACCTTGCCGTCTGACTGAATCGGGGTAATCAGCGCTACGCCCGAGCCTGTGAAAATGTGGTCTGACATACTTATTCCTCCGAACTTAATCCATATATCCCTCGGCGCAGAGGAGCTCGGCGAGAAGAACAGCGCCGCCTGCCGCGCCTCTTAATGTGTTGTGTGACATGCACACGAACTTGTAATCGTACTGTGTATCCTCTCTGAGACGGCCGACGGAAACAGCCATACCGTTTTCGAGGTTGCGCTCCGACTTGATCTGCGGACGGTCAGGCTCTGTAAAGTAGTGCAGGAACTGCTTGGGAGCGCTGGGAAGATTCAGCTCCTGCGCTCTGCCGCTGTAGCTCTCCCATACCTTGATAATCTCCTCAACGGAGGGCTTCTCCACGCCTTCCTTGAAGGACATGAATACCGCCGCTGTGTGACCGTCGGAAACGGGAACACGCAGACACTGGGAGGTGATGGCGATATCGTCGGTCAGCGCGATCTCGTCTCCCTCAACCTTGCCCCAGATTTTAAGGGGCTCTCTCTCGGACTTTTCTTCCTCACCGCCGATGTAGGGAATGAGGTTATCTACCATTTCGGGCCATGTCTTGAAGGTCTTGCCCGCGCCGGAAATCGCCTGATAGGTGCAGGCGAGCACCTTGTCGACACCGAGAGCCTTCAGCGGATGAATGGCGGGGACATAGCTCTGAAGCGAGCAGTTGGACTTGACTGCGACAAAGCCTCTCTTGGTGCCGAGGCGCTTTCTCTGCGACTCGATGACCTTGATGTGATCGGCGTTGATTTCGGGGATAACCATCGGTACATCAGGGGTAAAGCGGTGCGCGGAGTTATTGGACACGATCGGGCATTCCGCCTTCGCGTACTTCTCCTCGAGAGTCTTGATTTCATCCTTCTTCATGTTGACCGCGCAGAAGCAGAAGTCGACCTTTGCGGCAACCTCCTCCACGTTCTCGGCGTCCATGATAACCATATCCTTATATTTTTCGGGAAGCGCAGCGGTCATGTGCCATCTGCCGTCAACGCACTCGCCATAGGTCTTGCCCGCGGAACGCGCGCTTGCCGCGAGAGCGGTAACCTCAAACCAGGGGTGATTCTCAAGAAGCAGCGCAAAACGCTGTCCTACCATACCTGTAGCTCCGATAATTCCTACCTTATACTTCTTCACTGTGATTCCTCCATGTTTCAACATTTTTTGAAAAAGCGGTTGCCAGATTCGCTTTTTTATTATATGATAGATACGGTGTGCTTGAAACACAGCGTTTCATGGCAATCGCCAAGGTGTTGATTACTCCAAATACCTCATTCTATAATATACCATTTTACAATTGTATTGTCAATTATTTTAAGAATTAACTTTTGGGATTTGAGGAAGAATATTATGAAAACAAGCGATTTTTACTATGATTTGCCAAAAGAGCTGATTGCGCAGACGCCCGTCGAGCCGCGTGACAGCTCGCGTCTGCTCGTCCTTGACAGAAGCACGGGAGAAGTGACGCACCGGCATTTTTATGACATTATCGACTATCTCAACGAGGGCGACCTGATTGTCGCGAACGACTCGCGCGTTCTGCCCGCGAGAATCTACGGCGTCAAGGACGAAACAGGCGCGAGAGTGGAGTTCCTCCTGCTCAAGCAAATCAGCGGAAATCGCTGGGAAACGCTCTGCAAGCCCGGCAAAAAGGCGCGCGAGGGCGCGAGATTCAGCTTCGGAGACGGTATTCTGCGTGCAGAAGTTGTCGAAGTCAATGACGACGGCAACCGCGTGGTGGACTTCGACTGCGATGAAAATTTCTTTGCGACGCTTGATAAGATCGGTCAGATGCCGCTGCCGCCCTATATCACCGAGGAGCTAAAGGACAAGGAGCGCTATCAGACTGTCTACAGCCATGAATTGGGCTCCGCAGCCGCTCCGACCGCAGGACTGCATTTCACCGACGAGCTGATGGAGCGCATCCGTCAGAAGGGCGTGAATATCGCCTACGTCACCCTGCACGTCGGTCTCGGTACCTTCCGTCCCGTCAAGGTGGACGATGTGACAAAGCATAAAATGCACAGCGAGCACTACGAGATTCCGCAGGAAACCGCCGACCTGATCCGACAGACTAAAGAAAACGGCGGCAGAGTCATCGCCATCGGCACAACCTCCTGCCGCACGCTCGAGAGCGTCGCGACGGAGTACGGCGAAATCAGGGCGTGCGACGGTTTTACGGACATCTTTATTTACCCCGGGTATCAATTCAAGGTTCTCGACGGACTCGTCACCAACTTCCACCTGCCCGAAAGCACGCTGATTATGCTTGTTTCGGCGTTCGCGGGTTATGACAACGTGATGAACGCCTACAAAATTGCCGTTGAGGAGCGTTATCGATTCTTTTCATTCGGCGACGCGATGATGATATCTTAATTACGGAGGAACTATGTTTCAGCTAATCAAAGCAGAAGGCTCCGCACGGCGCGGCGAATTTGTGACACCGCACGGAACCGTACAAACCCCCGCCTTTATGAATGTTGCGACCTGCGGCGCCATCAAAGGCGCGGTATCGGCGCTTGATTTGAAAAATATAAAATGTCAGGTGCAGCTGTGCAACACCTATCACCTCCACCTGCGCCCCGGAGACGACAAGGTACGGCAGCTCGGCGGCTTGCACCGCTTTACGCGCTGGGACGGTCCGATTCTCACGGACAGCGGCGGCTTTCAGGTGTTTTCTCTCGCAAAGCTGCGCAATATCAAGGAGGAAGGCGTATATTTCAACTCCCACATCGACGGACGCAAGATTTTCATGGGACCCGAGGAGAGCATGAATATCCAATCAAACCTCGGCTCCACGATCGCGATGGCGTTTGACGAGTGCGTCGAGAACCCCTCTCCCTATGAATACACACGCGACAGCGTTGCGCGCACGACGCGCTGGCTCAAGCGCTGTATCGAGAGAATGGCATACCTCAACAGTCTGGAGGAAACGATCAACCGCGAGCAAATGCTCTTTGGCATCAACCAGGGCGGCACCTACCGCGATCTCCGTATCAACCATATGAAAGAAATCGCGGAGCTGAACCTCGACGGCTACGCGATCGGCGGTCTGGCTGTCGGCGAACCGACCGAGGTGATGTACGAGATCATCGAAGCGGTCGAGCTGTTCGCACCCAAGGACAAAATCCGCTACCTGATGGGCGTCGGAACGCCCGTCAACATTCTCGAGGCGGTATACCGCGGCGTGGATTTATTCGACTGCGTCATGCCCAGCCGCAACGCAAGGCACGGTCAGCTCTTTACATGGGAGGGCGTGCGCAACCTCAACAACGCCAAATACGAGCTGGACGAGCGCCCCATTGACGAGCACTGCGACTGCCCTACCTGCCGCAGCTTCTCACGCGCGTACATCCGTCACCTGCTCAAGAGCGGTGAAATGCTCGGCATGCGTCTTGCGGTGCTGCACAACCTCTATTTCTACAACAATCTGATGGAGGTTATCCGCTCGGAGCTTGACAAAGGAACCTTCTCTGACTTCTATCAGACGTACAGAAATGTCCTCGGCGTGAGAATTTAATGAATTTTTTTCCAAAATAGCTTGCAACTGAGGATAAAAGCTGTTATAATCAATTTATTGCGTTGAAAGGAATGATGAATATATGACACCAATAGCAGCTGAAGCACAGCAGGCAGGCGGTCTGTTCGGCGGCAACAGCATGTGGGTTATGATTTTAATCTACGCCGTCATCATCGGAGGTATCTATTTCTTCCTGATCAGACCGAACTCCAAAAAGAAAAAAGAAGAGGCGCAGATGCGCAACTCTCTGGAAATCGGAGATGAAATCACCACCATCGGCGGTATTATGGGCAGAGTCGTCGCAATCAAGGACGACGAGGACGCCATTATCATCGAGACAGGCTCCGACCGCGTCAAGATGAAATTCAAGAAATGGTGTATTTCCACCGTTGACACCGTCAAGAATCCCGCTGAAACGGCTCCCGTGGAGAAAAAGAGCCTGACAAGCTTCTTCAAGAAGAAGAAACAGGAATCCGAGAGCGAGAAATAATATTCTCTCCCGTTTTTCAAAACATAAAATCCGAGACTCCCGAGTATAATGCAACAGCTTATATTCGGGGGTCTTTTTATGTCGGACAAGAAAAAACTGATTCGCTCCGTCGTCATCGGCTCGCTCTGCGGTCTGCTCAGCTGCGTAGCGATGATGTGCGTCCTCGCGGCGGTCATGCTCAGCACGGGACTGCTTTCCGCTGAGCTGATCGACTATCTGATGGTTGCCGTCGCGGCAGCCGGTGCACTAGTCGGCGCGTTCGTCGCGACAAAGCTCAACGGAGGCGCAGGTCTGATTGTCGGAGCGGTCACGGGAGCGGTCATGCTTCTGCTGATTACCGCCGGCGCTCTGCTGCGTCAGGATGCACCCGTCACCTCTCTCTGTGCCGTGAGAGCGGCGGCACTTCTGCTCGGCGGCGCTCTTGGCGGTATTTTGGGACTGCGCGAAAGAAAACACGCGGGTTTTTGACGCTTTCAGGGTCGGCGACCGTTGCCGGCCCTGTTCCCTTTTTAGTATGATGAACGAAATAATTCTCATCAGGAAAATAAAAATGACAATTTTTACAAAATCTAAAAAATAGTAGAAAAAACTATTATAATATGGTATAATAGCTCCGAATAGGTAGAACAATCCGTAGGTAATATGATAAGAATTCAATGAAAAGGAGTAGGTCTAATGGCAAAAATCAAATTGCCCGAGGCGCTGAAATCCTGGAAGGTAGTTTCAGCCGCTTCCGACACTGACGAGCGCGAAATCTATAAGCTCGTCAGCAAAGACGGCGACGGTGCGCAAAAGGAAGCGCAGCTCGCCTATTACGAATTCACGGGAAGTCTCTACAATCAGGATGACATCGAATACATCAAGGACGAGGCTGATTTTGTAAAGACCATCAAGGGTCTGGGCGATATCAGCAACTATGTGGACGTCGTCATCGACGATAATCCCGAAAAACAGAAAATGGAAGTATTCATCGTCACCGACAACAGCAAGCCGCTGTCTGAGGTGATGAAGGACAAGAGCTTCTCCGAGGACGAGGTTATCGACTTCGGTCTGCAAATGAGTGAGATTCTGGAGAAGATTGAAAACGCCGGCATCTTCCACGGCGACATCAAGCCCTCCGATATCTTTGTCACCGAGGACGGCAAGTACAAGCTCGGCGCATTCATGGACGCGGAAAGCCTCGATGAAAATGACGCCTTTCTTGCTCCCGAAATGCACAAGGGCGAAAACGCCGACTTTACAACCGACCTCTATTCGCTCGGTATGATCATGTACACCATGTGCAACGACGGCAAGCTGCCCTTTGAAGGCGAAGGCGTATCTGCCGATGAAGCGGTGGACAAGCGTCTTGCGGGAGAATCCGTACCCGCGCCGAAAAACGGCAGTCCGAAGCTGAAGAGCGTCGTCATGATCGCGATCCAGTCCGAAAACAAGAACCGCTGGAAGAACGCGGGCAATATCAAAAACGCGCTTCTCTCGCTGAAAAACGAAGAAGCAGACAAGGAGGAAAAGGAAGAGCCCTCCGCTCAGATCATCGCGCCTGCAAGCACTGAATTTGACGGCAATGTCTTTGAGGATGAACCCAAGGACGGCAGCGACGGCAAATTGATCGGCGCCGCCGCTCTCGGCGCAGGTATTGCCGCGGCAGCGTCAAACAGCTCCGAATCCGAAAAAGCCGCAACATCCGATTCCTCCGAGACAGCCGATGCATCCGATACTTCCCAAGCGTCTGACGCTCCCAAGACGGAGGACGAGGATATCAAGCCCTCCTATGAGGAGCCTGAAATCGACAACAGAGTCTTTGACAACTACAAAAATCAAACCAAAATATTCAGCATCAACGGTCCCGCCCCCGAAAAGGATTACGGCGATTATTTCGATGACGGCGTTGATTTAAGAAAACCCGTCAAGGCGGAACCGAAGCCCGAGGAGGACGAAAACGGCTTCCTCAATCCGTTCTACACCGACACCCTTGACGAAGAGAATAAGCCCAAGAAAAACAAAACCAAAAAGGGTCTGATCGCGGCGATCATCATCGGCATCATCATTATCCTTGCCCTGCTCGGCGCGCTCGGTGTAATTGCCTATAATAACGGTCTCTTCGGCTCGCATCCCCACGGCTCGACAATGGATACCGCCGCTCCCACCACAGCAGGTGCGACAAACGCCTCGGGAGCCGCTTCCGCCTCCACCACAGCGCCCTCCTCTGCCGCGAGCACACAACCTACCACCGTTCCCGCGACGACCTCCGCGTCCTCCAAGTCGGAGAGCAGCGAGTCCAATAAAGAAAGCTCCCAGTCCTCCGAAAAGCCTGTCGAGTACGTCACCGTCAAGGTGGTCAGAGGCATGACGGTCTCGGAAGCCAGAGCTACCCTCGAGGCGGACGGTCTTACTCTCGTCGAGGGCGCTCACAGACCCAGCGACGACTATCCCGCAGGTCAGATCATCGCCCAGACGCCCGGCGACGGTCACTCTGTCGCAAAGGGCACCGAGGTGCTGGTGGATATCTCCACAGGCTCGAGCCGGTCATCGTCTCCCGAATCCAGCCAGTCCTCACAGTCCAGCCAGTCCTCGCAATCGAGTCAGTCCTCACATGACGACGACTACAGCAGCTCACGCCTGAGCACAAGCTACCTCAGTCAGGCTGAAATCGCCGAAATGGACCGTGACGAGCTTAACTTTACCCTCAACGAGATCTATGCCAGACACGGCAGAATCTTTTCAAGCGCCAGACTTGACGCTTATTTCCGCGCACAGTCATGGTATACGCCCAAATATACGGAAGCCGAGTTCTCGCAGCACGTTGTATTCAACGACTACGAACGCAAAAACGCAAACGCTCTGTATAACGAGCAGATCAAGAGAGGCTATCGCTCTTGACGGGAGTTGAACCATGAAAGAAAAAATATTGAAAGCGATTAAAAGCAAGCTGACCTTCGCGGTAGTGCTGAACCTGCTGATCATGAGCTTCTGCATTCTCGTCACCTCGTTCACCTACACGAATGGAAAGGACTTTTACAATTCAATATTCATTTGTCAAAACCACTTCTACTACAGCAGCGAAATCAACTATATTCTCGCGGTCATCATCGGAACGATCCAGTATGCTGTCACAGACATCAACGCCTTTGTGCTGGTGGAGGTCGGACTGTCCTTTGCGGCGTTCACCTCCATCACCTATGTTTTTGCGGACAAGTTCAACTTCCGCAAGTCGTTTGTGTTCTCTATGGTTATCAATATTCTCTTTGCGCTTAACCACTATTCGACCATAGACAGCAATAAAACCGCCACGCTTCTGCTCGCGGGCGGATTTCTGATGATTCTCAACGCTATCCGCAACAAGCGTTATAACCTTCCCTGCTGGATCGGCGTTGCGGAAATTCTCTTCGGCGCGTTCTACAATATCGTGTATTTCTTCGTCGCGCTGGGCTTTGGCGTCGCCTTTTTCCTCGGCGATATGATCGCCAAGAAAAAGTTCAGACTGGATTTTCAGAAGTTTTTCTGGTATTTCCGGCCGTATTTGCTCATGTTCCTCTTTGTGACGCTCGTCACGCTGGGACTGACGCAGTTTTCCTATTCCATCAACCACTCCTCTGAGGAAAGCGCCGATTATTACAGGTATTCCACGCTCAAGGATTCCATCGATACCCTCCCCTTTCCCGACTATTCGGAGCATGCCGAGGAATTTTCGGAGGTCGGCATCGAAAGCGACTGCGAATATGAGCTGCTGAAAAACGGCTATTACGATGACAGCAAGGCGCTCAACATCACTTCGCTCGAGCTCGTCAGCGATATTCAGCAGCGGGAAAGCGACAAGACCGTGCTCTATGCTCTGAACGACTGGTTCGAGGATATGCTCGGACATGTGATGGGGCTTGACGCCTTTCTGATCGCGGCGGTGGTGTATCTGCTGATCTCAGCGGTGTTCATCGTCTATCACAAAAACCGATTCGCATTCTTCCCGCTGTTTTTTGTCATCGCGGCGTTTGCCGCTAGCGTGACCATCCGCTATCTCTTTGACGGCTCGGATTCACGGATTTACGGCATCTGGGTCATGATGATTGTCTTTTTGCTGTTCTCGTTCAACTTCGTGGGACTCCGCAGCAAGATGCCTGCAGAAAGACTGAGAACCCGCAACAGCTTTTTGATCATCTCCTGCGTGGCGTTGGTTCTTCTCTTCGGCGCCTACACCACCGTGTATATGCTCAATACCCCCAACCGTGAGAATGACGCGCCGTACAACCTGATCACGGAGATCAACCGCCGTCCCGACTGCTACTACGTCATGGATTCGGCAAGCAAACAGGAATTTGACAAATATACCGAAAATTATATCCATCCGCTCTGGGGCTTCCGCGAGGGTTATCTGGAGAATCTTGACAGCTTCGGCTTCCATCATAATTACGAAATGCTGCGCAAGCGCAACCTCTCCTATAACATCTATGAGGCGCTGCTCACCAACCGAAAAATTTATGTGGTGGACAAGTATATCACATTTAAAAAGGAAAAGTACTTCAACGTCAACTACGGCAAGAAGTATGAGAACATCTATTATCAGCTTGTCAAGGAGCTGGATGATTACAAAATCTACGAGGTCGTCGTAGAAAGATAAGCTCAGACGAAAAGCCTGACCGTTCATCGGTCAGGCTTTATTTTTTGTATGATTCGGTTCATATCTTCGGGAATCGGCGCGTCCAGAACAAGCTCCTCTCCCGTGACGGGATGGTGAAAGCTCATGGAACCGCAGTGCAGCGCCTGTCGGGAAATCAGCTCCGTACTGCAGCCGTAGAGGTCATCCCCGAGCAGCGGATGTCCGAGGTGGCTCATATGACAGCGGATCTGGTGAGTTCTTCCCGTTTCCAGCCACAGCCGCAGCAGCGTGATGCTGTCAGTGTGAAAGATGCTCTGATAATGCGTTACCGACGGGCTGCCGTCCGCACGGACGCAGCGGACGATTTTGGAGTCGTCCCGCAGACCGATCGGGGCGTCAACGGTGCCCTCTCCGTCAAGGCAGCCGTGAACCAAGGCGAAATAGGTCTTGTGAACCTTGTTTTTCAGAAGATTGACCGAATACTTGTCCTTTGTCATCACGACCAAGCCCGAGGTATTGCGGTCAAGGCGGTTGTGCGCGCGAAAAATGTAACTCTCTCCTTTTTTGGCAGCGTACCACGCGACGATATTCGCCAGCGTGTCGGTCTGATGCTGCTTCGCGGGATGGACAGGCATGAACGGCGGCTTGTTCACAACAAGCAGATGCTTGTCCTCATAGACGATATTGAGCACACCCTCCCTTGGTTCGACAAAAGAGCCGTCCTCCTCGGGCAGCGAAATCACGACCGAGGCGCCCGCGTCGACTCTGTCGACCGTGCGCAAAATTTTTCCGTCCATCAGGATTCCGTCTTTTTCTCGCTTAAGACGTGTTATCATTCTGGTAGACAGACCGCAGCGGCTCTTCAAAAACCACTTCGCGGTCATGCCGCCGCAGTCCTGAGGTACCGTGAAATACAGCTTCTCAGCCATAAAACACCTTCCAAATGACGAAAACGATCGCAAGCTGGAGGATGATGATAACGGGAATGCCCACCATGAACTTGACATGCCGCGTTTTATGGCGGATCAGCAGCATTGTCAGCAGCATCGCGACGCTGCCGCCCAGAGCGGAAAAAAACAAGAGCGTGAACTCACTGATGCGGTAGCGGTGCCTGACAGCGCGGCGTTTGTCACTGACCGTGAGTGTCACGGCAATCAGGCTGATGACGGCTAAGTAAATCAAAACTACGTAAATCATAGAATACTCCAAGGATGATGATGTTATGAAGGTCAACCGAACGATTCCGATCCTGCTCTGCGCCGTGATTCTGGTCATCACGGTCGTTCTCAGTTCGCTGAGCAAGCCGAAAGAAACTGCGCCCGCATCAGCGGCAACAGCAGAAATCACCGCTGCGGCAACAGCAGATGAAGCAAAACAAGAGGAACCCGAAATGCGCGGCGTATGGGTGACATATATGGATTTGAGCATGGAATACGAGAGCAATCAATCGGAGGCGGCGTTCCGCGAAAAGTTCGCTCATATCGCAAAGGTCTGCGCGGACAGCGGCTTCAACACGCTGATCGTGCAGGTCAGACCGTTCTGCGACGCGCTCTACCCGTCTGACTTCTTCCCGTCGTCGCATATTCTCTCGGGGCAGCAGGGTGATGCCCCCGGCTATGACGCGCTGCAGATCGTTTGCGACACCTGCAAAGCGTTTGACTTGAAGCTCCACGCGTGGATCAATCCTTACCGCGTGAGAATCAACGAAACGCCGCGTCAGCTCTCCGACGACAATCCCTTTGTCACCCGTCCCGAAATGTGCATCGAAACGGAAAGCGGCGTGATACTCAATCCTGCCGACGCGGACGCGCGTGAGCTGATTGAAAACGGCGTCCGCGAGATTCTCGAAAACTACGACGTGGACGGCATCCAGTTTGACGACTATTTCTATCCGACCGATATCGGCGATGCGGACAGCGAGCAGTATGAGACGCAGACAAGCGGTAAAATGAGCCTTGAAAAATGGCGCATGTGCAATATCAACATTCTGCTCGCGGAGGTGGAAATGCTCGTCCGCAAAATCAAGCCCGACGCGGTTTTCGGCATCTCGCCGCAGGGCAACCGTCAAAACAACGAAAAGCTCTGCGCGGATGTGGAAAGCTGGTGCTGCGTCAGAGGGTACGCGGACTACATTTGTCCGCAGATTTATTTCAGTCTTGACAACCCGAAGCTCGGCTTTGAGGACGCGCTGGCAGACTGGACGGAGCTGGAACGGACACGGAATCTGAAGCTCTACGTCGGTCTGGCAGGCTATAAGGCAGGAACCGACGCCGACGAGGGCACATGGCTTAATCGCGACGATATCCTGCTGGAAGAATATAATATTCTGAAAAAGAATCATATTGACGGATTTATGCTCTACAGCTACCCGAGTCTGGAGAGCGATGAAGCCCGCGCGGAAATCAAAAATCTGCTTTCCGCTATTCGATGATCCACTCGCCCATGCAGCAATCCTTACCGACCTCGACAAGTCTGACCTGACGCACCTCGCCGCAGAGCGAGGAGTCGTCGGAAATGACGCGGACGGGCGTATAGTTTTTGGTGTAACCCTCGAGACAGCCCCTGCGGAGCCGCTCAAAGAGCACCTCCTCGGTCAGACCGACCTGAGAGGTCAAGAAATCCCGACGCGACTGCTCGACCAGATCGCCCATTACCTTGGCACGACGTTCCTTTTCGGCAGGTTCGACCTGATCAGGCGCGTCGGCAGCGCGTGTTCCCTTGCGCTGTGAATACGGAAACACGTGTACCTTCGCAAAGCCGACGGACTTCACAAAATTCAGAGAAGCCTGAAAGTCCTCCCCGGTTTCGCCTGCAAAGCCGACCATTACGTCGGTAGTGACGGAGGCGTTGTCAAACGCGGCTCTCAGGCGGTCGACGATCGCCATATACTCCGCGCTGTCATAGTGGCGGTTCATCGCCTTGAGCGTTCTGTCACAGCCGCTTTGCAGAGAAAGATGAAACTGCGGACAAAACTTCGGCTGTGCCGCAAGACGGGCGATCAGCGGTTCCGTCATCTGCTCCGGCTCGAGAGAGCCGAGACGCACGCGGGCGATACCCTCGACCGCACAAGCCGCCTCGACCGCGTCCGCAAGGTCAAAGTCTTCACCCTGACCGTAGGCGGAAAGATTGATACCGACCAGCACCACCTCGCGGTAGCCGCGGGACGCGAGCACCTCGATCTCGGCTTTCAGCTCGGCGAGCGGCTTGGAACGCACCCTTCCTCTGGCGTAGGGAATGATACAGTAGGAACAGAAGCGGTTGCAGCCGTCCTCGATCTTGATAAAGGCGCGGGTGTGCTCGCTGAACGCGGAGACCGTCATCGACTCAAACAACGCGCCCTGATTCTGATGTACGGGAATGTCGAGCAGTCTGTTTCGCTCAACACAAAAACGCTCGATCGCAGGTATCAGCTTGGCACGCTCCTTGTTGCCGAGGATGATGTCGCACTCGGTAAAACGCTCCATCTCCTCGGGAAACGCCTGCGGCATGCAGCCCGTCAGCACCACGATGCCCTCCGGATTCTCGCGGCGGACGCGGTGGATCAGCTTTCGGTTCTTCGCGTCGCTGACCGAGGTCACGGTGCAGCTGTTGATGATGGTGATGTCCGCATGCTCCTTGTCCTTCGACGGCACATAGCCGTGCCGCAGCAGGTCCTCACGCATCGCCTGGGACTCGTATTGATTCACCTTACACCCGAGCGTTAGTATATTAAAATCCATCATTATGTTTTTTCCTTTTTATTAAAAATGTCGATTTTGTAAAAGCTTGTAATTTTTCATTGATTGTTTGCCCGTTTGATGCTAAAATAGAGATATCAAACAAGGAAAGACTACAAATGAGTAACAAAAACGAGGTGTCCGCCATGTATTCACTCCCCATTTGCGCAATCAACAAAAACGGATTGATGGAGATTTTTGAAACTCTGTCACATTTTTCCTGTCAGATCATGATCAAAAACGGCGACTATATTGTTGACGCGCACTCCCTGATCGGTGTTTTCTCCCTTGACATCAAAAAGCCGATTGAGCTGCTTCTCGAAAGCGAACCCGACGACGAGTTCAAGGCAGCGGTCGCTCCCTTTACGCTTGCGTCTGTCAGCAACTAATATATCGCTTATATCGAAGCCCTATGACATCAGTCATAGGGCTTTTCTTTTATGTATTTTTATCTACCACATGAAAGGTCTTGAGGTTGCCTGTTTTCTCGCTGCGCTTGTCCAGCTCCGCGAGGACGTCCTCAAGCGGGATACCCTGCTGTACCATCATAACGGTCAGATGATAAATCAAATCCGCGATCTCATACACGGTCTCGCTGTTGTCGCCGTTCTTCGCGGCGATGATGGTCTCGCTGCACTCCTCGCCTACCTTTTTGAGAATCTTGTCCAGACCCTTTTCGAGCAGGTAGCAGGTGTAGCTTCCCTCCTTGGGATTATCTCGTCTGTTTTCTACCGTCGCGTACAGTGCCGCGAGTACTTCTCTGTCGTTCATCCAATACCCCTTACTTTAATTTCTTGAAAAAGCAGCTGTGATTGCCCGTGTGACAGGCAGCTCCCGTCTGCTCCACGATGACAAGCAGTGTGTCGTCGTCACAGTCCGCGTAAAGCTCAATGACCTTCTGCAAATGACCAGAGGTCGCTCCCTTGTTCCACAGCTCCTGACGGCTGCGTGACCAGAACCAGGTGTAGCCCGTCTCAAAGGTCTTTTGCAGGCTTTCGCGGTTCATATAGGCGAGCATCAAAACCTCACCCGTCGATTTTTCCTGCACGATCGCGGGAATCAAATCGGCTTTGACAAAATATTTATCTAAATCCATTTATATCTTCCTCGCCATGGCAATTGCCTGTTTCAAATCCAGCGTGCCGCTGTAGATCGCCTTGCCGCAGATCGCGCCGTAGACATTCAGCTCGGAAAGATTGATGATATCCTTGAGCACCGCGACGCCACCGCTGGCGATGATATTGCAGCTGACGTTGTTGACCAGATCGTCAAGCTGTTTGAGGTTGGGACCCGCGAGCGTGCCGTCCTGGTCGATGTCGGTAAAGACGATCGTCCGCACACCGACGTCCTCCATACGCTTGGCAAGCTCGATATAATGGATATCGGAATTGTCGAGCCAGCCCTCGGCGCGCACCATGCCGTCCTTCGCGTCGATCCCGACGACAATCTTGCCGCCGTATTCCTTGACCGCGTCAATGACGAGCTGCTGGTTCTTGACCGCTGCCGAGCCGAGAATCACGCGGTTGATACCGTGGGAAAGGTAATACTCCACCGCCTTCATATCGCGGATACCGCCGCCTACCTCGACCGTCAGTCCCGAGGTGCGGGCAACGTCGGCAATCAGATCGGCGTTAACAAGCTTCGCGTCCTTTGCGCCGTCCAGATCGACCATATGCATCTGCGTTGCGCCTGCCTCGGCAAAGCGCTGCGCCGCCTCATAGGGCGACGCGGCGACCTGCTCCGCTGTGGAATAATTGCCCTTCAACAGCCTGACTGCCTTGCCTCCGTAAATATCAATCGCGGGTAATACAAACATTATAACACTCCTTTTGTCGAGAGAGGCTTGCCCGTGTCGTTTGACTTGACCGCAAGACGCAGCGCGTGCGCCGCAGCCTTGTAGAGCGCCTCGGTGATGTGGTGGGAATTGTCGCCGTAGAGCGATTTGAGATGGAGTGTAATCTGCGCGTTAAAGGCGAGCGCGCGCATGAACTCTACCGTCATGGCGCAGTCATAGCCGCCGCAGCGCGCCTGCGGAAATTCCGCGTCAAACACCAGAAACGGTCTGCCGCTGACGTCGACGGACGCAAAAGCCAGCGCCTCGTCCATCGGCACATAAAAGCTGCCGAAACGCTCGATGCCGCCCTTGTCGCCCAGCGCCTCGCAAAACGCCTTGCCGAGCACGATGCCCGTATCCTCAATGGTGTGGTGCTCGTCCACATGCAGATCTCCCGTCACCTTCACCTGCAGGCCGAAGCCGCCGTGGGTGGCGAAGGAATTGAGCATGTGGTCAAAAAAACCGACGCCCGTGCTGATGCTGACGTCTCCGCCGTCCAAGTTGAGGGACAGCCAGATGTCGGTTTCCTTTGTCTTTCGTTCTACCGTCGCGGTTCTCATGATTTCACCCCGAAATATTCTTTTATAGAATCAAGAACCTTCCCTACCTCATATTCGGTGCCCGCGGTAATGCGGAGGAAATCTCCCATCAGACGCACAACGATGGATTTCTCCTTGAGGTACTCCCAGATTGCCGCCGCGCTGTCCGTCCTGACGAAAACAAAGTTCGCGCAGGAGGGATACACCCTGAAATCGGTCGTTTCGGAAAGCTCTGCTAAACCATTATACAAGGTTTCGCGGTTTTTGACAATCATTTTTTGACGATTTTGCAAATATTCTTTGTGGCGGTACACAACCGTGCCTGCCGCCTGTGAAAAGCTGTTGACGTTATAGGGCGATTTGACCGCCTTGATTGCGCGGGAGATGGTTTCATTCGCAACGGCAAAGCCGAGCCGCAGCGCCGCACAGCCGACCGCCTTGGACGCGGTGCGGAAGATGATCAGATTGGAATACTGCTCCACCTCCGCAAGCAGACTCTCGTTCCAGAAGTCCATATAGGCTTCGTCGAGAATCACCAGCGCATTCACCGAGGTGACGAGCTTTCTCGCCTGCTCGGCGGTGATGCCCCTGCCCGTGGGGTTGCAGGGATTGGAGAAAAGCACCAATTTGATATCGTCGCGGTTGATTTTGTCGATCATCGCGTCCACATCGATATCGAGGTTGTCGTCCTTGACAAAGGTGTCGCACTCCACCTCGCAGATGGAGGAATAGAAGTTATACATCGAAAAATCGGGAAAAACGACGAGCATCTTGTCGCCCTTCTCGAGGAAGGCGGATTCGATGAGGAAAATCAGCTCGTCGGAACCGTTGCCTGCGGTGACAAAGTCGGGATTGAGTCCGTAATAATCCGCAAAAGCGCTGACGACGCTTGAAGCCAGCGGGTCGGGATAGCGGTTGAATGCGAGCTTATCGATCTCATTCTTGATTTCCCCGCGGATATTATCGGGCAGGTTGTCGGGACACTCATTGGCGTCCAGACGGATATCATAGGTGCTGCTGATGGGCTCATACGGCACGAGATTGATGATTTTTTTATTCAGCGTATACATATAGATCAATACCGTCCTTTAGTCAAGGTCAAAGCGAACCTTGATGGAATTTGCGTGAGCGGTCAGGCTCTCGGCTTCGGCAAAGCGGATCACATCCTCCGCGTCCGCACGGAGAGCGTCCTCGGTGTAATAGATAAAGCTGGATTTCTTGATGAAAGCGTCCACGGACAGCGGTGAGAAGAAACGCGCCGTGCCGCTGGTCGGAAGAACGTGGTTGGGACCCGCGAAATAGTCGCCGAGTGGCTCGGGACTGTAGTTGCCGAGGAACACGGAGCCTGCGTTGTCGAGCTTGCCGATGTACTCCATCGGATTCGCACAGCATACCTCGAGGTGCTCGGGCGCCAGCTCGTTGGCGAAGTCGACTGCCTGCTTCATGTCGCTGCAGACGATGATCGCGCCGAAGTTCTCGAGAGAGCTGTCGATGATCTCCTTGCGGGACAGCTTCCCGACCTGACGCGCAAGCTCCGCCTTTGTCTGCTCGGCAAGCTCCGCGCAGTCGGTCAGCAGAATCGAGGACGCGAGCTTGTCGTGCTCCGCCTGACTCATGAGGTCGGCAGCAAGAAACTTCGGGTTCGCGGTCTTGTCCGCGATAATCAGAATCTCGCTGGGACCTGCGATCATATCGATGTCGACGGTGCCGAAGAGCAGCTTTTTGGCTGTCGCGACAAAGATGTTTCCCGGTCCGACGATTTTGTCGACCTTGGGAACGGTCTCGGTGCCGTATGCCAAAGCCGCGACTGCCTGCGCGCCGCCCATCAGGAACATGCGGTCAACACCCGCGAGCTTCGCCGCCGCGACAATATTCGGATTGGGGGTGCCGTCCTTTTGAGGAGGCGTCACCATGATCAGCTCCTCGACGCCCGCGAGCTTGGCAGGAATCGCGTTCATCAGAACGGAGGACGGAAGGACAGCCGTACCGCCGGGAACATAGATGCCGACGCGCTTGAGTCCGCGCACGCGCTGACCCATGATCACGCCGTTGTCCTTGGTGGTCAGCCAGCTCTGCTGCACCTGTCTTTGGTGGAAATCGGCGATATTCGCGGCTGCTTTTTGGAAGGTATCGAGCAAATCAGCGTCACAGCGCTTGATGATCTGCTCGATTTCATCGGCAGTGATTTCGGTGTGCTCGGGAGCCTTGCCGTCGAACTTCACGGTGTACTCACGCACCGCCTTGTCGCCGTTCTCGCGGACATTCTCGAGGATCTCCGATACCACGGGAATGACGTTCTTGTCGGAATTCTGCGCTCTCTTTTTGAGCGTTTCAATAAATGCGTACTCCTGTACGCCGTCAGCTGTTACTGTGGTAATCATTGGGTCACTGCCTCCAGTTTTTTCTGTAATGCTTCTATTTCTTTCTTTCTGAGCTTGAGGCTCGCGGTGTTGGCGATCAGGCGCGCCGAGATATCGGTCACCCACTCGATGACCTCCAGACCGTTTGCCTTGAGGGTGGAGCCTGTCTCGACGATATCGACAATGCCGTCGGAAAGTCCCACAAGCGGAGCCAGCTCAACGGAGCCTTCTATCTTGATGATGCGCACGTCCATGTTCTTGTCGTCAAAGAACGCGCGGGTTACTTTGGGATATTTGGTGGCGATAGTTTTGGTATTGTAGCCGCCGTAAAAGTCAAAATCCTTCTTGGTCGCGAGGGCAAAGCGGCACTTTCCGAAGCCGAGGTCGAGCAGCTCATAAAAAGAGGTTCCGTTTTCCAGAATCGTGTCCTTGCCCACAACGCCGAGGTCGCAGACGCCGTGCTCAACGTAGGTAATCACATCCGCCGCCTTGGCGAGTACCACCTCAAAGTCGTTGTCGCCGACGGGCAGAATCAGCCTTCTGCCTTTATTTCTCACCTCGTCGCAGCTATAGCCGATTTTCTCGAGCAGCTCGATGGTGTTTTTTTCCAGTCTGCCCTTTGTCAGGGCAATTCTCAATGGTTTCATATCGTTTCCTTTCGCTTATCCTACCTTGATGACCTTGGCAATACCTCTGCTCTTGGCAAACGCTTCGCTTTCCTCCAGCGTTTCGAGAACGCTGAAACGCGCCTTGATGCCGTCGTCGTGCATCTTCTGCACGAGCTGAATCGCTTCCATTTCATGACCGTCCTCGGCATATACCAATACATCGGGGTTGTCGGAATAGCTGACAGAGTCGTCGTTCAGGCGCAGCAGCGTAACAGCGTCGGTGTCGATCGCGAAGCCCGCGGCGCCCATCGGCGCGTCAAACTCGGAAAGCAGCTCGTCATAGCGTCCGCCGTTTATCACCGCGTCGCCGATACCGTTGATGTAGCCCGCGAACACAAAGCCCGTATAGTAATCGTTGCGCTGTACCAGACCGAGGTCGATAATCACCTTGTCGTCCAGACCGAGAGAAGCGAGATTCTGATAAAGCTGATGCAGATATTCAAGCGCTGCCTGTGCCTTGGTACCCTCGCAGATTTTAGCCGCCTCCTCGATGACCTCTTCCCCTCCGAACAGTGAGGGCAGTCTGCGGATAGCGGTAACCGCCTTGCTTGGAGCAAGCTTATCGAGCAGGTTATTGAGCGCAGAATAGTTCTTGCTCTCGATCGATACCCGAATCTTTTCCTTATAATCGTTGTCAATATCCAAACCGTCCGAGAGTGCGTCAAATACCTCGGCATGACCAAGCTCAATGCGGAAATCCTCCGCAACCGCGCTGATCGCGCTGATCGCGGTGGTGAGTATCTCCAAATCCGCGCGCAGCCCCTTGACGCCCAGCAGCTCAACGCCCATCTGCATCAGCTCGGTGCGTCTGCCTGTGAGGGTGGGCTGGTTGCGGTAGACCGCCTGCTTGTAATACAGTCTGACGGGCAGCAGGCTGTTTTTCAGTCGGGATGAAACCATGCGCGCTATCGGCAGGGTCGAGTCGGGACGTGCGACGAGCAGTCTGCCCTTGTTGTCGCTGAGCTTGAACATCTCCTCCTGCATGATGCCGCTGCACGGCACGGAGAATACGTCATAGAACTCTATGCCCGGGGTGATGACCTTCTTGAACCCGCGGGAAACAAAGACCTTCTCGATTTTGCCGCAGATATCGTCCATTGCCGAGCACTCCGCGAATAAAAAATCCTTGGTGCCCTCAGGGGTGATTTTTAAGTATTTTTTCATAATTTCCTCTGTCTTTCGCTTTAGCGTGATAATGCGTTAATATATTAACATAATAAATTCCGCCTGTCAAGGCAACACCGCACAATCAGCGGACTGACTGTGCGGTTTCGTTGTTTTGCATTAAAATTGATTGGAGCTACTCGGATTTTTTCTCCGCTTTTTCCTCTGTGTTTTCTTCGGGTTTGTCTTCGGATTTCTTTTCAAAAAGCTCCTTGGCTTCCTTTTCTCTATCGTCGTCCTCGTCGTCCTTGTCCCTGTCGAAGATCTTTTCAAGATGCAGGCGCTTCTTCAGCTTTTCTCTCTGCTCCTGCTCCTTCTCGGCACGGAGCCGCTTCTGCTCCTCGGCGATCTGGGTATAATGGAGAACATCAAAATCCAGCGCTTCCTGCGCAAGCTTGCCCTTCGAGTCGATGCTGTTTCTCACCTTTTTGCCGACAAGGGTGTAAATCGCGGCATAAATCGGCGTGCCGAGAATAAAGCCGGGAATGCCGAACAGTGCGCCGCCGACGATGACGCTGAACAGTACCCAAAAGCTGGAAATACCCAGCTGGTTGCCGATGATCTTCGGCTTGAATACATTGCCGTCCAGCTGCTGGATCACGACGAGAATGATGACAAACCATATCATATCCATCGGGTCAACGAGGAACAGGATCAGCGCGCTGGGAACACCGCCGATGAACGGACCAAAGAACGGAATGATGTTCGTCACGCCTACCAGCACCGCGATCATCGGCGCGTAGGGCAGGTGGAAGATGGACATGGTAATATAAATCAAGATGCCGATCAAGCCGGCGTCAATAATATCGCCGACCAGAAAGCGGCCGCATTTGGTATCGGTCACGTCGACGATCTCATACAGACGCGGCAAATACTTCATGGGAACCACCGCGACGGTCATTTTCTTGACCTGACGGCAGAGCTGCTCCTTGGACGCGAGGAAATAGATGGAGATGATCAGCGCCATAATGAAGTTGTACAGACCGGAGACGGTGTTCAGCAGGAACACCGACACGATGCCGAGAACATTCTTCGTGGCGTCCGCCGTTTTTGCAAAGTCGAGATTCTGCACCAGATTGGTAATCTGGTTGTACGCCTCCTGAACCGTCGCGTCCAGGTTGAGGTGCGTGTGCAGGTGTGTGTTCAGGAAATCGAACAGCTGTGAGATATACTGATAGCCCGTTTGTACATATTCGGGCATATGCTCATACAATGTGCTGATATTCGCGGCGATCTGCGGAACGACGATACCGATCAACGCGGCGACGACCGCAAAAAAGATGATATAGGTACATATGATCGAAAGCGGTTTTTTGAACCGCTGCCAAAAGGTATGCTTGATCCCCATCTTCCTGAAAAGCTTGGTGTAAAAGAATTTGTACGGGAAATTCAGGATATAAGCAATCAGAAAGCCGAGGAAAAACGGCGAAAGAATGCCTAAGATCTTGCCGATAATATCCCAGACAACATTCATATTGTCCTTGACCAACAGCAGAAATACCGTAAAGGCAATCGCTATCAGCACATTTCGCAAATTGAGCAGTTTTTTCAAAACGGAATCACTCCTTGCACACAATACTAAAACAAAGACATTTGCGAGCTTTCCGGCATTCCGACCAGAACGCCGACCTCCCTGAGGGTCTCGATCACCGCTTTGGTGACCTTGGTTTTCACCTGCATATCCTCAATGGAGAGATATTCCCCCTGCTTTCCTGCCTCGGCAAGTGAAATTGCCGCTGCTTCGCCGACGCCGGGCAGCGAGGAAAACGGAAGGCGGATTTTGCCGTCCTCCGGAATAAACATTTTCGCGTCGGATTTGTAGACGTCTACGGGCAGCACCTCTATGCCTCTCGCAAACATTTCGTTGACGATCTGATAGGTGCCGTACTCCTTTTCTTCCTTGTCGGAAGCCTCATGGACGCTCATCTTCCGCTTGATCTGGCTCATCCTCTCCCTGACAGCGGCGTGACCCTGCATAACGACCGCACCGTCGAGATTTTCGCTGCGCACCGTAAAGTAGGCGGCGTAATACGCGAGAGGATGATGAACCTTATACCATCCGAGACGCAGGGCGGCGATCATGTATGCCGCGGCATGCGCCTTGGGGAACATATACTTGATTTTCATGCAGGAATCAATGTACCACTCCGGGACATTGTGCTCCCGCATCGCCTTGAAGTGCTCCTCCGTGAGCAGCTTCGTGGCGTTGCCCTTACGGACGATTTCCATGATCTTGAACGACATGCCCTCGTCCAGCCCCTTGTGCATCAGGTACGTCATGATCGAGTCACGCGTTCCGATAACATCGGAAATGGTGCAGGTGCCGTTGTGAATCAGCTCCTGCGCATTGCCCAGCCATACGTCGGTGCCGTGGGACAGTCCCGAAATCTGCAAGAGGTCGGTGAAGGTCTTGGGCTGCGCTTCGATCAGCATGCCCTGAACAAAGCTGGTGCCGCATTCGGGAATACTGAACGTGCCGATCTGGGAATCGATATCCTCGGGCTTTACGCCGAGCGCCTCGGTGGAGGTGAACAGCGACATGACCTTCTCGTCGCTCATGGAAACGTCCATGACGGGGATGCCCGTGAACAATTCCAGATAATGGTAAATCGTCGGAACATCGTGACCAAGCTCGTCGAGCTTGGTGATCGTATCGTGAATCGAATGGAAATCGAAGTGTGTCGTAATATTGTCGGAGGTCATATCGTTCGCGGGATGCTGTACGGGACAGAAATCGAAAACATCGTTCGTCCGCGGCACGACAACCATGCCGCCGGGATGCTGACCCGTGGTGCGCTTGACGCCCGTGCAGCCCTTCGCGAGCCGCTTCAGCTCCGCTTTATGGAGACTGATACCGCGCTCCTCCTGATATTTCTTGACAAAACCGATAGCGGTTTTCTCCGCGACGGTCGAAATCGTGCCCGCCTTGAATACGTTGTCCTTGCCGAACAGCTCCTCCGTGTAGCGGTGGGACTTGGACTGGTACTCGCCGCTGAAATTGAGGTCGATATCGGGAACCTTGTCGCCCTTGAAGCCGAGGAAGGTCTCGAACGGGATCTCGTGACCGTCCTGATCCATCAGCTCGCCGCAGTTGGGACAATTCTTGTGAGGCATATCGAAGCCGGAGCCGTAGCTGCCGTCGGTGATGAACTCGCTGTGCTTGCATTTGCGGCAGACGTAGTGCGGACAGAGCGGATTGACCTCGGAGATACCCGACATGGTGGCGACAAACGACGAGCCGACCGAACCACGCGAGCCGACGAGATAGCCGTGCGCCTCGCTGTCGGCAACCAGCTTCTGGGCGGTCATGTAGAGCACCGAGAAGCCGTAGGTGGTGATGGAGTTCAGCTCCTTGTCAAGACGCGCCTTGACGATTTCGGGCAGCGGGTCGCCGTACTTTTCCTTGGCGCGCTGCCATGTGATGCTGACGAGCTGCTCCTGCGCGCCCTCGATATTTGGAGGGAAGGTTCCCTTCGGAATTGGGCGGATGCTCTCGCACATGTCGGCGATTTTGTTCGGATTGGTGACAACCACCTCATACGCCTTGTCCTTGCCCAGCCACTCAAACTCCTTGAGCATCTCGGCTGTGGTGCGGAAAAAGAGTGGCGGTTGGTTATCCGCGTCCTTGAATTTGAGGGACGCCTGCAATATCTTGCGGAAATCCGCGTCCTGCGGGTCCATGAAATGGACGTCGCAGGTGGCGCAGACGGGCTTTCCCAGCTCCTTGCCAAGACGGATGATGGTTTTATCGATCTCGTGCAGCTCGTCCACGTTCTTGAAGATACCTTCGCGCAGCATAAAGGCGTTGTTGCCTGCGGGCTGAATCTCGAGGTAATCGTAGAAAGACGCGATCCGTTTGATTTCACCCCACGGTGCGCCGCTCAGAATACTCTTGTAGAGCTGTCCCTCGCAGCACGCGGAACCGAGGATCAGTCCCTCCCTGTGCTTGACGAGAAGGCTCTTGGGAATACGCGGCTTTTTATAGAAGGTTTGCAGGTGGCTGTGAGAAATCAGCTTGTAGAGATTTTTCAGGCCGACCTGATTTTTGGCTATAATAATCTGATGATAGGACGGCAGCTTCTTGAAGTCGCCGCCCGCGATTTTTGTGTTGATATCCTTGGTATCATGGATATCATAATCAGCTCCCAGCCTGTCGCAGAGAGCAATGAAGATTTTTGCGAGAATCTCCGCGTCGTCTGTGGCGCGGTGGTGGTTGAACTTGCCCAGACGCAGGTAATTGGCTACCGTGTCGAGCTTGACGTTCTTGATATCGGGCAGAATCGCGCGCGATATCGCGACGGTATCGATGGAGGTATAGCGGTAAGGCTCCCCCATATTCTCGCACGCCTTGCGGATAAATGAGGTGTCAAACGGCGCGTTGTGCGCTACCAGAACGCTGTCGCCCGCAAACTCCATAAACGCTCTGACCACTTCCTCCTGTGAGGGAGCGTCCTTGACCATCACGTCGGTAATGCCCGTGAGCTGGACGATCTTCGCGGGAATCGGCATTTCGGGATTTGCAAAGGTGGAGAAGGTATCGACGATCTCTCCGTTGACCACCTTGACCGCACCGATTTCGGTGATTTTGTCCTTGAGAGCAGACAGACCCGTCGTCTCGATATCGAAGCAGATGAAGGTACCGTTCAGCGGTTCGTCCTGCTCGCCCGTTACGGACTCGACCAGGTCGTCGATGAAATACGCCTCGGTGCCGTAGAGAATCTTAATCTTCTCCCCGTCCTTGTTGATTTTTTCGGCGGCGTTCATCGCGTCGGGGAATGCCTGCGCCACGCCGTGGTCGGTGATCGCAATCGCCTTGTGTCCCCATTCTGCAGCGCGTCTGACGAGGTCTCCTGCCGAGGTCAGGGCGTCCATCTGGGACATGTTGGTATGGAGGTGAAGCTCCACGCGCTTCGTCTCCGCCTTATCGACGACCTTGACCTTCTGCGCGGTGCCGATGCCGCGGGCATTGACCACCAGCTCGCCCGCGTATTTATCATATTCCACATCGCCCATCACGACAATTGTGTCGCCCTTGCGGATCGCGTCAACGCATGCGGATTCGCGGATGGTGTTGAACACCTTGATCGTGGTGGAGCCGGTGTAGTCGGTAATATCTATCGTGAAAATATTCTTGTCGCCCGATTTCGTGACGCGCTTTTCCAGATCAAACACGTCGCCCCAGATGACAACCTTGCCCGAATCCATCGCGATCGAGCTGATCGGCACCATCTTGCCGCGGATATTTCTTCCGTAAAGCGGTCTCACGGAGCTTTCTATCAGCTGCGGTACGGCAAATTTGCCCTCGCGCAGCTCGGTCTCACGCGTCGCGTTTTCGACCTGACGCTCCCTGACGCCCTCGCTGACCTCCGCGTCAGCTTCAAAAAACTCCGCCGCTTTTTTGAGCTGCTCACGCTGCGCCTGTTTTTCGGCGTTCTGCATCACGCGGCGGTATTCCTCGCTGTCCTCCGTGACCTCGAGCACGCCCGTATAGCGCAGCTTGACGGTCATGTCAAACATTTCGGAGATCAGCCCCGTCAGCACGCGGTCAAAGTTTTTCGCGTCCAGAATCGCCTTTCCCCCGTTCTGAAGGGAAATCGTGAGGGTACCGTCCGAAAAAGAAACCTCCGCGTTGTTCAGCGTGCCGTTGATGCACGGGATCTCATGCTTGGCAAATTGGTATAAATCGGGAAAATACTGTGCGGTGAATAGCTCCTTCCCAAAATGCGGCTTTATCACTACAACGGAATCGACCGACTTGGAATAGAGCTTTTCGGTATATATCAAATCGTCGTGACCGATCAATCTGTTAAAATGCACCCAGAGGGTTATCAGCCTGACTTCGTTTACAATATTGACGCGGGTGACAATGCCGCCCGCTATATGCGGCGGGATTCCGGTGTTTCCCACCGTGGAGCCGAATATGCTTCCTAATGACTTCATAAAACTCCTTTGATCGAGCCTTTTACAGCTTTTCTATCTCGTCCATCAAGGCGTCGACGAGCTTATCCTCCGACACCTTGTAAAGGATTTCTCCTTTCTTGAACACCAGTCCGCAGCCGTCACCGCCCGCGATGCCGATATCGGCTTCCTTTGCCTCTCCGGGACCGTTGACGACGCAGCCCATCACGGCAACCTTGATGTTCTTTTTACAGCCGCGCAGCCGCTCCTCCACCTCACTTGCAATCTTGACGAGGTCGATTCTCGTTCTTCCGCAGGTCGGGCAGGAAACAAACTGCACGCCGTCGGTATGTAAATCCAGCGCCCTGAGAATGTCATAGGCGACGTAGACCTCGCGCACGGGATCAGCAGTGAGTGACACGCGGATGGTGTCGCCGATGCCGTGCAGCAGCAGGGAACCGATGCCGGCGGAGGATTTGATGATGCCCATACGCTCGGTGCCTGCCTCGGTCACGCCGAGGTGCAGCGGATAGTCGCACTGCTGTGCGGCAAGCTCATATGCCTGTATCATAGTGGAGACGGTCGAGCTCTTCATCGAGAGCACGATGTCGGTAAAATCGAATTTTTCGAGCAGCGACGCGTGATAAAGCGCGCTGTCACAAAGCGCCTGCGGTGTGGGATGGCCGTATTTGGCGAGAATCTCCTTTTCGAGAGAGCCGGAATTGACGCCGATGCGGATGGGTATTCCGCGCTGACGGCAGGCATCGGCGACCGCCTTTACCCTGTCGTCCGAGCCGATGTTGCCGGGGTTGATGCGGATTTTATCCACGCCCGCGGCACAAGCCTCGAGCGCTAACTGATAGTTGAAGTGGATATCCGCGACAATCGGCGCCTTGACCGCTTTCTTGAGGGCGGGAATCAACCTGACCGCGTCCATGTCGGGAATCGCGGCGCGGATGATCTGACAGCCTGCCTCCTCGAGCGCTGCCGCCTGTCTGACGGAGCCTTCTATATCTGTGGACGGAACATTGAGCATGGACTGCACGCTGACCTGAGCGCCGCCGCCTATGAGCACACTGCCCGCCTTAACCTGAATTTTGCTTCCCATAATTGCCTCCTACATGCCCGGGAAGGTTCCCGTGATCAGCTGCCATACGTCCTTGACGGAAATGACGGCAATGAATAACAACAGAATGACCAGTCCCACGCCGTTGACGATATACTCGAGCCTGCGCGGCAGCGGTCTGCGGATAATCGCCTCAATCAAGAGGAACACAAAACGTCCGCCGTCCAGCGCGGGGAACGGCAGAAGGTTCACAACGCCGAGGTTGATCGTGATCAGCGCCATGATGAAAATGATGTTATTGACCGCGCTCATAAAGTTGATTTTCAGACCCTCGGACGCGACGACGGACACCGCCTTGGTGATTCCGACGGGACCGGAGAGATCATTGAAGGAGAACCTGCCCTGAACCAGCATGATCAGCGACTGCCAGACGGTTTTCGCCATCGTGACGGTCTGCGAAACGGTCTGCTGCATCACGGTGCCAAAGGTCTTTTCGATCGGCTTGACATAAAAGTCAATCGCGACGGAAACCTTGCCGTTATCGGCGTCCTCCTGTGATTGATAGAAAGAGTAAAACTGAACGCCATCGAGCTTGACCTTCTCGCCGCCGCGGATTACCGTGAGGTCGGAGGTATAGCGCACGCGCTCATCTCTCTCCTTGATTTCGGGATAGGTATAGTCTGTCTTTTCGGAATAACCGCCGATAGCATAGAGCCGGTCAAACGCATTTTTCAGCGCCTGATAAGCGTCCTCCTTGGTCTCGGCATGGTTGATTTTCCGGCACTCCTCGCTGAGTACCGTATTGATCTCGGCAAGCGTTTCCTGAGAGATCTCCTCGCCGAACGCGTCCTTCCAGCCGTCAACGATGCTCTGCGCGGCATTACGCGTCTCTACGGCACAGTCCTCCTTATAGACCTCGGTCGAGGACGGGTCGACGTTTTTGCACTGCATCGTCTGAACCGCGAATTGAAGATCCTTGGCGTTCCAGATGGAATAGCCGCCGATATCCACGATTTCGTCGCCTTCCTCCAGTCCGCAGTTCGCGCTGAACGATGCGGGTGAAAATCCGTCGACAATGGTGGATTCATAGTACGGCTGCTGCACGACGACGATGAACATCAGCAGAAAGCCGACGATGAAGTTCATGAACGCTCCCGCGACAATGATGATCATGCGCTTCCAGACCTTCGCGTTGGTAAAGGCACGCGGATTGTCGCTTTCTGCGTCCTCTCCCTCCATCGAGCAGTAGCCGCCTACGGGGAACAGACGCAGGCTGTACTGCGTTTCTCCCTTTTTGAAGCCAAACAGCTTGGGACCCATTCCGAGAGCAAACTCGTTGACCTGAACGCCCGACTTTTTGGCGGTGATGAAGTGTCCGAACTCATGCGCAAAAATGATGAACTCAAAGAGCAGCACACCGATAATGATTAATGCTATTGTGATAATAATCTGCATGTAAGAAAAATCAACTCCCGTGGATTATTCCGCAAAAAGACTCAGATAATTGTTCCGGTTTCGTCTCAGATTCTGTCCTTGACGTACTGACGCGCCAGCGCGTCGGCGTTGAGTACATCCTCGACAGTCTTGGGTGTAACATTGGGTACGCTGTCTATCGCTCCCGTCACCAGCTCGCCGATTTCGAGGAACTTGATTTTGCCCTGACGGAAGAGCATATTCGCCTCCTCGTTGGCGCCGTTGGCGATCGCCGTGGCGACGCCTCCCATTGCAAGCGCGCGCTTGCAGGCGGATAGGCACGCAAAGGTTTCGTAATCGGGGTCAAAGAAGGTGAGCTTTCCGATTTGCGCGAGGTTCAGCTCCTGCACGGGAGACGGGTATCTCTCGGGATAGGTGATCGCGTACTGAATCGGGATGCGCATATCGGGCACGCCGAGCTGCGCGATGACCGAGTTGTCGTTGTACTCGATCAGCGAATGGATGATGCTCTCACGGTGCACCACCACGTCGATATCGTCGCCCGAAACGTCAAACAGACGCGCGGCTTCGATGATTTCCAGACCCTTGTTCATCATTGTAGCAGAGTCGATGGTTATTTTTGCGCCCATGCTCCAGTTGGGATGATTGAGTGCCTGCTCAACGGTGACGTCGCGCAGTTCGTCGCGCGTTTTGCCGAAAAACGGACCGCCCGAGGCGGTGAGAATCAGCTTTTTGAGCGCCTTATTTGGAGCAGCGCCCTGCAGGCACTGGAAAATCGCGGAATGCTCGCTGTCGACCGGAAGCAGCTTAACGCCGTTTTCCCTCACCGCGTCCGTCACCAGATCGCCGCCCGCGACAAGCGTTTCCTTGTTCGCGAGAGCGATGTCCTTTTTCGCCTGCGCCGCCGCAATGGTGGGACGCAGACCGACCATGCCGACAACCGAGTTGAGAACCAGATCGGCGCTCTCCATCTGAGCCGCGGCGATCAGTCCCTCCATGCCCGCGAGCACCTTGGTGTCGGTATCCTTTATAGTATGCCGCAGCTGAGCCGCCTTATCCTCATTAAATAAGACGGCGAGCTGAGGTCTGTATTTTCTGACTTGTTTCTCCAGCAGGTCAACATTATTCGCGGCGGTCAGCGCGCAGACACGCAGTCCGAGCTTGTCGGCTACGTCGAGCGTCTGGGTGCCGATGGAGCCTGTGGAGCCTAAAATGGAAATAGTCTGAATCATAAACCCTTACCCTAAGCTTAAAAACGGTAATAAACTTCCGACCGCGACCACTACCGGCGCGGTGAAGATAATGCTGTCAAATCGGTCGAGAAAGCCGCCGTGTCCCGGGAAAATCGAGCCGTAGTCCTTGATTCCGAGGTGGCGCTTGATCAGAGAAAAGCTGAGGTCGCCGACGATCGACAGAATCGCGTCGAGAAAGCCGACAATCAGCAGTGAATAGAGGTTGACACTGACGCCGGGTAGCACCCAGAAGCGGAAAATCAAGCCCAGTCCGACAGCGGTGATCATACAGAATAATATGCCGCCGATAGCGCCCTCAACTGTCTTTTTCGGGCTGATTTCGGGGCACAGCTTGTGCTTGCCGAGCGACGCGCCGACAAAAAAGCCGCCCGCGTCCGCCATCCACGGAAGCATCAGCACCACGAAGAAAAAGAAGGTGGGGCTGATTTCGCTGCTGCACGCGATGACAAGCGCGCTCATTCCGAACGACACCAGCAGCGTGCCGAAGCCCGCGTAGGCGAGGTCGGGAAAGTGCAGCGTTTTGTGGAGCGCGATGATGCTGATGAAAACCGCGAGCATGAACGCAATCAGGATATAGTAAACATATTGCGTCATACAGAGCAGCGTCAGCAGAAACGCGGTGAGAATACAGCTGACAGAAAGAGGATACACCTTGAGCAGCTTATTGGCGTATAGATATTCTCCAATCATCACGGCGGTGACGCACGCGACAATAATGTTGATCGCAGGCCGCCACAGCTCCGATAAAAAGATAACAAGAATAACTGCCGGAATGCCGATTGCCGCAGTGAGCAATCTCGGTTTGAGTGATTTCATAGGTGTATCCTCTCCATTATTAATGTGCAGAATCAGACGCCGCCGTAGCGTCTGTTGCGCTGCGCGTAAATTTGCAGCGCCTCGTCCAGATCGGACTTCTGAAAATCGGGCCAGAGCTTGTTCATGATGACAAACTCGGTGTACGCCGACTGCCAGAGCAGAAAGTTGGAAATGCGGTACTCGCCGCTGGGACGGATAATCAGGTCGGGGTCGGGCTGACCCGCGGTATAGAGGTTGTCAGACACCAGCTGTTCGGTGATCTCGTCCTCGCTGATTTTGCCGTCCTTCACATCCGACGCGATGCGCTTGACCGCTCTGACAATCTCGTCGCGGCTGCCGTAGTTCATCGCGATGTTGAGCACCATGCCGTCCCTCTCTCGGGAGCATTCCTCGTTCTCGTCCATCAGCGCCTGCAGCTCGGGTGAAAAACCGCTCTTGTCGCCGATGAAGCGCACGACGATGTCGTCGTCCTTGAAGTCGGAGATCGCCTCCTCCAGATAGGACTTGAACAGCTTCATCAGCGCGCCGACCTCGTCCTCGGGACGGCGCCAGTTTTCGGTGGAAAAGGCGTAAACGGTGAGGTATTTGATGCCGACCTCCGAACAATAGCGCGTGATTTTACGGAAGGTGCGCGCACCTTCCGTATGTCCTGCTTTGCGTGGCAGACCGCGCTTCTTTGCCCATCTGCCGTTGCCGTCCATGATGATGCCGACGTGCTTGGGCAGAACCAATTCGGAAACCTCGGATTGTTTTGGTTTTTTTCCGAAAAGCGCCATATTACAGCTCCATGATTTCCTTCTGCTTATCGGCTGAAATGCTGTCAACCTTCTTTGTGAACTTGTCGGTCAATTCCTGCGTCTTTTTCTCGCCCTGCTTGAGATCGTCCTCTGTCAGCTCGCTCGCTTTTTTCATCGCCTTGAGCTTTTCGATTGTCTCGCGTCTGACGTTGCGGATCTGTACCTTGGTCTCCTCGGCGAGCTTTTGGACGTCCTTGACGATGTCCTTACGTCTGTCCTCGGTGAGCGGCGGGAACTGCATGCGGATGACCTTGCCGTCGTTGTTGGGGTTGATGCCGATGTCGGACTTCTGGATTGCCTTCTCGATCTGTCTGAGAATCGAGGTGTCCCACGGCTGGATGGTGAGGGTTCTCGCCTCGGTCACGGAAACGGCGGCGAGCTGGTTGACGGGAGTGGGCGCTCCGTAGTAATCGACCTTCACCTTGTCAAGAACCGCGGGATTGGCTCTGCCCGCGCGGATCTCGGAATATTCCTTGCAGAGGTGGTCGATGCGTCTGCCCATTCTCTCCTCTGCCTTTTTGAGCTGTTCTTTCATGTTAATTCCTCCTAAATTTATATGTTGACGAAAGAAATTCCATTAGTCGTTGGACACAACCGTGCCGACGCTCTCTCCGCAGACCGCCTTGTAGATGTTGTCGGGTTCTTCGATGCTGAATACGAGAATCGGGATGTTGTTGTCCTTGCACAGTGCGGAAGCGGTGCTGTCCATGACGTTGAGGTCTTTGTTGAGCACCTCGTGGTAGGAAATGGTGTCGAATTTCTTCGCTTCGGGGTTGAGCTTGGGGTCGGAATCGTACACGCCGTCAACCATCGTCGCCTTGAAGATGATGTCCGCCTCGATTTCCGCCGCTCTCAGCGAAGCGGCTGTGTCGGTGCTGAAGAACGGGTTGCCCGTGCCGCAGCCGAAAACCACGACTCTGCCCTTTTCAAGGTGACGGATCGCCTTGTTGCGGATATAAGGCTCAGCAAACTGCGGCATAGAGATTGCGGTCTGCACTCTGCACGGCACGCCGAGCTGCTCGAGCGCGTCGCAGACGCCCAGCGCGTTGATCGCGGTCGCCAGCATTCCCATATGGTCGGCTCTCGGTCTGTCCATTTCGCCCGAGCTTCTGCCTCTCCAGAAGTTGCCGCCGCCGACAACAATGCCGATCTGGACGCCCTTCTCATTGCATTTTCTGATGGGCTCGCAGATTTTGAGCACGGTGTCAAAATTGATGCCGTGTTTGTCGGGACCCGCGAGGGATTCGCCTGAAAGCTTTAATAAAATTCTTTTATATTTCGGTTTCATAATACTTCTCCTCATGCAATTATAGTTGTCATTATTATACTATATCTTGGGAATGATGTAAAGTTAAAACACCGAATATTTTAGCAATTCACCAAATTTTCATCCTTTGAAACCAAGATAAAGCGGACGTGGCAGACAATACCTGCCGCGTCCGCTGCGTATATTTTTGATAAAGAATTATAACACCTTGGAGAGAAATTCCCTGAGCCGCGGGGACTTGGGATTCGAGAAAAATTCCTCGGGAGCATTCTGCTCCACAATAACGCCCTCGTCAACAAAGACGATCTTGGTGCCGACTTCTCTGGCGAAGCCCATTTCGTGGGTGACAACCACCATCGTCATACCATCGCGGGCAAGCTGCTTCATAACCTCGAGCACCTCACCGACCATTTCGGGATCGAGCGCGGAGGTCGGCTCGTCGAACAGCATGACGTCGGGATTCATCGCGAGCGCCCTGACAATCGCGATACGCTGCTTCTGTCCGCCCGAAAGCTGGGACGGATAGGCGTTCGCTCTGTCGGCAAGACCGACTCTCTCGAGCAGCTTCATCGCGTTCGCCTCCGCCTCCTCCCTGCTCTGCCTGAGCAGTCTGGTAGGACCGAGCGTCATATTGCGCAGCACGGTCATGTGCGGGAACAGGTTGAACTGCTGGAACACCATGCCCATCTTCTGGCGGTGGACGTTGATATCCACCGAAGCGTCGGTGATGTCGGTTCCCTCAAAATAGATGGAACCCGAGGTCGGCTCCTCAAGCAGGTTCAGGCAGCGCAGAAAGGTCGATTTGCCCGAGCCTGACGCGCCGATGACCACCATCACGTCGCCCTTGTCGATCTCGGCGTTGATACCCTTGAGCACCTCGACGTCATCAAAGCTCTTGCAGAGATTGTCAACCTTGATTAATACATTGGAGTTATCAGTGGTCACTGTTGCGCAGCCTCCTTTCGAGCTTCTTGAGAAGGAATGACAGAATCAGTACAATAATCAGATAAATCAGTGCAACGGTGATCAGCGGGAAAAACGCCTCGTAGGTACGCGAGCGGATCAGGTTGCCCACATAGGTCAGATCCTGCAAAGCCACGTAGCCGGCGACGGAGGTCTCCTTGACCAGCACGATGAACTCGTTGCCCAAAGCGGGAAGAATGTTCTTGAACGCCTGCGGCATGATGATGTGCCACATGGTGCTTCTGTAGTTGAAGCCGAGCGAACGGCTCGCCTCAAACTGTCCCTTGTCGATGGACATGATACCCGAGCGCACAATCTCCGCCACGTATGCCGCGGAGTTCATGCCGAAGGAAAGGAACGCCGCCACGATACCCGCACGGGAGCTGGCGAATACGATAAAATACATGATCATCAGCTGAATGACAACAGGCGTGCCGCGGATGATCGTAATGTAAAAGTTACAGATCACGTTGAGCACCTTGAGCACATAGTCATTGGGCTTTCTGCACTTTTTGCCCTGCAGCTGCATGTCATAGGTGGAGCGTACCATCGCGATCAAAAAACCGAGCACCACACCGATCGCCGCAGCGACAAGCGTAATCAAAATCGTTACGCCCAAGCCGTTGAGCAGCTGCAGCCAGCGGTCGTCGTTGATGAAGGTTTTTACAAAGCTCTGAGCTATGCCTTCAAAAAAATCCATAAAACCATCCCTTTTCTATCCCCCATAAAGAAACGGGCAGGCACAGGACCTGCCCGTTTGAATGTTGGGAAAAGATTAATCCTTGATGTACTTCTTGATGACGGTGTCGATGGTGCCGTCGTCCTTGAGCTCCTTGAGTGCGGTGTTGAACTTCTCGGTCAGCTCGCTGCCCTTTGCCAGACAAATCGCGTATTCCTCGTTGGCAAAATCCTCCTCGAGGATCTTGGTGCCGGGGTTCTGCGCGACAAACGCCTTTGCGGGTTGGTTGTCGATAACGACCGCGTCTACCTTGCCCTGAGTCAGCGCGAGAACCGCGTCGGCGCCCTTGTTGAAGCGCTCGACCTGCGCGTCCTTGACATCATCGGAAACATAGAGGTCGCCTGTGGTGCCGAGCTGTACGCCGATGGTCTTGCCCTCGAGGTCAGCCTTACCTGCCACCTTGCCGTCATCCTCGTTGACGATGATGACCTGAACCGCGTTGGTGTAGGAATCGGTGAAGTCAACAGACTGCTTTCTCTCGTCTGTGACGGTCATGCCCGCCATGCCGAAGTCAGCCTTGCCCGAAGTAACAGCGGTGATGATCGCGTCAAAATCCATATCGTCAATCACGAGCTTGCAGCCGAGCTTATCGCAGACCGCCTTCGCGATTTCCGCGTCGATGCCGACGACCTCGCCGCCCTCTTTATACTCATAGGGCTCGAATGCCGCGTTGGTCGCCATGTGAAGTTCTTTCGCCTCAGCCGCGCTGCTTTCTGTCTTGCTGTCCGCGGTGCTTTCTGTCTTGTTTCCGCACGCGGAGAACATCATAGCGGAGGTGCAAAGCATTGCGCCTGCCAAAATTGCCGATAAAATCTTTTTCATCTTTCATATCTCCTTTATAATTGGACTATAAAAAATAGCACCCTATTAATATAGCAGAATTCACTTCAAAAATCAAGCGATATTGCAAAACTATTCGATATTTTTGACAAATTATCCATCTTTTTCTTCTGCTGCGGCGCTTTGCGGACTGCTCTCTGCACGTTTACCGCCTTTTATTTTTCTGATAAAGAATATTATCGCTGCTATCATGACAGCGACCGCTATGCATAACACAAACCCAGCGACCGTTTTTCTGTCCGCTCCCGCCGTCTGACGCGCGTTTTTGACGCCCTCGTCCTGAACGTAATAGGTGGTTTCAACCTTCTTTTTCTCCGTTTTGCTTTTTCCCTGTGCCGGCTGTGCCGTTCCCTGCTCCTGTTTTTCAGACACGGCCGTTCCGGCAGACGAAGAGCCTGTTACAAACAGCGTACCGACGTTGACCGCTTGGATTTCCATCCAATCCGCCTCACAATCCGCGCAGTCACGAACGGTACACATCAGAGCTGCCTCTCCTTCCTCCTTCGCCTTGAAAACAAGAGTGAACAGAGACTCCGCCGCTGTTCCCACGGAATTGAGATACGAAACCGTCACACAATCCGTATCCGCTTTGAAACAGATTTCCGCGTCGGCCGACGGCTCTACGTCGCGAAACTCCACCTTGGAAGTATCATAGTGAAATTCAAACAACGCCGCGCACAGCGGGATATCCGATTGCACGCAAACCTCGGCGCGCATCAGACTGCCTTTCCTTGCCTGTGCGTCCTTAACCGAAAAAACCGCAGCTGCCCTGACCGGCAGCCACGGTATCATCATCAGCCATATTGCCGCAACAGCGGCAATAATTCTTTTCTTCATATCACATTTCATTCCGGTCTTTGTCCCAAACTTCTTCTTTTCAAATCTTTTTCATCAGCTGTGCCGTCGCGGCATAGTGCAGCACCTCAAATTCAGGAGGTGCGATCCACTCCAGCAATGCCTTGTGCTCACGCTCCCACGCGGCAAGCTCTGCATCCGTTAATGACGCGCCGACACCGCGGCATGCCCGCATCCTGCCGTGCCAGCTCTCGCGGGTAAACGGAACACGCAGACGGAACTCTTCGTGATGCACCAAATCAAAGCGTTCAAAGTAGCATGCGGGAATTTCGATCGGATGCACGGTCTCTCCCCTTCCGCTCCATGCGGGATGATAGCGCAGCACAAGCTCTTCGCTCGCGCGGGCGATTTCATCTTCAAACGGCAGCCACGCCATGTACAATATCAAAAGGCTTCCGTGCGGCTTGAGCATGCGGTGAAGCTGCGGCATCACGCGCTCATGCTGAAAATACCAGAAGCACTGACAGGCGGTGATCACCTCAAACGACGCGTCCGGGAAGTCGGCCTCCTCGGTCGGAACCGCAAAATAGCGGATATCCATTCCCTTTGACAGCGTCTTCGCCTGCGCGATCTGTTCCGCTGAAATATCCGTACCCGTCCAGCGCGCACCGTATTTGTACATATTCCGCGGCAATACGCCTGTTCCCGTACCCAAATCAAGCACATTCTGACCATCGGTACATAATCCGCGGCGGAGAACCGCGTCATAAAACGCCTGCGGATAAATATCGCGGTACTTCGCGTAATCCGCCGACGCCCTGCCCCAGTCAAAGGGTCTGCCTCCGTCGATAGCGGCATCCGTGATTTCCATGTCGGTCCTCCGTTCTTTCGTTAATCGTTAGGGAAGTTGTTCCAGCGTTTCTTTTAATTCTTCGTAAGAATATAAGCAATTGAGCGCCGTGAGCATCGCGTTGGTGGAAAGGTATGTCGGCAGGTTAAGATATTTGAGCAATCCTTGCCGCAGCTCGGCGGAATAGGCGGTACCCGTCAGTCCCAGCTCATACAAATCCGCCTTGGATATCTCCTCACGCGCTGCGGTTTCCTCTCCGAGAACCGTCGCGCCGCAGCGTCTCAGCGCTTCAATGATGACCTCGTCGGTCATGCCCTCCACGCCGAGCAAACCCTCTTTACCTGCCTGCGCCTTGCGCTTTTCCTTGCCGGCGAGCTGAGGGATATAGCAGTTTTTTATCTGCCCCTTCGGCACGGCTCCCTTTAAGAAATTGCGGATCACAAAACCCGCTCCGTCGCTGTCGGTCAGGATCACGATTCCCCTTGCGGCTGCGATCTGACGGATCAGCTTTTGCTTTTCCCTGTCGTTAAACACGCGGAAGCCGCCCGTCTCGATGATCGGGGCGTCTACGATGCCGCTGAGCTTGATTTTGTCATAGCGACCCTCTACGATAATTGCTTCCTTCAAACGAATCATCTTCTGCCCTCCTGCGCGGTGAGCAGCAGCTGCGCGATAAGCTGCTCGAGATAGACGCGCTGGTTGAGCTTGACGGACTTGAATTTCAAATCCGCGTCAATCAGGATATCCACGCTCTTCCGCAGCGCCTCGGTGCTGACGCGTGAGGTAGCGTTCCTGACGCGCTTGAGCACAAAGGTGCGCTTGCCGTAGCCGAAGTCCTCGGCGACGGTCTGGTCGGTCACACCGCATTCGGACGCGACGCGCACGCGGTAGGCGTCGATATAGGCGTTGCTGAGAATCACGAGCATCGCGATCGGCTCCTCACGCTGATAAAAAAGCAGATCGAGCACCTGAAACGCCTTCTGCCCGTTGCCCTGCAAAACCGCGTCGGACAGGTCAAAAATGCGGCTCTCAAGATTCACCGCAGCGAGCTTGTCGATATCTGAAAGCGATACCTCCTCGCCGCTAGCGTAATTGCAGATTTTATCGACCTCATTTTTGAGGCGCGTCAAATCACCGCCGCTCAGCGCGATCAACTTATCCGCCGCGACGCGCGATATCAGCTTGCCGTTCTGATTCGCCCACTTGGCAATGGATTTTTCGAGCGTCATCGCGTTCTGCTTGTCAAACTTGCAGACGGCGTACTTCTTCGCGATCGCCTTTGCGAGACTGTCCAGACGGCTCGGCTTCGGGATATAGGACGGAAACGAAATAATCAGGATCGTGCCCGCGACGGGTTTTGCGCATATTTCCTTCAACGTATCAAACTCTGTCGGCGTCAGCGAATCGAGGAAGATGTCGCTGACCGTCACAAGGTTGTACTCGCTCATAAACGGTACAACGCGCATCGCTGCCGCAAGCTCTGTCATATTGACCTCGCCCGCAAAACGGTGGAGGTTGAAGTCCGAAGGTGATTTGCCCGCGATCGCTTCCTCGAGCTTGTGCGCGTAGGTACGCACGTACATCTGCTCGCTGCCGCAGAGCAGATAGACGGGTGAGAACTGCTTGGCTTTGATTTGTTTTTTGAGGTCTGCTTCGGTGATATTCGGCATAAAAATCTCCTGAAAAACGGGACGTGCAGCGCACGCCCCGCGATTACTTATTTATAAAACAGCGGCAGGGGCTCGAGAAAAATGATATCATCCCTGTCCTTGGCGCTGCCCTCCGCGAGGACGCACGCCTTGCCAACGACCTTCGCCTTGCAGGAATCCATCAGCATTTCCAGCGCCGCAAGGCTCTCGCCGGTGGAAACAACGTCGTCCACCAAAAGAACTCTCTTGCCCTTGAGGAACGCAACGTCGTCGTCGCCGAGATATAGCTTCTGCTCGCGCGCGGTGGTGATGGAATTGACCGTCACGGCGGTGCAGTTGCGCATATAAACCTTGACGCTCTTGCGCGCGATAACGTACTCGCGGCAGCCCTGACGCGCTATTTCATAGCAGAGCGGAATTCCCTTTGCCTCCGCGGACACGACAACATCGTGCTCGGGACAGCGCTTGAGCAGCTCCGCGGCGGCGCGCTCGGTGACCTCAACGTCGCCAAACATAATAAACGCCGCGATATCCAGATTTTCATCAACGGGGAACATCTTGAGCTCGCGCTCAACGCCCGCAATCGTCATCTTATAAGTATCCATGCTTCACACACTCCTTACGCCATCTGTCCGTTCAGCTGCGTACCGCCGAGAATGTGGAAGTGCAGATGCTTCACACTCTGGCATCCGTCGTCTCCGCAGTTGTTGACGATGCGGTAGCCGTTCGTCAGTCCGAGGGACTTTGTGATTGCGGGAATCTTGGTAAAGATATGCGCCACAACAGCGGCGTTATCCTCGGTAATCGCGTCCGCGCAGCAGATATGCTCCTTGGGCACAATCAATACATGCACGGGAGCCTGAGGCTGTACATCATGGAACGCAAGGATTTTTTCATCCTCATATACTTTCTTGGACGGAATCGAGCCGTCGATAATTTTGCAGAAAATGCAGTCGTTCATTCTGATTCTCTCCTAAATCAAGTAATAATTACAAATGTGATTTCACACCACCTCATATTTTACAACACTTCCCTCGAAAAATCAAGTTTTTTTTGCTTCGCGTACTCCTTGGTTTATTATGAAGGCTGGTGCATGTTTTCGCGGGATGGGTTCATCAGACTTTTACCAATCCCATTTTTCAGGAAAGGTTTGTTCGGGATTATCCTTATTCACTCCAAACAGTTGAATAATAAATCGAAAAGAAACACGCATCGCTGTCCGTTGGAAATGGGATTCGTTCGTAAAGATGAACCCCTGACGCGAAAACGCGTACCAAAGGTTCATTTAAGCCCTTAGTACGCGAATCAAATTATGGGAACCTCTAAAAATTCCCTACCGCGCATAAGCACGAAATCTTCACGGCATAATCTTGCCAAAACCCTTGAAATACGTCAGTATTCCTGCGGCGTTTTGACAATATTCTGCCATAAATCTTCCGTACTTCTGCACGACATTGAATTATTAGAGATTCCCTTATTTGGCCTTGATTTTCTTTTCTTCACCGCGGAGAAGTCTGCCGATGTTCTCCTTGTGCTTGATGGTGACGAAGATGCCGATAATCAATGCGGCTACGGTCGAGAGAATGACGTAGCTCAGATAGAAGCCGCTGCCAAGCTGATAGTCAAACAGGAAGGTCGCAAGGAAGGTGTAGGGTCCGTAGAGAACCGCGCCCGCGATGCTGCCGACCGAGATGATTTTTGTGATCAGAAACAGGATCAGAAACGTGCCGAGTATCATCAGGAATACGCGCCAGTCCTCGGTGAGCATGAGAGCCGCCGCCGAAACGACGCCCTTGCCGCCCTTGAAGTGGAAGTAAAGCGGAAAGCTGTGGCCGAGAATACAGAAAATTCCCGCGATATATTTACCGAGGTTGACAAGCTGCAGATTCAACACGCTGTCCTGCGTTCCGTAATGGTTGCTCAGCATCAGCGAGAAGAACAGACCGCCCAGCAGCACCGCCGCCACGCACTTCAATGCGTCGCACACGATGGTGATGATAGCGGGAACCTTTCCCACCGAACGCAGAACATTGGTAAAGCCCGCGTTGCCGCTGCCCATGTCGCGGATATCCTTCTTTCCCTTTGTCCAGACGCGGGTGACGATGACCGCGGGATTGATGCTGCCCAGCAGATAGGCAATCACTGCCGTCCCGAGGAATACCCACCAGTAAATCGGAAGCAGGGTCGTTATTTCACTCAGATATGTGTCCATCACTTGTCTCCCCTTTCACGGATGATCATGCGGATCGGCGTTCCTTCCATGCCGAACGCCTCACGGATGCGGTTTTCGAGGTAACGGCGGTAGGAGAAGTGGAACAGCTCCGCGTCGTTACAGAAAAAGACGAAGGTCGGCGGCTTGACGCTCGCCTGCGTCATATAGAAAATCTTCAGCCGCTTGCCCTTGTCGGAGGGAGGCTGTACACGCGTCGTCGCCTGCGCAAGCAGCTCGTTGAGCATACCCGTGCGGATGCGCAGGCTGGCGTTTTCGTTTGCGGCGACGATCGCCTCAAACAGCTTGTCCAACCTCTGACCTGTCTTGGCGGAGATGAATACCTGCGGCGCGTAGGACATAAACGCAAAATCCGTGTCAAGCTTCTTGCGGAACTCCTGCATCGTCTTGTCGTCCTTCTCGATCGCGTCCCACTTGTTGACCGCGAGGATGCAGGCTCTGCCCGCTTCGTGCGCAAAACCTGCGACCTTGGTATCCTGTTCGGTCACGCCCTCGGTGGCGTCGATCATGATCACGCAGACGTCGCTGCGCTCGATCGCCATCTTTGCGCGGAGAATGCTGTATTTCTCGATATCGTCGTAGATTTTGCTCTGACGGCGCAGTCCCGCGGTATCGGTGAAATTGAATTTGCCGTAGCGGTTCTCAATCAGCGTGTCGATCGAATCACGCGTGGTGCCCGCGATATCGGAGACGATGCACCGCTCGGAATCGGTGATTTTATTGATCAGCGAGGACTTGCCCGCGTTGGGCTTTCCGATGACGGCAACGTTGATCACCATGTCGTCCTCTTCCTCACTCTCGGGTGCGTCGAGGTGGGAAAACACCTCGTCGAGCAGGTCTCCCGTGCCGTGTCCGTGTACGGCGGAAACCTGAATCGGCTCGCCGAGACCGAGGTTATAGAACTCATAGAACTCCATCGACGGCTCGCCGACGGTGTCGCACTTGTTGACGCAGAGCACGATCGGCTTGCCCGATTTCTGGAGCATCTGCGCAACGTCCATATCCGTCGCGACCATACCGCTCTTGCAGTCCGTCACGAGGATGATAACGGAGGCGGTGTCGATCGCGAGCTGTGCCTGACGGCGCATCTGGGTGAGGATGATATCGTCGCTCTGCGGCTCGATGCCGCCCGTGTCGACCACAAACGCGGTCTTGCCGCACCACTCTGTCTCGCCGTAGATACGGTCGCGGGTAACGCCCGGGGTGTCGTCCACAATGGACAGCCGCTGTCCGATTAATTTGTTAAAAAGTGTTGATTTGCCGACGTTTGGTCTGCCCACAATCGCAATAACGGGCTTGTTCATCGCACCAGCTCCTCTCAAATTAAGACAAAAGGGCGACGGAATATGCTCCTGTCGCCCATCGTTGCTGCAATCGGAATTATGCTTCCTTCTTCACGATAACCTGTCTGCCGTTGTACATACCGCAGTTGCTGCAAGCTCTGTGAGCCGCCGTCAGCTCGCCGCAGTTCGGGCAAGTGGTGAGAGTGGGAGCATTGAGCTTCCATACGGTTGAACGTCTTGAGCTCTTTCTTGCGTGTGATGTTTTTCTCTTAGGTACTGCCATTCCAAAGACCTCCTTATATGTGTGTTACTCTTTCATAAGCTGTTTCAGAATTTCCAGCCTCGGATCCACGGTCTGCTTCTCACAGCCGCAGTCGCCCTCGTTGCGGTTCTTTCCGCACACGGGACACAGTCCCTTGCAATCCTCGCTGCAGAGAAATTTCTGCGGATAGTGGAGGATAATGTCGGAAATCACCACCTCGTCAAGCTCCAGGGTGAAATCGGGAGTTTCAATATAGTCGTCATTGGTCTCATCGACCAGGGTCTGCACCAGCCTGTGCTCAAAGCGCTTATGCTCCGTTCCGCTCAGCTCGGCGCCGCAGCGGTCACAGGGTCGGCAGAAGCCGTATTCGCAGTCAAGTGTGAGCGTCACAAGGCTCGCACGGTTGACCGCCGTCGCGGTTACGCTGACGGGGGAAGTGAATGGAAAAATCCCGTCAATATCAATGTCCGTGATATCCAGCTCATAACGGATTTCACTGCTCTCGCCATCCGCGAGAAACACAGATTTCAATTCAAAAAGCATGAACTCACCTCGAAACCGCACAGACGCATATTAAAACGCTGTTTATTATTATACAAAAGCTTTCCCGCTTTGTCAACCGATAAAACGGATATTTTTCGCTTTTTTACGCTGTATTTTCAGAGGAAATGCCCTGTATTTTCCGATACGGAAAAAACGGCGCGGAAAACCGCGCCGTCGTCATACTCAATTTATACTCTCTCGCAAACCGCGTTGATGGAATCGGGGATGTCCGCCTCATCCGCGGAAATCAGCAGAACGATATTGGTGGAGGTTGTCTCCGAAAGCGCCTGCAGCTTCTTGGTGAAGGACTCAAGACCCGCAATTGCCTCGGGAGCAATCTTGAAGGTGGAGTCAACGAGGATGTCGGTAACGTCATAGTTGCCCGCGCAGATGCCGCTGATGAAGCCGTAGAGCATATCGTAACCAAAGATGGTGTACTGCTCGGTGTCGATCAGTCTTGCCTTATGGGTGACGTCGTAGGTGAGCTTCGCGCCCTTCTCGATGACAACGACGTTGCCCGAGGAAGCCGCTACCGCAGCGTTTGCACGCTCAATTAACTTTTTTGTTTTTCCTGTACCTTTTTTACCGATTAATAATGTAACCATAGTAAAAACCTCCTGTATTTTAACGTAGTGTGAAATTGCGTAATTACTTTAATCTTGCTTCCAGCGCCGCCTTCTGATCCTCATAGCCGGGCTTGCCGAGAAGTGCGAACATGTTCTTCTTGTAGCTCTCAACGCCGGGCTGGTTGAAGGGGTTCACGCCGAGCATATAACCCGAAATCGCGCATGCCTTCTCGAAGAAGTAAATCAGATAGCCGAGCTCGTTCTCGTTCATCTCGGGAACGTTGATGACAACATTGGGAACGCCGCCGTCGTTGTGCGCGAGAACGGTGCCCTCAAACGCCTTCCTGTTGACGAAGCCCATGGTCTTGCCCGCGAGGAAGTTCAGACCGTCCACGTTGGTGGGATCGGTGCCGAGGGTGACTTCCTTTTGGCACTTGTCAAAGAGAACAACGGTCTCAAACATAGTGCGTCTGCCGTCCTGGATATACTGACCCAGAGAGTGCAGGTCGGTGGAGAAGATAACGCTTGCGGGGAAGATACCCTTGTTATCCTTGCCCTCGCTCTCGCCGTAGAGCTGCTTGAACCACTCCGCCATCATGGTATAGGCAGGTTCATAGGAAACCATGACCTCCATGGTCTTGCCCTTGCGGTAGAGGATGTTGCGGATCGCCGCGTACTTGTAGCAGTCGTTGGTCTTGAGGTCGTCGTTGTCCAGCTCCTTCTGCGCGGTCTGAGCGCCCTGCATGAGCGCGTCGATGTCAGCGCCCGAAACAGCGATGGGAAGCAGACCGACAGCCGTGAGGACGGAGAATCTGCCGCCGACGTCGTCGGGTACGACGAAGGTCTCATAGCCTTCCTCGTCAGCCAGCGCCTTGAGGGTGCCTCTTGCCTTGTCGGTGGTGCAGTAGATGCGCTCACGCGCGCCTTCCTTGCCGTACTTCTTCTCGAGCATCTCGCGGAATACGCGGAACGCGATCGCAGGCTCGGTGGTGGTGCCCGACTTGGAAATCATGTTGACAGAGACGTCCTTGCCCTCGCAAAGCTCCATGATCTCGGCAAGCGCCGAGGAGCTGATGGAGTTACCCGTGAAGAAGATCTGCGGGGTGTCCTTGCAGGTGAGGTTGTAGTTCTGAGAGGTCAGAAACTCTATCGCGGCGCGCGCGCCGAGATAGGAACCGCCGATGCCGATAACAACGAACACGTCGGTGTCCTTCTTGATTTTCTCGGCAGCCGCCTTGATGCGGGCGAACTCCTCTTTGTCATAGTCTGTGGGAAGATTCAGCCAGCCGATGAAGTCGTTGCCCAAGCCTGTGCCGTCATGGAGCGCCTTGTGCGCAGCCTTGACCTCAGCCGCAACGCCGTCATACTCGTGCTCGCCGATAAAGCCTTTTAAATACGTATCAGTTAATCTCGTAGCCATACTCGAAATTCCTCCAATTACCTTTATTGTACTATTATACAATAAGAGAGGATTTTTTGCAAGGCGTTTGCGGAATAATTTATAATGATGTTATGGAATTAAAAAGATGCGCGAAAATCGCCCCGAAGGTCGCCTTTTCCACGTCCTCGCGCGCCGTGATGTCAAAACGGCGCTCTTCCTCTCCGCAGGTATAGACCACGCTGCCGAGAATATCGCCGTTTTGAACGGGCGCTTCGATGCTTTCGGGCATGTCGATTTTGCATACCGCCTCATCTGCGCTCGCCTTTTCGGTAACGATGCTTCCCGTGACGTCGCAGCCAATCGCGCCCTGCTTTGCCATTCCGCCCTCTACCTCAATCGTTTCGGGCAGCTCCGCGGGATATTTTAATTCCTGTATAGAATAATTTGCGAAGCCGTAGTCAAGAAGCGCGGCGGAATCCGCGAACCGCTGCTTGCCCGTATCGCATCCGAGAACCACGCTGAGGAGCGTCATTCCGTCGCGCTGTGCCGACGCTGCCATACAGCAGCCCGCGTCGTCGGTGGTGCCTGTTTTCAGTCCCGTGATGCCCTTATAGGTCTTGAGCAACTTATTGGTGTTGACGATCTGCGTCTCACCCCCTCTGAGATAGTCCAGCCAGATGGAGGTGTAATCGTAGATTTTCTCGTGCTTCATCAGCTCGCGCGACATCAGCGCGACGTCAAACGCCGAGGTCAGGTGTCCTTCCTCGTCAAGACCGTTGCAGTTCTTGAAGGTCGTGTCCTCCATACCCAGCTCCTTTGCGCGGGCGTTCATGCGCTCGACAAAGGCGTCCTCGCTGCCGCTGACGGTCTCGGCAAGGGCGACCGCCGCGTCGTTCGCGGACGCGACGACCGTCGCCTTGATCATATCGTCCGCCGACATGCTCTCGCCCTCCTCGAGCCAGATGTCGCTGCCGCCCATCGAGGCGGCGTGTGCGGACGCTGTGATGGTATCCTCCAAATGCAGCGTGCCGCTGTCCATTGCCTCAAAGACCAGCAAGAGCGTCATCACCTTCGTAATCGACGCACAGGGACGGCGCTCATGTGTATTTTTCTCAAAAAGAATTTTGCCCGAATCCGCCTCCATCAGAATCGCAGAGGGTGCGGAGACGCTGTCCTCCTCCAGCGCGAAAGCGGGACAAACGGGCAAAATCAGCAGGGATATCGCAAGAAAGAAAGAAATCAAAGCTTTTTTCATCAATAAAACACCTCGCTCCATGATATGAGCGAGGTGAAAGGAATATGCTTATTTCAGGAAGCCGAGACGTCTGATCAGAAGCGGCTCGATGGATTTATTTCTGCAAACATTGATAAAGCAGATGATCTCGACAATCTCGAGGAACGCGAGGAGACCTGCCGCCGCGATGGGCACGATGCAGGTCCAGCAGAGAACCGCCGTAATGACGCCGATCAGAACCTCCGAAATCAGAATCATCAGCTGCTGCTTGATGTGGAAGCGGAGATAAGCGGAGTTGTCGGAGCTTTTCGCGAGAAGTGCGATGATGATGCCGATGAAGCTGAGCGCGTATACGGAAAGCGCGAAAATCTTGTTGTCGTGAACCTCCTCCTCGGAGAACTCAGCGGTGTGGTCAAAGGGATTCGGCTGCGGCTCGGGCATCGGCGGAACGGGCTGCTGCGGAGGTGCCTGCTGATAGACAGGCTGCTGCGGCTGCATCTGTGCCTCGGGCTTCTGAATCTGTGTCTCAGGCTGAGCCGGCGGTACGGGTGCAGCGGCTAAGTTGGTGCCGCAATTGGTGCAGAAAATCGCGTCGTCGGAAAGACTTGCGTGACAATTCGGACATGTTTTCATTTCAAATACTCCTTATGATTTATTCAATGAGGCAGACAGCGTGAGCGGAAATGCCCTCGAGCCTGCCTGTAAAGCCCAGCTTTTCCTCCGTGGTCGCCTTGACGCTCACACAGGAAATATCTATGCCGCAGGCGTCGGCAATATGCGCGCGCATGCGGTCAATATAGCCGCGCAGCTTTGGCTTCTGCGCGATAACGGTGGAATCGATATTGACGATGGAATAGCCGTTTTCACCCAGCACGCGCACGACCTCTTTGAGAAGCAGCAGGCTGTCCGCGCCGAGAAAGCGGTCGTCGGTGTCGGGAAACAGCTTGCCGATATCGCCCAGCGCGGCCGCTCCGAGCAGCGCGTCGGAAATCGCGTGCAGCAGGACATCCGCGTCGGAATGACCGAGCAGCCCCTTTTCATAGGGAATCGTCTCGCCGCCGAGGATCAGCTTGCGGTTCTCCGCAAATTTATGTACGTCGTATCCGTGACCGATTCGCATAGTTTTCTCCTTTTCGCGGGGTCAAGCCTCCGCTCTGTCTTTCAGAATGCTCTCCGCGATGACGATGTCGATCGGCGTGGTGAGCTTGATATTTTCGCGGCTGCCCTCAACGACGGCGACCTCACCGCCCATGCCCTCGATCAGCGAGCAGTCGTCGGTGAAGTTTGAGAGGTCGTCGCCCGCGTTCTCCATCGCGAAGACGTACAGATCGCGCTCAAACACCTGCGGCGTCTGCACCGCACGGAGCTGTGTGCGAACGGGCGTGCTCTCGATCACATTTTCGTCGTTGACGAGCTTGATGGTGTCCGTTACGGTGGTGCCGAGCGTCGCGGCGCCTGTTTCAAAGGCGGCAGCGGTGACGTTCTCGATTTCCGCGGGCGTGATCAGCGGACGCGCTCCATCGTGAATCGCGAAATACTGCGCGTTCTCCGCCGCGGCGTTCATGCCGCAGCGCACGCTCTCGGCACGGCACGTGCCGCCGAGGACGAGCTTGCTGACCTTGGAAACGCCCAACTCGAGGACGATCTCCTGAATACGTTCCATATCCTGCTCACGGCAGACAACGATGATTTCATCAATCAGAGCGCAGCTCTGAAAGGCAGTGAGCGTATACGCGATGGCAGGCTTGCCCAGAAGCGGAATAAACTGCTTGCTGTCGGAAATGCCCATGCGCGTGGAACCGCCCGCCGCTACGATAATGGCGGAAACAAAATTGCTCATAGTTTCACCTCTTGAAGTGGTCGGTTGTCCAAGGACAGCGAATATTCTTATGGGAATCTCTAATAATTCAATGTCGTGCAGAAGTACGGAAGATTTATGGCAGAATATTGTCAAAACGCCGCAGGAATACTGACGTATTTCAAGGCGTTTTGGCAAGATTATGCCGTGAAGATTTCGTGCTTATGTGCGGTAGGGAATTTTTAGAGGTTCCCTTAAATTGTTAAATTAACGCGAGCGCCTGCTCCAGATCCGCGATCAGGTCGTCGGCGTTCTCCAGACCGACGGACAGACGGATCAGGTCGGGTGCGATACCCGCCTCAAGGAGCTGCTGCTCGGAAAGCTGACGGTGGGTGTGGCTGGCAGGATGCAGCAGACAGGTTCTTGCATCCGCGACGTGGGTCGCGATGGTCGCGAGCTTGAGCGCGTCCATGAACTGGATCGCCTTATCTCTGCCACCCTTGACCGCGAACGCCATAACGCCGCAGGAGCCGTTGGGCAGGTACTTCTGCGCAAGCTCATAATATTTGTCGCCCTCGAGAGACGGGTAGTTGATCCATGCGACCTTCTCGTGGCTGCTGAGGAACTGCGCGACCTTCAGCGCGTTCTCGCAGTGGCGGTTCATGCGGACGTGCAGGCTCTCGAGACCGTTGTTGAGATAGAACGCGTTCTGGGGAGACTGAATCGAGCCGAGGTCACGCATCAGCTGGGAGGTCGCCTTGGTGATATAGCCGAGCTTGCCGAACTTCTCGGCATAGACAAGACCGTGATAGCTCTCGTCGGGAGTGGTCATTCCGGGGAACTTGTCCGCGTGCGCCATCCAGTCGAAGTTGCCGCTGTCGATGATCGCGCCGCCGACGCTGATAGCGTGACCGTCCATATACTTCGTAGTGGAGTGGGTCACGATGTCCGCGCCGAACTCGATCGGACGGCAGTTGACGGGCGTCGCAAAGGTGTTGTCCACGATCAGCGGAACGCCGTGGGAATGCGCGAGACGCGCGAACTTCTCAATGTCGAGAACGGATACGGTGGGGTTGGTGATGGTCTCGCCGAACATCGCTCTGGTGTTGGGACGGAACGCCTTGGCAAGCTCCTCCTCGGGCAGATCCTGATCGACAAAGGTCACGTCGATGCCCATTTTCTTCATCGTCACGCCGAGAAGATTATAGGTGCCGCCGTAAATCGCGGAGGACGCGACAATGTGACTGCCGGTCTCGCAGATGTTGAACAGTGCAAAGAAATTCGCAGCCTGTCCGCTGGAGGTCAGCATCGCCGCGACGCCGCCCTCGAGAGCCGCGAGCTTTGCCGCGACCATATCATTGGTGGGATTCTGGAGTCGGGTGTAGAAATAGCCGCTCGCCTCGAGGTCAAACAGCTTGCCCATATCGTCGCTGGAAGCGTACTTCCATGTGGTGCTCTGGTAGATCGGGAGCTGTCTCGGCTCGCCGTTCTCGGGCTCGTAACCCGCGTGCAGACATTTGGTTTCAATATTCATTATCATCAATCTCCTTTGATTATTTACGCAATTATTTGAAGAATCCCGTCAGGAAGCCTGTCAGGAAGTCCGTGCCCCAGATGACGAGACAGAACAGTATGATTATCAGAATCGCCGACAAGATCTTGACGGTGGTGCGCTTGGCAGGACTCATCATGACCTCTTCCTCGCCTTCCGCGACGCGCTCCACATCCGCTTCGTCGACCGTGATCTCTTCGCCCTCCGGCTTGATCGCGCCGATGCCCACGCAGATGTCGTACGCCTCCCTGTAGGCGGCATACGGTACGAGGATATCCTTGTCATTGAGGTCTCTGCCCGTCACCGCGTCCGCGGAGATGTTGTTCTTGCGCGCGACGCAGTCGCTGGGGATACCGCCGCTCTCGAGCGCTGCCTGAATGCGCCGGATCTCAAAGCCCGACGCGGCATTCAGGAACACGGGCGTGTTCTCGTCCTCGATCGGATAGAGCGGCTGCGGCTTGCGGCACTCCGTGCAGACGTCAAATTTGTCGTCGTGAATATGCTTGCATTTTTTACAATATTTCATTGCAACAATACCTTTCCTACTCAAATACACCTACATTTTACCACAAAAAATCGGCAGGTACAATACCTGCCGATAAATTTATTCAAATACGGGCTGCGTCTGTTTCTTTTCGAGCGCCGCCTCCACGCACTGCGGCAGCTTGTCGAAATCCGCCACGAGCGAATTGGGCTTTCTGATCGGATCGTCCTGCCGGAGCGGCACAAAAAAGATGTTCTTGGTGTTGAGCAGTCTGCCGATGTTCTGCGCCGACGCGCCGAGGGCGTCGTTTGTCGCCACGCAGAGCAGCACAGGCTTCTGCACCCTGAGGTGCGATTTTGCCGCCATCGTGACCGAGGTGTCCGTCACACCGAGGCTGAGCTTTGCCAGCGTGTTGCCCGTGCAGGGCGCAATGACCAGCACGTCGCACATATCCTTCGGGCCGATCGGCTCGGTCTCGACCGAGGTCGTGAGCACACTTCTCCCCGTGATTTCCTCCGCTTTTTTTCTCATTTCCTCCGCCGAGCCGAATCGCGTGTCGGTGGAGGCGGCGTTGCCCGACATAATCGGAATCACGTCGAAGCCGTCCTCCACCAGCCTGCGCATCTGCTCAAATGCCTTTGAAAAGGTGCAAAAGGAACCGCACATTGCAAACCCTATGGTTGCCTTTGTCACCGATTTACCTCCTCGATGATTCTGAATACTGTTGTTTTGATGATTTCTCCCGCCGTTTTCGGGGCGCATTTTCCGGGAAGCGAAAGCGCCCTCTGCGCGTCGATGCGCAGGGCTGACGCCGCCTCGAAATCCACGCCTCCGGGCAGGGACGCAAGGTCTATCAACAGCGTATCGCGGTCGGTGCGCTTGAGCAGCGCTTCGTCAAAGAGCAGGAACGGCACGGTGTTGAACACCATATCAAAGCCGCGCACCTCGCGAAGCTCCTCGGTGTCAAGGCATCCGTAGCCGAACGCGCGGATGAACGCCTTGTCGCTCTCACGGCGCGCGCTGACCGTGACCTTTGCGCCGAGCGCCGAAAGCAGGCGCGCCAGCACCTTGCCGATGCGTCCGTAGCCCGTCACCAGACAGGACGAACCCGCTATCGTGCCCTCATACGCGCTCATGGCGCAGGCAACCGCTCCCTCTGCGGTGGGAACGGCGTTGAGAATCGCGAAGTCGTCACGCGCGGCGTAGTCATAGAGCCTCGCTCCCTTGAGGTCGGGATACGCCCTGACCAGCCGCTCCTTCATGGAGGTAAAAAGCGGCTTTCCTTTGAGCAGCTCCAGCTCCTCTGCATCGAGCCAGAGCGTACTTTCCGCAAACGGCGCGTTCAGGCTGCCGTCCGCGCGGACGCACGGAAGCGGAAATATCAGCGCGTCACTGTATTCGACCGCCGTCCGCACGTCGGCAATCGCGATACTGCCCACGCTGCGCAGGGTATCGAAGCCGCCGAGAATGACGGAATAGCCGCCGCGGATCAGCGCGTCCGCGAGAAAGAGCTGCCGCTTGTCACCGCCGAGCACGCCGAAGGTTTTGATTTCACACTGCTTCATATGCAACACCAACCGTAATAAACTGTTTGGTATATAGTATGTCGGCGCGCGCGTGATGTGACGCAAAAGAAAACAGGCAGCCCGGACAGGCTGCCTGTGATAATTCTTTATTGGAAATTTAGGCTTCCGCGATGACCTCAACCTCGACCAGAACATTCTTGGGAAGAGATTTGACCGCGACGCAGGAGCGTGCGGGCTTTGAGGTGAAATACTTGCCGTAAACCGCGTTGAAAGCCGCGAAATCGCCCATGTCCGCAAGGAAGCAGACGGTCTTGACCGCCTTTTCAAGCGAGCTGCCTGCCGCCTCGAGCACATTTTTGAGGTTGGTGCAGACCTGATCGGTCTGTGCCTCGATAGTGGTCGCCTCTACCTCGCCGCTGGCGGGATTGATGGCAATCTGTCCCGAGGTGAAAATCAGTCCGTTGACCTTCATTGCCTGTGAATACGGTCCGATCGCGTCGGGCGCGTTTTTGGTGTAAACTGCATCCATTTGATATTCCTCCTGATATAAGATAACCCTGTATTAAACCAGCTTGAAGCCCGCGTTGACAAGCGCCTTTGATATTTCATTGACGTGGTCAAAGTTACGGGTTTCAATAATGATTCTCAGATACGCCGCTGTGACGTCGGTACCCTCTCCTGCTCTCTCGTGATGGACGGAGATGACGTTTGCGCCGTGTTCGGCGATGATCTTCGACACGCCGAGCAGCTGTCCCGGCTTATCGGGCAGCTCAATGCAAAGCGTCTGCTGTCTGCCGCTCATGATCAAACCGCGTTTGATGACACGGTTCAGAATCGTTACGTCGATGTTGCCGCCCGAAACGATGCAGACGACCTTCTTGCCCTTGAGAGGAAGCTTGTTGTACATGACAGCCGCCAAAGGTGCAGCGCCTGCGCCCTCGGCGATCATCTTCTGCGTCTCGATCAGCTTGAGTATCGCGGAAGAGATCTCGTCGTCCGAAACGGTCACAACGTCGTCGACGTACTTTTTGATATACTCAAAGGTATGTTCACCCGGCTCCTTGACCTGAATGCCGTCCGCGATGGTGGACACCTTGTCAAGCGCGACGATCTCATCCTGCTTGAGCGACTCATACATTGACGGAGCGCCCTCTGCCTGTACACCGTAGACCTTGATATTGGGGTTGAGGCTCTTGATCGCGAAAGCAACGCCCGAAAGCAGTCCGCCGCCGCCGATAGCCGCCACTACCGCGTCTACATCGGGCATCTCGTCGAGGATCTCGAGTCCGATGGTGCCCTGACCCGCAATGACATTCTCGTCGTCAAAGGGATGGATAAAGGTGTAGTTCTTCTCATCTCTGAGACGGAGCGCCTCGTTGTAGGCATCGTCATAGACGCCCGGTACCATGCATACCTCAGCGCCGTAGCCCTTTGTCGCTTCCACCTTGGAAATAGGAGCGCCGTCGGGCAGACATATCAGCGACTTGATGCCGTACTTCGTCGCGGCAAGCGCAACGCCCTGCGCGTGGTTGCCCGCGGAGCAGGCGATGACGCCCCTCTGCTTTTCCTCGTCGGAGAGCTGGGAAATCTTGTAGCCGGCACCTCTGACCTTGAACGAACCTGTGATCTGCAGGTTCTCGGGCTTGAGGTAGACCTCGCATTCATCTGTAATCGCCGCGGCCTTGACGATGTGCGTGTTGCGGATAACCTGCTTGAGCACAAAGGACGCGTGATAAATCTTGTCAAGTGATAACATGTGGTTACACTTCCTTCTTAATCCAAAAATTACACAAGCTTTATTTTACTACTATTTTTTTCAATTGTAAAGTGATTGAGGGCAAAAAGTTGTTCCAAATCGGGTTACAGGCAGACAAAAGCATGCAAAAACTGATTGATTCCTGCAAAAAAATGTGGTATGATAAAGCTATTCTACACGGGAGTGATGATTATGCAGCTTAAAGAATCCGGTGAAATGTACCTGGAGACCATTTTGATTCTCAGCAACCGAAAGGGCTTTGTCCGCTCGATCGACGTCTGCGAGGAAATGGGCTACTCCAAGCCAAGCGTCAGCCGCGCGGTCGGAATCCTGCGTGACGGAGGCTATATCACCGTTGCCCGCGACGGCGGTCTGCACCTGACCGAAGCGGGACTTGAGGTCGCGGAACGCACCTATGAACGCCACAATGTTCTCAGCGAACTGTTCATGACGCTCGGCGTAGAAAAGGAAACCGCTGTCAACGACGCCTGCAAAATTGAACACGTCATCAGCAGCAGGACCTTTGACGCGCTGAAAAAGCATCTCAACGAGGATTTGAAATAAGCTTTAGGGAATCTCTAATAATTCAATGCCGTGAAGATTCCGTGCTTATGTTCGGTAAGGAATTTTTAGAGGTTCCCTTTAAAAAGCGGACGCCCCTGACAAATTGTCAGGGGCGTATTTTTCAGCGAAAATTACACCTTGATCTTCGGAACTTCGCCTTCCTCCGTACCACTTGAGACCGGAGGAGATGAAAGGACAACATCTTCCATTTCAAGCACGGTGATTTCTAGCTCAGGCTTGATAAATTTTTCTTTCATTGCCAAACTCCTTTCATTAAGCAATAGTCTTTTATTCATTCTTTTCATATACGCTGTTCAGACAATTCACTGTAACACGATTATCGCAGGATCTGGGCGTACGTATAGTATTGATACAGTTCCTTCATCAGATTCGTCTGCGCCATTTGCGCATAAGTCAGCGCGCACATGGAAATCGTCTTTGTTTTTCCGTTCGGATCCGTAATGGTCGCGGTATAGTAGTCGGCAAGATGCAGTGCGCCGATTCCATACACCTTGGCACGCAGATGAATGACGTTGTTTTCGTCGTAAAAACGCTCTGTTACGAAATCCGATACAGGGTTGCCCTGAGAATCCACTACCGATACCGAATAATCATTGATGCTTTGGTTCGCACCCGCGGTAACGGTGAAGTTGATTTCCGTCTGATATTTCAGAACCAATGAAATCTCTGTTTCCGCGTCAGCGGTGAAATCAGCATCCTTGGTAACCGAAATGGGGTAATTATCGGGAACATTCCCTGTCGCCTTGACAGCAGCGCATCCGAGGGATGCATCCGCATTGGGCAGCGCGCCCTGCTTCTGGAAGAAAAGCTGTGCCTCCGAACCGTAATTCAGCACAGACCGGCAAAGATTTTTCAAATTCTCCGAAACGCCGGAACCACTATAGCCGATCATCAAGCTGCAGTAGTAAAGGATGGAGTAGTCGCCTTCCTTGATCACGGCGCCCCTGTAACGAACCGTCAGATGGGCAACCTCCGTCATATCCATAGCATAGCAGTTAGCCAGAGTAAGCTCATTTGAGGAATAGTTGGTGAAGGTGTGGCTGCTGACAGCTCCCTTATAGGTTGACGTTACGGTATAGTCATTCAAGTCGGTATTCTGAGGAATACTCTCGACCGTCAGCTTGACCTTGATGGCGTCCTTCAGAACAATGGAAAGCCAATAATCAAGCTCGGGAAGCTCAAACGGTTCCGCTTCGGACGGATAGTACTCGGAAAATACGGTCGCCTGATCCTCATTCAACGCATTCTGCTTGACCAGATACACAACCGACGAAGTCTCCGATGCTGCCGTCGCAGGACGCGCCTGAAGCGTTCTGAGGTTAAGATTGACCTCCGCCTGACCGGAAGCACCGCCGTTGATTTTGAAGAAAACGGTAATAAACTCTCTTTTTTCACTCTCGGTTGTATTATAACCGGAATGAGAAGTGATATTACCCTTGATCGCCTTGATGCCGTTCGGATCGTTCTGATAGGAAACGGGATCCGTGTTGATAACCTGATTGCTCAGATTGGAAGAAAAGCGCATGAAGTTGTAGGAAGCAACGTCTCCGTTGTCGTCGAAATTGACATTCAGCCCGTCGGTTTCCAAATCGGGCGTCAGAATGTTGCCGTCGTATTCGAGCGTCCATTCGCCGTTCAGAATTTTGTAGCCCGGCGTATTGATAAAGTAGGTGACCTTCACCATTGTCGCGCCCGCGTCAAGATTGATAACGGATTCGGGAAACAATGTGGGTACATTGGAAGTCACCTTCACACTCACCGCGGAACCGTCAGGATCGCTCTCGGCAGAAGCGCTCGTTGTAAAAAGTGTCATCATTCCCACCAGCAAGGAAAGCGCAAGAAAAATTGAGGTTAGTTTTTTTGTTGTATGTTTCACAGCAAGAAACCTCCTTTCGGAAATATTAACTCAACTATATAATACAATAATAATTTAAAAAGGTCAAGAATTTCTTATTAATTTTGTGAATGTCACGAAAAACAGGCTCTTTACAAAGCCCGCGAAAAAGAGTAGAATGATCATCAGAACAGGAGGAATACCTTATGATCATTCTTGCATCCGCGTCTCCCAGACGTCAGGAGCTGCTTCGGCTGCTGGGAGAGGAGTTCCGCGTCATTCCCGCAGACATCGACGAAAGTGTCACAGAGCATGTGGCGCTGCACCAAATCCCCGCCTATCTCGCGGACAAAAAGGCGGCGTATGTCAGTGCGCTGCATCCCGGAGATATTGTTCTTGGCTGCGATACAGGCGTGTTTATCGACAACCAGATGATCGGCAAACCGAAAAGCGAACGCGCTGCTTTTGAGATCCTCAAAACGCTCTCAGGCAGAACCCACCGCGTAATTACGGGATGCGCGCTGTACAGGGGCGAAAAAAAGCGCGTCTTTTCCGCTGTGACGGAGGTGGAGTTCTATCCGCTGACCGACGCGGAAATCCGGGCGTATATCGCCACGGGCGAACCGATGGACAAGGCGGGCGCCTACGGCATTCAGGGAAAGGGCGCCCTGCTGATCAAGGGCATCCGCGGCGACTATTTCAATGTCGTCGGACTGCCTGTCGCCGCCCTCAAACGGGAGCTTGCTGCATTTGCGGAATGAAAAAGGACGTGCTCTGCACGTCCTTTTTCATTCCATTTATTCGATCATCTCGATTCCCTTTGAAACCACGCTGCCCCAGACCTTTTGCCAGCGAAGTCCCGTTTCGGTGCGCAGACGCTTGAGAATCACCAAGCCTGCGGCATTCTCCACCGTTTCAGGCTCGGCAAAATCATTTTCGCGGGTAAAAAACACATAGCGCGTGTAATAGCGCCCCTGCGCCAGCGCGGAGATATCCAAAAGAAAGCGTTTGGAAACCCTCTCCCCTTTTTTGCCGCTGAGATTTTGCACCACAAAGGCGGTAATCGGATAACGGCGGAAATCGGTAAGCTCAAACCGCAGTCCCATGTTTTCGACATCCTCCAGATATGACCATGTCAGCTCCAGCGGCACCTTATCATCGTCATAAAAGACCTGAGAGGTGATACCGTTGAAGCACGCTTTTTCCAGATTGACGCGGTGATGGCGCACAGGCTCCTTGAAGGAGTCGTCCTTATATTCAAACGAAATGAACGTATCATTCTCTCCGCCCAGATAGAGCTTGATCGCCTCCTCAACCTCACCGTCGAACGCCTTCTTGCCGTGGTCGAGCACCACGCAGCGGCTGCATAGCTCCTGAATCGTGCTCATGTTGTGCGAAACATAGAGCACCGTCCGGTTCTCGTCGATCGCCAGCTCACGCATTTTCGCGAGGCACTTGCGCTGGAACTTCATATCTCCGACCGCGAGCACCTCATCCATAATCATGATCTCCGCGTCGAGGTGCGCCGCCACGGAAAACGCCAGCTTGACAAACATACCCGAGGAATAGCGCTTGACGGGAGTGTCGATAAACTGCTCGCACTCCGAAAACTCGATGATCTCGTCGATCTTTTTGTCAACCTCCGTCTTTGTCATGCCCAGTATCGCACCGTTGAGATAGATGTTTTCCCGTCCCGTCAGCTCGGCGCTGAAGCCCGTTCCGACCTCAAGCATGCTCGCGATTCTTCCGCGGTACATGATGCTGCCGTCTGTCGGTGAGGTGATGCGCGAAAGCAGCTTGAGAAAGGTTGATTTTCCTGCGCCGTTCGCGCCGATGATCCCCACGCGTTCGCCGCGTCGGATTTCAATGCTGAAATCATCCAGCGCGGTGAAACGCTCGCCTTTTTCAAAGCTCCTTGCACCGATGAGGCGGTTCGGATCCTCCTTGCCGTGTTTCTTTGCCCACCAGCTCTGCAAATCACGCCGCAGCGTTCCCGAGCCGATGATGCCAAGCTCATATTCTTTTGTCAGATGTTCCGTTTTAATTACACAGTCCTTGTCCATGCTCACACCGTATCAATAAAATTCTTTTCCACCTTGTTGAACACAATCAGCCCGACGAATACCACCAGTCCCGTCACGGCAACGCTGATCAGCCAGAATACCCAGTGGAACGCGCCGCTGCCCAGAAATGCATAGCGGTAGGTCTCTACAATCGGCGCCACGGGATTGAGCAGCATCAGCCAGCGAAAGCTTTCGTCGACATTTGATATCGGGTATACAACCGGCGTAATGTACATCAAAAGCGAAACGCCGAAGCCGATCAGAACATTGAGATCGCGGTATTTCGCCGTCAGGGACGACATGATCAATCCGATTCCCGTGCTCAGCAGCGCGGTCTGCAGCACCAGCAGGGGCGTCAGCAGCAGCGTCAGATTCGGATGGACATTCGCCCCGAGCACCACATAAACGACGACCAGAATCACAAATACACTCGTCTGCAAAATAAAATTGACAAAATTATACACCGCGCCCGCAATCGGCATGACAAGCCGCGGAAAATATACCTTGCCGAAAATCCGTGCGTTTCCCGTAAAGGTTCCCGAGCTTCTGCCCAGACACGATGAGAAAAATCCCCACAGCACATTGCCCGACATATAAAATAAAAACTGCGGCATACCGTCGGTGGATACATGCGCGATGATGCCGAAAATAACCGTGAACACGGTGGTGGACATCAACGGCTGGATCACGATCCAGATCGGCCCGAGGATCGTCTGCTTATAGGCGGTCACCAAATCGCGCTTGACCAACAGGAAGATCAGGTCGCGGTAACGCCACAGCTCCCTGAAATTGATGCCAAACAGCCTGTTTTTCGCGTCGATATAGGTGATGGAATCGTTTTGCATTGTATCACTTCCATGATTATCATTTAAAATATATCATAGCACAACCGCGTTTTTGTGTCAATTACCATTGATTTGTTTTCAAATTCGTGATAGAATAAACAGGTATATCATATGAAAGGAAGTTATCAACATGATAAAAACCAAATCAGCAAGAATCATCAGTCTTGCCCTCGCGCTTATGCTTGCGTTCTCCGCGGTTACTTTTTCCGCTTGCTCGGGCAAGAGCACAAGCTCCACCGAGGCGACCAAAAAAGCGGAAACCGCTGCCACTGCCGCGCAGGTGACCACCGCCGCTCCCGCTACTGCGGACGAAGCGACAGGAGAGGTTATCAAGGCGGTTATCGATGTGAAGGACTACGGCGTAATCAAGCTCGACCTCTATCCCGATGTTGCGCCCAAGACGGTCGCGAACTTCAAGAAGCTCACGGAGAGCGGCTTCTATGACGGCCTGACCTTCCACAGAATCATGGAGGGCTTCATGATTCAGGGCGGCGATCCCAAGGGCAACGGAACGGGCGGCAGCGATGAAGAAATTTTCGGCGAGTTCACCGCGAACGGCTTCACGAATAACCTCAGCCACACCAGAGGCGTTATCTCTATGGCGAGAAACAGCGTTAGCATGGACAGCGCCAGCTCCCAGTTCTTTATTGTTCAACAGGATTCCACCTTCCTCGACGGTCAGTACGCGTCGTTCGGAAAGGTGACCGAGGGCATGGAGGTCGTCGATCAGATCGCCAAGGATGCGAAGCCGATCGACAACAACGGCACCATTCCCTCTGCTCAGCAGCCTGTTATCAACTCCATCACCATCGAAGAATAATTCCGGCAAAAGGAGCCTGCCACACGGCAGACTCCTTTTCTTTTAAAATCTCATTGTCAGGGAGATGCGGTTCTTTTTCGGGTCAACCGAAAGGATCTTGACGTTGACAACGTCGCCGACCTTGAGCACCTCCGACGGGTGGCGGATATACTTGTCGCAGATCTGCGAGATATGCACCAGACCGTCCTGATGGACGCCGATATCCACAAACGCGCCGAAGTCGATGACGTTTCTGACGGTTCCCTTCAGCTCCATGCCCTCCTTGAGGTCGTTGATATCGAGCACGTCGGTCCGCAGCATCGGAGCAGGCATTTCGTCACGCGGATCGCGTCCCGGCTTCTGCAGCTCCTTAACCATGTCGTCGAGCGTCGGCAGTCCGATTCCCAGTGTTTCTGCGAGCGTTTTTGTTCCCTTTGCCTTGACGCGCGCGGCCAGGTCGGGGAATTTTGCGGATTTTATTTCTTTATCAGAATAATTAACAAGTGACAGCAGTGCTTTCGCACTCTTGTAGCTCTCGGGATGTACGCCCGTGTTGTCGAGCGGATTCGCGCTCTCGGGCACACGCAGGAAACCTGCGCACTGTTCAAACGCCTTCGGTCCCAGCTTCGGGACCTTTTTTAATTCCGCACGGGAATGAAAAGCGCCGTTTTCCTCGCGGTAAGCGACAATATTCCTGCAGACCGTCGCGTTGAGTCCCGACACGCGCAGCAGCAGAGCAGGCGACGCGGTATTCAGATCCGCTCCGACCGAGTTGACGCAGTCCTCGACGACGCCGTCGAGCGCCTCTCCGAGACGCTTCTGCGGCATGTCGTGCTGATACTGACCGACGCCGATCGCCTTTGGCTCGATTTTTACCAGCTCGGCAAGCGGATCCTGCAGGCGTCTCGCGATGGAAACCGCCGAGCGCAGCGTCAGATCCAGCTCCGGCAGCTCGGTCGCCGCAAGCTTGGACGCGGAATACACCGAAGCGCCCGCTTCGCTAACGACCATATAGCAGACAGGTCTGCCCGCTTCCTTGATCGCGTCCGCCGCGAACATTTCCGTCTCCTTGGAGGCGGTGCCGTTGCCGATGGAGATGATGTCGACGCGGTGCTTTTTGATCAGCTGCAGCAGCTTTGCCTTTGATTCCGCCGCGCGTCTCTCGCCGTGGGTGGGATAAATCACCGCGGTGTCAAGCACCTTGCCCGTGCCGTCGACGACCGCGACCTTGCAGCCCGTGCGGTAGCCGGGGTCCAGTCCGAGCACGACCTTTCCCTTGACGGGCGGCTGCATGAGCAGCTGCTTGAGGTTGACCGCAAAAACCTTCATCGCGTTCTCCGCCGCTGCTTCGGTCAGCTCGGAGCGGATTTCACGCTCGATGGACGGATAAATCAGGCGGCGGTAGGCGTCCTCACCTGCCGCGCGGAGCAGGTCGGAGCAAAACGGATTGGTGCCGTGGTCGAGCAGGTGGAAAATGACCTGCAGCGGTCTTTCCTCGTCCAGCTCCATGCCGACCTTGAGGAAGCCCTCCTTTTCTCCCCTGTTGACGGCAAGCACGCGGTGTCCCGCGATTTTGCCGACGCTCTCGTTGAAATCATAGTACATGCTGTAGACGCTGTCCTGCTCCGCGTCGGCGGCAACAGAGCGCAGCACTCCCTGCTTGCGTGCGATTTCACGGATGCGCTTACGGATCTCCGCGCTGTCCGAGACCTGCTCGGCGATAATATCCATCGCGCCCGCGATTGCCTCCTCGGGCGTATTTACGCCCTTTTCCTCATTGACGAAATCTGCTGCGGCCGCGTTGGGGTCACAGCCCTTTTCCTGCCTGATGATGACAAGCGCGAGCGGCTCGAGTCCCTTTTCCTTGGCGACGCTCGCACGCGTCTTGCGCTTGGGCTTGAACGGACGGTAGATATCCTCCAGCTCGCTGAGCGTCTGCGCCTTGTCGAGCGATTGGGAGACCGCGTCGGTGAGCTTTTCCTGCGCCTCGATCAAGCTGCGGATCTCCTCTCTGCGCTTGTCAAGACCGCGCAGATAATCGAGCTTTTCGCTGAACGCGCGGATCAGCTGGTCGTCCATCGAGCCGTGCATTTCCTTGCGGTAACGCGCGATAAACGGAATGGTGTTTCCGTCGTCGAGCAGCGCGATCACGTTCTGCGCGTACTCCTCTTTTATGTCAAATTCCTGTGCCAATACTTTTGAATAGTCCATTCTTTGCCTCCAAAATGATGCTTTGCCCATTATAACACAAACAAAACAGAAATGCAAACAGGGCTTGCCTCGCAAGCCCTGTGATTATATCAGATTCAAACTCTGCTTCCATTGAAGAACGCGCCTGACGCTCCGGTCGATCTGCGGCATCGGGATCTCCTGATTCCTCACAGCCTCCACAACCGCGGGATACTGGTTCTCCAGATCCGAGCAGCAGAGCATGTCGTTACCCGCCTTGACCGCGGCGACCGCAGCGGTATCCGCTCCCGTATAGTCGGTGATCGCCTCCATAATCAGGTCGTCGGTGACGATAACGCCCTTGAACTGCAGCGTGTCGCGCAAGGTCTGATGCACCTTGTCGGAGAGCGACGCGGGCTGCTCGTCATCGATACATTCCATAATATTGTGACTCACCAGCACGCAGTCCGCGCCTGCCTTGACGCCTGCCTCAAAGGGCTTGAAGTCTTTGCTGAGGAACTCCGAATAGGAGCGTGTATCGCGCGCGATGCCCGTGTGGGTGTCGACGTTGTCGCCGTAGCCGGGGAAGTGCTTGAGCGTGCTGCCGAGCTTCTTTTCTTTATAAATAGATACCGTTCTGGAGGCAAATTCGCTGACCTCGTCGGCATTCTCGGAGAAGGAACGGAGATACATGAACTGACTGCTGTCCGTCGTGATATCGCAGACTGGCGCAAGGTTGACGTTGATGCCGAGCGACAGCAGCAAATCCGCTTTTTCGGTTTCGGCAGCGGTCACAGCCTCCCAGCCGCCGTCCGCATAATATTCTTTCGGAGAAAGAAACGGCGTATCGCGCAGGTACAGACTTACGCGGTTCACTTCGCCGCCCTCCTCATCGACGCCGATCAGCATCGGCACCTTGGACGCATCCTGATAGGACTGAATATTCGCCCTGACCTCGTCGGCGGTCAGGTTCTCAAAATCCCTGCCAAAGAGAACGTAGCCGCCCAAGTGATACTCCGCAGCTGTCTCGGCGGCGTTTTCGTCGGGACAGCGCGCAAAAAACATCTGTCCCACCTTCTCCTCAAGGCTCATTCTCGCTATCATCTCGTCGAGCTTATCGACGGCAGGCTCCGTCGCCTCCTCGGGTTCGGGAACGGCGTTCGCTTCCACAGCCGCTGCGGTTGTCTGCGCTTCCGGAGAAGCAATTGAGGATGAGGCAGCGCCGCACGCGCTAAGACCGAGCATCAGGGACAACAGCAGTGAAACGGATATCAGTTTTTTCATACTTACTCCTTACTGAACAATGACCTCACAGGCAGTTTTGACACCGTTGGAAAGCTTGCAGGTGATGGTCGCGGTGCCGCGTGAACGGGCAACGACCGAACCGTCGGCATAAACAACAGCGACGTTTTCATCGGAAGAGGTATAGGTGACGGAGTGCGACACCGTTCCCTCGAGAAACTCCGGAATCAGCCGCGTTCCCTCAAAGGGATTGAGCGCGGCGTCGCTGCGGTTGAGATAGACGCAAAGCGGACTTTGCTTGACCTCCACCCGCACGGCTGCGATCCTTCCGTCAGCGCTTTCGGCACGGATATAGGCGGTTCCGACCGCGTTGGCGGTCACATAGCCGTCCTGAACGCTCACAACGCTTTCGTCGGAGCTTGTCCAGTTCAGAACGCCGAAGTAATCAGCCCCATCCTGACGGACGGTCAGCGACTCGCTCTCGTCCTTAGCGAGCGTCAGCTCCTCACGCGACATCGTCAGCGCGCTGCGCCGCGCAAGCAGCGCGTTGAGCTTGTTCTCGATGCATTTTCCGTAGACCTTGATGTGCGGATATGCGAGCGGATGCAGCTTGTCGGCAGTCGGCTCGGAATCGTTGCAGTAAAAATACTGGTTGTTGATTTCGCGGTTGACAGCCGTAAAATCCGTCTCCTCACGCATGTCCAGACAGGGGATCTCCCACTTGTCGAGCACCTGCTTCATGCTGTCCCATAGAGCATCCTGTTTGTCGTGGTCATATTCGTGACAGAGCACGAACAGCTTGACCGCGTCTTTATAATTCTTATTGAGAAAATAACATATTTTTTCGAGCGCCCCGAGCGTGGTGGTCTCGTCGTATACGCCGCTTTTATCGGAGATATCGGTCATTCTGCCCGGCTTTACCTTGACGAAAAGGTCATTATAACCGCCGTCGAGCAGAATCACGTCATAGCTTCCCTTCATCTTCAGCACGCGCTCGAGAATGCTTTCGCTGTCGGTGATCGGGTTATTCTTGACACGCGCGAGGGTGGTTCCGCCGACCGCAAGATCCTCATAGGTCATTCCGTAGCTGTCTCCGATGTAGTGACAGTAGGAGGAAAACGCGCTGCCGAAGGTGTCGGTGCCCGTTCCCTTTGCGATGCTGTCGCCGTCACAGTACATCGTCCTGCCGTAGAGCCAGCTCTGCTCCGGCTTGTTGAAGGACGCTGCCGGAAGCTCGTGATAGGCTGTTCTGCCGCTGAGATAATCGCCGAGCAGCACAGCATCGGCGTCGTCGACAGTGCCGTCTCCGTTGAGGTCGGCGCTGCGGCGCTGCGCCTCAGTCGGAATCGGTTCCTTATTTTGTATCATCAGCATATCCGCCGCGTTGATCTGTCCGTCGGCGTTGACGTCGCCGAAATGGAGCGCGTCAACGCTCTCAAAGACGTATCCGTGCGTCTGCGCGTAATACTGGGCGGCGGTGCCGCTCCATCCGCGAACCAGGAAATTATAGTCGGTGGAATAGCTCTGCGTGCTAACCAGACGGTCAGAGGGATAGTCGGGCACGCCCGTGGTCGTCCTGCAATTCACGCCAAAGGCATCCTCCCCGATTTCGTAAACCGTTGAGGGCAGTTCGACCTCCCTGAGAGACGGACAATTGATAAACGCGCCGAAGTCCACGCGCTGCAAGCCGTCTGTGAGCGTCAGCTTTTTCAGCGAACGGGCGCCGTAAAACGCCCACCAGCCGATTTCTCTGACGGAAGCCGGAATGCTGATTGTCTCGAAGGAGGCGCTGAAAAACGCCGCTCTGCCGATCGCGGTAACGGGACAGCCGCTGATCGTATCGGGAACCGACACCGCCTTTGCGCCGCCGCTGTAGCCCGTAACGGTCGCTTCTCCGTCAGAGAGCGTATAGAGCCAGTCTCCGCTTTGCGACGCGCTGCCGTTCTCCGCGAACGCAGTCGTGCCGATTGAGCCTGTCAGAATTGTCAGAATCATCAGAATCGCAATATATTTCTTCATGTTGCCTCCCAAGGCTTCCGATTTTAAACACTACCATAATCTATTTTACGGTTTTGTAATCAGTTTGTAAACACCTTCCGGGAAAAAAAGTCAAAAATTGTCGAAAAAAAGAGCTGTCCGTATGAACAGCCCCATCATTTGATTCCGTTATCCCGTCGTTTCTCCGAGAATCAGACGCAGCGCCTCCTGAACAGTGACGCCGAGCGCCGCGGCAACCTCTTCGCCTGCCATTTTTTCCGCCTCTCTGAGCTGACGCTCGTCCGTCAGGTGCAGGTGTCTGCCCATCGCGAGCAGTCTGCGCTGACGCGCGCGCATCAGACGCACCATCGCCATCAGCTCGCCGCATTCGCCGCGTGAGAGGACGGCGTGGAAAAACTCAAACCGCTCCGCGTTGTTATCCACCCAGCTCAGGCTGCTGTCTGCCGCCAGCAGAGCACGCACCTCCTCTGCGGTACCGACCGCGCGCATCCTGCCGACAAGCTCCTCGTTCTTCGTCGGCACATACACCGTGGACGCCTGCATTCCCATCGGCTTGAGCACGTAGTATTCGATGGCTTCTTTTCCGATTTTTCTTGTTGTGATTTCGCTGATGCGGCATACGCCGTTCGCTCCGTAGAGCACCGTCTGACCGATTGCGTACATACTATCCCTTCTATCCGTTTGGTTCTTTTATTATAGCACATTTTGCGTTTTTTTGTCATAGGCATTTTCCCCAAATTGTCAGCGGTTTTTTTCATGAAAAGGAAAACAACCGAGGAATCCTCGGTTGTTTCAGGGGGTATATTGGGTTATAGAAGGAATATGCTGATACACGAAATAAGCATTACCAAAAAGAGAAAAACTCCTAAAAATCACCTAAAAACCAAAGAGAGTAATGCTTATTTCGCTCTGTCATTTTGACATTTCTATTATACACAATCTTGCAATTTCATTCAGTTGCAAATGCAACATATTCTGATTTATCGAAGAAAATAATCTATTAAATATTTGTGTATATTGCACAAATTGAGATAAATGTCACATTAGGGACATTTTTTGGTCATCTTTGGCACTTATTTCTGCCAAAAAGCAGGCGTATGCCCTCACGCCTGCTTTTCCATAATAATCTTATTCTTTTTCCGTGCTTACTGGGCGGCGGTCGTGGCGACCTCCTTGCCCTTGCTGACAAGAATCGTCACATTCGTGCCGTATTCGACACTCTCGCCCTCGGTGTGGTTCTTGTAGCCGATGACTCTGCCCTCAGCGTACTTGTCGTTGTACTCATACTCGGCAGTCGCCAGCAGTCCGTTCTCCGCGATATCGGCGGACGCCTGGTCAAGAGACAAGCCCTCGATCTTGGGCAGCGTGCGCGACTGGGCGCCCTTGCTGACAGTGACGCTGATATAGATGCTGCCCTCCTGACTCACCTTGGAGCCTGCAGCGGGACTCTGCGCCATCACGATGCCCTCTTTATAGGTATCGCTGTATTCGTCCGAGAAGTTGCGGACAAGCGTGACGCTGTTTTCGGACTTCGCCGCGTTGACCGCTTCCTCATATGTCTTTCCGACGAAATCGGGAACGGTGGGACCTGTCCACTCGGTGCTCATCGTGGATTCCAGCGTGGCGTTCTGGTTGCCGCCGAAGAAGCCCTGAAGCGGGTTCTGCATCAGCCAGAACACACCCGCGATCGCGAGAATCACAATGGTCGCCGCCATCGAAATAATCACGATCGAAACAGGCGACATGCCGCTACGGTTCCTCCTGCCCGCTTCGCTGCGGGAGATATTCATGCTCGCGGTACGAGAAATCTCGTCCTGGATCGCCTTAGCCGTGTGAGCGACGGAAAGCTGTGAGCGCAGCTCGTCAAAATCGGTGATGCGGTTCTCACGCTCCACCTGCAAGCCGTTCGCAAGGGCAGACACCACATGCGGCGGAAGCTTTTTTACGGTGGTTGTACTCATGAGCAGACGGCTGTCCTTGAGACGCTCGGGAGCGGTCTTGGGAAGATGACCCGTCAGCGCGTAGAACAGCGTCGCGCAGAAGCCGTAGATGTCGGTGATGTCATCAAGCGGGAAATTGCTCTCATACTGCTCCGGAGCTGCAGCGCCCGAAAAGAGCTGCGATTTGAGCGACGTGCCTCTTTTGCGCTCGTTCTCGGTGGCAAAGCCCGATATTTTGAGCTTGCCAGAGGCTGTAATATACATGTTCTTCGGAGAAATCGCGTAATGACCGACGCCTCTCTTATGGAGCGCCTCCAGCGCGGAGATAACGGGCATGAACAAAGGTCTTGCGATATCCCATTCCAGACTGCCGCCGCTGCGGGTGACATACTCCTCAAAGGGAATCAGATCCTCGTTATCCTCGATCACATAAACGGTGTTGTTCTCCTCAAAGACGTTATGAACGTCAAGCAGCGCGGAAAGCTCGCGCAGCTCCGCTAAAATGCGGTAATAATTGATAAAATCATCCTTGAGCTTGTTGTAAATCAGGCGGTTCTCATAGTTGACGCGAACCTGCGTCTCACCCTCCGCTCTGTTGAACAGTCCGACAGGTAAAAATTCACACACGATCGCCACATCGCCCGTCTGCTGGTCATAGCAGAGGTAGCGCGTGCTCTCGCCGTTCGTGTCAATTCCCGTGCCGACAATATATCTGTTCGCAAGTACCGTGCCGTAAGGCAAAAACGGCGCCTGCTGTTTTTCTGCGTTATCAAATCCGCAGGCAGGACAAAATCTTCTGTCGCCGATTTCCTGCATGCATCCCATACACAAAGCCATTCTTCTTTTCACTCCCGATCCGTTATTCTGCACTTTTCATATATTTTATTTTCCAAAAAGAATTATATCACACCGCAAATCTGCTTTTCAAGACAGACGGATGTCATTAAGATTACATTTTTGTTATTGGGATTTTGCTCCTGTCAGGCTGACGAAACCCATATTTGCGGCGATTCGGATTGATTTTCTCAAAACACAACAATATGCGGTATTACGCCGTCTGTAAACTTTTGTTATTTTTCTTTTTCAGAATGAAAAACAGGTGATTTTATACAAGCCGACCGTCCGTATTGACGATCATCAGTACCCTGCCGCTTTCAATTTCCAGCTCGCAGCTCTCTCCCTCGAAAACATTGGAAACGCCGATGGGAACACCGCTGCGCAGGGTGCCGCTCTCAAGCGGATAATGCGCGCCTCTGATGCTCAGTACCGCCGCCTCACAGCCGAACGGAAAGAGCGAAAAGGTCAGTCCGCCGCGATTCTTGAAGCGGTGCAAGCCCTTGTCGAGCAGACGGATCTCCTCCTGCGGGGAAAGCATCACTGCATTGACTCCCCTGTCACGCGCAAACGCGAGAGCGCAGAGGTTGCCGACGGTGTGGTCGAGCCTGCCGCCCGTCGCAGCGAACAGCACGATATCATCATACCCCAGCTGTATCGCTTTGTCAATACAGTGAACGGTATCGGTGTAGTCCTTTTCGCGCGGAAGCCGCGTCACAAAGTCCGCTTCCGGAATCGGGTCGGTGCAGGAATCAAAGTCGCCGATGATGACATCGGGCATCACACCTGCCCGCAGCGCGTAGGAATATCCCTTGTCCGCGCAGAGAACAAAGCCGTCCGCGGGAATATTGGCGCTGATAAAGCCGAGATCGGGAGACGGCGCTCCCGCGATTATATATGCGGTCATAAGCTGTTTCTGCTCCTGATTATTTGAACTGCCAAGGCTTCAGATCCTTGACCTCCTCATACATGGCCACATAGCTTTTGTGGCGTGTGGGCGCGATTTTGCCTTCCCTCAGCGCCTCAAGCACCGCGCAGCCCTTTTCACAGATATGCGCGCAGGAGGTGAACTGACACTGACCGAGATAATCCTCAAACTCGGGGAAGCAATATTGCAGCCGCTCCTTGTCGATCATCTCATAGCGCTGCAGATCGACGGTCGAAAATCCCGGCGTATCGGCAACATAGCAGCCGTTTTGTTCAAACAGCTCCACGACGCGGGTGGTGTGCCGTCCTCTGCCGAGCTTTTCGCTGATCTGACCTGTCTGCAGCTCCAGCTCGGGGAACAGCATATTAAGCAGCGTCGACTTTCCCACGCCGCTGTTTCCCGTAAAGGCGCTGACCTTTCCGCGTAAATAACCGAGCAGCGCCTGCGCTTCGTCCGCACTGCCGGGCGCGCACTGAAAGACCGCGATGCCGCTTTTGCGGTAAATCTCCGCCACCTCGTCGCCGTTTTGCAGGTCGTTCTTGGATACGACGATCACGGGCGTCATCGCGTTGTTGACGGCGGCGGCGGTCATTTTGTCGATAATGGTAAAATTGGGTTTGGGATCGACAGTGGAACAGACAATCACCAGCACGTCGATATTGGCAAGCGCAGGGCGCTTGAGCTTGTTTTTGCGCGGAAGGATCTCCTCAACCGCGCAGAAGCCGTCGTCGGGAACGGATATCTTCACCCTGTCTCCGACAACGGGCGAGCTTCCGCTTTTGCGGAAGCTGCCGCGCGCCTTGCACTCGTACTCTGTATTCTCACAGCGGACGTAATAAAAGCCGCCGATGGATTTCATCAAAATTCCCTGAAGCTCTCTCATGGATTAATCATAGTAATTGTAGTTGTTTTCTTCCATCGGGAAATCGGGATCAAATATCTCCGTCACAGGTTCGGTCACAATGGTCTGCGGCTCGGTCTGCGGCTCGGTCACAACACCCGTAGTCGCCTGCTGGTACTCATGGGTGACGGTGTTGGTCACGGCTCCCAGCGAGAAATCGATCGTGTACTCGCGGTAAATCTGTCCGTCGAGCTGAACGACGATATTCTTGATGCCCGTGCCCTCGAATTTGAGGGTGTAGGTGCTGTTATAGGCGGGAATGAGCGTCTTTGACTGGCTGCTGTCGATCGCGCCGTCCACGATGACGGTCATCTCCACGGAGCCCTGAACATAGGTCGGCAGGTCGACATAAACCTCAACGCTGCGCTTATCGCCCTTGCCCGAGCTGACATTGAGCGTGACGACAGTGCCCTTCTCTACCTTGCCGTAGGGCAGCGGCGAGGAACTGACAACAGTGTCCTTGGCTTCCTTGCTGTCGTCCATGTAGTTGGTCTCCACGGTCAGACCGAGCTCCTCAAGCTTGGAGCGCGCTTCCTCGATGTTGGTGCCGATGATGGAGGGAATCTCCACGCTCTCGTTGCGTGAGCCGTTGGCGACATAGATATAGACCGTAGAGCCGATGGTCGCCTTCGCGCCTGCCGCGGGGAAGGTGTCGATGGTGTAGCCCTTTGGCGTCTTTGTGTTTTCGACGTATACCACCTGCGGCACAAGCGTCTTGTCACGCAGCGCCTTGGACGCGTCGTTTTCGTTGTAGTTGGTGACAAACGGAACGGAAACCTCGGTGTCGGTGCCGTTGACGGTCAGGGTGATGGTCGAGCCCTGCTTGACCTTCATCGAACCTGCCGCAGGCTCCTGCGCGATGATCTCGCCGATCGTCTTGCTCTGATCAAACTTGCTGTTGACCTCAAATACAAAGTTGTCGGGGTTGTTCTCCTTGGCTTCGACAAGCGTTTTTCCGACAAGATTCGGGACGTCAACGTCCTTTGTCTGGTTGGAATTGAACGCCTGCACCAGCGCGAGCACGAAGAACACAATGCATACGAGAACAGCCGCGATCAGCACGCCCTTTACCACATAGAAAACAGGGCTGTGCTCCTTGATGTAGTCGTCATCGTCATCCGCAAAGCGTTCGTCCTCTTTTTCGGGCTTGGTACGGGTTTCCGTCTCCTCGTCCTTGGGTCTGTCCTTGATGTTGCTGACGTACTTGGTGGGCTGGTTGTCCACAAAGGATTTGCCGTAGTCAAAGACGATGGAGGGATTCAGGCGGAAGCGCTCCAGCTCGCTGAGCATCTCCGCAGCGGAGGTGTAGCGGTCGGCAGGCTGCTTCTGCATCGCCTTCATGGTGATCTGCTCGAGGCCGATCGGGATGCCGGGGTTGACCTCACGGGGACGCTTGGGGGTGGACTGAAGCTGCATGAGCGCGACCGTGACGGCGCTGTCGCCGTCGAAGGGCAGTCTGCCCGTGAGCATCTCATAGAGCATGACGCCGACGGAATAGATGTCGGTCTTGCCGTCGGTGACGTCTCCTCTCGCCTGCTCGGGCGCGATGTAGTGAACCGAGCCGATCGCCTGGTCGGTCATGGTGCGCGTCGCCTTGTCGGAAAAGCGCGCGATGCCGAAGTCGGTCACCTTGATGGTGCCGTCCTGCAGCAGCATGATGTTCTGCGGCTTGATGTCGCGGTGAACGATGCCGCACTCATGCGCGTGCTGCAGCGCCTTGAGAATCTGGGTGGTGAGGTGCAGCACGTCCTTCCACTCGATGATACCCTGACGGTCGATATACTCCTTGAGAGTGATGCCGTCGATATATTCCATGACGATATACTGGATCATATCGCCGAAGCTGACATCATAGACCTTGACGATGTTCGGATGCGAAAGCATCGCGATCGCCTTGGATTCGTTCTTGAAGCGGCGGATGAATTCCTCATTGTTGAGGTACTCGTCCTTGAGGATTTTGATAGCGACCTCGCGGTCGTCGACGGTGTCGTTGCAGCGGTAGACATTTGCCATGCCTCCGACGCCGATCAGCTCGTGAATTTCATAGCGTCCGTCCAGACGCTTGCCAATATACTTGTCCATTTAACGCAGGCTCCTTTCTCAGTAAATGACGGTGACCGTGATGTTGTCGGTACCGCCGCCTTCCTTGGCACAGCCGACAAGCTTGTCAACAAGACCGTCGCCGCGGTTCTCGTGGCAAATCTTGACCATATCGCCCGTGGTGACATGGTTGGAGAGACCGTCTGTGCAAATCAGCAGAACGTCGCCGTAGATAAAATTGGCTTCTATGTAATCGAGCCGCACGCTGGGCTTGATGCCGAGAGCACGGGTAATGAAATTCTTGTTGGGATGATGCTGCGCCTGCTCATAGGTCAGCTCGCCGCGTCTCACCATCTCCTGCACCACGGAATGATCCTCCGTGAGCTGCTTGATTTTGCCGCCGCGTATCGCGTAGGTGCGGCTGTCGCCGACGTGTACCACGTGAACGGTGGTGTCCTTGACAAAGACAAACTCGCAGGTCGTTCCCATTCCCGCAAGCTCGGGATCCTTCGCCTGCAGCTCAAACACCCTGAGGTTGGCGTTCATGACGATTTCCGCCATCAGCTCACCGATCTGCTCCTTTGTCATGTCGTCCTTATAGAGGTCGGTGATCTTGGTGCTGATATACTCTACAGCGGTGGCGCTTGCGATATTGCCGCCGTTGGCGCCTCCCATGCCGTCACATACGACCGCCCAAACGCAGCTTGGAGAAATAACTCCGAAGCGAAAATCATCCTGGTTCTGTGCGCGCACAAGACCGATGTCACTCTTGCTGAATACTTCCAAGCTATTCGTCCTCCTTCTTGAAATTGATATGATTTCTTCTCAGCTGGCCGCAGGACGCGTTGATGTCACTGCCGAGGGTGCGCCGCACGGTCGCGGCGATACCCCTGCCTGCCAATATCTTCACAAAAGACTGTTGTCTTTTGACAGAACTCTTTGTATAATGCGTACCCTCCACCGCGTTGACGGGAATCAGGTTGACGTGGCAGCCCATGCCCTTTAGCTTTTCCGCAAGCTCATAGGCACAGCGGTCGCTGTCGTTGACGCCCGCGATCAGCGCATACTCAAAGGTCACGCGCCTGCCCGTCGCGGCAAAATAATCCCTGCACGCGCGCAAAAGCTCCTCCATCGGATACGCCTTCGCAACCGGCATGGTGCGCGAACGGATCTCATCGTTCGGCGCGTGAAGCGATACCGCCAGATTGATCGGGATGTGATACGCCGCCAGCTCGTCGATTTTCGGCACGATGCCGCAGGTCGAAAGCGTGATGTGGCGCGCGCCGATATTCAGGCTCTGCTCCGAGGTGACGAGCTGCAGAAAACGGACAACATTTTCAAAGTTGTCGAGCGGTTCGCCCATGCCCATCAGCACCACATTCGAGATCCTGACATGCAAATCACGCTGCGCCGCCTCGATCTGCGCGATCATTTCGGAGGCGGTCAGGGAGCGCGAAAAGCCGCTTTTGCCCGTTGCACAGAAGGTACATCCCATTTTGCAGCCGACCTGCGTGGAGATGCAAATGGAGTAGCCGTGCCTGTAACACATGACTACCGCCTCCACACATTCGCCGTCGGCAAACGAAAAAAGATACTTCACTGTTTTATCATACCGTGAAATTAATTTTTTTTCAATAATAGAAACAGAAATGTAACAATAATTTTGTATAAAATTTTTGAGGTCGGCAGGCAGATTTGTCATCTCGTCCGCCGACACCGCGCCCTTTTGCAGCCAGTCCATGACCTGCTTCGCGCGGTATTTCGGAAAGCCGCGGTCTGTCAGCAGCTCTGACAGCTCCGCCTGTGTGAGAGATTTGAGGTCAATGCGTGAATCCGTCATGATGACCTCCTTTTGAACATGGCGCAGTAAAAGCCGTCGGTATGCGCCGTGTGCGGCATCAGCGTGATCTCATACGGCTCCTCATCGACCGCCCGCGTAATTTCATCAGGCAGCGTCAGCGGGACGCCCTCGAACTGCGGGTGCTCGCGCAAAAAACGCGCTGCTACCTCGTTGTTTTCCTTCGGATTAAGGGTGCAGGTGGAATACACCAGCCTGCCGTTCGCCGCAAGCGAACGCGCGCTGCGGCAGAGGATCTGATACTGCAGCTCGGGTAAATCCGTTTCGGTCAAGCCCTCCTTATAGCGGATCTCGGGCTTGCGCGAAAGGATGCCCAGCCCCGAGCAGGGCACGTCGCAGAGGATTCTGTCCGCCGTCGGAAGCATCGCTCCCATCGCGCCGTCGCGCTTGGAAACAGCCATGATCAGAATGCCGAGCCGCTTCGCGCCGTCTTTCATCAGCCTGAGCTTGTGGTCATAAAGGTCGCAGGCAAAGATTTTGCCGCGGTTCTCCATCCTCTCGGCGGCGGTGAAGCTCTTTCCGCCGGGAGCGGCGCAGATATCGAGCATGACGTCGCGCGGCTGCGGGTCGAGCAGCGAAACACAGAGCTGCGAGGATGCGTCCTGAACATGGAACAGACCGTCGCGATAGGCGCTCAGCCGCTCGACCGCGCCCGTGCCGCTCAAACTCAGCGCGTCGGGCAGGAACGGGATTTTCTCCGCTTTGACGCCCTCCTCGCCGAGCTTTGCGATCAGGCTGTCCGCATCTGTTTTGAGCGTGTTGACGCGCGCGCAGATGGGCGGTCTGCCGCTGAGGTTTTCAAGCAGCTTCACGGCGTTTTCTTCTCCGTAGGCATTTGTCCACAGACGAACCAGCTCCCGCGGCGCGGAATATATGATGCTGTAATAATACTCCTTGTCGCTCTCGTCGGGCAGACGGTACTTGACCTCCGCGCGGGTGATGCTGCGCAGGATGCCGTTGATAAAACCCGCCGACTTCTGCAGCCGGTTCTTCTTCGCAAGGTTGACGCTCTCATTGACCGCTGCGCTCTCGGGCACCTTGTCCATAAAGAGCAGCTGTAAAATGCCCATGCGCAGTATCAGCTTGGTCTTGATTTCTATTTTCCTTAAAGGAATTTTGGAGTATTGTCTGATAATATAATCGAGCGTGAGCTGCCGCTCCAAAACGCCGTAGACCAGCGCGGAAACAAAGGAGGCGTCCACGCCTCCCAGACGGTTCTCGCGTATCGCGTTCGTCAATGCGAGGTTGGAATACGCCTTTTCCTCTTCAATTTTCAGCAATATATTGAGCGCGACGCTCCGCGGATTGGACATATCAGTTTCTTCTCCTTGCAATGAGCAGCAGACGCAGCAGCTGCATGATAGCGGTCACGGCGGACGCGACATAGGTCATCGCAGCCGCCTGCAGGACGCTCTTTGCGCCCTTGTATTCGTCGCCCGCAAGCAGGTTGGTGTCGCGGAAGCACTTGAGCGCTCTGCGCGACGCGTCGAACTCGACAGGCAGGGTGACGACCGTGAACAGCACGGACGCCGAAAAGAGGATAATGCCGATATAGAGTAAAACGGTACCGATTCTCGCGTAGAAAATCAGTCCGAGCATAATCAATATCCAGCTCAGCTTGGAGCCGATGTTCGCGACGGGCACCAGTACGCCGCGGATTTTGTTGGGCAGATAGTTCTGCGCGTGCTGTACCGCGTGACCTGCCTCATGGGCGGCGACGCCGACAGCCGCGACGGAGGTCTGTGCAAAGACCGCGTCGGACAATCGAATCACATTTGTTCTCGGGTCAAAGTGGTCGGTCAGCTTGCCCGCGACGTGCTCGATACGCACGCCGTAAACGCCGTTCTGACGGAGCACATACTCCGCCGCCTGCGCACCCGTCATGCGGCGGGAATTGGGCACCTGCGAATACTTGGAAAAGGCGGACGACACCTTTATCTGACAAAACAAAGACAGCAGGACGCAGGGCAGAATGAACACCAGATACGTCCAGTCAAAACCGTAAAATCGCATAAATCCTCCTTATTTACTGCACGCTTTCGCCGACCGAAAGCTTGTGACCCGCGAGGAATGCCTCGGCGGTCATGGGCTTTTTGCCCTCGGGCTGTATGGTGACAAGCTCCACCGAGCCTTCTCCGCAAGCGATCAGCAGCGGCTTGACGCTGAGTACCGTCCCTGCCTTTCCGCTCTTCTCATTCAGGCGGGTGGCGTGTATCCTGACGCGCTTGCCGCAGATGACGGCGGTCGCGACAGGCCACGGATAGAGTCCGCGCACCTTGTTGTGCACCTCGCGCGCGGGCTTGGAAAAATCGATCGGACAATAGCTCTTGTCAATTTTAGAGGTGTGGGTAGCGAGTGATTCATCCTGCTTCTGCGGAGTGATCTCACCTTTTTCGAGCTTGTCGAGCGTTTTGAGAATCAGCTCGCCGCCGAGCTGCGCCAAACGGTCAAACAGCTCTCCCGCGGTTTCGTTTTCCCCTATCGGGGTTTCCGCCTTGAGCAGAATGTCGCCCGTATCGAGTCCCACGTCCATGAGCATCGTGGTGACGCCCGTCACCGCCTCTCCGTCAAGCACCGCCTGCTGGATCGGAGCAGCGCCGCGGTACTTCGGCAGCAGTGAGCCGTGAATATTGACGCAGCCGAGACGCGGGATATCGAGCACACGCTTCGGCAGAATCTGTCCGTAGGCGGCGACGACGACAACGTCAGGGTTTAATTCTTTCAAAGAATCATATGCTTCATCCGATTTCATGCTCGCGGGCTGCAATACGGGAATGCCGAGCCTTTCGGCGCATACCTTCACGTCGGGCGGCGTGAGTATCATTTTTCTGCCCTGCGGCTTGTCGGGCTGGGTATAGACCGCCGCAACCTCGTGTTTTTCGCATGCCGCGAGCTTCTCGAGGGCGGGCACCGCAAAATCGGGCGTACCCATATATACAATCTTCATACTTATCTTCTCTTTTTCTTCTTTCTCGGGGCGCGGGGCTTTTCTTCCTCCTCGTCCTCTCTGTTCATCGCTTCTATCTCCTCGGGAGTGAGGATACGCTCGGCAACGTCCTTGAACACCACGCCGTTGAGGTGGTCGAGCTCATGACAGAACGCCTTCGCGAGCAGCTCTCTGCCCTCGACGGTGAATTCCTCGCCGTTTCTGTCGAGCGCCTTGACCTTGACGTATTCGGGGCGTTTGGTAATACCCCACTCTCCGGGGAAGGACAGGCAGCCCTCGAGACCCTCCTGCTCGCCGCTGAACGCGATGATCTGGGGATTGACCAGCTCGATCACACCCTCGCCGACGTCGACGACCACCACTCTGCGCAGCAGTCCGACCTGCGGCGCGGCAAGTCCCACGCCGTTTGCCTTGTGCATGGTCTCCGCCATGTCGTCGAGCAAAATAGCAAGCTTTTCGTCAAACTTCTCGACGGGGCGGCATTTTTTGGTTAGGACGGGGTCGCCGTCCTTGACAATATTTCTGATAGCCATTGTAGTTCACCTTCATATTAACAGACAAGTGCGTTCATGTCCGCGTAGGCGGTCACATTGCGGTACTCCTTGCTTTCGCCGAAGCGCAGGAGCACCGATGACAGCAGCGCGCGGAAATCCTTGCTGTTTCTGCATTTGATAATCAGCTTGTAGCGATATTTATTGCTCACCTTGACCACCGAGGCGGGAGACGGTCCGAGGATGCGCAGCGGCATCGCCGGATAGTCTTTACGCGCTTCTTTCGCAAACATGTCGAGAAACGCTGCCGCCGCACGGAGCGTGAGCGGCTGGTTCTCTCCGACAAAGCCCACAAGACAGATATCCGCAAACGGCGGATAGAGCATCATCTCGCGCATTTTGATTTCGGTGTTGTAGAACGCGTCGTAGTCCTGACGCGCCGCCATCGCGATGATCAGGTTGTCGGGCGTATAGGTCTGAATGACCGCGCTGCCCTTTTCTTTTCCCCTGCCGCTTCTGCCGACGACCTGCGTCAGCAGCGAGAACGCGCGCTCATAGTTGCGGTAATCGTCGGCATAAAGCGCCTGATCGGTGTTGAGCACGCCGACGAGCGTGACATTCGGGAAGTCTAAGCCCTTTGCGACCATCTGGGTGCCCACGAGGATATCGTAATCACCGCGCGAAAAGGCGGCGATCATCCGCTCGTAGCTCGATTTGGAGGACGCCGCGTCGGTGTCCATCCGCAGCACGCGGGCGTTCGGGAAAATATCGGTGATATCGCGTTCCGCCTTCTGGGTACCGGTACCGCCGAGCCGCAGGCTGACGCCGCGGCAGGTAGGACATTCTCCCGTGAAAGGAACGGAGTAACCGCAGTAATGACACATCAGGCGGTTATTGCGACTGTGGTAGGTGAGCGAAATGGAGCAGTGCGGACAGGTGACGCTGTCGCCGCATTGGGTGCAGGTCACAAAGGAATGATGCCCCCTGCGGTTGAGCAGCAGGATGCTCTGTCTGCCGTGCTCCAGATTGTATTCCAGTTTTTCGAGCAGGACTGATGAAAAGCCCGAGACGTTGCCGCTGCGGACTTCCTCATTCATGTCCGCGGTGATCACGTCGGGCAATACAGCCGTGCCGTAACGTCTTTTGAGTACATTGAGGGAATAGCGCCCTGTTTGGGCGTAATAAAAGCTCTCCACCGAGGGGGTGGCGGAGCTGAGCACCAGAAGGGAATGATTTTTCGCGACGCGGTACATCGCGATATCCCGCGCGTGATAGCGCGGCGCACTCTCGGACTTGTAGCTGTACTCCTGCTCCTCGTCCATAATCACCAGCCCGAGCTTCTCAAACGGCGCGAACACCGCGCTGCGGGTGCCGATGACGATCTGCGCGAGTCCCTTTTTGACGCGCTTGTATTCATCGAGCCGCTCCCCGAGCGAGAGCGCGCTGTGAAAGACCGCGATGCGGTCGCCGAACCGCTTTGTGAACAGCGCCACGAACTGCGGGGTGAGCGATATTTCGGGCACCATCACGATGACGCCCCTGCCGTCATCCATGACGCGCTCGATCAGCTTCATGAACACGCTCGTCTTGCCCGAGCCGGTCACGCCGTAGAGCAGGCTGACCTTGGGCTGCGGGTCGCGGTAATCCGCAAGAAGATTGTCACACGCCGCCTGCTGCTCGTCAGAGAGCACAAGAGGCGGAATATCCTCGTCCGCGTCACGGCTGTCGATGCGGAAAACCTCCTCGTCAAAGAAGTAGATCACGCCCTTCTTCACCAGCGCGTCGAGCACCGCGGCACTCACGCCCGTGAAGTAGCGGATCTCCTTTGCCGAGACCGCTCCCGTGACCTCGAGAAGCTCCACCACGCTCTGCTGCTTCGGCGTGAGCTTCTGCGCGGATATGTCGCAGTTCGGCGCGAGGGCAGTCATCTTTGTGACAGCGTCGTTAACCCTGCGGAACGCCTCCTCGGATTTGTAGAGGAAGCCGTCGCGCGTCATTTCGTCGAGCACGGCGCTGTCGGCAAGTCCGAAGTCATCAAGGATCTTTTCCAGTCTGACGGGCTTGCGCTTCTGAAAAAGATAGTTATAGATCCGCTGCTTTTCCTCGTCGAGCAGCATCGCGCCGTCCTCCGCCTTGACGCCGTAGACCGTCGCGACCTTGTAGTTGATGCCCGCGGGCAGCATGGTCTTGACCGCGTCGTAGAGCGTGCAGAAGCAGCGCTCCTTCATGAACCGTGCGGTATCAAGCAGCTCCTCAGACAAAACAGACTCGCTGTCCAGCACCGCGAGAAGCGGCTTAAGCTTGTCGTCAGGGGCGATCTGATGCAGCGCCGTGACGATGCCCTGACGGCGGCGGTTGCCCCTGCCGAACGGCACGAGAACGCGCTTGCCTGCCGCGATCTCCTCCCGCAGACGCGCGGGAACGAGATAGTCAAACTCGCGGTCAAACGAATAGGCGGCATGCTCCACCGCAACCTTCGCGGCGAGAACCTCGCTCATATGGTCTTAAAGCTCGTCCTCGTCAGGCTCAACGAGGTTGATTTCGTGGTTCTTGATTTCGTCGATCGCCAGCAGAACGGGCTTATCCTCGGTGACGGTGCCCTCGTTCTCAAACTTCTCGGTGATTTCTCTGGCTCTCTTGGACACGCCGACAACCAACGCATACTTGCTCTGCTTGCCTTCAAATAATTCGTCTACATTTACCTTGTGCATTGTGATTCTCCTTTATTCACGGACGCTTATTCGTCGTCCCTGTGTATGATTTCATAAACCTCTCTGACAGCCTTGTCGAGGTCGTCGTTGATGACGTTGTACTTGTATCTTCCACGGCAGCCGATTTCCTCTTTTGCCTTTTCCAGACGCTTTTCAATGGTTTCCGCGTCCTCGGTCGCGCGGCTTCTCAGACGGCGCTCCAGCTCCTCGAAGGACGGCGGAACGATAAAGATGCTGAGAATGTCGGGATACTGCTTCATGACCTGCAGGGCGCCTTCAATCTCGATCTCGAGGAACACGGTCTTGCCCTCTGCAAGCTTTTCGTTGAGCGGCGCAAGAGGCGTGCCGTAGTAGTTGTCGCAGTATTTGGCGTATTCGAGATAGCCGTCCTGCGCGATCAGATCCTCAAACTCCTCGCGGGTGATATAGTTGTAGTCAACGCCCGCGATCTCTCCGATGCGCGGTCCGCGCGTGGTGTTGGATACGGAGACCCAGACGTTTTCATCCAGCTCCTTGAGCTTTTTGAGAATCGTGCCCTTGCCGACTCCCGAGGAGCCCGAGTAGAGCACCAGCTTTCCGTTTTGATTAATCATCCTTTTCCTCACTTTCCTCGGCGCGGTTCTGAATGGTCTCGCAGGACACCGCCGAGAGCACCACATGGTTGCTCTCGTGAATCAGCACCGATTTGCATTTTCTGCCGCAGGTCGCGTCAATGAGCATACCGCTCTGCTTCGCCTCCTGCACGATGCGCTTGACCGGGGCGGAATCGGGCGCGACGACCGCAACGAGCTTATCGGAGCTGACTAGATTGCCGAAGCCGATATTGATCAGTTTCATGTTGTTATTCCTTCCGCATTATTCGATGTTCTGCACCTGCTCGCGGATTTTCTCGATTTCGCCCTTGATGGCGACGACCTTGTGCGCGAGAGCCGCGTCCTGAACCTTGGAGCCGATGGTGTTCGCCTCGCGGTTCATCTCCTGAATGATGAAGTCGATCTTTCTGCCGACCGGCTCTCCCAGCTCCAGAAAGCCCCTGAGCTGCTCGAAGTGGCTGCGCAGGCGGACGGTCTCCTCCGCGACGGCGACCTTGTCGGCAAATACCGCGACCTCAGTGAGAACTCTCTGTTCGTCGATCTCGACGCTGAAGCTGTCGAGCGTCTGGCGGATGCGCTCCAATAAACGTTCCTCATACTCTTTGACGGTCTGCGGGGAGCGCTCCTCGATTTCTCCGACGATGGAGAGGATTGTCTCGGCTCTGCCGAGAATATCCGCCTTGAGCTTTTCGCCCTCTTTTTCTCGCATCGAAACAAACGCGTCGACCGCCTTCTCCGCAACGCTCAGCACATCCGCGGTGAGCTGTTCCTCGTCCTCAGCCGCCTTGCGTACGGTGAAAACGTCGGGAAAGCGCGACAGCGACACAACGCTGACGTCGTTGGGAACGCCGTATTTCTCGCTGATTTCCTTCATCGCGTCGAGATAGCCCGACACGAGCTGGTGGTTGACCTCGACCTCAGACGCCGCCTCCTCGGCAGCGCCGAGCGTGACGAACATATCGATTTTTCCGCGCGACACCCGCGCGTTGACAAAGCTCTTTAGCTTGTCGTCGAGGAAGCTGTAGCCCCTCGGCGTGCGGCAGTTGAACTCAAAGTAGCGGTGATTCACGCTCTTGAGCTCCACCGTGATTTCACGTCCGTTTACAATCTCCTCGCAGCGACCGAAGCCTGTCATGGATTTTATCATTGGTAAGACTTCCTTTCACTTGCCATTTTATCTTTTTATTATAGCACTGAGCATTTCCGTTTACAATACTTTTGTAACCAAACTGTAATTATTTTAAATCGCGTACTGGGGGGGGTGGAGGTTTGGCAGCTGCACGTTTTCGCGGGGAAGGTTCATCAGAATCTTTCTATTCCCATTTCTCGCGGAAAGCAATCAGGGAATCCTATTTCTGAAATCTATAACCTCTGTTCTCAAACTGATAATCAGCATGAACGATTCCTTGGAAAATGGGATTGGTCAGTATAGATGAACCTCTCCCGCGTAAACGAACGGCAGCCTCCTTAAAAAATCCCATAGTCCGCGATTTAAAATACTTGATTTATTTTGGGAAAAGTAGTATGATAGAGATTACTAATGTATAGGAGGTATTACGTTGGACGAAAATAAAGAATATGTCAACATTGAAAACATGATTTCCGACACGGATATCACCGATGACGAGAACGAGGTTGTTGATATCGCGGATATGGGTGCTTATGCTCCCCGGCAATCTCAGCAATCCCAACAGCCGCAGAAATCAAAGCCCGTCATCATGAAGCCGATTCTGGTTGCGGCAGGCATCGTTCTGGTCGTTGCGCTGGCAGTCATCGTGATTCGCCTGTTCTTCAATTCGAGCGTCGAGGGCACCTGGCACTACGTCAGGGAGGTTCCCATGATGGCGGCTGACGCCACGAGCGACGAAGCGGTTGAGTCTGTCAAGGTTGACTACTACTTCACCTTTGAGGGCAACGACAAAGTGACCGCCACCATCGGCACCATCACCAGCAAGGGCACCTATGAAATCACAAAGAACGCCGAGGGCAAATCCGCTATCTCCATGACGCTGACGGATTTGATTACCAGCTACAACTTCCTTCCCTACGGCGAATATGACCTGAGTGTGAGCGGCAACGCGTTTACGGGCAGAAAGCTCGTGATGTCCACCTCTCAGGACGAGAGCGCCACGATCGAGATGGAGAGCGCAAGCTACACCGCTCCCGAGATCACACGCGAAAATGAATTTACCGTCAAAGAGGATATCGTCGGCACCTGGGAATTCTCTCAGACAGGCTACGACCTCAGCTATACGTTCACTCAGGACGGCAAGGTCCAGTATAACGAGTACGTGACGCAGACCAATCCCTACACAGGTATGGAGATGACCATTGATTACACCATCAACGGCATCTATGACGTAACAGACAACACCATTACCATTCACTTTATCTACACGAAGGACAGCTCAATGGATATTGTCTACAGCCTCGAAAACAACACCATGTACATCAACGGCTTCCCCTTCACCAAGGCAGGAACCGCTTCCGCTGACAGCGCTGAATAATACATAAAGGATGGTTTTATGTCAGGACACAACAAATGGAGTACTATCAAGCAGAAAAAAGGTAAGAACGACGCCGCGAGAGCAAAGGTTTTCACCAAAATCGGCAGAGAGCTGATCGTCGCGATCAAAACAGGCGGCAGCGCAGACCCGAACGTCAATTCCAAGCTGCGCGACACCATTGCCAAGGCTAAGGCGGCGAATGTTCCCAACGACAACATCGAGAGAATCATCAAGAAAGCCGCGAGCGACGGCGATTCCACCAACTACGAGGCTGTCACCTATGAGGGCTACGGCATCGGCGGCATCGCGGTCATCGTCGAGGCGCTGACCGACAACCGCAACAGAACAGCGGGTGAGGTCAGACACTACTTTGACAAGTTCGGCGGCAACATGGGCACGCAGGGCTGCGTCAGCTTCATGTTCAACCGCAAGGGCGTGCTCGTGGTCGAGCGCGAGGAGCTTGAAAAGGACGAGGACACCGTTATGAGCGACGCGCTTGAGGTCGGCGCTTCCGACTTTGAGGCGGACGACGATGTGTTCACCATCTACACCGAACCCGAGGATTTCTCTGCCGTCAGAGACGAGCTGGAAAAGCTCGGCTACACCTTCGCTTCCGCTGAGCTGGAAATGGTGCCCGACACCTACACCAAGCTCGAGGACGAGGACAGCAACACGAAATTCCAGAAGATGCTCGACATGTTCGACGATAACGACGATATCCAGAACGTCTGGCACAATCTCGAATATTAATTGCCGAAAGCAAAAAAGAACGCCGATCCCGACAAAACGGGATCGGCGCTTTTTTGTGTATTACGGTTTTCTGATAAAGAGCACGCCCAGCGTGTAGGGTCCGCAGTGAGAGGTGACCGTGCAGCCCGCGGTTGTCTCGAGGATTTCCTCAAAGCCCGGCTGCAGCTCCCTGATTCTCTGACGCACACGGTTTACGATCTCTGTTGAACAGCGGGTATGCGTGATGAAAATGCGGTGCAGATCGATGTCCGAGCGGTTCTGCAGACGCTCGGTGACATAGCTGATAATCACCTTGTCGATATTGCCGCGGTACTTCTTGCCCGACTTCATCTTGCCGTCGATGACCTCGATGCAGGGCTTGAGCTTGAGCAGGTTCGCGCCCAGCGCCGCGACGGAAGAGCATCTGCCTCCCATGCGCAGATAATCGATGCTGTCCACCACAAAGCTTGCCTCCACCTTTTCCGCAAGCGTACGGCATTCGTCGGCGATCTCCTTCGCGGAAGCGCCCTTCTGCGCCATTTCGCAGGCGTGGAGCACAATCAGTCCCGAGCCTGTCGAAAGGTTGCGGGTATCGACTACCTCCACTCCGCCGACCTCGCTTGCCGCGATGCACGCGGTCGCGTGAGAGCTTGAAAAATCCGCGCTGATATTGAAATGCACCACCTCGTACCCCAGCTCGCGCCACTTCTGAAAGGCACCGAGAAAATCATTGAGATTCGGCGCCGAGGTCTTTGGCAGCTTCGAGGAGCCTTCCACATAGGAATAAATATCCTCGGGCGTCGCTTCCGTGCCGTCCCTGCTGATTCTGTCGCCCATCACCACATACAGCGGAACCACGTCCACATCATACTGCCTGACCAGCTCGGGTGAAAGGTCAGCGGTACTGTCCGTAATAATCTTGACTTTCATAATACTGTATCCTCCGATTTATTTTTGGAGACCTTGCATATTTTTATTGTAGCATCAACCCCGCATTTTGGCAAGAACTATTTTAAACGGCAAAGCAGGCTGTCGGATGACAGCCTGCTTCGCGATTGTGTGTTTTATGAAAATGAATGTCCTTGAATGAGCATTTCATTTTACCGATGTTAAAATCAGACAATTTCCGCAACCGAAAATCCAGTATTCATGCGGTTCTTATCTCTTCTCTTGTGATATATTATACAATTTTTTGCCCATCTTTTCAAGGGGAAAAGTGCAGTTTCGGCTCTCTCAACAGGCGAAATGACAAGTTGTACATAAATTCTACATAAAATTTGTGAAACTTTTTTTCCTATCATTTTAATATCGAATCATTTTTTGTTTTTCCCGAAAACGCTCTCGGCAAATGCCACAAAAATATGTTCGTTGTTTTGGCTGTTTGGAACACAACCGTCGGATGAACATTTTATTTGAGTCGTTTGTTGAATGGCAGATAATAATTCCTTACGGGAATAAAAGATACTTTGTTGTCCGAAAATTGGTACATCTTTCCATTTTTTTGAAAAATATCGAACAAGTGTTTGCATTTTCCGTAAATATGCGCTATAATAGAATTACAGGAGTTGAGATTCGCCCCGCCTTGACTTCTGCGGTACGCAATACGGCAACACAATCACAGGCATCGAAGGAAGGAAAAAACATGAATTATCTTGCATGGTCACAGGAATATTTGAATACGGCGGCAGAGCTTGCCGCGGTGATGGCGAAGCTGCGGAAGCAAAGCAAGGGCTGCAGTCAGACGGTCAAAAAGGAAATGGAAGCGCGCATTGCCCAGTACAGAATCTGCTATAATGAGTGCATGCGCACCGCCGCACTCCTCAGGGAAAGGCACCGTGATGCCGCTTGAGACTGACCGTTCATCATCTTGACGAGACAAACGAGAGTATCTACGGCTTTCTGAACGCAGGCTGGAACGCCGGCAAGGATAACTCCGCGGAACGGAATAAGATGAAGCGGCTGCTTCACTCCGCAATCGACAACGGTCTGACCGATCTCCAGAAGAAATGCCTGATCGCCTACTACGGCGGCAAAAAGCAAAAGGTCATCGCCGAGGAAATGGGACTTGCTCCCTCAACGGTCAGCCGCCATATCAAGGCGGCGATCAAACGCCTGCGGAACATCGCGCAGTATTACAGCTGAATCATCACCTGAAAACCAAACATGCGGAAGCGTCGGTCGAAAAGACGGGCGCTTCCGCTATTTTTTGATGCTATTCCCGCTTCTGACGCTGGTTTTCCTGATAGAGATACTCGTTGATCGTCATCTTGCGGATGATGTTCCTGACCGTGACGTCAAGACCGCTGCCCTCGCGGTAATCGGCAGGATAGATAAAATCCACCCTGTTGCGCTCCAGCAGCGCCTCCACCTTTTTTCTGTCCTGATAAACCGCGATGGAGTAGCCGCCGTACGCCTTCATCATCTTCATACACGGCACGTCAGAAAGGCCGTCGCCGATATAGAGCATGTTGCAGAACGGTACGCGCTTGCTGTCATCGGGCATGGAGCGGTTGAGGTCGATATCGTTCGCGACGTCGAGGACGCCCTTGTTGATGCGATATACAAACTGGGTCTTGTTGGTATAGTTGACGTCGGTTTTCGGCCACACCGCGCAGCCGTCGCCGTCATAGAGGAACTCACAGGCAAACACGCTCCTGAACTCCTTCGCGATTGCGGTGCCCTCGATGATCTCCTTCATGCCCGATGAAATGACGTAATGCTCGATATCCGCGCCGCACTCCTCTCCGAATCGGTTGATCCTGCCGAACCATTCGCGCACGCCGTCGAAGAACTCGACGCCCTCTCCCATTCTGACGAGCTGCTCACGGCGCAGCGGTCTGCCCTTGTCGGCGGATATTTTCACCATCGCGTACATATAGGCGAGAATGGAATCCATGTGCTCACGGGCTCCGAGGACGTTGGCAAAATCCCAGAACGCGCCGCTGTCCATGCCGAGACTGGGAATAAAGCTGAACTCCTGCATGTCCCTCGGACAAAGCGTTTTGTCAAAGTCATACATCAGTGCGATAATCGGTCTGCTCATAACGTCCTCCCTGTTTCATTGCTGTCCACAGTATAGCACACAATCCCGCGATTTGCAATCACTCATATTTTCTGCCGTCATCACATATCCTGTTCTGTAATCAAATATCACGGAGGTAATAAAATGACAGACTATCTGCCCGAGGGAAAGCGCGCGCTCTCCCGAGAGAATTTGCATATACTCGGCTCTCCGAGCCTGCTTCATGAGGCGGCGCGTCAGGGAACGATTCTGGAAGCCAAGGCGGTGCTGTGCGACGCGGAACACAACCTGACGGTCGATCTGGGCTGTATGCGCGGCGTGATCCCGCGTGAGGAAGGCGCTATCGGCATCCGCGACGGCAGCGTCAGGGATATCGCGGTGATCTCACGCGTCAACCGTCCCGTCTGCTTTACCGTCACCGATTTCCGCACCGACGGCAACGGTCGGGAATACGCCCTGCTCTCGCGTGAAAAAGCGCAGCGTCTCTGCCTTGAGCACTATATTTCCACCCTGAAAGCGGGCGATGTGATACCCGCGAGGGTGACGCACCTCGAGAGCTTCGGGGCATTCGCCGACGTCGGCTGCGGCATCGTCGCGCTGCTCCCCATCGACGCGATCTCTGTCTCGCGGATCGAGCACCCGAAGGAGCGGTTCGCGGTCGGCATGGATATCAAGGCGATCGTCAAGGGGATCGAAAACGGCAGAATCAGCCTCAGCCACAAGGAGCTGCTCGGCACATGGGAGGAAAACGTCTCCGTTTTCCGCGCAGGAGAAACCGTTTCCGGCATCGTGCGGAGCGTCGAAAACTACGGTGCGTTCGTCGAGCTTAGCCCCAATCTCGCAGGGCTTGCCGAAAGCAGGGAGGGCGTCCGCGCAGGTCAGCAGGCGAGCGTATACATCAAGAGCATCATCCCCGAAAAAATGAAGATCAAGCTGATCATCATCGACACCTTTGACTACCGCTACAATCCCCAGCCGCCGCGGTATTTTCAGAACAGCGACCACATCAGCCGCTTCCTCTATTCCCCCGAAAACTGCCGCAAGCGCGTTGAGAGCGTGTTCGCCTGACGGTGTCCGCTTTATATCCCATCGTGCGCTTGATTTCAGTTCCCGTATGTGCTATCATAGGCGCAGGAAGTGATTATTATGGAACTTACAATCATCATTATCGGCATCATTATTGCGATCCTGTTAGCGGTTTTGCTCATTTTAATTCCGAAAAAGAATCAAAGCGGAGAGAATCAGGAATTGCTCGACGCAATCAGCCGCGAAACAGCGCGTCAGCAAAGCGAGCTGCGGCAGGAGCTGAGCGCTCAGACGCAGACCTCGGTCAGTGCGATGGGCGTGATGCTGGAACGGCGTCTGCAGAGCAGCGCGGAGCAGACCGAGCGGCAGCTGGAGGTCATGCGTATCACGATGGAAAAGCGGCTCGACTACATCCAGGAGGGCAACAGCCGTCAGCTTGACGTCATGCGCCGCACGGTAGACGAGAAGCTCGGCAAAACGCTCGAGGAAAAGATGAACCGCAGCTTCTCTCTTGTCAGCACACAGCTCGAGCAGGTCTACAAGGGGCTCGGCGAAATGCAGACGCTCGCGGTGGGCGTGGGTGATTTGAAGAAGGTGCTCTCCAACGTCAAGACGCGCGGTATCCTCGGAGAGTTACAGCTCGGCGCGATCTTGTCCGAGGTACTCAGCCCGTCGCAGTATGAGGAAAACGCCGCGACAAAGGCAGGCTCCCGCAACCGCGTGGAATTTGCCGTCAAGCTGCCTGCGGAGGACGGCGGCTTCATCTATCTGCCGATTGACTCCAAGTTCCCCGGGGACACCTATTTCGCGCTCAGAGAGGCGATTGAAAGCGGAGACAGGGAACAAATCGACTCCTGCGAAAAAACGCTGCTCAGCACACTCAGAAGCGAAGCGAAGGATATTCACGACAAGTATATCGACCCGCCGAACACAACTGATTTTGCCATTCTCTTTCTGCCGTTTGAGGGACTGTACTGCGAGGTCGTCAACCGCGGAATGGTCGAGGAGCTGCAGCGCAGGTATAAGGTCACTCTCGCCGGTCCGAGCACCGTCACAGCGCTGCTCAACGCCCTGCAGATGGGTTTCCGGACGCTGGCGGTACAGAAGCGCAGCGCGGAGGTATGGGACGTCCTGCGCGGCGTAAAACGCGAATTTGACAGCTTTGCCGACACGCTGGAAAAGACGCAGACAAGACTGGAACAGGCGAACAGAGAGCTTGACAATCTCGTCGGCGTCCGCACCAGACAGATGCAAAAGCAGCTTGCCAAGGTGCAGACAGAAGATACGGAATAACCAAGCGGAGGGCTTCCCTCCGCTTTTTTGGGTGAATTCGCATTTGCGTTCTCACCAAAAGATAGATACATCCAATGCGTAAAAATCTACAAACCGCGTTCGTATTTATCGCCGGATTAGCTTGTCTGCCGCACGGTTTTATGCTATCCTATTCATACGAGAAGAAACCCATGAACCACCCACGCAAATACAAAGGAGTTGCAAAATGAAAAAATCCGTATCCATCATACTCGCCCTGATCATCTCCGCGTCGGCTGCCGCGCTCGCGGGCTGCGGCAGCAAAAAACAAGCGGAACAGCCCACGCCTGCCGTACAGAGCGACGTAACCTCCGTGCAGGAAAGCAATGAGACCACCGCTGAAGAAACGACTCAGGAAGGTACGACAGCAATGACCGACGAAGCAGCCAAATATAAGCCTTACGCGCAAAAGCTGTTGGATTATGTCGGCAAATATGTTGATATGTCACTCTATTCGACGGAGGAGAATCCGGGCGTCGGATTCTTTCAATTTAATTTCAGCCCGAAATCGGAAATCAAGCCCGTGATGGATCCTATCGTTCCCGAAATCGAGCTGCCCGGCGTCGTCACCGTGAAGCTCGGTATGCAGTACAAGGAGCTGCAGGCTCTCGGCTTCCAGAATCCCGAATGGGACGACAAGGAGGTGGAAGCAGGTCATTCCGATTTCTATTATTCGCGCATTCCGGACAAGCAGGGCAGCACCATCGGTCACGGTCTCTTCAACCGCACCGGCGCGACCGCTAAGCACTCCGAATGTGTTGTGGACACCTTCAATGTTTCTGTAGACTCCACGGGCAGTCTGTGGAATTATCACGGCATCACGGGAGAATCCACCATCGAGGATATCGTGAAAATCCTCGGTACCCCCGACCTAAAAAGCAACGTGCTGATTGAAAACGAGTTCCGCGGTGAGATAAAGCTCGTCTATAATAATCACGACGACAAGAAAATGCAGACCGTATTCAAATTTGAGTATGAGTTCAGCACCGACAAAGTTACATTCAAAGTGCTGCAGGTTCAAAATTACAGACCTTAAAAAATATCGGACAGAGATGAAACCCATCATCTCTGTCCGATATTTTGCTTAAAAGAATCAGCCTCCGTTTTCACGAAGGCTGAGAATTATCAGTTTATCTTATTTTACCATGGATGCAACTTCTGCAGCGAAATCGTCCTGTCTCTTCTCGATGCCCTCGCCCTTCTCAAAGCGAACGAACTTCTTGATCTCGATCTTGCCGCCAAGCTCCTTGGCTACGTTCTTGACGTACTGCGCAACGGTGAGCTTGTTGTCCTTAACGAACTCCTGATCTACCAGGCAGTTCTCCTTGTAGTACTTGTTGATCTTGCCCATAACGATCTTGTCGGCGATCGCCTCGGGCTTGCCCTCGTTGATGACCTGCTGACGCATTACTTCCTTCTCGTGAGCGATAACGTCGTCGGGAACGTCGTTTCTGGTCAGGTAGGAGGTGTTGAGAGCCGCGATCTGCATCGCAACGTCCTTGCCGCAGGCAACGAACTCGTCCTTGTCTGCAACGTCGGTGTCGAAGTTAACGAGAACGCCGATCTTGCCGCCCGCGTGTACATAAGCAACGCAAGCGCCTTCCATTCTCTCAAAGCGGCGAACCTGGATGTTCTCGCCGATGGTGAGAACCTTCTCCTGCAGCATCTCAGCGATAGTCTGCTCGCTGCCCTCTGCCTTGAGCGCAAGAAGCGCCTCAACGTCAGCGGGATTCTGCGCCATAACGGTGTCTGCGCAAGCCTTTACGAACTCCATGAAGGAATCGTTCTTCGCAACGAAGTCGGTCTCTGCGTTGACCTCAACGACAACGCCTACGGTACGGTCTGCGTTTACGGTCGCGTAAGCAACGCCCTCGGCTGCGATTCTGCCTGCCTTCTTAGCCTGCTTTGCAAGACCCTGCTCTCTCAAAAAGTCGATTGCTTTATCCATATCGCCATCAGCCTGAGTGAGCGCCTTTTTGCAGTCCATCATGCCGCAGCCTGTTTTTTCTCTGAGTGCCTTTACGTCCTTAGCGGAAAAAGCTGCCATTGTAAAAACTTCCTTTCGATTTATATTTCTAAAACAGAATTATTCTGCTGTCTCTTCCTCAGCTGTCTCTTCTGCGGCAGCGGCGCCCATCTGGCCTTCCTTGCCCTCGATGACAGCGTTCGCCATTGCGCCCGCGATCAGCTTGACAGCGCGGATAGCGTCGTCGTTACCGGGAATGACATAGTCGATCTCGTCGGGGTCGCAGTTGGTATCTACGATCGCAACGATGGGGATATTGAGCTTCTGCGCCTCGGATACGGCGATTCTCTCTTTTCTGGGGTCAACGATGAAGAGCGCGCCGGGCATCTCGGTCATGTCCTTGATACCGCCGAGGAACTTCTCGAGCTTCTCGATCTCGAGGTTGAGCTTGATGACTTCCTTCTTGGGAAGAAGGTCAAAGGTACCGTCCTCCTGCATCGCGCGGAGCTGCTTGAGACGGGCGATTCTTCTGCGGATGGTGGTGAAGTTGGTCAGCATACCGCCGAGCCATCTGGCGTTGACATAGTATGCGCCCGCACGCTCAGCCTCTTCCTTGATGGAATCCTGAGCCTGCTTCTTTGTGCCGACAAAGAGAATGTTCTTGCCCTCTGCGGAAAGCTCACGTACGAAGTTGTAAGCCTCCTCGAGCTTCTTGACGCTCTTCTGAAGGTCGATGATGTAGATGCCGTTTCTCTCGGTGAAGATGTACTCTGCCATCTTGGGGTTCCATCTTCTGGTCTGGTGACCGAAGTGTACACCTGCCTCGAGAAGCTGTTTCATTGAAACTACTGCCATTGTGATTTCCTCCTTAGGTTAAAACCTCCGCCGCGCTTTGAATTTTGACGCTGTATTATCATTCCGATAGTGCGGAAGCACCTTTGCGTCAAGCGTCGGCGTGCGAAATGCTTATATATTATACCACAAGACAGAAAAAAATCAAGAGTCTTTTCGCAAAAACTCTTGATTTTATATGTATTTTTCTATTGTTTTTCAGCGTTAATACTTCATGTCGAAGAATCTCTCGCTGCCGACCTGCGCAATGAAGGTCTGTGTCTCGTGCCATGCAGAGGAGCCTGTGTAGAAAATCAGGACTCTGTGCTGCACTGCGGAGCCGTTCTGGTCAAAGATGAAGGATACCGCCTCGCGTACGTCGGAATTCGGCTCCATCGAGGTGGAACCCGAATACTGGTACTGGGAGATGATCTGGTCGATCGAGTTGGTATTGGAACGGTTCATCGCGTCGCGGATCGCCTGCGCAACGAGCGCTGCGCCGAGATAGCCGAGGTCGCCGCCCTCGCCCATAACGAGTCTTTCAAGCTTCGCTCTGTCATAGGAGGACAGGCTTACGCGGGAAGGACTGTAGCTGGGATCGGCATTGTCAATATCGAGGATGACGCCGCCGGAATAGCCGTAATTGTAATCGTCGTCATCGTCATAATCATAATCATCGTAGGAATCATAATCATAATCGTCATCGTCGTCATAATAGGAAACGCTTGAGGATGACGCGCTTGAGGAAGAAGATGCGCTGCTCTTGGAAGAACTGCTCTTGGAAGAGGTCGTCTTTTCCTCTGTCTTGGAAGAAGCTTCCGATGTCTTGCTCTCGGCCGCCTTTTCCTCGGTCTTTGCTTCGGACTTGTCCGACTTTGCCTCGGACTTGCTCTCAGCCTTGACCGCTGTTGTTGCTTTCTGAGCTTCTGTAGCCGCTGCGGTAGTGAGCGCCTCGGTCGCCTTTGCCTCTACAGCGCAGTTCTTGGAGATTGCCGCAGAGAACTGGTCGAGACCGCCGACGGAGAAGGACGCTGCCTTGCTGTCCTCGTAAGCGTCAACATTGGGAGCCAGCGTAGTCGCGGTGGGAATCACCAGCGCTGCCGATACAATGATGACGGCACATGCAAAGGAAATTACCTTGAAGCCCTTGTGCTTCTTTGCGGTTTTTGCTGCCCTTGCGGGTTCGTTCTTCTGATATCTCTTGGTGTCACTTCCGTAGTGTTTATGGTTTGTCGCTCTCAAAAATTTTTCCTCCCTTTGATTCCAGCGCCGAACGCCCTCGCTCATGTACGCGTATAAAAGGTTTTCGCGGTGTACAGGAGCGGCTTTGCATGGAGTCTGCGCGGGCGCTGCGTCTTTAGTCGTTAAATTTTATCAAACACACAATTTCAACTGTATTAAAACATACTTTTTTGCAAATTGCAAGTGCACCCCCCTGTCGAATCGTGTAACCTTTATTACGCCCCTGTAACAACTCGGGTTTTTAATTTCATAATGAAATTATTCCTTGTGCAATTCTCACAAAATCAAATACACTTTCTGGTAAGTTCTGCCGAATCTTTAAAAGTTGAAAAAAATTCAATTTTCCTTGAAAATAAGCCGTTTTCTGCGCCTTTTTTCGGGCTTCGGCGCTTTGCAGGAAATAATGATCGTGTCCTCGCCGATCAGCTGAATTTTCTCCCACGGAATTATATAATCCTCGCTTTTTCCAAATATTCCAAAGAAGAAATATCGTGCAAATATTACAAAAGCTACAACCCGTGCGGATTTTGTTTCCACAATTATGTCATCCACGTAACCAAGCCTCGAACCGTCCGCCGCGCTGATGACCTCCTTGCGTCTGAGATCGTTGAAACGACAATCCATTCCCTTCCCCTCCCCTATCACAAATATGCAGATTACGGGTGAAGTATTCATTGACTTTTGCGCGTGGATTTGCTACAATAAAACCAGATTATTTTGAATCGGAGGTCAACGCTATGAATTATGTTTTTATGACTGACGCTTCCTGCGACCTCACCCAGAAGCAGGTTGACGAAGTCGGTGTAAGAGTGCTTCCAATGGAGTTTCAGATTGAGGACAAGTGCTATCTCCACTACCCCGACTGCCGCATGATGAAGCTGGATGAATTCTATGAAATTATCCGCGAGGGCGCTTATCCCAAGACCTCGCAGATCAACTTTGAGTCGTTCAAGACCTACTTTGAGCAGTACCTCAAGGCGGGCAAGGATATTCTCTATACGGGTATCCCCACCGGTCTGAGCGGCACCTACAACACCTGCATGATCGCCGTTGAGGAGCTGAGGGAAAAGTATCCCAAGAGGAAGATCATCGTGATCGACTCGGGCTGCGACTCCGCCGGTCTCGGCTATCTCGTCTACCTCGCAGGCAAGAAGTACAAAGAGGGCATGGATATCGAGGAGCTTGCCGCTTACATCGAGGAAACCAAGAAGCATGTCGCGCACTGGTTCATCGTCGACGACCTCGACCAGCTCAAAAGAGGCGGAAGAATTTCGGGCGTCGCGGCGACCTTCGGCAAGGCGCTCCAGATCAAGCCGCTCATCAGCTGCGACGAAACGGGCAAGCTGATCAACGCGGGCAAAATCAGAGGCAAGAGCAATGTGACAAGCACGCTCGTGAAATACGTCAAGCGCGACGGCGAAAACCTCAAAAAGAGCATCATCTTCATCGCGCAGGCGGACAACATGGAGGGCGCCAAGGAGCTGAAAAAAGCGCTCAAGGGTATGTGCAAGGAAATTCAGATCTGCGACGTCGGTCCCGTCATCGGCTCTCACGTCGGACCCGGAATGCTCGCCGTCATCTTCACCGGAAAGAGAAACCCCGTGGCATAAATATTCACATAGTAAAAAGCCGACTCGTCCGAGCCGGCTTTTCTGTTTGCGTCAGTCCTTGCTTAAATAGAGCAGACACATGACGCTGACGCCCAGAAAGGCGCCGATGAATGTTCCGATGATAATTCCCAGCAGCATTTTTTACCTCCTGAACAAAATCAGACAATGTTTATTACCGTTATATGCGATAATGGAAGCGGTGGTGATTGCATGACAACCGTTTACGTCGACGTTTTGATAACGGTGAATATTTTTATTGATTTCCTGCTGATTCTCTGCGTCAAGAAGCTTCTTGACGTCAGGGCTTCTCTGCTCCGCGTGATACTCGGGAGCCTTCTGGGCGGCGTTTTCAGTCTCGCCGCCCTGTTGCCGAAGCTCCCCTTCGGGCTGAACCTGCTCTCAGACCTCGTGTTTGCCGCGCTGATCGTACTCACTTCCCTCGGCTTCGGCGGACTGCGCGTTTTTCTGCGGAGAGTCGCGGTATATTTCGGGCTTTCGTTCGCCTTCTGCGGCCTGATGGTGTTTGTTTACACCACGTTTCATCCGAAGGGTATGGAGATTTATAACGATACCGTATATTTTAATATATCCCCCTTTCTGCTGATTATTCTTACGCTTGTCTGTTATTATACGACGCGGCTCCTGAAAAGACTGACGAAAGGTGTACGCGGAAAAAGTACTTGTAATATCGAAATTTCGATGGGAGGGGCCGAAACCTCCTTTTTAGCCGCCGTTGATACGGGATGTACCGTGAAGGAACCGTTTTCGGGCGATTATGTCATTATCGCCGAGGAGGAAATTCTACGCGATTTGCACCTGCGGGATGATACAATAAGAATCATCCCCTTCGAGAGTCTGGGCGGCAAGGGTATTCTCAGAGGCTACCGCGCCGACAGCGTCAGAATCAACGGGAAACGCCTTGATTCTGACGTTTATCTCGGGGTATGTGAAAATATACTCACGGGCGAAATAAAGGCGCTGGCGCCCTCAGGTTTGCTCGTAAGCAACGGATTGTGAGGTCATTTGTATGTTGCAAGTCTTTTTGAAGCTGAAAATGCTCCTGCTGAGCGAAAATCAGGTCTTTTACATCAACGGCACCGAGACCCTGCCGCCGCCCCTGAGCCGCGTTGAGGAGGCTGAGGTGATGCGGCGGATTTCCGAGGGACAAAACGGCGCGAGAGAACCGCTGATCGTCCACAACCTGCGGCTGGTGGTGTATATCGCCAAGAAATTCGAGTCCCCCGGAGCAAGCACCGAGGATTTGATCTCCATCGGCACCATCGGGCTGATCAAGGCGGTCAACACCTTCTCTCCCGAGAAGAACATCCGTCTTGCTACCTACGCCTCACGGTGCATCGAAAACGAGATCCTCATGTTCCTGAGAAAATCCTCCCAGTTCAAAAACGAGGTGAGCATCGACGAGCCGCTCAACACCGACTACGACGGCAACGAGCTGCTGCTCTGCGACATCCTCGGCAGCGACCCCGACGAGGTCAATCAGCATATGGAGGATGAGCTGGAACGCAGGCAGGTTCTCGGAGCCGTGGCGAAGCTGAATCCGCGCGAATGTCAGATCATGGAGCTGCGCTTCGGGCTGAACGGCAAAAAGGAACACACCCAGAAGCAGGTAGCGGATCAGCTGGGAATCTCGCAGTCGTACATCTCGCGGCTGGAAAAGAAAATCATCCGCCGTCTCAAGGACGAGCTGGAACAGGTCGTATAATTCCAAAAGAGAAAAAGCGGTGGTTCTCCACCGCTTTTTGGTTATTCGTTCATATCACTTGCCGTCGGCGCTGTTGAGGTATCCGGAACCGTTTCGGTGGTTTCCTCCACATCGACCGTTTCGTCGCCGATAACGCCGTTGCTATCGCTTACCGCGCCGTTTTCCGTCATACTGCTCACGTTCTTGCTCGCGTCCTCAACGACCTTTGAAACGCCGTTTCCCGCGTCGTCAACGATCCTGCCCGCGCCCGAAACGGCGTCGGAGGCAACCTGCGAGGCGGTGGATGCGGCGTTATTCGCCATACCGCAGCCCGTGAGAGCGGAAAGCAGCATTATGGAAGCACAGCCGAATATCAGTGTTTTCTTCATTTTGCTTCATCCTTTGTCAAAAAAATGGTGCCGCTGACGCGACACCGTTAGTATGAGCAAAACAAAGCTCTTTATTCTTATTTTTTCACCACAACGTGCGGATACGGAATCGTGATGCCGTTTTCGTCGAAGGCGCGTTTGACATTTTCTTCCATATAAAACAAAATCGGATAGTAGTCCTCGTGCTTGCCCCATGTAAAGACGGTGATCTCCACGCCGCTGTCCAGATGATTGCTGACATAGACCTTCGGCTCGGGGTCTGTGACGATCAGGTCATTCTGCGCGACGACGTTCAGGATCACGCTCCTGACCTTGGTGATATTGTCGTCGTAGCTGACCGAATAGACATTCTTGACGCGGCGCAGCTCGCCGACCGAGCAGTTCACCACGCTGTTGGAGGTCAGCTTGGAATTGGGGATTTTTACCATCTTGTTGTCGAAGGTGCGGATGGTGGTATAAAACATCTTCACGTTCACGACAAAGCCCTCGTGACCGTCAAATTCGATCAGGTCGTCGGCGGTAAAAGGCTTGGTAAAAAGAAGGATAATGCCGCTGAAAAAATTGCTGAGCGTGTTCTGAAGCGCAAAGCTGAGCGCCAGCAGAGCCGCTCCGACCGAGGCGATGACGCTCGTGACGTCGATTCCCGCGTTGGCAAGCGCCAGCATGACGACGATAAAATACAGCAGCACCTTGATGCAGGAGAACAGGAAGGTCTTGACCGTGTGGTCGACCTTCGTCTTGAGAATCAGCTTTTTGATGATCCCCAGCAGGACTCTGACGATCAGCACACCGACAACGACAAATAACAGAAATATCAGGATTTTTGTGATGATCTGGTGCTGTTCAAAAAAATGAGTGAATTGATTCCAGTCCATAGGCTACTCCTCGTCGGTGATGATGCGCTCGGAAATCAGCTCGCCGTTCTCCCATACGCGGATGACCACATTGCCGTTTTCGTCAAAGGACAGGCTCTTGCCGCTGCGGACGCCGTTCTCATAGCCGCAGACGTCCAGAAAAGCGCCGTCGCTGTCAAAGCGCGCGCCGATGCCGTTCGGCGTATTGTCCGTCCACTTGCCCGCGTGAATGGTGCCGTCGCTTCTGCGGAAGCCGACGCCCCTGCCGCTGCGGCTGCCGTCCAGCCAGTCGCCGACATAGTTCGGGCTGCCGTCCTTGTAATAGCAGATGCCGAAGCCGCTGCGTTTGTCGAGCCGGTATTCTCCGTCATAGACGGTCGTTCCGTCGGGTGAGGCGGTTCTGCCCCTTCCCGCGCGCTGTCCGTTTTCATCGAGAGAGCCGTAGTAGGAATAAACGCCGTTCGGCGTTTTCAGCTCCATATCGGAATCCGGCTCCTGCGCGAGCGCGTACTCCGGCTCGGGCTTGGCTTCCTCCGCAATATCGGGAGCATCAAGCGTATCGGAGACTTCCGCAGCAGGCTCCTCTGCGGGAACTTCTTCGGGAATCTCAACGGGTTCCGCAGCAGGCTCTTGTGCTTCGGCAGGCTCTGCAGCGGGGTCCTCCGCCTTTTCCTCCTCCGCGTGGCTGACGACCGCGCCGAAGATGTTTTTGTTCGTCTTTTGCGCCTCCAGCAAAATGCTTTCGATCTTCTCGTAGGCGGAATAGGGCTTCTCCTCCTCGGGAAGCTCCTCTCGGATCGGCTCCCGTATCCCCGCGATATCCGCGTCGGACAACGGCTCCGCTCCCGCGAAGTCGAGCGGCTTTGCCGTTGTGCGCGTGAAATCCTCGGGACGGAAATCAAAGCCCTTTGTTTTCTCACGCGGTCTTTCTCCTACGCTTCCCGTGGGAGCAAACCGCGCGTCGTACCACAGCATGCCCGCGTTACAATACATGAGCGCCGCGCAGGACACGTTCTGACGGGACACCGACGGAAAGAGATAGGTTACTGTTTTCTGACTATTCGCGTGATGCTTTTCCACCTTGAGGGCATAATAACCGCCCGTCTGCAGCGGAGAAACGACCGCGCTGAGCGCGTTATCCCTGTCCCTGCTGTAATATTCCGTGCGGAGCCAAACGTGCGCGCTGTCAAAATAGGCGCGCTTCCAGACCGTGCCGTTATCGGTATAGCAGAGCACGCAGTAGGAACCGCCCGCTCCGCGGGTCACGGTCTGATATGGTTGGTTGCCGCCGCCGATTTTCCACGAAAGCGGCTTGCCTGTTTTCATTTCATAGCGTAAGCGCAGGCGGCGTCCGTCCAGCTCCATTTCCGTTTTGTCGCTCTGTGACGCGCCTTTGGAGTTGAAATAATTCGCCCGCACGCCCGCGAGTGCGTCGTCCTTGAAGTCCGGCTTCTCATAATCGGCGAGCAGAACGGAATAAACAATTATATCCCTGGAAAGCTTTTGTAGTGCGGAAGGCATAGCTTTGTTTCCTTTCCTTATCATTCACATAAAAATGAAGGGCGAACACCGTTCGCCCTGTGAGTAAGCCAAATCAGATGGAGATCGTCATTGCGATCTTGTAAAGCTCCGTGTCAAATACACGCGGCATATCAAGCGCCTCGGTGATGTCGAGGTCGGTGATCTTTCCGTCACGCATACAGACAACGCGGTTGCCGATATCCTGGCTGAGCAGCTCAACCGCCCTGTAGCCCATCTGGCTGGCGACAACTCTGTCGCGGACCGTAGGTGAGCCGCCGCGCTGAACGTGGCCGAGAATGGTCGCTCTCGCCTCGATGCCGAGACGCTGCTCAATGTATTTGGCAAGGTCATTGACGCCGCCGACGCCCTCAGCCACTACAATGATGAAGTGCTTCTTGCCTGTTTTCTGCGTGTTGAGAATTCTGGTGATGACGTCGCGCTCTATGTTGTACTCCACCTCGGGCACGAGAATCGCGGTCGCGCCTGTGGCGATACCTGTCTGCAGCGCAATGTCGCCGCAGTGTCTGCCCATTACCTCAACGATGGAGCAGCGGTCATGGGACTGCGCGGTGTCGCGGATGCGGTCGACCATCTGCAGCGCGGTATTCATCGCGGTATCGTAGCCGACGGTGTACTCGGAGCACGCGATATCGTTGTCGATCGTGCCCGGAACGCCGATGCAGTTGACGCCCGCTCTGGTGAGCGCTCTCGCGCCGCGGAAGGAACCGTCGCCGCCGATGACGACTACGCCGCTGATGCCCTTGCTTCTGCAGAACTCCGCCGCTCTCTCCTGCGCTTCCTTCTTCTTGAACTCCTCGCTTCTGGCGGTATAGAGCTTTGTGCCGCCGTTGCCGATGATTTCGGATACGGAACGGAGATTCATCTCCTCGATTTCACCCTTGAGCAGGCCGTTGAAACCGCGGTAGATACCGAATACCTTCATTCCCTTGTTGATGCCTGTGCGGACAACTGCGCGGAACGCCGCGTTCATGCCCGGGGCGTCGCCGCCGCTGGTTAATACTGCAATTGATTTCTGTGCCATATTCTACCTCCGGATAAGGATAATATTCTTTTATTCATTATATAACAATCCTCTGCTCTTTACAAGAGGATTTTTGAAATTTGAAAAAAATTCTTACAAAATTTGACGCTTTCCCTCTTGTTTTCTTGACAATTCTTGAAAGAAAGACTATTATTAAAGAGTACGAACAAAAAAGGAGATTGTATATGACAAATCTGTACTTAGCGATTCCCTGCTATAACGAGGAAGAGGTTCTGCGTGATTCCGCAGGAAAGCTTCTCAGAAAATATGAAACCATGATGACGGAGCACAAGATTACCTTTGACAGCAAGATCGTGTTCATCGACGACGGCTCCAAGGACAAGACCTGGCAGATCATCGAGGAGCTGCACAAAGAGAACCCGATTTTTCAGGGCATCAAGCTCAGCCGCAACAGAGGTCACCAGAACGCCCTTCTCTGCGGTCTGATGACGCTCAAGGACAAGGCGGACGCGGTGATTTCCATTGACGCCGATCTGCAGGACGATATCAACACCTTCGACGAAATGGTGGCGAAATACGAAGAGGGCTGCGATGTGGTATACGGCGTGCGCTCCAAGCGCGCAACCGACACCTTCTTCAAGCGCTTTACCGCCGAGGCGTTCTATAAAATCCTCAACCACATGGGCGCGAAGGTCATCTTCAACCACGCCGACTTCCGCCTGATGAGCAAGAGAGCGCTCGAGGCGTTCTCTCTCTACAAGGAAACCAACATCTTCCTCCGCGGTATGGTGCCGCTGATCGGCTTCAAGTCCGATATCGTCACCTATGAGCGCTCCGAGCGTCTCGCGGGCGAGAGCAAATATCCGCTCAAGAAAATGCTCGCCCTCGCGTGGGAAGGCATCACCTCCCTGAGCATCCAGCCGATCCGCGTTATTACGTGGTCGGGAATCATCATCTTTATCGTCAGCCTGATCATGATCATCTATTCGCTCGTCAGCTTCTTTATCGGCGCGTCCGTCAGCGGATGGGCAAGCACGCTCTGCTCCATCTGGGCGCTCGGCGGTCTGCAGCTTCTCGCGATCGGCATTATCGGCGAATATATCGGCAAAATATATCTGGAAACCAAAAGACGCCCGCGGTTCATCGTGGAAACATATCTCGACGACTGACCGTTATCCGAAAACAGTATGCCCGATTTTTTCGGGCATATTTTTCTGTGTTTTTTTCTTGTATTATCGACCGCTTTGTGATATTATTTTATTTAGTATTATTTTTTCATGTAAGGAGAAAACAATATGGATTTCACGAAACTGGAACGCCGTAACAGCTCTCTGGATATTCTCAGAATCGTAGCGGCGTTTACGGTGCTCTCTGTCCACTTCTTCCTGCACAACGGCTTCTACAGCGAGCCTGTTCAGGGAATGGGACCGATCGAGGGTATCGTCAACTTCCTCACGACGGGCGACGAAGCCGCCATGCACGGACCGTGGATGTTCCTCGCGGTCATGATGCGGACGTTCTTCGGCGTCTGCGTGCCGCTGTTCATGATCCTCACGGGCTACCTCATGAGCAAAAAGGAGCTGAAAAAAGGCTACTACAAGGGCGTACGGAAAACCGTCATCGTGTTTATTCTCGCGACCATCGTCTGCATGGTTTTTAAGTCGATCCATGAGACGCCCGCCGCCAAGGACGCGTTTTACCGCTTTGACCTCGTGACCATGTTCGACGCGATCGGCGCGACGCGGAAGTACAACCTAATCAACTTCATCTTCGGCACGCTCGACTTCACGGGAGCGAACTACTCGTGGTACATCGAAATGTACATCGGCCTGTTTCTGATTGCCCCCTTCCTCAATCTCGCGTACAACAAGCTGAACAGCCAAAAACAAAAGCGGATCCTGGTGATCACCTTCGTTGCGATCTCCATTCTGCCGACGCTGTTCAATATCTTCAATTTCCAGAGCGCGGAATGGTGGGTGACGCCCACGACCAGCGATGAGTTCCAGAAGCTGATCCCCGCGTTCTGGCTGAGCATTTATCCGGTCACCTACTACTTCGTCGGCGCGTACCTCAGAGAGTACGGTCTGAAGTGGAGAACGCTCACCCTTACGGCGCTGCTTTGCGTTTCGCTGTTTGTTTTCACGGTGTTCAACTGGTTCCGCAGCTACGGCGGCGGCTTCAAAACAGGCTCCTACGGCTACTGGTACGGCTTCATGCCGTTCGTGCTGGCAGTGCTGTTCTTTGAGCTGCTCACCCGCATCAGAACCGACAACTGGAAGCCCGTTGTCAAGCTCGGACTGTGGAAGCTGTCCGACCTCGCGCTCGGCATCTATCTCTGCTCCTTCATCTTTGACGAGTTGATTTATGAGAACCTGCGCATGAACGTCCCCGTGATGATCGACAGGATCCCCTATTATCTGCTCACGGTGCCGCTCTGCTTTGTCGCCTCGGCGCTGCTCTCCTTTGTGCTCAACGTGCTGGCGAAATACATCATCATTCTCTACGAATTTCTCAAAAAGACCGTCACGGAACAGAGAGCGCTCAAAAAGGACAGAAGATGGCAGGATTATCTGTTCATCGCCCTGATGGCGTTCGCTCTGATCCTCTCGTTCTGGAAGTGCCGCTTCGGCTTCGGCGGCAATGACGAGGCATTCTACCTCACCATTCCCCACAGACTGATTCTGGGCGATTCGCTCTTCGGAAACGAATGGCACCTTTCCCAGCTCTCGGGATTTTTGCTGATCCCCTTTGTCTGGCTCTACAGGCTGATCACGGGCTCCACCGACGGCATTATCTTCGCAGCGAGAATCGTCTATATTCTCATGCACGCGGGCGCAACCGTCGTCATCTACACCAGACTGCGCAAATTCGGCCTCCTCTCTGTTTTCGGATGCGCGCTCTACTTCCTCTATACGCCGTTCAACATCATGGCGCTCAGCTATGACTCGATGGGCGTGGAGCTGCTTCTGCTTGCGGGCGTGCTGCTCGCGACGGCGGATTACGAAAAGAAACTGCAGCTCATTTTCAGCGGTCTCGCCTTTGCGGGAGCCGTGCTCTGCAACCCCTATCTCGCTTCCTTATGGCTGCTCTACGCCGCCTGCATGGGCGCGCATCTGCTGCTGAAAAACAAGGATATTTCCATCGCGCTGAAAAGCGAGATGTTCTCTGTCCGCGCGTTCCTTTTCTTTACCGCGGGCGTCGCAGCGCTGGCGGTGCTGTTCCTGATCTTCACACTCACGAGAATCGGCTTCGGCGATATCTTCGCGAATCTCCCCTATATGCTCGACGATCCCGAGCATCCGCATATCACCGTCTGGAACAAGGTGCAGTCTTACTTCAAATCGTGGTTCGAGCTGCATCCGCATTTCCGCTATGTGCTCTATGCCTACGGCGCGATGCTCGTCGCAATGCTTTTCGATAAAAACCGTAAGCTCCACCGCTCGGTCTATCTCTTTGTGACAAGCGCGTGCGTCGCGGTTACGCTGATCCAGCTGCTTCCCAACTGCACCTCCTCCACCTACAACCACATCATGCTGCCGTTTATCTTCTTCGGCATCACCTCTTATCTCCTGCTCGAAAGCAAGCCACGGGAGCTGCTGCTCGCGGTATTTATCCCCGGTATCATCTATTCGTTCTGCATCCATATGAGCTCCAATCAGGTGATGTACTGCATCTCCATGGCGATGACCGTGACTAACGTCGCGAGTATGATTTTCCTCGGCTGTCTTATTGCGGAAATGAGAGAAACACCCGACAACATCACCTACGCGAACGCAGTCAGATGTGTCACCCTCTGCACCGTGGCGGCTGTTATCGCGCTGCAGGCGGGCGTTCAGATCACATCAAAAACATTCCATGTTTTCTGGGATTCCGCTCCCGAGCAGCTCACCACCGAAATCAGCTCCGGACCTGCCGAGGGCATCCTCACGACAGACGGCAACGCGCAGGCATACGAAACAGTCTACGCAGATATCTCCGATTTCATGAACAGAGAAAACGGAAACATCCTCTTCCTGACGCCGCGTACCTGGACGTATCTCGCGATGAACGATTTCGGCTACGCCACCTATTCGGCATGGCTGCCCGACAACACCAACAACACCCTCGAAAGACTGCAGAGCTACTTTGAGCTGAACCCCGACAAGGTGCCGCGCTATATCTACATCCCCAAGGACACCAAGTTCGACGCGATGCAGCTCGTTGCCACCGCGCAGGCAAAGGGCTATACCATGACCGAAACCACGGAAAGCTACCATCTGGAACGGGCAAATTAATCAAAAAACAAATAAAATTATTTACACTGACGGCGGAATGAAGTTGATGAAAAAACTTGTAATTCACGCCGTTTTGTGTTATATTAAATATAACTTCATAAAACGGGTGCGAATATTCGATTTTTATGAATTTCGCTTAATCACTCAACATATATTCTAAAAATGGAGGAATCATTATGGACATTATGAAACTCTATGAATCATGGCTGGCAAAAGCGACTGAGGACGCGGATCTAATCGCCGAGCTTAACAGCATCAAGGGCGATGAACGCGAAATCAACGAGAGATTCTACACCTCGCTGAAATTCGGCACCGCGGGTCTGAGGGGCGTTATCGGCGCGGGCACCAACAGAATGAACATCTATGTTGTCCGTCAGGCAACGCAGGGTCTCGCCAACTACGTCCTCGCGAAGTACGGCAAGGGCAGCGTGGCTATCTCTCACGACAGCAGAATCAAAGCTGATCTCTTTATGAACGAGGCTGCCAAGGTACTCGCGGCGAACGGCATCAAGACCTACATCACCACCGAGCTGCAGCCCACTCCCGTGCTCTCCTATCTGGTGCGCTATTTCAAGTGTCAGGCGGGCATCATGGTGACGGCGAGCCACAACCCCGCAAAATACAACGGCTACAAGGCGTACGGTGAGGACGGCTGTCAGATGACCGACGTCGCGGCGCAGGCTGTTTACGATGAAATCTGCAAGCTCGACATCTTTGAGGACGTCAAGACGATGGACTTTGACGAGGCTATCGAAAAAGGTCTGATCGAATACGTGGACGACAGCGTCTACGACAGCTATCTCGAGAAGGTCATGGAGCAGCAGATCAACCCCGGCGTCTGCGAGGGCGCAGACCTGAAGGTCGTCTACACACCGCTCAACGGCTGCGGCAACAAGCTCGTCAGAAAAATACTCGGCAAAATCGGCGTCAAGGAAGTCAGCATCGTCAAGGAGCAGGAGCTGCCCGACGGCAACTTCACCACCTGCCCCTATCCGAACCCCGAAATCAAGGAAGCGCTGCAGAAGGGGCTGGAGCTTTGCGAAAAGGAACAGCCCGACCTGCTGCTTGCCACCGATCCCGACGCGGACAGAGTCGGCATCGCGGTCAAGGATTATGACGGCAGCTATCGCCTGATCACCGGCAACGAGGACGGAGCTATGCTGACCAACTACATCCTCTCCTGCAGAAAGGCAAACGGCACGCTTCCCGAAAAGCCCGTTGTCGTCAAGACCATCGTTACAACCATGCTGGTCAACAAGCTCTGCGAGAAATACGGCTGCGAGCTGAAAAATGTTCTCACGGGCTTCAAATATATCGGCGAGGTCATTCTCAACCTCGAGAAAAACAACGAGGAGAACCGCTATCTCTTCGGCTTTGAGGAGAGCTACGGCTACCTCGCGGGCACCTATGTCAGAGATAAGGACGCCGTTGTCGCTTCGATGCTCGTCTGCGAGATGGCAGCGTTCTACAAAAAGCAGAATAAGAGCCTTGCAGAGGTCATAGACGGCCTATACAAGGAATTCGGCTATTATCTCAACCAGACCTTCTCGTTTGAATTTGAGGGCGCTGAGGGCATGCAGAAGATGGCTGACATGATGACCTCCGTCAGAAACAACATTCCCGGCGCTGTCGGCGATCTCAAGGTCGTTAAGGTCAGCGACTACCAGCTCAAGAAGGAGACCGACCTGCTGACAGGCGCGGTCGAGGAGCTTTTCCTCCCCACCTCCAATGTTATCGCGCTCCACCTCGAGGGCGGCAACGCGGTCATCATCCGTCCCAGCGGCACAGAGCCGAAAATCAAGCTCTATGTCACCGCTGTCGGCAAGGATAAGGACGACGCGGCGGCGATCTGCAGCGACATCGTCAAGGCATCCGAAGCGATCCTCGGACTGTAAGCAAACACAACACAAACAATCAGGGCGGCTCAGTGAGCCGCCCTTTTTCACGCCCTGTTCCGGTCACAGACAAAACAAAAGCGGTGGCTATTGCCACCGCCTGATTGTTTAAGAAAATTCTGATTCTACCGAGCTCATGTAGAAATAGAAGAGATTAACTGTACTTGGGACTCATCTCCGTAAACGATAATATCCGTGGAATGTTCTGAGTATTACATTGGACTAATCTCCGTTCTGTAGGATGTCAGTTCAGAAACTTACGCATACATTGGAATAATCTCCATTCTCCGGGAAGATAAGATGTCAGATCAAAGATTTACGCATACATGGGACCTAATCTCCATTCACGAAATTTTTGTCCGTCAGCCGAAGCTGTAAAATTAACTTCTCATTGGTCTGTCCCCATCAGAAAGAAAGTATCAAAATCCTCTATATATTAAATTGTAGGAAAGTCCGTTTAATCCCAATTTTCATTGAGTAAAGAATGCTGTCGCTTCGCCCGAGGCAATCAACCCATATATTTCAATAAAATGAAAGACGATGTTGAGAATTCGTAAAAAAGTGGGTTTTCATTGCTTTCAGATCAAGTCCTAATCCGAAGTGAAAAGATGTTTCATAAACATTAAAATGATTAGCTGTCCGACTCCGACGAACGATTCAGGCTCCGTCCCGATGAAATCGGGAATCATACATTGGGCGGGAGGCTCCGGATGTAGTTCATAATACGGAAGTTGTAAGGAATCTTAGCTTTCATATTTAAGACCTCCTTTTGTCTTTTCTTTGTCTATATTATACACAGAATTATTAACATTGTCAAGCGTTTTAATAAAATTCTTTTTTATTTTATTTTTTAAAAACCTCTTGCACTTGCTTTTCGATTGTGCTATAATAAAAGAGGTGAGTGCTATCAAAAAGCTCGGATTCTTGTCCGGGCTTTTTCTTTTTTTGCGCTTTTTTGACCAAAAGAAAGGAGAGCTGCAGCGCAGCCCTCCAAAAGAAAAAGAAAATGGTTGGGAACACTTATTTTTCTCTTCCGAGAAGATAGTCAACAGATACCTCGAGGATGTCGGCGAGCGCCACCAGCTCTACGTCGGTGACAAACCGGATCTGCCCCTCAAGCTTGGAAAGTCCCGAAGCATTCATATCCACTCCGTTTACCTGAAGCTGAGCCAACAATTCTTTTTGTTTCATGCCCTTTTGCTTTCTGACAAGCTCCACACGGTTGCCTACCAGATTTCTGTCTCCCAGTTCCTGCTTACGTAGTCTCATTTTTTACTCTCTCCATATCTATTTAATTCTTTTTGAAAATTCTCCAAAAACATTATGGTCTTATTATAATACGATAGAAGAAAAAAAACAAGTCTTTTTTGTAAATAAATTTAAAAAAATGAAATTTTTTATTCTTTTCGGTAACAAACAGGTAATCAAATATCTCTTTTGACTATGATGAATATTCTTTTTAATAATATTTTTATGGAATATTCATAGAATACACTGTGATGTGGAAAGGTGTCAATTGTGTCAAAAAGTCTTTTCCGCAATGTTAATCCGTGTTAATGATGTCAGAAACTACAAAAGGTTACAAAATCATTACACCTCCATCCCAATCAGGCTCTCATAAGAACGGCAAAAAAGCGCCCCGCTGCTGCGGGACGCTTTCGCTTTATCTGTCATTTTACACTGAGAAGGTGCCGTTCTCAATTTCCGTGAGCATGGCGACGCGTTTGTCGTGCCTGCCGCCCTCCTCGGGCGTATTCAGGAAAATATCGGTGAACCTGACCGCATCCTCCTCTGTCGTCACACGTCCGCCCATGCAGAGCACGTTGGCGTGATTGTGGCGTCTTGTCATCTCCGCGCCGAATTCGTTATGGACAACCGCCGCGCGGATGCCCTTGACCTTATTCGCCGCCATGGAAATGCCGATGCCTGTTCCGCAGCAGAGAATACCCATTTCACACTCACCGCTGACAACCGCCTGCGCTACCTTGTAGGCATAGACGGGATAATCGACGCTTTCTTCACTGAAAGTGCCAAATTCCTTGTAGGCAACGCCTTTTTCATCGAGATATTTTTTTATCGCCACAATCAGGTTATATCCGCCGTGATCGCAACCCAATGCTAACATCTTATTCTCTCCCTAATCTTTTATTTAACTCCCGCTGTGCCTGCGGCAGCCGCAGATAAACGGGCATCAACTGTTCAGCCGAAACCGTTTCGCCGTTTCTGAGGCTCTCACGCGCCGCCAAAGCGACGGAGGACGCCGTTTGTATCCGATGATTCACCGACGCTAAACGCACGTTTCCGAGCGAATCTGAGAGGTATTCGGCACATAAGGCGGCGCCGTCCCCGACCAAAATGATTTTTTCACAATATTTGTGCAAATCCGCCTTCAAATCCGTCAGCGCAAGCGCCCTGTCGTCGCACAGCCGCTCAACCGTTTCGCCTTTGACTCGGAACAGGGCGTTATAGACCTGTGAGCAGCGCGCGTCCATCGCCGCACAGACGATGCAGTCGTCGCCGAGACAGTTGTACGCCATGCTCTCGAGTGTGGAAACGGGTATGCAGGGCAGATCGTCGGCAAAAGCAAGCCCCTTGACCGCTGCAACGCCGATTCTCACGCCCGTAAAGGAGCCGGGTCCCGCGTTGACGGCAATAGCGTCAAGATCGCTGATTTTTATTCCCGTGCTGCTCAGCAGCTGTTCGAGCATCGGCATCAGCGTCTGACTGTGCGTCAGAGCGGTGTTGACGTAAAATTCGCCTATAATGCCGTCCTCCGAGGCAAGGCAGACCGACGCCGCCTTCGCCGTGGTATCAACCGCCAATAGCTTCATTGATTGCAACACCCTCTGTCTCAAAAATTCTCTGATTCTCGTGCTCTCCGCGTGAGATCGTGATTCTGACGGCATCTTCGGGCAGAGCACCCTCGATGTTTTCGCTCCATTCGATCACCAGCACGCCGTTGTCGAGATAATCGAAAAAGCCCGTCGAATACAGATCCTCCCATGAGGTCACGCGGTACATATCGAAATGATAGACGGGGAATTTTCCCCTGTATTCGTTCACCAGCGCAAAGGTCGGACTGGATACGCCCTCGGTTATACCCAGACCGCGGCACAAGCCGCGTGTAAAGGCGGTTTTGCCCATGCCCAGACCGCCGAACAGGGCAATGACCTCCGTCCCTTTCAGCGACGCGGAAAGGCGTTCGGCAAAGCGTTCGGTATCCTCTGCGCTGTTTGAAATATATTTTGTCATCAGAATAAGCCTGTAATCTTTCCTTCTTCGTTGACGTCAATGCTGTGCGCGGCAGGCACCTTGGGCAGACCCGGCATCGTCATGATGTCGCCCGTATAGACGACCACGAAGCCCGCGCCGTTCGAGAGCGACACGTTTCTGACCGTGATGGCGAAATCCTTGGGAGCGCCGAGCAGGGTCGGATCATCCGACAGGGAGTACTGCGTTTTCGCGATGCAGACGGGCAGCTTGTCCGCACCGAGCTTCTGCACCTCCGCGATCGCCTTCTCCGCCTGCGTGGTGTAGTTGACGTACGCCGCGCCGTAAATCATTTTGGCGATGGAGTCGATCTTCTCCTTGACGGTCAGATCATCCGCGTAGATGGGACGGAAGTCGGACGGCTTCTCGCATGCCTCGACGACCTTCTTCGCCAGCTCTACGCCGCCGTCGCCGCCCTTGCCGAACACCTCGGAAAGCGCGAAGTCTGCGCCGTTCTCTCTGCAGTATTCCTCGATAAAGGACAGCTCCGCGTCGGAATCGGTGCCGAAGCGGTTGATCGCGACGACAACGGGCACGTTGTATTTTCTCATATTGGCGATGTGTACGCCGAGGTTGGCTATGCCCTTTCTGAGCGCCTCGAGGTTCTCCTCGGAAACCTCCGCCTTGGGCACTCCGCCGTTATATTTCAGCGCGCGGCAGGTCGCGACAAGCACGATCGCCGACGGACTCAGACCGGCGTAGCGGCACTTGATGTCGAGGAACTTCTCCGCGCCGAGGTCGGAGCCGAAGCCTGCCTCGGTGATGCAGTAATCGGCGAGCTTGAGCGCGAGCTTTGTCGCTCTGACGCTGTTGCAGCCGTGCGCGATATTGGCGAAGGGACCACCGTGCATGATCGCGGGAGTGCCCTCGAGCGTCTGTACCAGATTCGGCTTGATCGCGTCCTTGAGCAGCGCGGTCATCGCGCCGTCCGCCTTGAGGTCGCGGGCATAGACAGGCTCTCCCTGATAGGTGTAGGCAACCAGAATCCTGCCGAGCCTGCGCTTTAAGTCGTCGATATCGGAGGCAAGGCAGAGAATCGCCATGACCTCGGAAGCGACGGTGATGATGAAGTGATCCTCGCGCGGAATACCGTTGACCTTTCCGCCGAGTCCGACAATGACGTTTCTGAGCGCGCGGTCGTTCATATCCAGACAGCGCTTAATCAGGATTCTTCTGGGGTCAATACCGAGCGTATTGCCCTGCTGCAGGTGATTGTCGAGCATCGCGCAGCAGAGGTTATTCGCCGCCGTGATTGCGTGCATATCTCCCGTAAAGTGCAGGTTGATGTCCTCCATAGGCAGAACCTGCGCGTAGCCGCCGCCTGCGGCTCCTCCCTTGATACCGAATACGGGACCGAGCGACGGCTCACGGAGCGCGATGATTGCCTTCTTGCCGATTTTCGCCATCGCCTGACCGAGTCCGGCGGTGGTGGTGGTTTTACCCTCGCCCGCGGGCGTGGGATTGATGGCTGTCACCAAAATCAGCTTTCCGTCGGGATTTTGGCTGACGCGGGCGCTGAGCTCGTCGGAGAGCTTCGCCTTATATTTTCCGTAAAATTCCAGTTCATCCTCTGAAATACCTATCTGTGACGCGACTTCTTTGATGGGCAGCAGTGTTGCCTGCTGAGCGATTTCAATATCAGACAGCATATTTCGGCACCTCCATGTTCATAGTTAAGTGTATTATAGCAAAAGCGAGCCGCAATATTATTCTTATTTGCAAAATTAGACCGATATTGCAAGGTTATTTTATTATAATAGTGCCATCCTATCGAATGGGGAGCGAGAAAATGAATTACCGAATGGATTTTTTCAAAAAAACGGACGTCCTTCTCTGGCTGAGTACGCTGACCGCTTTGGGCTGCGGTTTACTGCTGATCGCGAGCATGCAGCGCTCGGGCAGCTACAACTATCTTCTGCCCCAGCTTCTGGCCTCTGCAATCGGACTGTGCCTTGCGGTGCTGTTTTGCCTGGCGGACTACCGGTATCCGGTCGCAAAATGGTATTTCCCGGCAGGCATCGGGCTTCTGCTGACCGCGTCGGTGTTTGTTTTCGGGATGCGCGTGAGCGGTACCGACGACACGGCGTGGCTGGTTCTCCCGGGAGGACTGACGGTTCAGCCTTCCGAGTTCATCAAGATATGCTTTATTCTGACTTTCTCGCAGCATCTTGCATGGCTTGCGGAAAAGGACAGACTCAAAAGCCCGCTTTGGCTGCTGACGCTCCTGCTTCACGCCCTTCTGCCTGTCGCGGCGATCCATTTTCAGGGAGATGACGGCACTGCGCTGATTTTTCTGATGATGGCGCCCGTGATGGCGTTGGCGGCAGGCGTACAGTGCCGCTGGCTGATCATTTCGGGAAGCTGTGCGCTGGTTTCCTTACCCGTACTATGGATATTTGTGCTCAACGACGCGCAGCGAAGCCGTCTGACGGCGCTCCTCTGCACCGACGGCAGCACAATGACGGACTACGGCTGGCAGCAGTATCAGGGGAAGCTGTCGCTCGCGAGCGGCGGCTTTGCGGGAAGCGGATTATTCCGCGGAGCACGCGTCGGAAGCGGAATTGTGCCCGAACAGGAGAACGACTTTATTCTCACCGTAGCCGGCGAAGAGCTGGGATTTCTCGGCTGTCTGCTCATTTTGTTTCTGCTCTGGTTCATCGCGGTCAGGCTGCTGAAAGGGATCGGCGCAACGGATGATCTGCGCGGAAAATGTGTTTGCGGCGGCGTTTTTTCGATGATTGCCGCCCAGTCCGTCATCAATCTCGGCATGGAGCTGGGAATACTGCCCGTCATCGGCGTGACCCTGCCGCTGTTCAGCGCGGGAGGCAGCTCGCTTTTGAGCACACTGATCGCTGTCGGTCTGGCGCAAAGCGTCAATTACCACCGCGAAACGGAGCTGAATACGGGAAAACTCCGCATTCCGCACCGCATCAGACGATAAAAAAGCAGACGGCTCGATGCCGTCTGCTTGATACTTTATGCGTTATTTATTCTCCGAAATATTGAGGTTCGCGCGGTAGCTGCCGTAAGCCCAGCATCCGTTCACACCGCTGAACTTGAACGTGACGGGCATCTCCACCGAGCCTGTCTTGAGGTTGGAATCCGTGACGTCGATCTGCGCCGTGATATTATCGGCGCTCAGCTCATTCAGCTCTGCTTCCGTACCGATGACGGTCACACTGATGCTCTTGGAGGTGACCTCCGCCTTGAAATCGGAGGAAAGTCCCTCGACCTTGAAGGTGTCGATGTCAAAGGTCTTTTTGCTCAGACCGCTGAGATCGAGCGTCACCTTGGCAGTGGCGTTATTGCTGATATTCTTGCACTTCTCGGGAATATTGATCGCGAGCGCGCTGAACGTCTTTTTCTCGTTGCTCAGCGTGGAGAAATCGATCGTCTCTGTCTTGACGGAAACGATGGTTTTCAGCGTCTCCTCGGAACCTGCCAGCAGAATACTGGACGGATAAATCTCGGTCAGATTGGTCAGATCCAGACCGCTCGGCTTGTTGGCGTAGCCCGCCTCAACCTTGACAGTTTTCTCCTTGAGAACATTGATGTTGACCGTCATGGTTTTTACATTCATCGAAAGCAGCTTGGTGGACAGCTCGTTGCCGTTCTCGTCGTAGATCACGATGCTTGCCTCCGCGTCGGCGGATTCGGTCAGCTCGCCGTCCACATTGGCGACCGCCGCAACCTTGCTGATTTTCATCAGCTCGCTCTGCGGTCCGCTGATGGTCACCTTGGTATACGGCATCGACGCCGCGCCGTAGTAGCCGTCCTTGACGCTAAAGGAGATTTCGTCCTGAATGTTGAACTCACTCTCCTTGAAGTAGTCGACCATAACGGTGACGCTCGAGGGAGTGGAATTGGTGATCTGGAAAGTGCTGGTCGGGTTCTTTTTCGTCGTCGAAACGGGGAGTGTAAAGAAGCCCGAGGAGGTGACGGAATTGGCGGACGCCGTCACCGTGAAGTCCGACGCCTTGACAGAACCGAGAAGCGTGCGGTTGCCCGTCACCGTCACCGATGCGACGGGCTGCTCCTCGCCTGTGAAAATCTGGAGACCGAGATCGCGTGTGCTCTCGGACAGCTCCATCTGAATCGGAATATTGCTGATGGTCACGGTCGTGTCATTGGACGCGTTGAGGCTCATATACGTCCAGATGGCAATGGAAATGACCAGCGAAATGATAAAGACAATATAATTCTTTGAGAGAATTTTCTGAGAGAGCGACTGTTTTTTCAATCCTTTTTCCTCCCTCTCATGAACTTGCGGTTCTTCTTGGGATTCTCGTCCTCAAACTCGTCAAGCAGCAGCTCGCTGAGCTTGCATACCAACGTCTCGCGGGTATAGTCGCGGGTAAGCGTGCCGTTGCAGGCGAGCGAAATCACGCCCGTTTCCTCGCTGACGACCAGCACTACGGAATCGCTCTGCTCGCTGATGCCGAGAGCCGCTCTGTGGCGCGTGCCGAGGTTCATATCCACGGTCTTGTCATCGGTCAGAGGAAGAATACATCCGGCGGCATACAGCTTGCCGTCGCGGATGATGCTCGCGCCGTCATGAAGCGGCGCCTTGTTGAAAAAGATATTGCCGAACAGCGCCACCGACGTATCGGCGTTGACGATCGTTCCTGTCGCGGCAATGTCGGACAGCATCGTTTCGCGCTCGAATACGATCAGCGCGCCCGTCTTGGAACGGGAAAAGAGTACCGAGGTATCAGCCGCGTCCGTGATGGACTTGCGCACCGCGTCCTTCCATTCATCACTCTTGCCGAGGCTCTTGAACAGAAATACAAACCGCTTTGTCCACGTCTTGTTGCGTCCCATCTGCTCCAGCGCCTTACGGATCTCGGGCTGGAAAATCACGACAATCACGACGACCGCCGCCTCGAAAAACGCCCGCAGCAGCGTGGAGAGCATAACCAGCTCCAGCAGCGAGGACAGGAAATACACAATGAACAGGAACGCGATACCCTTGAGGAGCTGGATGGCTCTGGTGTCGCGGAGCAGGCGGAATAAGCCGAAAATAATCAGCGCGATCGCGAGAATATCGATGATATCGCGAAACTGGATCGTCTTGATGATGGACCATACATGTTCAAAAAATTCCATAGCGCTCCGCCTTTCCCTTTCCTTGATTTTGAGAGTCCTGCTCTCCTATCTATTCTAACACATTTGAATCGCCGATTGCAACCTTTTTTTCATTTAGTTTTACAAAATTATTTACCAGATTTGCAAGCGTGTCGATTTGCTTCTCATTGTTGAACGCCGACATCACCGCGCGGACGGTTCCCTGCTCCTGCGTGCCGTAGCTCTGATGCGCCAAGGGGGCGCAGTGCAGTCCTGCGCGGACGGCGATTTGGTGTCTGTCGAGCATAGCGGCGACCTGCTCACTGTCCATATTTCCGATATTGAAGGAAATCACCGGAACATGGGTATCCGCTTCGGGACGGGCGGTGTAAAGCCTGACGGCGTTGATTCCCGAAAGCCTGTCATACAGCCGCTGTCCAAGCCGCATTTCATAGGCGTCCAGCCGCTCGGGGGTACGGCTGAGAACGAACTCCACGCCCGCGTTCAGTCCCGCGATTCCCGGAAGGTTCGGCGTTCCGCTCTCGTATTTGTCAGGAAGCAGCTCGGGCTGGCGCAGCTCCGAGGAAAAGCTGCCCGTACCTCCCTGTGTCAGACTGTCGGGCTTCACGTCGGAACGCATCACCAGCACGCCCGTTCCCATCGGGCCGTAAAGCCCCTTGTGACCTGCTGTGCAGAGGTAGTCGATGCAGCTGTCCTCCAGTGAAATCGGCACAACGCCCGCGGTCTGCGCCGCGTCAAGGCAAAAAAGGATCCCGTTCAGGCGGCAGAGCGCCGCAAGCCGCTCTACGGGGAGCCTGACGCCGAACACATTGGATGCGTGGGTACATATCACCAGTTTGGTGTTTTTGCGGAACTGAGAACGGAACGCGCGGATGGTCGCCTCATCATCGCCCTCCGTGACCTCCGCCACGGAATAGGTCACGCCCTGCTCCTTCATCGCTTCGAGCGGGCGCACCACCGCGTTGTGCTCCAGCGAGGAGATGACCGCGTGGTCGCCGCTTTTGAGCACGCCCTTGATCACCGTATTGAGCGCGGTCGTGCAGTTGTACGTGAAGATCACGTTCTCGGGATTGTCAACCGCAAAAAGACGCGCGAGATTCTCGCGGCAGCGATAGACGGTCTCCGCCGCCCTCAGGGACATGCGGTGTCCGCTGCGCCCCGGATTGGCTCCGTATCCGCGCATCGCCGTCATCACCGCGTTAATCACCGCCTGCGGCTTGGGATAGGTCGTCGCGCCGTTATCAAAATACATCATCGGTCATCCACTGTCGACGCACCGACAAAGGAAATGTTGTGTTGATTCAGCAGCTCCGCCGCACGCTCATAACGCTGCGGTACGCGCAGGCTGTAGCCGCAGGAGCCGCGTCGGAGCGATGCCGGCGTGCGGATGGTCACGGCGCGGATACCGTTTCGTCTGAGAAGCTCGCGCGCCTTCATCACGGCGGTCATGGAGCTGAATGTCATCAGATTATTTTCCATTTCTTCACCTTTCTTTATTTGGATTATCCTCCCTACACTAACTATCGTATGCGGAAAAAAGAAAAAAGTCCGAAACGAAAAAAAGAGGTGCGCCAAAGCGCACCTCCGATTGATATGAATTATCCGACGACGTTGAGCAGGACGCCTGCCGCAACCGCCGAGCCGATGACGCCCGCGACATTCGGACCCATCGCGTGCATCAGCAGGAAGTTCGCGGGATTCTCCTGCTGTCCGACCTTCTGCGCCACACGCGCCGCCATGGGAACGGCGGAAACGCCTGCGGAACCGATGAGCGGATTGATTTTGCCGCCTGTCAGCTTATACATGATCTTGCCGAAAAGCAGACCGAAGGCTGTACCCATACAGAACGCGATCAGACCGAGCGCGATGATTTTGAGGGTATCGAGCTTGAGGAAATTGGTGCCCGAAGCCGTCGCGCCGACGGTGGTGCCGAGGAAGATGGTGATAATATTCATCAGCTCGTTCTGCGCCGCCTTTGCGATTCTCTCAACCACGCCCGACTCCTTGAACAGGTTGCCGAGCATCAGCATACCGACCAGCGGAGCCGCGTCAGGCAGGAAGATCGCGATCAGGATCACGACGATGATCGGGAACAGGATCTTCTCCAGTCTGGAAACGGGACGGAGCTGCTCCATAACGACGCTTCTCTCCTTCTTGGTGGTGAGAGCCTTCATGATGGGCGGCTGAATGATGGGAACCAGCGCCATGTAGGAATACGCCGCGATCGCAATAGAGCCGAGAAGGTGCGGCGCGAGCTTTGTGGTGACGTAAATCGCGGTAGGACCGTCAGCGCCGCCGATGATGCCGATAGCGCCGGATTCCGCCTCGGTAAAGCCGAGGAAAATCGCGCCCGTGAAGGTGATAAAAATACCGATCTGCGCAGCCGCGCCGAGGATCAGGCTCTTGGGGTTGGCGATCAGCGGACCGAAGTCGGTCATGCAGCCGATGCCGAGAAAAATCAGCGGCGGATAGATGCCCAGCTTGACGCCCTGATAGAGATAATACAGCAAGCCGCCGTAGGTGGGATCCTCATAATAGACCTTGCCGCCGATCTCCTGCACCACATGTCCCGTAGCGGCAGGATCGTTGGCAGAGGCGATTTCTACCAGATTGATGTGGGGAGCCGCCATGATTCCCGGATAGAGATTAACAAGCAGCATGCCGAACGCGATCGGCAGCAGCAGAAGCGGTTCGTACTGTTTTTTGATCGCGAGAAACAGCAAAAAGCAGGATATCGCAATCATCACATAGTTCTGCCAGTCAAGGCTCACCAGTCCCGAGCTGAGATAGATGCCCTTGATGGCGTCGAGAAAACCATTTAGTATTTCCATATTCGCTTTGATTCCTTTCCTCAGAACGGACGTGTGTTATCCAATACGCCCGCGTTTGCCCACGCGGAACGTCCGCCTGCTCTCTTGATACTCTTGATTTTCGCCCTGCCCCTGCCGCCGTACATCGTCGCGACAGCCGCGGCGATCACCGCTACGACCTCCTCGGGAATTCCTTCCTCCGCCGGCGTATTCTCCTCAGGCTCAGTTTCCCTCTGAACCGCGGGCAGCTTGACCGCGGGTGCATCCGACTTTACCGTGCGTTTGCTCCCGATCGACTGCGCCTTGCCGACAATCAGGCTGTAGAGCTTGATGACGCCGATCAGAAGCAGCAGAACCGAGAACACGACGACAAAGCCCGTGAGAATGACCTTTGCGGCAGAGATTCCCTTTTCGGCAAGCGTCAGTTCCGCGGCAATCGGCTGAATCACACTTATGCCGTTCAAAAACATAAAAACGACCCCCATTATTGGAATTTGCATATACTTGTATTATACTTTAATCTGTCATTTTTTGCAATATCAAAAAAAATCTGTTTTGTTTTTCGTCGTTATTCACAAATTATCATCCATATCTGTCACTGATTTGGGAACGATAAAGACGCCGGGGACAAAACTTTCCCCGACGTCTTTCCAGGATGGCGAACACAATTCACTTGTTGCCCATATTACAGGATAATACAGATCAGACCGTTGCAGCCGTCATTGATGATTTTCTCGATCGTCTCCCCTATCTTGCGGCGCGCGTCGGCAGGCATGCGGTAGAGCTTGTTATGCAGCCCCTCGTTGACCAGCTCGTGCACCGACTTGCCGAAAATGTTGCTCTCCCAGATCTTTTCGGGGCTTTCCTCGAACTCCTTGAGCAGATACGACACCAGCTCCTCGCTCTGCTGCTCCGAGCCGACGATCGGCGTGACCTCCGTTTGTGTCTCCACGCGCATGAGATGAATGGACGGCGCGCTCGCTTTCAGGCGGATGCCGTATTTGCCGCTCTGACGGATAATCTGCGGCTCGTCGAGGTGGAGCTCGTCGATGGTCGGCATGACGATGCCGTAGCCCGTCTCCTTGACCTGCTCATACGCCTGCGCGATTTTGTCGAACTCCCGCTGCTTGGCGGAAAGCGTCTGCAGACTGCTCATCAGCGCGCACTCGTCGGTGATATCCAGCCCCGTCTGCTCGGACAGCACCTGATAGAACAGATTCGGCTCGACGGCAACGGTGACGGTCGCGCTGCCTACGCCCAGATCCAGCGCGCCGAGAGATACATCGCGGATATATTCGCACTGCGAGAGCTTTTGGATGGTCTCCTGTATCTCGCGGATTTTCTCCATCCCGTCGGCGGACTCGCGGATGCAGGTAAAGACCGCCTCCTTGAGCCAATGGTCGCTCGGGAGCGACACCAGCCACTTGGGGATATCGACGCGGATCTCGCGGATGGGGAACTCGAACAGCAACTGCGCCAAGATGCGCTTGATCTCGGTTTCGCTCAGCTCCATGCAGCTTACGGGCAGCACGGGCACCTGATAGGCTGCCGACAGCTCCTCCGCGAGCGTCTTTGCCGCTTCGCTCTCGGGCTGCGACGAATTGAGCAGCACGATAAACGGCTTGTCGATCGCTTTCAGCTCGGCGACGACGCGTTTTTCGCTTTCGGCGTAGTCCTCCCGCGGAATCTCTCCGAAGCTGCCGTCGGTCGTGATCACCAGTCCGATGGTGCTGTGGTCGGTAATCACCTTTTTGGTGCCGATCTCCGCCGCGTCGTCAAAGGGCATTTCCTTGTCGCTCCACGGCGTTTTCACCATCCGCGGCGCGTCCTCCTCGCTGTGACCGAGGGCAGAGTCTACGATATATCCCACGCAGTCGATCATGCGCACCTTGAAGGTCGTATTGTCGCCGAGGTCGATCTCCACCGATTCCTCGGGGATGAACTTCGGCTCCGTCGTCATGATGGTTCTTCCCGCGGAGGACTGCGGCAGCTCGTCGACCGCGCGGCGGTACAGCGCCTCGTCGTGGATATTCGGCAGCACCAGCGCGTCCATGAAGCGCTTGATGAACGTGGACTTTCCTGTGCGCACGGGTCCGACTACGCCGATATAGACGTCGCCGTCGGTGCGCTGCGAAATATCGCGGTATACGTTTCTCTCTTCCATTTTCATCCTCCTCACAGCTTTGGAATCAGCAGCATCCGCGGACCGTCAAGCGCGAGTGTTTCGAGCGCGTTTTCGGACAGCAGCATATTCAGACGGGTATTGTGCGCCTTGGCGATGTTCCACAGGTTCTCGTCCCGCTTCGCAAAATACAGCGTCAGCGCACAGTCGTCCGCGACGATCGGACGGTCCTCAAACAGCTCCACGCTTCTGACCGCCTTGACCTGCTCCGTTTTTGTCGCTCCGCCCGTGATTTTCAGCTCCATGCGGATCTCTGCGGTGCTGTCATCCGCAAGACGGAAGCTCATACCCGCTGCCCGCGCCTTTCCGAAGCGCAGCTGATCGCAGCCCTCCGCAGAGGGCAGCGCGTGCGCGTAGTCAAAGGAGCGCTCCACAAACATCGGCGTTCCGTTTTCATCCAGCGCGACCATGCAGAGGTTGATTTTTCCCTTTGCCTTGAGCGCATTTTCCTCCGCGGCGGTCTCTATGCTGACGGCGTCGGCATAGATATCGAGGATTTTCGATATCTTTCCGCTGTCCACCTTGACGGAAAGCTTCTCCATAAAGCTGTCGGATACGGGCGTCGCTTCTGCGGTCAGCCTTAAATTCTCAAAGTCGGGCGCCGAGGCAACGCTGACGGAATACGCGTCTGTGACGATCTCCTCCTCGTTGAGCGAATATCCCTCCTCTGTCAGACAGAGCTTGACGTCCAGCGCGATCGCGGGCTTGTCGCTCATGATATCGTTTTTCAGGCGCACGTCGTAGGACATCACCTCGCAGCCGAGGAGGTTGCGCGTCTGCTCCTCCACGCCCTCGCAGTCGATGATCTGGTTGAAGGGCAGAATGTACTCCAGCTTGGCGGTCTGTCCCGTCTCCACGTCCGTCAGATAGAACAGCCGCAGGTTCAGCTCGCCGTTGAGCATCAGCTTTCCCGTGACCGCCTTCGCGTCCGTGACGCCTGCCGAAACAGCGGAATAGAGTATGGATTCAATCGCGGGCTTATCCGCCACCGAAATCTCGTCGCTCACCGTGAACTGCTCCTGACAGAACGCCTGCAGACTGCCGACGGGCATCCGCCGCGTGAGTGTTTCAAGCCCCTCCCCGGGAGAATAGAGGTCGGTTTTCGTTAGGCCGAGCACCTGCGCGTACAGCGAAAACGCGCCGTGCATCACCAGTCTGCGCGGACTGACCGCCCTGCAGTTGATGTACTCGGGCTTTGTCTTTGTCAGTATCACATAATTCTCGGGCGTTTCGCGCAGGGAAAAGCTCTGCGAAAAATTCACGCTCTGCTCGCAGCAGCGGATGGTCTTTTTTTCGCTCTCCATATAGAGCACGTTGACGACGCAATATCCGTCCACCTGGAGCTGACCGCCCGACAGGGACTTGGTCTGGATTTTCGGGACAAGCGTGCATTTGAGGATCTTCTCGATATCGGGACAGTAATCGGGCAGGGTCAAATCCACATCCGCGAGCTGCTCCGCTACGGTATCGAGCAGCTTGACGGGTAAACGGAAGAAACGGGGTTCTGTATTCAATTCCATTTTTTCTCTCTCCTTTGATTTTCTTTAGGGAATCTCTAATAATTCAATGTCGTGCAGAAGTGCGGAAGATTAATGGCGGAATGTTGTCAAAACGCCGCAGGAATACGGACGTATTTCAAGGAGTTTTGGCAAGATTATGCCGTGACGATTTCGTGCTTATGCGCGGTAGGGAATTTTTAGAGGTTCCCTTTATTTCATCATATGAGAGAGCGTTTTGAATTATGATAAAAACGGCTGACTTCACAGGGAAGTCAGCCGTTGAGCTGTTAAATATATGTCGGATTAGCTGGCTGCGTGCTTCTGGATGTAGGTAACGTCGGTAATATCAACATTGCCGTCCGAATAGAAGTCTGCTACCTGAGTCTGGTCGGTGTTGAACAGAACGATCTCCGCAATCTTCTGCTGAATCATCGTCGCGTCCGAAACATTGACCATACCGTCGAAGTTGACGTCGCCCTTGATGCGGTCAGTCTTGCCGTTGGGCATATTCAGCGTCATGTTATAGACCTTGCTCTCGGTGAAGCCTGCCTGCTTGTTGAGCTTCTGGTCAACGCTGTGGTCGACAACATAGCCTGTCTTGCCGGCGGTGTTCTTGACGCCGAGGTTGATCAGGTTCATGTTGACGGTCGTGTCGCCCGAACCGATGATATCGAAGGTCAGGGTGACAAAGTCTCTCTGAGTCTTGAAGTTGAGGGTGCCGAGTGTGGAGAAGTTGCCCTTGACGGTACCCTTTGTTTTCTCCAGAACAACCGCATCGTCACCCGCGAACGGCATTGCGACGTCGAGATCGGAAGCCAGTCTGAGCTTGTTGGTGTCATAGGTCAGCTCCCACTGTGCGCTGAGCACCTTGTAGACGGAGGACAGCTGGAACGCTACGGTCACCTGAGTGGAATCATTGAGCTGTCTGGTGGCGGCATTGAAGAAGTTCGAGGTGGTCTTGAGGTTGATCTTGCCGCCGACGTTGCCGCTGTTGCCGAATCTGGTCTTGGTCGCGTAGGTGAAATCGGAGAAGCCCGACTGCGCCTTGACGTTCTGGATAGTGCTGTTGTCTACCAGATAAACGGTGCTGGTCAGACCGAGAATCGAAACATTGAGGTTGACGTTCGCGGTACCCTTGGCGAGTACGTCGAAGGTCGCTCTGACAAATACCTTCTCGGTGGAGAACGTGTCATTGATGAAGCTGGAGTTGGTACCCTTGATGGTGCCGCTTGTCTTTTCGTTTGTCTCAGCGCCTGTGGAGTTCGGCATCATCTCGCCTGTAGCCGACTTGTTGAAGCGCAGCTTGGAGGTGTCATAGGTGAGCGTCCACTCGGAGTTGAGAATCTTTTTGTTGGACTGGAGCACATATTCAACGGTGACCTGAGATTCCGAAGCGGCGACTACCTTGGTCGCTGTCGGGAACAGGTTCGAGGTCGCGTTGACGGTCAGGTCGGTAGCGGGCTGGCTGACAGAGCCGTTGACAACGCTCGCGGTACCCGTGATGTTGTTGTTGCTGAAGCCTGACTGTGAGGAAATATTCTGCTTTGTGCCGTTCTTGACAGCGTTCGCGTACTGGAGCTTGCCCGAGCTGATGTAGCCGACGGAAAGCTCGTCCACGGTGAGGTTGACATCCGCGTAGCCCTTGCCGATGACCTCAAACTCCGCCTGAACAAACGGCTTGGAGGTGGTGAAGTTGGCGAGGTTGGTGATGTTGGAGAATACGCCGTATACGGTATTGCCCGACTGGTTGGTGGTGCCGTTGAGGTTCGGGCAGATCTCGTCCACGGCGGTCTTGAGTCTGAGCTTGGAGGAATCGTAGGTGAGGTTCCACTGCGCGTTGACAATGTTCATCGCGGACTTCATGTCGTAGGTAACGGTAACGATGTTCTCGGTCGCCTTGACGGAGCCGCTGCCGAACAGGTTGGAGTTCGCGGTTACGATGGTGTCGTTGGTGGGCTGGGTTACGGGCTGGGTTACGGGCTGGGTTACGGGCTGCGTTACAGGCTGGGTAACGGGCTGTGTCACAGGCTGCGTTACGGGCTGGGTTACGGGAACCTGTCCGCCCTTGCCGATGCTCGCGAGGGGCACGGTGATTTCATCAACGTCGTCCTTCTCGTGAGAGGTACTGGGATCGTTTCCGTAATCGCCGGTAACGTTGTCGACCATTGAGAGGTCGAACGGACAGCAGTCAAGAACCGATTCGCCTCTGCCGCAAAGAGTCATCGCGCCGACGCCTCTGGATGTGAGGTCGCTTGCCGTGATGCCGAGAGCGGAGAAGGGAATCTTGATCTCATAGAATGAGTCATACTTTGTGTCGTGTGTGCCCTTGCTGCCCTTGTAGGTCTTGTAATCAACCCAGTCAGCGCTGTCAGAGCTTACGTCGGTGGGGCTGTCGGAATTGTTAAGACCCCAGATGCTGCTGCAGACGTTGCCGTCAGCCATCTTGTACTCGATGCCCTCTGTCTTGAAGCTGCCGCAGTGAGTGGTGTAATCGGTGTTGCCCGAAGCGTCCGCAACGGTGAAGTGACCGGGAACGCCCGCGCCTGGCTTTGCGCTCATGTAGAACAGATGGTCAACGTGGGTCTTGTAATCGACCTGATCGCCCCAGATGTACTTGCCGTCTGTTACCTTACCGGTCAGACCTGTGGAGGACGGGTTTACGCTGAGGGCGAGAATCATGTGAAGGTCGCCGATCTTACCGCCGTCCATCAGGGAAGCGTCGCCTGCGTTCTGCCATGTGTCGGTCGTATTGACATACTGCATACCGATGTACAGGTTGGAGCTGTCCCAGCTGGCAAACAGCGCGTAGGCGTCGATCAGGCAGTTTTCGTGAGAGCCCTTCCAATGGTTGGCGCAATCCCATGCCGTGCTGGTGGCAACAAGCATGTCCTCCGACCAGTCGGATAAATCGCCGTCAATTGTGATGTTTCCTGCTTTACCGACCTTCCCGCCCGGGTTGGTGGCATAATGGCTCGCGAGCGTGCCCGCGGCGCTGGCAGTGACAGAGAATGCCACTGCGATTGTGGACATCAGCATCAGCGCAACAAGAAAAATGCTGATGAACTTTTTTGAGTTTCTCATGTTAATTAAACCTCCTAAATAATGCAAAATAAAGCATTATAAATTACCAATTTAATTATAAACAATTTTGCCTGAAAACTCAACAAAAAAATAAGATGTGCAATGTTTTTGTCACATTGCACATCTGCAAATAGCTGAGTTTGTTAATAATAACGATAGTCAGCTGCAGCTTTGCTTTTCCTTTTTGATGCCGAACAGCTTCCTGAGCAATCCCGCGATCAGTTTCGGGTTCTCGATAAGTACTACCTTCATACAATTACCTCCGAATACAAGTAATGCTGACGAATACCAGCGCGGCTGCCGCCACGACAAGCACCCATCTGGTCGGCAACAGCGACGCTGTCAGAAGTCCCAGCCCGAAGAATATCGAGGCGCGGACCTTGTGTTTCCTGCATCTCACTCTATCACCCTTTACTATTTTACGCACGGAAAGCCGTTGTGTGCTTGCAATTTATTGAAGAATACAGTATGATAGAAACGGTGATAGGAATGAGAACACTGGAAATCGGAAAAAACGACGCGGGTCAGCGTCTGGATAAATTTTTGCAGAAGCGCTTCAAAACCATGCCCAAGCCGATGATGTACATGTACATCCGCAAGAAGTGCGTCAAGCGCAACGGCAAAAAGTGCGATATCGACGTCATGCTGCAGGATGGCGACGTGCTGACTTTCTATATCAAAGACGAGTTCTTTGAGCAGAGCGAGAAAAAGAACTACGAGTTCCTCAAGGCGCCGGCGAAGCTCGAGATCGTCTATGAGGACGAAAATATTCTGCTGCTCGACAAAAAGCCCGGGGTGATCGTCCATCCCGACAAGAGCTATCACTTTGATTCTCTCGTCGCGCGGGTGCAGCACTACCTCTATGACAAGGGCGAATACGACCCCGAAGCGGAGCAGGCTTTTTCTCCTGCCCTTGTCAACCGCATCGACCGCAACACGGGCGGCATCGTCATCGCCGCGAAAAACGCCGAAAGCCTGCGGATCCTCAACCTCAAAATGAAAACCCGCGAGCTGGGAAAATACTACCTCTGTCTAATGCATGGCAAGCCGAAGCAGGACAGCGGCATCCTGACGGGCTACATCACGAAAAACGAGAGTCAAAACAAGGTGACGGTACTCAGCCGCCCGACGGACGGCGCCAAGGAAATCCGCACCCAGTACAAAATTCTCGATTCCGACGGGCAGTACAGTCTTGCGGAAATCGAGCTGCTGACGGGCAGGACGCACCAGATCCGCGCACACATGGCGTCGATCGGCTGTCCGCTGGTCGGCGACACGAAGTACGGCAAAAACAAAAAAGCGCCCGACGGCTTCCGACGGCAGGCGCTCTACAGCTACAAGCTGAAATTCAGCTTTACGGAGGACGCGGGGATTCTCGCATACCTCGACGGAAAAGAATTTGAAGTGAAAGAGGTCTGGTTCCGCGATTGGCTGCGTAACCACTAAATCAGACACATCAGCGCGGACATCGTTCCGCGCTTTCCTTTTGTCGCGCGGTGACTCCAGAGCAGGTCTCTGTTGCAGTTGGTACAGAGGTCGGACAGCGTGATGTTCTCCGCCTTCACCCCTGCCGCGACGAGAATCTGACGGTTCGCCTCCAACAGATCAAGCATATATTTGCCCCCGTCCTTGGGGAAAACGAACTTGTCGGTATTGAGGTCGGTCAAGGCGAGAAAATGCGCGGCGCACGGCTCGTCGACCTCATAGCAGCAGACCGAAATTGCGGGTCCGACGGCGGCGACGATGTTTTCGGGCTTGGTGCCGTAGTACTCCCCCATCTTCTTGACGACCTTTTCTCCGATTCTGCCGACGGTACCTCTCCAGCCCGCGTGCGCCAGACCGATCGCCTTGTTCCCGGTATCGACAAAAAACAGCGGCGTGCAGTCGGCGTAGTAGGTGACGAGCGTCACACCCTTTTCGTTGGTGATCAGTCCGTCGACGCTCTCGAGGTCGCGGGGCTTGTAGATACCCGTTCCGCGGTTCTCCCGCGTCACCGCGCGGACAAAGGTGTGATGATCCTGCGCCGAAGCGGTCAGACTCTCAAATTCAAAGCCTGCGCTCTGACAGAGCCTTTTATAGTTCTCGGTCACGCGGTCGGGATTGTCGCCGCGGTTGAAAGCGAGGTTCATCGAGGTGAACTCTCCCTCCGATACGCCGCCCAAACGGGTGGAAAAGGCGTGGCGGATGAATTTTAATTCCGACAAGGAATTATATGTTAAAAATGGTACGCTGTCGGCGTTGTGAAGCCGCATGGTCTGAGATTGAAAATTCAAGGGGCATCCTCCATAATTCTACTTGAAAGTAAGGTTCAGTTATGATACAATAAACCTGTTGAGGTGATTGATGATGAAAAACAAGCTGTTCGGCAGAAATATTGTGCCCGACTGTTCCTACTGCAACAATTCCTATTTTGAAAACGGCAGGATGAACTGCCGCAAGGGCAGGCAGATTCAGGACGCGAAATGCAAGGCGTTCGACTATGACCCGCTGCTCCGCGTTCCCAGAAGCATCACCCTGAGAGGCACCTTTTCTCCCGAGGATTTTAAACTATAATAGCTTATGGGAATCTCTAATAATTCAATGTCGTGCAGAAGTGCGGAAGATTTATGGCAGAATGTTGTCAAAACGCCGCAGGAATACTGACGTATTTCAAGGAGTTTTGGCAAGATTATGCCGTGAAGATTTCGTGCTTATGCGCGGTAGGGAATTTTTAGAGGTTCCCTTATCTGCCATAACGAAGCGCCAATCTCATGATTGGCGCTTTTTATTATACTATTTATACTGCACACAGTCAATATCGGAATCGTATCCCAGCATATAAATCATATCGCCCACATAGACGCAGCGGTCTACGGTCGAATAGCGGAACACATCCGATACATACTCGTCGACGATGTTGATTTTTCCGCCGTCCACGCAGAAATTGATAACGCCCGAGCGGTTCTCAATCTTGCGGGTTTCATAATAGGCGTCGTCCCATGCGTTCCAATCCGAATAGCTGTAGGGAATCGTGTAATCGCCGCGCTCGAAATTCACCAGCAGCGCCTTGGGATTGTACTGCACATCGGAGTAATAGTTCTTGAACACCTTGGTGTCGAGCACCTTGGGATTGTTCTTGTCGCTCACGTCGAAGGTGACGATTTTCAGGCCCTCCTGAATCTCCATCTCCCGGCCCTCGTCCTCGGTGTGATAGCCGATGCCGAGCACGGTGTTTTCATCAATGGGAACGAGCATCGAGGAAAATCCGCTGATTTTGACCTCGCCTGTGATGACGGGAGTGGTCGGGTCGGTCAGGTCGATCACAAACAGCGGGTCTGTCTGCTCATAGGTGATGACGTAGGCGGTATTCTCCATGTAGCGCACCGCCTTGATGCTCTCGTCAGGCGCAAATCCCGTGACCTCACCAACGGGATTCAGCTCGCCGTCGAGGACATAGAGATTGTTCACCTGATAATAATTGTCGTCATAGGAGGTGGTGGCAATGCGGAGATAGCCGTTGTATTCATCAAGCGAATACTGGTTGTTGACGGTTCCGCTGACGCTGCCGCTCGCCTTGACCTCCAGCCCGTCGGTCAGGCTGATTTTGACCAGCTGCGTGCGGTCAGCCGTCGGCACCGCAGCCCATGAGCGGCTGATTGCGTTGGTCATCAAATCGTTGTAGACACGCGGCTCGTACTCGGTCGCCATAACGTAAAGATTATCCTGATTGCAGTAAATCTGCTGCGCGGAGCCGAGGACGGACTTGGAATCCCTGCACTCTCCCTTATCGGTATCGATGCTGCCAACGGTGAGGAAAGAGCTTTCGGTCGGGTTCTCGACCGCGTAGATGCTGTCCGCGGGCACCTCGTCAAAGGTCGCGTTATTTGTTTCGTAGTCCCTGCAGATCATCGGGATCGTGTTTCTGTCCGTCGCGTACTGCGTCGTCACCACATACAGCATACCGTCGATCATGCGCGAGGAGCAGTAATAGCCGCTCTGGACAAAATCATGGGACAGGGTGATATGGCTGATATCGGAAATATCATAGAGCCGAACCTCCGTCCGCTCATTGGGCAGAGAGTAATCCACATCAGCGTAGCTGTAGCCCTGTGACAGGACGATCAGCCGGTCGCCGTGCAGATAAAATTCCTCAAAATAACTGCTGTCCATGCTGTCGCTCCGTACCGCCGCGACCTGAGCAGAATCCTTTCCCTTTGCTTCATATACGCGGATTTCCTGCGCGTCGGAAAGATGATAGATATACTTGCCGTCGGTCTTGACGGTGTCAGCTTCGTCAACGCCCGTGTACTGCACATAGGTGTCATTGTGCGCGGCTCCGCTTGAACCGCCTGATTTACTCGAGCTGCCCGAACTGTTGGAGCTGACCGCCCCGTCGTCTGCCGCGAATTCCTCGATCGCGTATTTTTCCAGACCGTTGCGGCTGCCGTTCAGCCTTTCATTGAATTTGAGGGTATTATCCAGCGCGGAACGCACCTCGTCGCGGCTGTTGAACTGCGTCAGCTTGGCGGTTCCCGCGATGGTCACGGGTGTTCCGACCTGAATCGGTCGGTTGCCGAGAATCATCGTCACGGCAATCGCCGCGGCGGTGATGACCGCCACGCTCGCGACAGCGGCGGAGGTGATACCGATCACCAGTCCTTTTTTACTCTTTTTCTTCTCCTTTATCGGCTCGACGCCCTGCAGCTGACGCAGCACCGACTGCTCGTTGATCTCTGCGGGAGCGTTCACGCCGTCGGACGAGAATTGATCCTTAATAAAGTCAAAATCATTTTTCATCGCAATCACTCCAAAAACTGTCTCATTTTGCCGAGCGCGCGCGACAGCCGCGAGCGCACCGTGGCGGGCTTCATACAGAACAGGGCGGCGATCTCATTGCTGTTGTAGCCTGCCACCACGCTGAGCAGCACGATGTCCCTGTCCTCGGTGCTCAGACTGTCCAGCGCTTCACTCAGCTCGCTGCGGACGTAGGTGCTGTCGGGAACCAGATGGCGGTTCTCGTCGATCTCCACGAATTCCAGCTTTGCCTTCCTGCGGATGATCGCACAGCACTCGCGGTACAGGATGCGGAACAGCCATGAGGAAAATGCCGCTTCGTTCTTGACGGACGCTATTCCCATATACGCCTGCGTCACACTCGCCGAAACCGCGTCCTTCGCGTCCTCAGCGGAACGCAGCTTATAGTACGCGTAGCGGTAAAGGCTGTCCTTGTATTGTATGTAAAGGCTCGCGAAAGCCTCCTTGTCGCCCGCACGGGCTTTTTTTACCAATAATTGATTGTCCATTTCAGGCCTCCAACGATATCGTTCACTCATATAGTGTCGAAATACGGGCGAAGTGTTGCATGGGAAAATGAAAAATTTAAAAGAAAATGAGCGCGCCGAAGCACGCTCACTTTGAATCTTTACGCCAACTGGAAATCGAGGACGTAGCTCTCGATGCAGAGCTGTACGACCTCTTTCGCCTTCTCCGCGCCGTAAATCTCCGTTGCGGCGGTCTCCTTGTCGTCCTCGAGGGTCTTGTAAACCTGGAAGAAATGGCGGATCTCGTCGAATCGGTGCTTGGGAAGGTCGGTGATGTCGTTGTAGGTATTGTAGTTGGGGTCGTTGATGGGAACGGCGATGATTTTTTCATCCTTGCTGTTGTTGTCGATCATGTTGAGCACGCCGATGGGCTTGCACTCGACAAGCGTCATGGGCAGGATGGTCTCGCTGCACAGTACAAGAACGTCAAGCGGGTCGCCGTCGTCCGCATAGGTTCTCGGAATAAAGCCGTAGTTGGCAGGATAGTGAGTCGAGGTAAAGAGCACGCGGTCAAGCTTGAGCATACCCGTTTCCTTGTCCAGCTCATACTTGTTTTTGCCGCCCTTGGAAATCTCGATTACCGCATAAAAACGGTCGCAGGTAATACGCTTTGGTGAAATGTCATGCCAGATATTATTCATAGAATTACCTCCAAAATTAGTATACTTTCATTATAAATTATGGTAATTCTCTTGTCAATGTTTTTTTCGCTTCTGTCAACGCTTTTTCACCGCGTCAATGATCAGCTTGTCGATCTGAATGATCAGGGTAGGCGCAAACGCCAGCAAAGCGATCATGCCGTACATACCGCTGTTCAGACCCTCGACGCAGAACAGACCGTAGAGTGCGGGAATAAAGAGCACCAGACTGAGGAAAAGCACGCCAGCCAGAAACGCGCCGACGCTGTAGATATTCGTCAGCAGACCGAGGCGGAAAATGGAACGCGAGCTGCGGCAGTTGAAGCCGTGGAACAGTCTCGCGAGCGTCAGGGTTGCGAATGCCATTGTCACAGCGGCAGTCTCGCTGATCTCAATGCCGATAAAGAACGCGATGATGACAGACACCGCGATCAGCGCGCCCTGACCGAACATCAGCGCGGTAAACTGCTTGGTGAGAATGCCCTTCTTCGGGTCGCGTGGTTTCTGGGACAGCAAGCCGTCCTCGGGAGGTTCCATGCCGATCGCGATAGCGGGCAGGGAGTCGGTGAGCAGGTTGATAAAGAGCAGATGAACCGGCGCGAACGGAACGGGAAGCGCCATAATGGAAGTAAACAGGACGGTGAGGATCGCCGCCATGTTGCCCGAAAGCAGGAACAGAATCGAGTTGCTGATATTGCGGTAGACGTTTCTGCCGTTGGCAACCGCCTTGATGATGGTCGCGAAGTTGTCGTCCTGCAGAATCATGGATGCCGCGTCCTTGGAAACCTCGGTTCCCGTGATACCCATTGCGACGCCGATATCCGCCTTTTTGAGCGCGGGCGCGTCGTTGACGCCGTCGCCCGTCATGGAGACGATGCTGCCCTTTCTCTGCCACGCCTCGACGATGCGGATCTTATTTTCGGGCGATACGCGGGCGTAGACCGAGATGTGCTCAAGCACCTTGTCAAGTTCCTCGTCGGTCATCGCGTCAAGCTCCATGCCCGTAACCGCCATATCGCCCCCGCGCATAATGCCGATCTGCTTCGCGATCGCGGACGCGGTGATTTTGTGGTCGCCCGTGATCATGATGGGCTTGATGCCCGCGCGGATCGCGTCGGCGACCGCCTGTTTGCTCTCTTCACGCGGCGGGTCGATCATGGACACCAGACCGAGGAAGGTGTAGTTGTATTCGGTCTCCACCGAGAGCGTCTCGTCGGATTCCTTGTACGCGAAGGTCAGCACGCGGAGACCTGCCTCGGAATATTTATTATTCTGCTCGAGAATTTTGCGCTTATCTTCCTCTGTGATGGGACGCACGCCATCCTTGTCGGCAATGCTGACGCAGCGGTCGAGAATGGAATCCAGCGCTCCCTTTGTCAGAATATGCGGCACGCCGTGGAGCTTGTATTTGGTGCTCATCATCTTTCTGTCGGAATCGAAGGGCACCTCCTCCACTCTGTCGAGGGTGTCGCGGATAATCTCCTCATCCAGACCGATATGACGTGAGGTCTCGATCAGCGCGTATTCGGTCGGGTCGCCGATACCCTTGCCGTCGACGATGCTCGAGTCGTTGTTGAGCACCATGTCGTAAATCAGGCGGCGGTGGTTCTCATAGCGGATATCCAGCTCGTCCTCGCGGATGCTTTCGCCGCCGATATAAATTTTCTGCACGGTCATCTTGTTCTGGGTGAGGGTACCCGTCTTGTCGGAGCAGATGACCGATACGCAGCCGAGACTTTCGACCGCCTTCAAGTCCTTGATGACGGCGTTTTCCTTCGCCATCTTCTGGGTGCCCATCGCCTGCACGATGGTGACGATTGAGCTGAGCGCCTCGGGAATCGCCGCGACCGCGAGCGCCACGGCAAACATCAGGGAGTCGATGATCGTCTTTCCCTGCCAGATGGACAAACCGAACACCAGCGCGCAGATGATCATAATGATGATCGCGAGTCTGCCGGAGAACTTGTCTAGACTCTGCTGCAGGGGTGTTTTTTTCTCCTTAGCGGCATTCATCAAGGCGGCGATCTTGCCTATTTCGGTATTCATGCCCGTTCCGGTGACAACCACCATCGCTCTGCCGTAGGTGACAAGACTTCCGGAGAACACCATATTGGTGCGGTCAGCGAGCGGCACCTCGCCGCTGATAACCTCGTCGTCCTTGTCGATATTGGTCGACTCACCCGTCAGGGAGCTTTCGTTGACCTGCAGGGAATAGTTATGCAGGATCCTTCCGTCAGCTACGATCAGATCGCCCGCCTCCAGAATAATGATATCGCCCGTTACGACGTTTTCGGAATCAATCTCGATCTTCATGCCGTCGCGGATGACCTTCGCGCTCGGTGAAGATAAGGATTTCAGGCTGTCAAGCGACTTCTCCGCCTTGACATGCTGGGCTGTTCCGAGAATCGCGTTCATGATGATGACCGCGAAGATAACGATGGTACTCTCAATATTGCCCGAGAACATGGATATGATCGCGGCGGCAATGAGAATCAGCACCAGCAGATCCGCGAACTGGCTGAGAAATACCTGAAAGACGGATTTCTTTTTGCCCTCCGCGAGCACGTTCTTTCCGTCTCTTTTCAGCCGTTCCTCCGCCTGTTCGGAGCTGAGTCCGTCTGTCGTGACGCCGATCTGTTCGAGCACCTCGGCGTTTGTTTTCTGATACCATTCTGACATACAATAACCTCCTGATAAAAAACAAAAGACCTTTATTGTGCATGTAAATCCATACGCAATAAAAGTCTCGTTCTTTCAGATATATCCGATACCGCGAGCGGTATGAGATTGACGAAATATATCACGGCTGTTGCCGCGAACTACTCCCCTTTAAGCATTTTTATTGTATCATACCTCAATATCGTTGTCAATCGTTTTTTGTTTTTCTTTTTTCGGTTTGCTGTTGTAGCCGAGGATAATTCCCACAAAAACGCAGAGCGCTCCGCCTGCTCCCGCAAGCACTGCAAGCTCGGTTTTTTTGAACAAATACGCCAATGCAATCGCGCCCATCGCGCACGCCGTGCCGACCAGAGCCAACACAAAGGCGGCGACAAACAGTCCGTTCATTTTCTTCATGCCAAATCCTCCCACGCGTTTGCGATCGCCGCGAAATCCTCGAGCCTCAGCGCCTCGGCACGGGTATTTTGCGGCACGCCTGCCCGTTCCAGAATTGCGAGAACCTTTTCCTTGCCCATCCCGAGTCCCGCGCTGAGGGAATTGGCTATCACCTTTCTGCGCTGACCGAACGACGCTTTGACTACCGCAAAGAATTTTTCCTTGTCCGCGTCGACAGGCGGCTTTTCCCTCACATTCAAGCGAATCACCGCCGAATCCACCTTGGGAGCAGGCATGAATGAACCGGCGCTCACATGAAACAGCAGCTCCGGCTCGGCATAGTAATTGACCGCCACCGTCACCGCGCCGCACATGCGCACGCCTACCTTGGCACAGATGCGCTGCGCCGCCTCCTTCTGCACCATCACGGTGATTGCCTTGACGGGCAGCCGCTCCTCGAGCAGCTTCATGATGACGGGTGAGGTGATGTAGTACGGCAGATTCGCGCACACGACGACCTCCATCCCCGCGAACTCCTCCTCGATCAGCTGATTGAGGTCAAGCTCGAGCACATCCGCGTTGACGATTTTGACGTTGTCATACTCCGCGAGCGTCTCGTCCAGCACGGGCAGAAGCCGCTTGTCCAGCTCCACCGCGACCACCTTGTACGCGAGCTGACACAGCTCGTTGGTGAGTACGCCGATGCCGGGTCCGATTTCAATAACACCCACGCCTGCACCTGCGCCGGCGTATTCCGCCATGCGCGGACAGACCGACGGGTTGATCAGAAAATTCTGTCCCAGCGATTTGGAAAAGGTGAAGCCGTGCTTCGAGAGGATTTCTTTGATGGTGGAAATGTCGGATAGTCGTTTCATTTCAGCGTTCGCAGTCCTTTCGGGTATTTGTTCTTGAGTCTGCCGTTCGACGCCTTGCCGAAGCCCGTCGTCATGCCGCTGACGGCAACGGCGGTGTAGCCGCTCAGTCCGCGCGGTACGTCGATCTCCTCTCCGTGGAGATAGGCACGGATCGCCGCGCTGTCCGCGCCGAGGTCGACGATTTGCGCGCAGTCCTCCGCACGCGCCGCCATAAAGGCGCTGTGATGCGGCTCTATCCTGCGCTTGACAAGCTCGCCGAGTATCAGTCCCGCGCGCAGTATCGGCAAGCCCTTGCTGTCAAAATTATAATTCTTTGGGAGAATATAAATTTTATCCTTGATGATTTCCAGCCGCTCTCCAAACGGTCTTTCAGGAAACAAACTGTCATAATAATCCAGAACCGCTTTATCCGCCTGCGTTTGAATTTCAGGCGCACTGCTCTGTCTGCATTCGCCTTGTCTGAGCAGTCGCGCGGCAAAATGTCCTTCGCCGCCGTCCATCGGGAATATCCGCCTTGCATAATCCATCGTCGGCCTTCCGAAGGACACGCCCGCGTCCTCCAAAGCAAAGTCGGGATTCTCCGCGAGAAAGCGCTCGATAACGCCCTCGTTTTCCTCACGCGAGAAGGTGCAGGTCGAATAGACCATCACGCCGCCTGCTTTCAGCGCCTTTTTCGCACTGTTCAGAATGTGCAGCTGGCGTTCGGCACAGCTTCTGACATGCTCGGCGCTCCATTCCTCCTGCGCCTCGCCGTTCTTGCGGAACATGCCCTCGCCGCTGCAGGGCGCGTCAACAAGCACCCTGTCAAAGCAGCCTGCGAGCCTGTCGCAAAGCGCCTCGGGATGTGCGTTGGATACTACCGCGTTCGGGATTCCCATGCGCTCAATATTCGATAAAAGAATATTGGCGCGACTTCTGACAATTTCGTTGCTCCACAGCAGCCCCGTGCGGTTGAGCTTCGCGCCGATCTGGGTGCTCTTGCCCCCGGGAGCCGCGCAGAGGTCAAGAACAAAGTCGCCATCCTCTATCCCGAGCATCTCCGCAGCCGAGGTCGCCGACGGCTCCTGAATATAGAATGCGCCGCAGTGGTGCAGCGGACTGTTGCCCGGCGACCGCACATCGGCAGGCAGATAGAATCCGTTCGGGCAAAAGGGCGTGGGCTTCAGCTCATAATCCAGCAGCTCATGCAACTTCCCGGGTGTGCATTTGAGCGTATTGACGCGCAGACCGCGGAAGTTATCGCCCTCATAATAGCGCAGAAACGCCTCGTACTCATCGCCAAGCAGACCGCGCATTCTCTCCAAAAACTCGTTCATGCTGATTAATAACCCAGCTCCTCGTTGACGATAATCACCTTGATGCGGTTGATATGCCGCTGCTGTGCGCAGACAACGTAGTTGCAGCAGATTCTGCCGTCGCTGTGACAGCCCTCGCAAAGCTCGGGGTTTTCCTTGTTGAGCGAAACGCAATGTCCCGACTTCGCGCAGTAGGTGTCGATGCCCAGTCTGACGGTGTTCGGCGGCGCCGCCTTGGTCTTGACGCGGGTAAATGCCTCGCCGATATTTTTGACGAGCTTGTTGACGCCGCAGACTACGATCACGCTCTTGGGGCCGTATAGAATCGCGGCGACACGGTTGGAATTGCCGTCGACGTTATACAGTTCGCCGTTTTCGGTGAGCGCGTTGGTGCTGGTGCAGAATACGTCTGCCGAGAACGTCTTGCGGTAGACCTCCTCTACCTCCTCGCGTGTGATACCCTCGCGGGAACGGTCAAGGAAATTGTAATCCGACGATGTGATGAGATCATACACGCCCGTCTGCTTGAGTGTGACGGAACCGCCGCACGATATCACGTCGCCCTCTTTTATCAGCGATTTGACAAGCTCGCACGCTTCCGCGCTGTTCTCGCAGAAATACGCCTCCATCTTGTTACGCCTGAGATTCTGCATCGTTGTTTCTATTCTGTTTTTTAATTCTTCGGTCATGCTGTGCACCCGCTTTCTTTCATTTTCCTCTATTATAACGCAAAAATCGGAATTGCGCAACAAAGAAAAGGACGGAGACCGAAAAATCTCCGTCCGTGTCTTACGGCTCCCTGAATTCAAGATTGAAATACTGCGCGACGGACTTTGCCAAAGATCGTGCGATGGTGTCGATGTTGTCGCGGATCCACTTGGCGTCCTCGCGGTTATCATGGTAGGCTGTCTCGATCAGCACCGCGGGCGCTTTTGTACGCCGCAGCTCGGCAAGCGTCGAGGACGGCACAAGGCGCGTGTTCATCGGCTCGCGGTATATCGGCTTGTAGTTGCCGTCGATGATCTCGGCAAAGCGCTTGCCTTTGGCGCTCGTGGGATAGTAGTAAATCTGCACGCCCGTATTCTTTCCTGCCTGCGCTTCGGGTGAAGCGTTGCTGTGAATCGCGAGGTGAAGGTCGTAGTCCTGCGCGTTTGAATCATTGATGATCTTCCACAGCGGCATCTCGGGCTGGTTGCGGTCAAAGTCGATACCGCTTGCCCGCAGGTACGGCTCCATCGCGTCGGCAATCAGGTTCATGTAGTATTCCTCGTTGCCGCCGTCAACGTAGTGGTTGAACTCCTGCGCGGAGGGGCTTAAGTAAATTTTCGGCATAAAACAGACTCCCTTTCCGATTGGTACGGTTCATTCTATGCGCGGAAATGACATTTGTGAAAAACTTATTTATAATTCTTCAAGACAATTAAAACCAAGTGATTTCATGCTAGAATATATCAAATCCTCGGGAAGTCTTTCCCGAATTTTGTAAATTTTATTGTAAAGGAGAAATGGCATATGAAATGGTATTGCACAGTCTGCGGTTACGTTCACGAGGGAGATCAGCCCCCCGAGCAGTGCCCCGTTTGCAAGCAGCCCGCTTCCAAGTTTAAGCTGATGGAGGAAGAGGCGGAATACGCTACCGTTCACAAGCTCGGCGAAGGCAAGGCTGAGGGCGTGAGCGAGGATATCATCAAGGATCTCAAAGCGAATTTTGAGGGCGAGTGCGCCGAGGTCGGTATGTATCTGGCTATGGCGAGAGTCGCTGACAGAGAGGGCTATCCCGAAATTGCGGAAGCTTTCAAGAGATACGCGTTTGAAGAAGCCGACCACGCTTCCCGTTTTGCGGAGCTTCTCGGCGAAGTGCTGACCGACAGCACCGAAAAGAACCTGAAGATGCGCGCAGACGCGGAAGCGGGCGCATGTGAGGGTAAATTCGACCTCGCCAAGAGAGCCAAGGCAGCGAACCTCGACGCGATCCACGACACCGTCCATGAAATGGCAAAGGACGAAGCAAGACACGGCGCGGGCTTCAAGGGACTTTTGAAGAGATATTTCGGATAAGCCAAAAGCCGCATAAATACTGACTTTTTACGGAGCAGGAATAATCCTGCTCCTTTTCTTTATGTACAAGAGTTATTTTCAAGGAAAAAGATACCTTGACTTTGCCGTCTTCCAGCTTTATAATGTAGATAGATTCTAAAGAAAGGAAAGATATCTCTTTTCGTTTCAGAGCCTCAAAGAGATATTTCGGATAATTCCATGATACCGCTTGCGCTGATTTGCGTTCTTTCAATCGGATTCCTCGCGGGAGCGATTCTACTGTTTCAACAGACAGTCAAAGGATTCAAACGTGTCGCGACCAAAATGAGCGTCATCATTTGTACGGCTGTCTATGTGCTCGCGGGAATCGCCCTGATCGTCATCTCGTGCTTTGACCTTTCTGTCATGTTCGGCTATCTGCTGATCGGGCTGATGTTTCTCGCATTGGCGTTCTTTCTGGTCAAACGGAACTTTTTTTAAAGGAGCAGGAAATACCCTGCTCCTTTTTGCGTTTATAAATCATAGATATCATCCTCACCGAGCGCGTATTTGCGGACAGTGCTGATAAATAATTCTGCAACAGGATTCGCGATACCCTTTGCCCACGCCATCACATACGGAACCGCCGTATCCACGTCCTCTACCGTAAAGGCGGAGGTCTGGGAGGGCGACGCGAATGCAGCGAGCGACTTCGGCAGAATAGAAACGCCCATACCCGAGGATATTGCCATATATAAAGAAACCATGTCGTCATAGGAGCTGTCCACGTGCGGCGAGATGTGGAAGGTGCGCAGCAGGTCCATGATCTCCATAAAGAGAATCGGCGCGGACGACTCGGAAAGCAGTACCAGCCGCTCCTCGCCAAGCGCCGACAGGCTGAGCGACTTGCCCTTGAAGCGGCTTTTCTTCGCGCTGACGATCACCAACGGCTCACTATGCGTCAGCAGTGTTTCGATACCCGAGCTTTCGGGCACCATGTCGCGCGGCATGAAGCAGAAATCATAGTCGCCGCCCGTGATCGCCTGCGCCCTGTCGGCGGCGTCGAGCTGCCTGATCTCGATGCCGATGCCCGGGTAACGCTTGCCGAAATCCGCTAGGCACCGCGACGGAAAGCTCATGGATGTCGAGTCGCAGCCAACGGTGATTTTGCCCTTTCCGCCCTCATGCAGCTCATTGATAACCGTCTTTGCCTTGTTGAAAATGCTCAGCATATCGACCGCGTAGGGCAGCAGCGTCTTGCCTTCGTTGGTAATCACCACGTCGCGTCGCGTGCGCGTAAAAAGCTTGACGCCGAACTCCTTTTCCAGCTCGCCGATATAGCGGCTGACGGTCGACTGCGACAGATAATTGCGCCTTGACGCCTCCGAAAAATTCAGTGTTTGGGCAACGGTTACAAAACAGACCAGCTGGTTCATATCCATATTGTTCACCTCGTGATTTGTTATGCGGTTCCTGCATAACTTTATTCAAAAACGCCCGATTTTGCATTATCAAAACGGTTGAAAAAAAGGAAATCTCTGTTATAATAATGGTAGTGTTCGGGTCAATCCCTTATACTAATATAGCATAACAATATGCAAGATGTAAATAGCTATTTTTTGACAGCGGGACCGATATCACCCCGCAGTCCGTATTTGTAAGGAGTTATGAAGCATATGACAAGAATTGTGATCACAGGCATGGGCGCCGTTACCCCCATTGGCATCGGCGTTGATGAATACTGGAAAAACGTCACCGCGGGCGTGTCGGGCATCGATACCATCAAGACCTTTGACCCGTCCGAGCTCGCGGTTCAGATTGCGGGCGAAGTGAAGAACTTCAACCCGTCCGATTATCTCGCGAAGGATTTGATCCGCAAAACAGACCCCTTTATGCAGTACGCCTACATCGCTGCCGAGGAAGCGCTCCGTCAGAGCGGTCTCGAAATCGAGCCGGAGCGCACGGGCATCATCATGGGCACCGCCATGAGCGGCGTCGCGACGACCGCCTTTACGCAGGACGCACTTTCGGGCGCCTCCCACAAGAAGGTGGGACCGCGCTTTATCCCCAAGATTCTCGGCAACATCGCGGCTGCCAACATTGCTATCGACCATAACATCCAGGGACCGAGCTTCACCGTGAGCACCGCCTGCTCCTCGGGCGGCGACGCCATCAACACCGCGTGCATGTGCATGCAGGCAGGCAAGGCGGACGTGATGCTCGCGGTCGGCGCAGAAAGCGTGCTCTGTCCGCTGGTTATCTATTCTCTCGCCAATGCCAAGGCGCTCTCCAGAAGAAACGACGACCCCAAGACTGCAAGCAGACCCTTTGACATTACCCGCGACGGCTTTGTCATCGGCGAGGGCGGCGGTGCGCTGGTTCTCGAGACCGAGGAGCACGCGCTTGCGAGAGGTGCGAAAATCTACGGCGTGATCGCGGGCTGCGGCAACACCTGCGACGCGCATCACGTCACGGCGCCCCATCCCGAGGGCAGAGGCGCGATTGCCTGCATGAAGCAGGCACTTGCCGACGCGGGCATCGAGCCCTCGCAGATCGGCTACATCAACGCCCACGGCACTGCCACCAACAAGGGTGACAGCGTGGAAACCAATTCGATCAAAACCGTTTTCGGCGACACTCTCCCCTATGTCAGCTCCACCAAGGGCGCGACAGGTCACATGATGGGCGCGGGCGGCATCACCGAAACCATCACCTGCGTCAAGGCTATTGAAACAGGCATCCTGCCTCCCACCATCAACCTCCACGAGGTTGACCCCGAGTGCGCGGGCATCGACTTCGTCGCGAACACCGCCAAGGAAGCGGTGATCGACTACGCCATGTCCAACGCCTTCGGCTTCGGCGGACAGAATTCCAGCATTATCGTCGGACGCTATCAGAAATAATTCGGAGGAATCAACATGTCCTACACATACGATATCACCATGTTCAAGGAAACCTTTGAGAGCGAGTTCACCTGGCTCAACGGCTTCATGCGCAACGTCAGACGCTTCGGCTACCGCACGGCGGTCATCGACCCCGCGTCTGACAAGGAATGGACCTACGAGGAGCTCAACGCGGACGCGAACCGCCTTGCGAACGCCTTCAAAAAGAGCGGTCTGAAAAAGAGCGATCTGTCCTTTATGCAGCTCTATAACTGCCCCGAGTTTCTGTTCAACTATATCGCTTGCCAGAAAATCGGCGCGATCGCCAACCCCGCGAACTTCAACCTCTCACCCGGTGAGACCGCGGAGGTCATCAGCCACAACAAGCCCAAGGTTTACCTCTACGACGCGGAAATCGCCAAGACAGCCGTCAAGGCGCTCAAGCTCTCCGCGCACAAGCCCGAATTCGTCATTGCGGTCAACCGCACCGTCAAGGACTTCGCGCTTCCCGAGGGACACATCCTCTATGAGGACTATGTGAAGGACGCTTCCGCCGAAAATCCGCCGGTTGATTTTGAACCGCACATCTACGACGAGGTGCTGCGGCTGCAGACCTCCGGCACCACGGGTACTCCCAAGGGCGTACCGCTCAACAACATCAACGAGGTGCTCTCGGCGCACGATGTGATCATGCACTTCCCGATCAACCCGACCGACATCACCATGAACATGACCCCGTGGTTCCACCGCGGCGGCATCCACTCGGGCGGTCCCACCCCGACGCTCTACGCGGGCGCGGGTCTGATCATTATGCGCACCTTCAACCCCAAGTGGACGCTGCGCTATATCGAGAGATACAAAATCACGTTTATCACGGGCGTTCCCTCGGTCCTGACCCTGCTCGCCTCCAGACAGGAGAAGCGTCACAAGGACATCTCCTCTCTCAAGGGCATCATCACCATGGGCAGCCCGCTCGAAAAGGAAGCCTGCATCCGCTTTCAGGAGGTTCTCTCCCCCAACCTGTTCAACGGCTACGGCACCACTGAGACGTTCTGGAACACCTTCCTGCGTCCCTTTGACCTGCCCGAAATGTCAGGAACCGCGGGACGCTCCTGTACCGACGACGAGGTGCGCATCGTCAAGGTATTTGAGGACAGAAAAGCCGAGCCTGACGAGCTTGTCGCGACCGACAATAGCGAAGAAGGCGAGGTCATCATCAAGTGCCCGCAGAAATCCACCTACTGCTATGTGGACAATCCGCAGGCGACCGAGGAGAAGTTCTACAAGGGCTGGATGTACACGGGCGACATCGGCACATGGGACGAGAAGCAGTATATCTCCATCGCGGGCAGAAAGGACGATATGATCATCTCCAAGGGTGAAAATATCTATCCCGCGCGCATCGAGGAGGTCATCAACCTGCATCCCAAGGTCAGCGAGTGCATCGTCACGGGCGTTCCCGACAGCACCAGAGGCGAGTGTCTTGCGGCGTATGTCATCAGAGAGGACGACAGCCTGACCGTCGCCGAGCTGCTCGACTACTGCTCCCAGTCACCCAACCTCTCCAAATATCAGGTTCCCCGCTACTACCGCTTCGTCGACGAGCTGCCCCACACCGCGACAGGCAAAAAGCAGCACTACATCATCAAGAAGCAGGCGAAAGAGGATCTCAAGAACGGCTTGCTGCTGAGAAAGTAAGGCGATGACGATGTTTACTTATCAGAGAAAAGCCAATTACTACGAAACCGACATGATGGGCATTGTCCACCATTCCAACCATATCCGCTATTTTGAGGAAGCGCGTCTCGCCTATATGAAAACCTTTGACTGCGACGCAAAGCAGATGGCGCGCGACGGCATCACCATTCCCAACGTAGACGCCTATGCGAGATATTACAAGCCCGTCCTGTTCGACGAGGTCATCAGCATCGAAGTCACGCTCACGGGCTTCAACGGCACCAAGATGGAATACACCTACACCGCAAGAAAGGAAAACGGCGAGATCGCCGCGACGGGTCACACCATGCACTGCTTTGTGCACGATGATTTCAAGCCGATGTCGCTGAGAAGGTCGCATCCCGAATACTACCAAAAGCTGATGGCGCAGTTGGTACCCAAGGAATAGCCGTTTCATTTAGAAGGAGTTTTGAAATGATAGAAAAGATTTATGAGGAGGAATTCGCGCAGTATGTGCTGCAGGCGGATTACCCCGTTGTCGTGGATTTTTACGCCGATTGGTGCGGTCCCTGCAAAATGCTCGCGCCGATTCTCGAGCAGCTGGAGCGCGACAATGACGACTTCGGCTTCTACAAGGTCAATGTGGACGAAAATTCCGAGCTCGCGGCGAAATACCACGTTTTCACCATTCCGAACGTCGTAATTTTCAAGAACGGCAGGGATATCGCCCAGTCCATCGGACTGAAGCCCGCGGAGGAAATGCAGAAAATCCTCGACGGCATCAAGTAATAATTCTTATTAAGAAAAAAGCTGTTTCCGTATCACGGAAACAGCTTTTTGTTTTCAGCCGTTATTCAATAAAATTGCGGATAATATCCTGACGGGTCACAATGCCGATGAAGGTATCAAAATCATCGGTGACGGGAACGAAGTTCTGACGCATCGCGCGCTCGAGCAGCTCGTCCATCGTCACGTCGATGCGCACCGCGGGGTTGAAGCCCTCGCGCAGGATATCGCGCACCAGATGCTTTTCCTTGGCTTTGAGCGAATTGTTGCGCTGATCGAGAATATAATAAAGAAAGTCGCCCTCGCTGACGGTGCCGACATATTTGCCGTCCTGTGAAATCACGGGAATCGCCGTATAGCTGTGTGCGCGCATCTTCTCCAGTCCCTGCCGCAGGGTGTTGTCCTCAAAAATATACTGAACCGTCGTCTTTGGCTTGAGGAGCATAATCACGTTCATAACTAACCTCTATTTTCTGAAATACCGCGAGAAAAGGTACAGCTCGCCGATCAGATAGACGATCCCCGCTGTCAAAAGCAGGGTATTGACCTGTAAAATCCCGCTGAACATCACCATGAACGAGGAAATCAGAATGATTCCGAGCGCGCAGCCCTTTGTCTCCTTCTTGAAGAACAGCAGCCACAGCAGGGCATACAGCACGCTGCAAACGCCCATCACAATCAGCCAAAACCGCCGCATGAGCGCCTGCGGCTCGGTAAAGCCCAGTTCGAGCACGCCGATATGGAACGACATCAGAAACAGGCTCGCAAGCCTGCCGACGCGGTCGATATAGACCATCGCGCGGTTGGTGAAAACGCCCGTGTCAAGCGTATGCGTTTTCATATAGACGATATGCGGAACGAGCAGAACTGCCGCGAACAGCAAGCCGTAGACATTGACAACGTCAAAGAATCCCATCTGATTCACCTTTTCACTATGATATCCTTATTCTACCATATCCCGGGCAGGAAAACAAGGAGAATCTTGTCACCCGTCTGAAATGTACAAAAACAGCGAAACGATAAGTTACAACATTGTAGTTGCATTTTCACCGCGGAAATTGTATCATAGTAATATATACATCCTGAACAAGGAGAAGATTGCTTTGCAAACCAACCCAAACAGCGGGGCGCGGACTGCCCCAAAGGAGAAGCGGAAATTCAAAGTCAGCGGCACCGTGATTTTTAACATTCTCGTCGCGATCATTTCCGTTTATCTGGTTATCAATTTCATCGTTTCGGAGGACGGTCTGATCGATCTCCTCAAATCGCCCGACGCCTTTCACTGGGGCTGGGTCGTCGTCGGACTGCTGGTGTTTGACTGCAACATGATCATCGACGCGATCGTCACGCAGATCTATCTGCGCGCGGAATACCCGCATTTCCGCTTTCTCGACTCCCTCAAGGTCGCGTTTGTCGGCGTGTTCTTCGGCGCGGTCACGCCCTCCAATACGGGCGGTCAGCCTATGCAGCTGTATTTTCTCTCGCGGAAGAACGTGCGCATCGGCTACGGCTCCGCCTGCATGACGCAGAAATTCATCGTCTATCAGCTCGTGACGACGGGGTTCAGCATCTTTGCCGTCATCTTCAAATTCGACTATTTCCGAACGGCGTTCACTAACTTCTGGTCGTCGGCGTTCATCGTCGTCGGCTTCGTGGTGCAGCTCGCGGTCACGGCGATGTTTTTGATCGTCTGCTTTGCGGAGAACATCACCCGCAAGCTTATCCGCCTGATTTACAAAATCATGGTCGCCGTGAAATTCGTCAAGGAACCGCGGCGCAAAATCATGACCATCGCGCGCGAATTCAAGATGTTCCACTCCGCCAACCGTATGCTCATGGGAAACAAAAAGCGGCTGGTCAAGATTTTCCTGCTCGTCATGGTGCAGATCTGCTGTATCATGAGCGTGCCCTACTTCATCTATATCGCCTTTGATATGCCCGTTATCGCGGCGGCTCACGGCGCGCCTGTCGGCAATCCCTTTGATTTTCTGTGCATCCAGAGCTTTGTGCTCTTTACCTCCAACCTCGTACCGCTCCCCGGCGCTTCGGGAGGTGCGGAGCTGGCGTTTTCGATGTACTTCGGCTCCTATTTCGTCATTGCCAACATCAGCAAAATCAAGCCCGCAATCCTGCTTTGGCGCTTTATCACCTACTACGGCGCCATGCTGCTGACCGCGCCGTTCTCCTATTACACCAAGGGAAGGAAGCGCGGCGACCTCACGGAAGAGATCGAAGCGGAAGCGACCGCCGAGGGTGTGGTAACGGAATATGAATAACCTCTTTGATTATCTGAGCTGGCGCGGCGATTTGAGTTTTGCCGCTGACGGCTTCAACGACATCGACGCCGTGATCCTCTCACGGCTCTCCTACCTGCCCTTTGACGGCATTGTCAGCGAGGATCTCCATACCACCATTACGGTCAGTCAGGCGGCTGACCGTATGTTTTCAGGCGACGCTCCCGCGTTCCTCTGGGAGGGCGACGACAGGCTGATGCAGGAGCTTGCGCTGTCAGACCGCTTCTGCGATCTGCAGCTGAGCGGCTATGTCAACATCGTCGACGACGAACGGCAGATGCAGTTCTCCGCGCTGCTGATCACGCTTGACGAACGCACGCGCTTTGTGTCCTTCCGCGGAACCGACAACACGCTTGTCGGCTGGCAGGAGGATTTCAATATGTTCTTCACCTTCCCCGTCGCGTCGCAGCCCGAGGCGCTGCGGTATTTCGAGAAAGCCGCCGGCGCTTTTGACGGCAGCTTTTATCTGGGCGGTCACTCCAAGGGCGGCAACCTCGCGGTCTATGCCGCGTCATTCTGCGGAGAGGATTTGCAGGAGCGAATCAGGGAAATCTACAGCATGGACGGACCGGGGTTCGAGCTGGAGCATATTCTCGACAGCGGCTTTTACCGCGTGATCGACAGGATCCACACCTACGTGCCGCAGTCATCCATCTTCGGTATGCTGTTTGAGCACGAGGAAAATTACACTGTCATTCAGAGCGGACAAAAGGGCTTTTTGCAGCACGACGTCTATTCATGGGCAGTCGAGCGCACGCGGCTCGTCGAGCTGGAGCAGACAAACGGCACCAGCGCGTTCTTTGACCGCACGCTGACGCGGTTCCTCGCGGAAATGCCGATGGAAAAGCGAAAGGAATTCACCGAGGAGCTGTTCGCCCTGCTCAAATCGAGCGACGAAGTCACCTTTGACGAGATGGCGGAGAATCCCGTCCGTGACGCGGGACGGATGTTCAAATCCCTCGCGGGGCTGGATTCCTCCAAACGCTCTCTGCTGATATCGAGCGTGCTTCGCTTCATCAAAGCGGCAGGCGGCACGGTCACCGATATGAAAATAAAAGAAAACAAAAGCAAACGCTTCCGAAAAACATGATCGGAAGCGTTGTTTTTTATTCGATATCCAATTCTACGGGACAGTGGTCGGAGCCGAACACCTCGGTGTGGATCGACGCGCCCGCGAGTCTGTCGTCCAGCGCCTTTGATGTGATGAAATAGTCGATGCGCCATCCCGCGTTCTTTTCGCGCGCCTTGAAGCGGTACGACCACCACGAATATACGCCCGTTGTGTCGGGATAGAAATAGCGGTAAGTATCCGTAAAGCCGCTGCCGAGCAGCGCGGTCATCTTTGCTCTCTCCTCATCGGTAAAGCCCGCGTTTTTGCGGTTGGTCTTGGGGTTCTTGAGGTCGATCTCCGTGTGCGCGACGTTGAGGTCGCCGCAGAGGATAACGGGCTTTGTCTGCTCCAGCTCCTTGAGATACTTCAAAAAGGCGTCCTCCCAATCCATGCGGTAGTCGAGCCGTTTCAGCTCGTTCTGCGAGTTGGGGGTGTAGCAGGTGACAACATAATAATCCGCGAACTCCGCGGCGATCACCCTGCCCTCGCGGTCGTGCTCCTCGACGCCGATGCCGTATTTGACGGAAAGCGGCTCCTCTTTGCAGAACAGCGCCGTTCCCGAATAGCCCTTTTTCTCGGCGTAATTCCAAAAGGCATGATAGCCCTCGGGCGCAAAATCGATCTGACCCTCTTGCAGCTTGGTCTCCTGCAGGCAGAACACATCCGCGTCCGCCTCGTTGAAATAGTCCGCAAAGCCCTTTGTCATGCAGGCTCTCAGACCGTTGACATTCCATGAAATCAGTTTTTTCATCTTCATCATTCCACTCTGTTTGATTTTGATATCAGTATACCGCAAATCCGCATTTTTCGCAAGTGCCGCGAATAGGTTTTACCAATCGAAAATTCCGAGGTGGTAGTTTGTTTGATTTCATCGCCCTGCTGGGGCAATACGTCTGCTTTTTCATTCTGCACGTCTGCGGGTCGGGCTCGTTTCCCAAGCCTCTGAGTGAAAAGCAGGAAAAGGAATATCTCGAACGCGCGGCAAACGGCGACAACGAAGCGCGGAACAAGCTGGTCGAGCACAATCTGCGGCTGGTGGCGCACATCATCAAAAAATACTACGGCGTGCAGACCGAGCAGGACGATCTGGTGTCCATCGGCACCATCGGGCTGATCAAGGCGATCAACACCTTCAAGCCCGACAAGAACATCCGTCTCAGCTCCTACGCCAGCCGCTGCATTGAAAATGAGATTCTGATGCACTTCCGCAGCGTCAAAAAGAGCGCGCAGGACGTGTCCCTCAACGAAACGATCGACACCGACAAGGACGGCAATCCGCTGACGCTGATGGATATTATGGCGGTGGACGACACGATACTCGACGACCTCGACCGCAAGCTCAACAGCCGCAAGCTCGGGCAGTTCATCCGCGAGGAGCTGAGCGGCAGGGAGAAAACAGTCATTCTCCTGCGCTACGGACTGGGCGGCACCGAACCGCTGACACAAAAGGAAATTGCAAAACAGCTCGGCATCTCGCGCTCCTACGTGAGCCGCATCGAAACAAAGGCGCTGAAAAAGCTGAAAAAGCGATTCGATTCCAGCTCCAACCTGCGCTGATACAAATATTGCCGCGGCATTACACCGCGGCAATTTGTATTATTGATCAAAACTTGCAGTCATACCAGAGCAGGAAGGCGTAAACCGCGTAGATGCGGCTCCAATACAGCTCTTCCCCATTCAGATAGCGCGTCCACCAATCCTTCAATTCCGCTTGATTGAAGAAACGCTGCGAGGTATCTCCAAAGAGCTTGTCCGCGATAGGCTTGTTGTAGCGTTCATCCGCCAGCCACTTGCGCACGGGTACGGGGAAACCGACCTTTTTGCGGAACGCGACCTCGTCGGGAAGCTTGCCCGACGCCGCCTTGCGGAACACATACTTGTTCTGCTCCTCTTGGAACTCATATTCGGTCGGGATCCTGCTCGCCACGTTGAACAGGCGCACGTCGCTGAACGGCGTATGCAGCTCAATACCGCAGGCTGTCGAGGTGCGGTCGGTGTTGAGGTAGATATCGCCCTCCAGCCAGAGCGTGATGTCGACGGTCAGCTTGCGCGCAAGCGGGCTCTGCCCCTCGGTGGACTGCCAGAGAGCCGCGACAGGCTCCTCGGGATTGACGCTCTCGTCGAAGTCGTTCATCAAAGTTCTCACGACGTCGCGGTTCATGATATGAGAGCAGGTGAGGTACGTCCACTCCTTGGGGATCTCGCGCTTATGGGCGTTGTAGCCGCCGAAGAACTCGTCGATACCCTCTCCTGAATAAACGATGCGGGCATGCTCGCTGACAGCCTGACAGCCGAGGGAAAACGCGACCGCCGAAGCGTCGCCGAGCGGCTGTCCCATTTTGTCAATGACCTCGGGAATACGCGCGAAATACTCGGCAGGCGTAATCTGCTTGACGCGGAAGCCCTTGCCCAGCACCTCGGCAGTCTGACGCGCCAGAGAGGATTCGTCAAAGCCCTCCTCCGCGTAGCCGACGGTATTCGCACAGACCGCGTCGCTCGCCGCAAGCAGATAGGAGGAATCCACGCCGCCCGAGAGGAAGGATTCCTTATAGGGCAGCTCGGTGTCCGCGCGTTCCTCGGCGCAGATTTCCTCTACAACCTTCTCGATCTCCGCCGCCCACTCGTCGACGCTCTTGCTCTCGTCGGGGGTGAATACGGGCGCGAAATAGCGGTGCAGCTCAAAGCTTCTGCCGTCAAACGTCGCCCAGCTTCCCGCAGGGAATTTATAAATGCCCTCGTAGAAGGTCTCCGTGCCGATGGGATAGCCGTAGAACAGGTACTGCTGCAGCATCTTGTTATTCAGGCGCTTTTCCATGCGCGCGTCCGACGCGATGGCGTCGATGTCGCCCGTACAGAGCAGCTCTCCGTCCGCAACCGCATAGAACAGCTGCTTCTGACCGACCTGATCGCGGCAGATGTAGTATTGCTTTTCGTTTTCATCATAGAGCACAACGGCAAACATGCCGCAGAGCTGCTGCGCCATGTCCGTGCCCCACTTGGCGTAGGCGTTTTTGAGAATCGCCGCCTCGCGTTCCTCGCGGCTGAGCGGCAGCGCGATACCGAGTGTGTCGCACAGGCTCTGCCAATTGCGGATATAGCCGCTGAAATAGATTATCTGAACATCATTGGTTGTCATGTTTGAAAACTCCCTTCGTGTCGAATTTTGTCGAATTCCGAAGAAATTATAGCATTTTCAGCCCGATTAGTCAATTACCCCAACAGAACATCCGCAAGAAAACATGTCAACAAAATCGCACAATTCAATTGACACTTTGCCTAATTCAGTGTATAATATAGGGTGAAAAATGTGTGTTTCGTGCAGAAACACCCGCGTTTCCTGTACAATTCGACGGAAATGCGTTCTTTCATCAACACATTACTTTTTTAGGAGGATTTGAAATGGCAAATCTTGACGAATTCATCAAGGGTATTATCGACGGCGAAATCAAACCCGAAGCGGCTCACACAGCTGAAATCGACAGTCTGATCAAGGCAAATGACACCGAGGCAGAGCAGATCGAGGGCATGTACACAAAAATCGGCAAGAAGTATTTCGAGCTGCATCCCAACAGAACCGACGGCGAGCTTGGCGCGATGGTTACGGAAGTCAACGCGGCAAAGAAGAGAATCATCGACAACAAGATGAAGATCGGCTCCCTTCTTGACAAGAACTTCTGCGAATGCTGCGGCGAGCAGGTTGACGAGGACGCTCTGTTCTGCAACAACTGCGGCGCAAAGATGCCCGTGAAGCTGATGCCCGGTATGGTTCTCTGCAAGCACTGCAACAAGGCTGTCAGAGAAGGCATCAAGTTCTGCACCAACTGCGGCCACTCCATGCTCGAGGAGGAGAAGCCCAAGGCGCTCAAGGAATGCACCAACTGCGGCTTCACCACTAACGATCCCGACAAGATGTTCTGCGACGACTGCGGCAGACGTCTCGTTATGGAGGGCGGCGATCCCATTGAGGAGGAAAAGGAAGTTGTCAAGGAGCCGACCAGAAAGGTCTGCACCAACTGCGGCTTCACCATCTTTGACGCCGAGACCATGTTCTGCAACGACTGCGGCAGACGTCTGGTTGAGGAATCCGAGCTGAACAAATAAGATACATATTCTTTCAGGGCGTGCCGATGCGCGCCCTGTTTTTTTGCAAAAGAAAAAGGCCGGCGCAATGCCGACCTTCATTCAATTAATAGACGATTACGGGCGTACCGTAGCTCGTATTCTCATAAATAATCTTGACCTTGTCGTACGGTGTGTTGACGCAGCCGTGAGAGCCGTTGCCCTTGTAGATGGTTCCGCCGAAGCTGGAACGCCAGTTCGCGTCATGGATTCCGATGCCGCCGTTGAAGCCCATCCAGTAGTTGACGAAGGACGAATAGCCCGGTCCCTCGAGGGTGGTGTTGGTCGCGCGCGACTGAACCGAATAGCGTCCCGTAGGCGTATTGCAGGTGCCGTCCGCGTTGCCCGTCACGACGTCGGTGTCGAGCACAAGCGAGTTGTTCTGGTAGAACCACATATGCTGCTGTTCGATGCTGATTTCGATATAGGTACCGTCGCCGCCCGCAACATTCGCCTTGCTTCTCGCTGCCTGCGCCGTCGCCTGACAGGTGGTGTATGTGCCGACAACCTCCTCGCCGTCGCTGAGGATGCGGTAAGGCTGGATGCGGAACCACAGGTTCTTTCCATCGGGATACTGTCCTGTGGTATAGAGGTTGCTGCCCGTCGCGTCGAGATACTCAAACGCGTCGTCGCTGTCCTCCTCGGCAACAAGGATGTTGTAGCCTGTCGCCCAGTCGCTTCTGTTCCAGCTGAGCATCACGCGGGAGGAAATGGAGCTTGCGATGACATTTGTCGGAGCCGCAAGACCGCAGACCGCCCTGAAAATGCTGTGGCGCGCGTGATATTCCGCGTCGCCGTACAGCACGCGGTAGGGACGGACGCTGTAGCTGTAAAGCTCGCCGTCGTCGACGTCCTGATCCTCAAAGTAAGTCACCTGGTTGTCGGGAATGGTGATATACAACTCATACTCGTTATCTGTTTTGGAGCAGGAGCGAAAGATCTCATAGCCTGTCGCGCGTTCCACCTTGCTCCAGCTGAACTCGATCACATCGGAGGAATGGAACAGCGTGTAGCCCGACGCCGCCTCCGGCTGTGTGGCGGTTTTCTTGATGGCAGCAGGACCCTCGTACATCATTCCGTTCAGCTCTTCGTAGCAGGAAACGCGGAACCAGTACTCGGTGGTCGGGTCGAGATTCCCGACCGTGATCTCAGGCTCCTTCACATCGTCAACCTTGACAAAGCTTTCGTCGTTATCGCGGTTGCTGATATAGACGCTGTAGCCGTCCACACCCGGGACCTCGTCCCATTTTAAGGAAATGCAGTCGGTCTCAAGACTGGTCTTTTCGATATTCTTCACCATGCCGACGGTGTGGAGCATCAGTCTGTCGAGCTGAGGCTGGGCAACAAGCTTGGATCTGCCTGACGTCTCGGACGCGGTGCGCGGTAAATCCGCCTGCCTGTAAAAATCATACGCGGCATAACCGACAACACCGATGGATGAAATGACGGTCAGAACGCAGAGTACAACGGCAAGTACTTTGAGTGGTTGTTTCATTCCCCGAAAACCCTTTCTTTACTTTAATAATGTATTGTAAATCAGATAATATTCATTCATTCTAATACCGTATTATAACGCAAATCATCGCGCCTTGTCAATGCAAAAAAACACTGAAACGCAGAAGATTTTGGCGGTTTCTTTAGCACTTTTCTATTATTTATCGGCAAATGCAGATTGACACGCAGACGGAATGCTGATACAATGGAATTATCATATCGGAAAGGTGGCGCGCACTTGAAGTCTACCGGCAGCAAATTCGCACTGATTCCCGCGTATATGCCCGCTCAGCCCATGCTGCAAACAGCGCGGGAGCTGACAAATCACGGCTTTTCCGTTGTGATCGTCAACGACGGAAGCCCCTCATCCTTCGACAGCGTGTTCCGCAACGCGGAAACATTTGCCACGGTCATCACGCTTCCCGAGAATCAGGGCAAGGGTGAAGCGCTGAAAGAAGGTCTGCGCTTTCTCCGCGACAACGTCGTTCCGCCCTATATCGTCGTCACCGTTGACGCGGACGGACAGCACCGCATCGACGATGTGCTGCGCGTTTACGCCTGTGCCGAAAAGCATCCCGACGATCTGGTGCTCGGCAGCAGGGAGCTTCAGAAGGACGCTCCCCTCAAAAGCAAAATCGGCAACAATATCACCAACTTTCTCCATCGCGTGACAACCGGTATGCGCCTGACAGATACCCAGACGGGACTGCGGGCTTTTTCGGACAGGAGCATCGACCGAATCATCCGCTCCGGCGGCTCGCGGTATGAATATGAAATGTATATGCTGCTCAACTTTTCCCGCGAAAAGAACATCCGCGAGGTACCGATCGAGGCGGTATATATCGACAACAACAGCGCGTCGCACTTCCAGCCGTTCAAGGATTCCGCGCGGATTTACAAGGTTTTTTTTCGTTACGCCTTTGTGCGGAACGAGGAGAAATTCAACAGAAAGAAATAATACATACAAAGCGAAAATCCTGCCACTATCGTGACAGGATTTTCGCTTTATTCCTTTGCCGTCTTAATGGACGCAATCAAAATCCGCTTGATCTCCAAGCAGTCAGAAAGCATCGAGGATGCCATTTTACTATCCAGATAATCGGATTTTTCCAATATATGCAGCCAATATTCCGTTTCTGCCGTCTCTTTTAAGGCGATATGAAGCTTTGCGATAAAATCCGCCTTGCTGCTTCCGTATTGGGCTTCATTGATATTTGCACCAATGGAGGTTCCGCTTCTTAATATCTGTTTGGACAAAACGGATTCATGCTTCTCTTCTGTCAGATATCGGCGCAGCTTCACGATTCTTGCACCAAAGTCTATGGATTTATCTATTAATATATTCTCTTTCATGGTATCACCGTCTGTTTGATAGTATACGTTTTTGATTGCAAGATTAATTCTTCATTTTTCAGTCTTAAGTTTTCAGTATTCATTTAGAAAATTCTGCCGGGAATGAAAAATGAATAATACAAAAAAATTATCATCTTTCATGGTATCACCGTCTGACTGATAGTATACGTTTTTGATTGCAAGAATATTTTTTCATTTTTCAGTCTTAAGTTTTCAGTATTCATTTAGAAAATCCTGCCGGGAATGAAAAATGAATACTGAAAACTGAATAATGAAGAATACAAAGCGAAAATCCTGCCACTATCGTGACAGGATTTTCGCTTTGGCGGAGACGGCGGGATTCGAACCCGCGGGGGATTGCTCCCTAACTGATTTCGAGTCAGCCCCGTTATGACCGCTTCGATACGTCTCCGTATTTCACAATTATATATTCTACCTTGTTTTGCTCCAAATGTCAAGGCTCAAACAAGAAAAAATCCACCGAACGCGTCGGTGGATTCGTTATTTCCTGTCTTATTCGGTCTCAAAGGTGAATTTGCCGTCTTTGAAGTCGCAGACGACCTTGCTGTCAGCCTCTACCTTGCCGTCGAGCATGTACTCGGAAAGGGTATCCTCGATCTCGCTCTGGATCGCGCGTCTGAGAGGACGTGCGCCGTAGGCGTCGTCAAAGCCCTTGTCGGCAATCGCGGTGACCGCCGCGTCTGTAAAGGTGATCGCGATGTTCATCGCCTCAAGACGCTTTGCGAGGGTATCGAGCATCTTGGCGGCAATCTCCTTGATCTCGTCCTGTGTGAGCTTATTGAACACGATGATATCGTCCACGCGGTTGAGAAACTCGGGACGGAACACCTTTTTCAGCTCTCCGAGAACCAGCTCCTTTGTGTCCTTCTGCCCGCTGTCCTCGTTTTTGACGAAACCGAGGGCGTTCTGATGGTCGGTGATCAGCCTTGCGCCGACGTTGGAGGTCATGATGATGACCGTGTTCTTGAAATCGACTGTTCTGCCCTGCGAATCGGTCAGTCTGCCGTCCTCGAGGATTTGGAGGAGCATATTAAACACGTCGGGATGCGCTTTTTCGATCTCGTCGAAAAGCACCACCGAGTAGGGCTTTCTGCGCACCTTTTCGGTGAGCTGACCGCCCTCGTCAAAGCCGACGTAGCCCGGAGGAGATCCGATCAGCTTGGAAACCGTGTGTTTCTCCATGTATTCGGACATATCGAGGCGGAGCATCGCGTTTTCGTCGCCGAACATCGCCTGCGCCAGCGCCTTGCACAGCTCGGTCTTGCCGACGCCTGTGGGTCCGAGGAAGATAAACGATCCGACAGGCCGCTTGGGATCCTTCAAACCGACTCTGCCGCGGCGGATCGCCTTGGCGATGGAGCTGACCGCTTCATCCTGACCGACGACTCTCTCATGGAGCACCTGCTCCATGTTGAGCAGTCTTTCGCTTTCCTCCTTGGTGAGCTGCACGACGGGCACTCCCGTCCAGTCAGAGACGATGCGGGCGATAACCTCCGCGTCGACCTCTCCGAAGCTGTCCTTCTGCTTATCCTTCCAGCTCTTTTTCGCTTCGTCCAGCCGCGCCTGCACGTCCTTCTGCTCATCCCTGAGCTTCGCCGCACGCTCGAAATCCTGCTCGTTGACCGCGCTCGCCTTCTCCTGCTCATAGCGCTCGAGCGTCTGCTCCAGCTCCTTGATGTTGTTGGGTGAAGTCATGGACGCGAGCCGCACCTTTGACGCGCCCTCGTCGATCAGGTCGATCGCCTTGTCGGGAAGGTAGCGGTCGGCGATATAGCGCGAGGAAAGCTTGACAGCCGCGTCGATCGCCTCGTCGGTGATTTTTACCTTGTGGTGCGCTTCGTACTTGTCGCGCAGTCCGCGCAGAATCGCGATCGCCTGCTCCTGTGTTGGCTCGCCGACCTTGACGGGCTGGAAACGGCGCTCCAGAGCCGCGTCCTTTTCGATGTATTTTCTGTATTCGTTGAGGGTCGTCGCGCCGATGACCTGAAAATCACCTCTCGCAAGCGAGGGCTTGAGGATATTCGCCGCGTCCGCGCTGCCCTCTGCCGCGCCTGCGCCGATGATGGTATGAAGCTCGTCGATAAAGAGGATGGTGTTCTTGCTCTGCTTGACCTCGTCGATCGCCGCCTTGATGCGCTCCTCAAAATCGCCGCGGTACTTTGCGCCCGCGACCATACCCGTGAGGTCAAGCGTGACGACGCGCTTGTCGCGGAGAATTTCGGGAACGTTGCCCTTCGATATCTCGAGCGCGAGTCCCTCGGCGACGGCTGTCTTGCCGACGCCCGGCTCGCCGATCAGGACGGGGTTGTTCTTGGTGCGGCGCGAGAGGATCTGAATCACGCGCTCAATCTCCTTTTCCCTGCCGATGACGGGATCGATTTCGCCGTTTTTCGCCGCCTGCGTCAAATCTCTGCCGAACTTCTCCAGCGCGGAATCGGAACCCGAACCGCCGTTGGCGTCATTGGACTGCGGAGCGCCGTTCTGCGCGTTGGAACCGCCGAGTGAGCCTTTCAGGGACTCCGCAAGGCGGTTGATATCAACGCCCAGCTCGCGCAGGAAGCTGTAGGCGTAGCTGTCCTGCTCATAGAGGATCGCGAGCAGAATATGCTCGGTGCCGACATAGCCGCCCATGCGGGATGCAAAGGCGACAGCAGTCTGCAGCAAGCGCTTGGTGCGCGGTGTGAACGCATTCGGCGAGAGCTTGGTGGGATAACCCGTACCTGTGCTTTTCACGCGCTCCTCCAGAGCGTTCGCGGAAAGGCCGCAGCTCTTGAGCGCCTCTGCCGCGACGCCGGTGCCCTCCTGCACCAGACCGAGAAGAATGTGCTCGGTGCCGACATAGTTGTGACCCATGTTTTCGGCGGATGTAACCGCGAGGTTGACCGCCTTGTTTGCCTTCTGAGTGAATCCTTCTATATTAAACATACCATACACCTCCGTAAAATGCGCTTTTCGCGCCGTTTTCCTATCTTTTCATTTCATTATTTCAATTTATCGCGCAGCAGCTTCGCGCGTTCCACATCCCTTTCGTGGGGTGAGAGCGTCTTGCCGAGATTCACGCTGAGCGTGGCAGGCTCTACCGCCGTCATCAGGCTGTCGACCTGTTCCGCGGTGACGTCGGTGATCTGTCCCGAGGAAATGCCCAGTCTGACATTGGACAGCAATTGCAGCGCTTCATCGTGTGAAATGACCAGCGCACTGCGGAGAATACCGAGACTTCTCGCGATGGTATCCTGCACGTCGATACTCTTGCAGATGCGCTCTCTCGCCTGCTCCTCCTGCGCGATCAGCTGCAATGTGATATTTTTGAGATTCTCGATTGCCGCTTTCTCGGAAATACCGAGCGTGATCTGGTTTGAGAGCTGATAGAGCGCGCCCTTCGGCTCGGTACCCTCACCGTGAGCACCGCGGATGATCAGTCCCAGCTTGCTGAGATTGCCGCTGATACGGCTGATGACCTTGCTCCTTTCAAGCGCGGGCAGGTGCAGCATCACCGACGCCCGCATGCCTGTTCCGAGGTTGGTCGGGCACTGCGTCAGATATCCCAGCCGCTCGTCAAAAGCGAATTCCAGCCGCTCGTCAAGCAGCGTATCGAGCTTGTCGGCGGTGTCGTAGGCCGTCTCCAACGAAAGCCCCTTCTGAATCACCTGCAGGCGGATATGATCCTCCTCATTGAGCATGATGCTCAGGCTTTCGTCCTTGCTGAGCAGGAGCGCCCTGCCCTCGCTGCTGCTGATGAACTCGGGGCTGACAAGCCGTTTTTCGACCAGCGATACGCTCTGCTGCGGGTCCAGCTCGCTCATGCGGATGAACCGAAAATCTCCCGCGATGGCGCTGTTGCCGTTAATCAGCGCGTCACGCACGCTCTCGATCACCTTTTCTCTGCCCTGTGTGCCCAGACGGCACGGAAACGGATAGTCCTTGAGGTTCCGCGCAAGGCGTACCCTTGTTGAAATTACGATGTCACTCATTTTTGTCCCTCCATTTCCCTGATCTGATCTCTCAGCTCGGCTGCCCTCTCAAACTCCTGCTGCTTGATCGCCTCGTCGAGCTGCGACTGTAAGCGTTTGATTTTGTCCTCTTTCGTCTCGGCGCGTTCCTCCCTTGCCTGTGCGGCGATTTTGCTGTGCTTGCCGCAGTGGGCGGCGTTGCCGTGGATGCGGACGATGGACGGGTTGAGCCTGTCGGCAAAGAGCTGATAGCAGTTCGCGCAGCCGACATGACCCGTATTCGCGATCTCCGCGTAGGTACTGCCGCAGAACTCGCAGCGGGTGGATTGTGTCCGCGCAGGCAGGACGTTGCCGAAGAAGCTGCCGAGCAGATGGGAGAAATCGCTCTCCATGTCGGCAAATACGTTGGTATAGCCCAGCTTGTGCGCGCAGGCGGAGCAAAGGTCATATTCCTTGAACTCGCCGTTGATGATGGTCTTTACATGGGTGGTGGCGTTTTCCGCGCCGCATTTATCACATTTTCTCATACATCATACCTCCCGTCAGTTGTTGAGTGTAATAATCATATTCTTGAACAGATCGGCGCGCAGCTTGTCGCGCCTTTCCTGCTCAATGCTTTGGAGTGTGCGGTCTGACAGCGCCGCGGCAATCGCCTTGGCGGTCTGCAGCTGCATCAGCTCGCGCTGGAGCATGTTGTTGAGCATTGCCTCTGCGGTCGCCCTGTCCAGAGTATTGCCCACCGAATTGACGATATGCATTACCGCGGTTCCCTTGTCCATCTTGACGCGGCTGATGCGGATATATCCGCCGCCGCCGCGCCGGCTTTCCACGATGTAGCCCTGCTCGGGCGTGAATCGCGAGGTGATCACGTAGTTGATCTGACTCGGCACGCATCCCAGCGAGCCTGCCAGCTCGTTGCGCCGGATCTCCGCGCTGCCGTCCTGCGCCTCCAGCATATTTAAAATGTATTGAGCAACCAAATCACTCATTCTCATATTTGACCCTTCTTTCTCTGCTCTCCTGAGCTTTGATATCATTATAGCGACAAAGTCAGAGAAAGTCAAAGTCAATAAAAGTCAGTCAGTCCTCGATTATCTCGATTTTTCTCCCGTTTTCTCTCTGATGCTCCCGTTTCCTCACTTTTAAAAATATTTTGACTTTTTCTGACTTTGTAAAAAAAAGAAAAAGCGGCGAACAACGGTTCACCGCTTTGTGCTAATACCAATCAAATATAAATGAATTTATATAAAATTATTCCGCATCAGCTTTTCTTTTGGCAAAGCATTCGCTACAGTAGTAGCTCTTACCCTCCATGGGTTTGAAAGGAATTCTCGCGGGACCGCCGCACTCAGCGCAGACGGTATCAAAGAACTCGCGACCTGCCTTGGCAGCATTCTTGCGGGCCTGACGGCAATCCTTGCAGCGCTGGGGCTCGTTCTCGAAGCCCTTCTCGGCATAGAATTCCTGTTCGCCCGCAGTAAATACGAACTCGTTGCCGCATTCCTTACAAACTAATGTCTTGTCCTCGTACATTTTTTTAACCTCTCTTTGGTACTGAAAATTTGTCCTGTGCGGATTTGCACCGCGGGGCATGCTGTTCAGGACATATCCATGCCGCCAACCTTCCTTCGCACCCGCTGAAGCGCGTTGTCTACCGCCTTGGGAGACACAGACAGCCGCTGCGCAATCTGCGCATAGCTCAAGCCCTCGGTATACAGGGAAAGCACCTCGAACTCCCGCCTGGAAAGCACCTCTCTGAGCCGCCTTTTGACCGCGGCGATCTGCTCGCGGAGCATCAGCTCATCCTCGGGTGTTTTTGCTGTATCGACAACGTCGGCGTCGAGCATATCAAAGCCGATAATCGCGCTTTCCGGAACGGACTTCCGTGCGGACTGCCTGCGGATGATCGAGATCAGGCGGCGTTCCGCCACCAGCAGAGCGTAATTGCAAAACGACCTTCCGCCGTCAGGTTCAAACGTCCTGACCGCGCAGAATAGTCCGAGAAGACCTTCCTGCACAAAATCAGTATGCTCATAACCGCGTGCGGAATACTTCCGCGCGATAACACTGATTTTGCCAAAATAACGCATTACCAGCTCATTGAACGCCTGTTCGTCACGTGCTTTGGAAAGCTCAGCAAGAACATCATCGGAAAGCGTGCTGTAAGAGTTCTTTGCGTCGCTCACTTTTCCACCCCATAACAATGATATTCCATAACAAAATAATACAATACTATTGAGGAAATGTCAATCAGTTTTGACTCAATTTGTAGACTTGCCACAGTGACTGTTTAGAAATTGTGCAAAACTTCTGATGATAATAGCAAAAACGGTAAGATAATCATTGTAATCAATTGAAATAAATGGTATAATATAGGTGATATTTCCAAAAGAAAGCGTGATGGACATGGTTGTAAAAACCGCAAGCTTCGGCATCAGCGGCATCGACGGCTATCTTGTTGAGGTCGAAGCCGCCGCTGTGAAAGGGTTCCCGCGGATCGATCTGGTCGGGCTGCCCGACGCAGCCGTTAAAGAGAGCAAGGACAGGGTGACAAACGCCCTCAGCAGCTGCGGACTGACGATTCCCGAAAGCCATATCACCTTCAATCTCGCTCCCGCCGATATCAAAAAGGAAGGGCCGATCTACGACCTGCCCATCGCGGTCAATCTGATGCGGCTCGGCGGTACGATCCGCGTCGAGCCGAAGGACTGCGCCTTTGTCGGAGAGCTGTCGCTCAACGGTGAGGTGCGCGGCGTCAACGGCGTCCTGCCCATGACCATCAAGGCGCGTGAGCTGGGCTACCGCCGCATGTTCGTTCCTCTTTCCAACAGCGCGGAGGCGGCGGTCGTCGACGGCATCGAGATCTATGCCGTCAAGGATATTCTCGCGCTGAGAGATATGCTCAACGGCTTGGTTCCGCTTGTGCCCGTGAAGCCCGCTCAGACCAAAAAACACGCCGAAAACGGCTTTGTGCCTGACTTTTCGCAGGTCAAGGGACAGTATGAAGCGAAAAGAGCACTGGAAATCGCCGCGGCAGGCTCGCACAATATCCTGCTCATCGGACCTCCCGGCTCGGGAAAAAGCATGCTCGCGAAGCGCATTCCCTCGATTCTGCCCGACATGAGCTTTGAGGAAATGATCGAAACCACCAAAATCCACTCAATTGCCGGCTCTCTGCACAGCGACGGACTGATCGACGTGCGGCCGTTCCGTTCGCCGCACCACAGCGTCACGGCGGTCGGTCTCGGAGGCGGCGGATCAAACGGCATCCGTCCCGGAGAGGTTTCTCTGGCTCACAACGGCGTGCTCTTCCTTGATGAGCTGCCCGAATTCATGCGCTCGGCGCTCGAGGTGCTGCGTCAGCCCATTGAGGACAGCCGCATTACCATTTCACGCGCAGGTCAGAGCTGCACCTATCCCTGCTCCATCATGGTCGTGGCGGCGATGAACCCCTGCCCTTGCGGCTATTTCGGCGACGACACCCACCGGTGCACCTGCTCTCAGCATAAAATCCGCAGTTATCTGAACAAAATTTCCGGGCCGCTGCTCGACCGCTTTGATATCCACATCGAGGTGCCGCCCGTCAAGTTCGACGAGCTGCGCAGCGACGAGGTCGCCGAATGCTCGGCGGAGATCAAAAAACGCGTCGACGCGGCGCGTGAAATTCAGCGCGAACGCTTCAAAAACAGCAAAACAACGAGCAATTCGCGCATCAACGCCGCCGAATTGAGCAAATTCTGCCTGATCGATAAAGAAGCGGAAAATGTGCTGCGCAGCGCCTTTGAAAAGCTCAGCATGACCGCCCGCGCCTACGACAGAGTGCTCAAGGTCGCTCGCACCATTGCGGATCTGGATCAGAGCGTTGTCATCCGCTCCTATCACGTTCTGGAGGCGGTTCAGTACCGCAGTCTGGACAGAAAATACTGGAACGCCTGACGGGGATCATCTCATTTTGCGCGGCTGATAATCAGAGCAAGATTTCATTATTTTGCATCTTGTCAAAAAATGTGTTACAATACTATTTACTACATAATACGGAGGTATTTATCATGGAAATCACCAAGAACTCAATCATCGGCGACGTACTCGACCAACATCCCGAAACTGCCGGACTCTTTCTGAGCATCGGCATGCACTGCCTCGGCTGTCCCGCGTCCCGCGGCGAAACCATCGAGGAAGCCTGCATGGTTCACGGCGCTGACGCCGACGCGCTCGTCAAGACGCTCAACGAAGCGCTGAAATGAGTCAGCTCGACAGCAGGCTCGCGCTCTGCGCAAGCTTTGTGAGAGAAGGCAAACGGCTCGCCGACATCGGCACGGACCACGCGTATTTACCCGTGTGGCTGTGCCGTGCGGGCGTCACGCCCTGCGCGGTTGCCGCAGACATCAATCCCGACCCGCTCCGTCGCGGTACGGAAACTGTGGCGAACGCGGGTCTTTCCGACAGAATCGAAACCCGTCTCAGCGACGGGCTGAAAAATATTTCCTCCGAAGAAGCGGAGGATATCGTGATCGCGGGCATGGGCGGCGAGCTGATCGCGCGCATTCTCGACGAATGCCCGTATTCACGCGACAAAAGCAAACGCTTTATTCTGCAGCCGATGACGAAAAGCGAGGTTTTGATCCGCGCGCTTGACGATAACGGCTTTTCCATTCTCAGACAGGACTGCTGTGTGGCGGCTGACAAGTGCTACACCGTCCTCAACGTCGCCTACACAGGCGAGACAACCAAACACGACGCGCTCTATCCGTATCTCGGAGAGCTGCGCCCAAAAGAGAACGCGGCGCATCTGCGCTTTGTGGAGGGGCATATCAGCCGCCTTCAAAAGCAGGCAAAGGGCGACGCGCGCTTTGCTGCGCTTGCAGAGGAACTGAAAAAGAGGTGTGAATGATGACGACGATCCAACAAATACTCGACTTTTTCGAGAGCTTCGCGCCGCTCGCAACCGCGATGGACTTCGACAACTGCGGGCTGCTTGTCGGCGACAAGGACACGCCTGTTTCAAAAGTGCTGGTGACGCTCGACATCACCGCGGAGGTCGTGAAGGAAGCGAAAGAAAAGGGCTGCGGACTGATCATCAGCCACCATCCCGTTATTTTTCAGCCGCTGCGCCGTATGAACAGCCGCTCTGTCCCTTATCTGCTCGCGCAGGCGGGTATCGCCGCTGTGTGCATGCACACGAATCTCGACTTGAGCGAGAAATTCGGCGTGAATATCTGTCTCGGTCAGGCGGCAGGACTGAAAGAGGTGTGCCGCGCGCCCGAGGGAGAATGTCTCTTTGCCGGCACGCTCGAGGAGACCATCTCCGTGCGTGAGCTGGCGCAGCGCGTCATGCAGAATCTCGCATGCAGCGGTCTGCGCTACACCGAGGGCAGAGGCACGGTCAGAACCGTCGCCGTCGCGAGCGGCGCGGGCGGCTCGGACATCTTTGCCGTTGCCGCCATCGGCGCGGACGCCCTCATCACGGGCGAGATTAAGCACCACGAAATCAACGCCGCGAACGAATACGGCATCGCGGTCATTGACGCGGGACACTTCAAAAGTGAAGACATTGTCATCAACCCGCTGATCGCGCGGCTGAAAGAAGAATTTCCCTCTGCGGAGTTTACAAAATGTCAGACTTATTCCGATAAAATGAAATACCTTTCATCTTTATCAAATTAAGGTTGCAAAATCGGTTACAAAATGCTATAATTAGATGATATTCTAATTATAAGGTGAATCTATGCGTATCAGAAAGAAAAAATGGGCGGAGCCTGAGCTGAGCGTCTGCGACTTCTTCGTGAAGAATCCCGGGGAGCACGCGGGCAACTGGAAGTCCGCCTTTTCCGAGGAGCAGCCGCTGTATCTCGAGGTCGGCTGCGGCAAGGGCGGCTTCGCGGGACAGCTCGCGCTGCAGTGCCCCGATAAAAACATCATCGCCGTCGATATCAAAATCGACATGCTCGGCGTCGGCAGAAGAACCATCGTCAAGCTTTTCGAGGAAAGCGGCAAGACGCAGGAGGAGATCGACAACCTGCTGCTCGTCTGCTACAACGTCGAGCAGCTCGACAAAATCATCACGCCCGACGACAAGATCGAGCGGCTGTTCATCAACTTCTGCAACCCGTGGCCGCGCGCCCGACACAAAAAGCGCAGGCTGACCTATCCGCGCAAGCTCGAGATGTACAAGAGCTTTCTCGCGGACGGCGCGGAAATCCGCTTCAAAACCGACGACGACGGGCTCTTTGAGGAGAGCGTCGCCTACTTTGAGGAGAGCGGCTATGAGATCACCTATCTCACCCGCGACCTCCATAACAGCAACTTTGAGGGAAACATCATGACCGAGCACGAGAAAATGTTCTCGGACGAGGGCATCCCGATCAAATTTTTGATTGCGCGGGTCAAAAACCGCGTAAACGACTAAAGACTAACGACATGTGAGGTGACCGAGGCTTGAAGCTCAGAATATTCGCCGCCCTGACGGGCGCTTTGCTGCTCTGCTCCGCGGGCGGCTGCAGCTTTATGGAGCTCGACCTCGCGGACGCCCTCAGACCGCCCAAGACGATGGGCGACGAGGCGGCGATCGAGCAGCTGATCGCCGACACCGCCAAGGGCAGCTATATCCTGAAATATCCCAAAAACGGCAGCTACCGCAGCGCCATCATCATGAAGGACCTCAACGGCGACGAAACCGCCGAGGCTATCGCCTTCTTCCGCGGAAAAGAGGAGACCGCCAAGCTGCATATGCTCGTCATGCGCGAGGATGAGGGCAGCTGGACTGTTTCGGGCGACTTTGTGACCGAAACTACCGACGTGGACTGCGTCGATTTCGCGCGTGTGACCAATTCGGAGCATCCCGACATTCTGGTCGGCTACACCACCTACACGCCCAACGTCAACCTGCTGTACTGCTACACCTTCGACGGCACGGATACGACCGCCGTCACCGCGGGACAAACCTACTCCGCCTTCTACTGCGGCAGCCTCGACGCTGCCGACCGCAGCCAGATCATCGCGCTTTCGCTCTACAACGCCGACGCGGAAGCCAAGGCGACCATGCTCGAATATGACGCTGACAAGCGCTCCCTGTTCGCCAAGTCCTCCGTTTCGATGGATCCCGGTATCGTCAAGTACCGTCACGCGGTCATCGGCGAGCTGGAGGACGGCGTGAGAGGTATCGCCGTGGACGGCTCCTATGCCACAGGCGAGATCGTCACGCAGGTCATCTACTATAAAAAGGAAATGGCGCTGCTGCGCAACCCGCTCTATCAGGAAAGAATCAAGAACGTCACCCAGCGCACGCTCCGCGTGTACTCCGAGGACCTCAACAACGACCATGTGATCGACATTCCCACAGTTGAGAAGCTCCCCTTTGCGGACGCCGAAGATGCAGCGGCAACCGCCGAAAAAGTGACGCGCAGCACCTTTAATACCACAGACGAGTCGCTCAGAAGGTACAGCGACTTTGTGGTCAACTTCGACGAAAGCTTTTCGATCCGCGTTCCCGAGCGCTGGACGGCAGGCAGCTACACTGCCATGTTCGACGAAAGGCTGACCAAATTCTACGGATGGGATCACGGCAAGCGCGGCGATCTGCTTTTTGAGATCCGCGCCTTTGAGGTCTCGGACTGGGACAAGGGCAAGGACACCGACGCCTATACCCTGATCTACCGCGATAACCGCACCGCCTACACCTTCCGCAATTATACCGAATCTGACAGTCAGTACGCGCTGACTGATAATGAAATAAAAACATCCTTCTCGGTATTCAGCGAAATCGGCTGAGCCGACTGACTTTGTGAAACTATTGAAAACACGGAGGTAACGAAAATGAAAAAGATTCTTGTCTGCGAGGACGAAGCCGCGATCCGCGATTTCGTCGTCATCAACCTCACACGCGCGGGCTACGACGTTGTGGAAGCCGACTGCGGCGAGGCTGCCCTGAAAAAATACGAGGAAAATGACGGCGATTTCGATATCGCCATTCTGGACGTCATGATGCCCGGCATCAACGGCTTTGAGGTCTGCAAGGAGCTGAGAAACCGCAACGGCGGCATCGGTATCATCATGCTCTCCGCCAAAACGCAGGAGATGGACAAGGTGACCGGTCTGATGCTCGGCGCGGACGACTATGTTGCGAAGCCTTTCTCACCCAGCGAGCTGCTCGCGCGCGTGGACTCTCTCTACCGCCGCGTAGCGCTGGCGCAGTCACGCTCCGAAAACAACTTCAAGGAGGAACTCAAGAGCGGCGAGTTCATCCTCAATCTGCGCAACCGCGCCCTGCTCAAGAACGGCAAGATGATTGAGCTGACGCAGGTTGAGTTCCAGATCATGGAATACTTTTTCTCCAACCCCAATACCGCGCTTGACAGAATTGACATTCTCAACCACGTATGGGGCGACGCCTATGTGGGCGAGGATAAGATCGTCGACGTCAATATCCGCCGTCTGAGAATGAAGGTCGAGGACGAGCCCTCCAACCCCAAGCACATCATCACCGTCTGGGGTCTGGGCTACAAGTGGGACGCGGGCAACTGATGACTTCAAACTAACGCAATCAACAGGAAAGGAGGCTGGCAACGGTGATCCGCGGTATTACGAAACGATGGATGCTCAATACACTGAGCGTGATTTTTACCATTATCGTGCTGATTGTTGTCAGCCTGATTCTGATTGTCACCTATGTGTTCCAGAACAGCGTCGAAACACAGCTCAACGCGGCGTGCAATGAGCTGAGTCTTGTTTTTTCGGGCTACACCAGCGACAGCTACAACGACTTTACCTCCGCGGCGAGAGACTATGTCGAGAACTTCGACCAGAAGGAAAAAATGGGCGTCATGGTCATCAATCCCGCGGGCAGAGTCGTGATCACCTCCACGGGCTTCGTACCGTCCGAGAGTGAAAAAATGCCCGACTTTGAGGACGCCAAGAAAAGAAAGGACGGCTACGCCTTCTGGAGCGGCAAGCTCAGCTCGGGTGAGCCGGCCATGAGCGAAACACGGGTGATCACCAACGAAAACGACGCGATTGTCGGCGCGATACGCTATATCGTATCTATGGAGCCGATAAACAGCAGAATTTTGCTTGCGGACTCGGCGATCATCCTGATCGGGGTGATCATGCTGACGCTCGTTGTCATTTCGGGACTGCTGTTTATCCGCTCGATCGTCAAGCCGATCCGCCGTCTCAGCGAAACGGCGGCGCAAATCGCGCAGGGAGATTTCTCCGCCTCCGAAAAGATCGAGCACAAATACGACGATGAGATCGGCGACCTCTGCAAGGCGGTCAGCAATATGGCAAAGGATCTGCAGACCACCGAGCAGATGAAAAACGACTTCATCTCGCGTGTGTCGCACGAGCTGAGAACGCCGCTCACTGCTATCAAGGGATGGGCGGAAACCATGCAGCTCAGCGAACGCGGAACGCTCGACCGCCGCACCTTTGACCGCGGCATGAGCGTCATCATCAAGGAAAGCGCCCGTCTGACGGGTATCGTTGAGGAGCTGCTCGACTTCGGCAGGATCCAGAGCGGAAGAATGGTGCTCATCAACGAGAAAATGGACATCCTCGCCGAATTCGACGAGACCATCTATATGCTCAAGGAGCGCGCCTCCGAAGCGGGCGTCCACCTGCTCTACGACGAGGACGACTCCATCTATCCCCCGATCTACGGCGACCGCAACCGCCTGCGTCAGGTATTCATCAACGTGCTTGACAACGCGATCAAATACACCCCCAAGGGCGGAGTTGTGGCGGCACAGGTCATCTATTCCAAGGACGAGCCCGACGTCATCAAAATCGTCGTCACCGACTCCGGCTGCGGCATCGCTCCCGAGGACCTGCCGCGCGTCAAGGAGAAATTCTATAAAGCCAACCAAAAGGTGGGCGGCTCCGGCATCGGTCTTGCCGTTGCCGACGAAATCATGAACCTGCACCACGGCTCTCTCAATATCGAGAGCGGCGTCGGCGTAGGCACCACCGTCACCCTTACCTTCCCCATCTATAAAGAAGGGCAGGAAAAGCAAATGCCCGAGAATCAGAATATCAAACTCTAAGGAGACATTATGTCCAAAAAAACAAAGAAAATTACTTCTATCGGCGGCAGCGCGCTCATTGAAGGTATTATGATGCGCGGCCCCAAGAAAAGCACGGTCTGCGTGCGCACCGGCAAGGACGAAATCTACAGCGAGGATATCAGCATCACCACCATTCCCTCCAAGCTTAGCTTCTTCAAAATCCCCTTCTTCCGCGGCATCGCGGGTCTGATTGACTCCATGCGCCTCAGCTACAAGAGCCTGATGCTCTCCGCAGACAAGGCGATCGAGAGCGCGGAAATCGAGGAGGAGCCATCGAAGTTTGAAAAGTGGCTGGACGAAAAATTCGGCGACAAGCTCGTCAAGGTGCTGATGGTGATCGCGTCGGTTTTCGGCGTTGCCCTCGCCGTCGGACTGTTTTTCTTTTTGCCGTCCTTCCTCTTTGACCTCTGCGGCAACTTCATCCCCGCGTTCAGAGAGTCCGACGCCAACTCCCCCGAAATGGTGCGCCTGTGGAAATCCATCTTTGAGGGCGTGCTCAAAATCGTGCTCTTCCTCGGCTATATTGTGATTGTATCGCAGCTCAGCGACATGAAGCGCGTGTTCATGTATCACGGTGCGGAGCACAAGACGATTTTCTGCTATGAAAATGAAGAGGAGCTGACCGTCGCCAACGTCAAAAAGCAGACGCGCTTCCATCCGCGCTGCGGCACCAGCTTCATGGTCATCATGCTGCTGCTCGGCATCGTGATCGGTTTGTTCATTCCCGCGAATCCTTTCGGCGTCGCGTTTTTACGCCCCGTTTTTAAAATATTACTGATTCCCGTGACCTGCGGCATCGGCTATGAATTGATCAAGCTCTGCGGCAAGCACGACAACGCGTTCACCCGCATCATCGCCGCTCCCGGTCTTTGGGCGCAGCGCATCACCACCAAGGAGCCTGACGACAGCATGATCGAGGTCGCGATCGAGGCGATCAAGGCGGTCATCCCCGAGGACGGCTCCGACATCGTCAAAAACTGCGGATGTTAAAGGACGCATATATCCAATGCCGCGACGCGCTGACAAGCGGCGGCATCGAAAATGCCGATTTTGAGGCGCGGTGCATGATTGAGCACCTGACGGGCTACGGCAGAGCCGCGCAGCTCGCTCACGGCGACGAGCCTTTTGAGAAACAGCGAGAGCTGGAGGAAATGACGGCACGGCGGCTGCAGCACGAGCCGCTGCAATACATCCTCGGAAAATGGAGCTTCTGCGGCTTCGATTTTGCCGTCGGCGACGGCGTGCTGATTCCGCGTGACGACACTGAAGTCGCGCTCGGGCTTTGCCTTGACTATCTGCGCGGTAAAAAAGGCGCAAGTGCGATTGACCTCTGCTCCGGCAGCGGTGCGATCGCCGTAGCGCTCGCAAAGCTCACGGACTGTCATATGACGGCGGTGGAGCTGAGCGAGAAAGCGTTTTATTTTCTGGAAACGAATATTGAGCTGAATCAAGCGGCTGTCACTCCCATCAAAAGCGATGTGATGTCCTGTTTTTTGGACTTCGAGGATGATATATTTGACCTGATCGTTTCCAATCCGCCCTATATCAAATCCGCTGACCTCCCTACGCTCCAAAAGGAAGTGCAGTTTGAACCCTCGATGGCGCTGGACGGCGGAGAAAGCGGCTTTGACTTCTACGAAGCGATTCTGTGTAACTGGACGCAAAAGCTGCGTCACGGCGGCGCGATGGTCTTTGAGCTGGGAGAGAATCAGGCGGCGTACGTTGCCGCTCTGATGCGAAATCAGGGCTTTGAGAATATCCGCACGGAACTCGACTTCGGCGGAACGGAACGGGCGATCATCGGCATCCGGCAATAATTTTAGAAAGTTTGTTCGGTTTTTCTTGCATTTTCCGTTATTATACTTTATAATAGGGGTTACAAGTTGAACAAAACGGAGGTATATCAAATATGGCTATGGATAAGCAAACAGCGCTTGATACTGCGATCAAGCAGCTTGAAAAGCAATTCGGCAAGGGCGCGGTCATGCGTCTCGGCGAAAACAAGCATATGAGCGTGGAGCATATCTCCACAGGCTCGCTCTCTCTGGACGTCGCCCTCGGTATCGGCGGTCTCCCGAGAGGAAGAATCGTGGAAATCTACGGACCCGAGTCCTCAGGCAAGACGACACTCTCCCTGCACTGCATCGCGGAAGGTCAGAAGAACGGCGGCAACGTCGCGTTTATCGACGTCGAGCACGCGCTCGACCCCGTCTATGCCGAGGCTCTGGGCGTCAATATCAACGAACTGCTCGTCGCGCAGCCCGACACGGGTGAGGACGCGCTCGAGATTGCGGAAGGTCTGATCCGCAGCGGCGCGATCGACGTCATCGTCATCGACTCCGTAGCCGCTCTCGTTCCCAAGGCGGAAATCGAGGGCGAAATGGGCGACTCTCACGTCGGTCTGCACGCGCGCCTGATGTCTCAGGCGCTCAGAAAGCTCGCGGGCGCGATCAACAAGAGCAACTGCGTCGCGATCTTCATCAACCAGCTGCGTGAAAAGGTAGGCGTCGTCTACGGCAATCCCGAGGTCACCACGGGCGGCCGCGCGCTGAAATTCTACAGCTCCGTCCGCATCGAGATCCGCAAGGGCGAAGCGATTAAAGTAAACGGCGAGATCATCGGCAACCACACCAAGGCGAAGGTTGTCAAGAATAAGATTGCTCCTCCGTTCAAGACAGCGGAGTTTGATATCATGTACGGCGAGGGCATCTCCCGCGAGGGCGAGCTTCTCGATCTGGCTGTCGCGGCTGAGATCGTGCAGAAATCGGGCGCGTGGTTCAGCTACAAGACACAGCGTCTCGGACAGGGGCGCGACAAGGTCAAGGAACTCCTGCGCACCGACAAAGAGCTTGCCAAGCAGATCGAGGACGAGCTCTGGGCGAATATCGACAAGCTCTACGCCCGTACCGCTCCCAAGGGCAAGTCAAAGGCAAAGGTCACCGAGGTCGAGGATACCGACGCGGCTCCCGCGAAGGACGCTCCCGGCATTGACGCGATTGTTGACGACTGATGAAAATTACAGCGATCCAACCGCGCAGAAAAATGCTCAGCGCCGTCTATATTGACGGCGAATACGCCATGAATCTCGACACCCGCGTGCTGCTTGAAAACCGCGTGGATGTAGGCAACGAGCTTGACGACGAGGCGCTGCGAGAGCTGATTGACCTGAGCAACGAACGGCGCGCCAAGGAAAAGGCGCTCTGGCTGATATCCTACCGCAGTCACTCCAAAAAGGAGCTGCGCGACAAAATCCGACGCACCTGCGACGCGGAAGCCGCCGAAAAAGCGGTGACGCGTATGGAGGAGCTGGGACTCGTCAACGACGGGGATTACGCCCGCATGTACGCGGAAAAGCTGATATTCACCAAGCGGATGTCCAAGCGCGCCGCCAAGATGGAGCTGCGCCGCAAGGGCATCGACGACGAAACCGCACAGGCGGTGCTCGACGGAATCGACGTGGACTATCAGCAGCAAATCACCGCCATTATCGAACGCAAATACCCCCATATCGAAGATGAAAAAACACGCCGCCGCGCTGTGGCGGCATTACAGCGTCTCGGCTACGGCTGGGACGATATCAAGGCAGCGCTCAGCTGCTTTGAGGAATAACAGACATAAGGACTGAATCATATGAATTACAAGGTCGGGATGATTTCCCTCGGCTGCGCCAAAAATCAGGTTGACGCCGAAATGCTTCTCTATACACTCAAGGAACGCGGCTTTCAGTTTGTCAGCGACCCCGAAGAGGCGGACGCGGTGATCGTGAACACCTGCGGCTTTATCGAATCCGCCAAGCAGGAGAGCATTGACGAGATTCTGGAGCTGGGTAATCTCAAACGCGAGGGAAAAATCAAGGCGATTGTCGTCACGGGCTGCCTTGCCGAGCGCTATCAGGACGAGATCACCAAGCAGCTCTATGAGATCGACGCCGCCGTCGGCATCGGCGCGAACGATAAAATCGCCGACGTCGTGCTCAAAGCGCTTGCAGGCGACAAGGTGGAGCTTTTCCCCGACAAGCTGGAGCTTCCGCTCAGCGGCGGCAGAGTGCAGTCCACTCCCCCCTACACCGCTTATCTCAAGGTCGCGGAGGGCTGCGACAATTGCTGCACCTACTGCGCGATTCCGCTGATCCGCGGCAGATTCCGCAGCCGCACGATGGAGAATGTACTCGAGGAAGCGCGTGAGCTTGCCGCGAAGGGCGTGAAAGAGCTCAACGTCATCGCTCAGGACACCACCCGCTACGGAGAGGATCTGTACGGCACGCCGCAGCTCGCGAAGCTGCTCAAGGAGCTGTGCAAAATCGACGGCTTCCGCTGGATCCGCGTCCTCTACTGCTATCCCGACCGCGTGACGGACGAGCTGATTGACGTGATGGCAAGCGAGGACAAGATCGTCAAATACATCGATCTGCCCCTGCAGCACTGTAACGGCGAGATTCTGCGCCGCATGAACCGCCGCGGAAACAGAGATACCCTGACGACGCTGCTGCAAAAGATCAAAGAAAAAATGCCGGACGTTGTGCTGCGTTCCACCTTCATCACGGGCTTCCCCGGAGAGACCGAGGAGCAGTTTGAGGAGCTTGCGGAGTTCGCGAACGACATCCGCTTCCAGCGTCTGGGCTGCTTTGCCTATTCGCAGGAGGAGGACACCTCCGCTGCTCTCATGCCCGACCAGATCGACGAAGAAATCAAGCAGGAGCGCGCCGACATCATCATGGACAATCAGCAGACCATTATGGCGGAATACTGCGAAAGCCTGCTCGGTACCGATATCGAGGTGCTGTGCGAGGGCTTTGACCGCATCGCGGAATGCTTCTACGGCAGAAGCTACGCCGACGCGCCCGAGGTGGATGGCTGTGTGTTCTTCACCTGCGGCGAAAAGAAGCCAAAGGCAGGCGACTTTGTGCGGGTACATATCGACGACTACCTCGGCTGCGACCCCGTAGGCGTTATGATTGACGAATAATACGATTTAAAGCAGGTAACACTCATGAATTTACCGAATAAACTGACACTGTGGAGAATTATTCTGGTTCCGTTTTTTGTGGCGGCGCTGCTGATTCCGTTTCCCCTGCATACGATTGTCGCGCTTGTTTTGTTTATCGCGGCGTCGATTACGGATATGCTTGACGGCAGGATTGCCCGTAAACGCAATCTCATTACCGATTTCGGCAAGTTTGCCGACCCGCTGGCTGACAAGATTTTAGTGCTTGCCGCCCTGCTTTGCTTTGTCCAGAACGGCTGGTGCGACTGTATCGCGGTGATCATCGTTCTCTTCCGTGAATTCACGGTCACCTCTATCCGCCTGATTGCAGCTGCGAAAGGTGAAGTCATCGCGGCAAATATCTGGGGCAAGGTCAAAACCGTCACGCAGATGGTTGCGATTATCACGATACTTGTTTTCCGCGCGGCTTATGGTATCATCGTTCCGCTTCTGCCGCAGCTCCCGGATTCCATCACCGCAGGAATCAATCAGTGGCTATTTCTCGGAGGAGAGACTCTGATCTGGATTTCCACGGTTTTCGCCATCATCTCGGGCGTGATTTACGTCAAGCAAAACTACCATTTCATTTCGGAAAAGTAACAATCGGATGTGATTCATTTGTTTGAAACCCGCAAATCGGATATCCGCGCCGTTCTCGAGCGCGACCCTGCCGCCCGCAGCAAATGGGAGGTCATTTTCCTCTATTCGGGCTACAAGGCGGTCCGCTCCCACAGACGCGCGCACTGGTTTCTCGAGCACGGGCATCCCTTTATCGCACGCTGGATTTCACAGCGATGTCGTCACAAGACAGGCATCGAGATCCACCCCGGCGCGCAAATCGGAAAGGGACTGTTCATCGACCACGGCATGGGCGTCGTGATCGGAGAAACCACAATCATCGGCGACAACTGCACCATCTACCAGAACGTGACCCTCGGCGGCACGGGCAAGGACACGGGAAAGCGTCACCCGACGCTCGGAGACAACGTGCTTGTCGGCTCCGGAGCCAAAGTGCTCGGTCCCTTCAAGGTCGGCGACAACGCCCGCATCGCGGCAGGCGCGGTGGTGCTCAGCGAGGTACCGCCCAACTCGACCGCCGTCGGCGTTCCCGCGCGTATCGTCAAGGTCAACGGCATCCGCAGCGACATGCTCGACCAGATCCACATTTCCGACCCCGTCGCGCAGGCTCTCTGCAAGCTCGAATACCGCATCAACGAGCTGCAGGACGAAATCAAGGAATTAAAAAATAAGGAGTAGTCTTATGATTTTATATAATTCTCTCGGTCAGACCAAACAGGAATTTGTCCCCCACGAGGGCAACAAGGTAAATATGTACACCTGCGGTCCTACTGTCTATCACTATGCCCACATCGGCAACCTCCGCACCTATATCATGGAGGACGTGCTCGAAAAATACCTGCGCTTCGCAGGCTATGACGTCAAGCGCGTCATGAACATCACCGACGTCGGTCATCTTTCCAGCGACGCCGATACGGGTGAGGACAAGATGCTGGCAGGCGCCAAGCGTGAGCACAAGTCCGTCATGGAAATCGCGAAGTTCTACACCGACGCGTTCTTCTCCGACTGCGAAAAGCTCAACATCAAGCGTCCCGACGTGGTAGAGCCGGCGACCAACTGCATCGCGGAGTTCATTCAGATGATTTCCGTTCTGCTCGAGAAGGGCTATGCCTATATCGCGGGCGGCAACGTCTATTTCGACACCTCCAAGCTCGATACCTACTATGTGTTTGGCAATATGAACGAGGAGGACTTGGCTGTCGGCGTGCGTGACAGCGTCGAGGAGGACGAGAACAAGCGCAACAAGACCGACTTCGTTCTCTGGTTCACCAAGTCCAAATTCGACTCTCAGGAGCTGAAATGGGAATCCCCGTGGGGGCTCGGCTATCCCGGCTGGCATATCGAGTGCTCCAGCATCAGCTGCAAGCACTGCGGCGAATATCTCGATATTCACTGCGGCGGCATTGACAACGCCTTCCCTCATCACACCAACGAAATCGCACAGTCAGAGGCGTTCCTCGGTCACAAGTGGTGCAATTACTGGTTCCATGTGCTCCACCTCAACGACGCGCGAGGAAAGATGAGCAAGTCCAAGGGCGATTTCCTGACGGTTTCCCTGCTCGAGAGCAAGGGCTACAACCCCTTGGTTTACCGTATGTTCTGCCTGCAGAGCCACTACCGCAAGCCGCTGACGTTCTCCTACGAGAGCCTTGACAACACCGCAAAGGCTTACGATAAGCTGATCAAGCGCATTGCGTCCCTCGGCACGGACGGCGGCGTGGAGCAGGATAAGGCGGACGCACTGATCGCCGCGTTCAAGGAAGCGCTCGACAACGACCTCAACACCTCGCTTGCGCTCACCAGCGTCTACGACGTCCTCAAGGCGGACACGAACGACGCGACAAAGCGCTATGTGCTCGCGGAAATCGACAAGGTGCTCTCTCTCGATCTGATTCAGGAGCTTCCCGAGGAGCAGCCTGCGGGCGGCGACGCTCTCAGCGCGGAAATCGAAGCGCTGATCGCACAGCGCAGCGAAGCCAGAGCCAACAAGGACTGGGCGACCGCCGACGCGATCCGCGACAAGCTCAAGGAAATGCATGTTGTCCTTCTCGACACCAAGGATGGCGTCAGCTGGAAAATTGAAAACTGATGATTGGAATATCTCAAACGCCCCTTCCATATAGTGTAATGGAAGGGGCGTTTTTTATGAAGCTTTTGATTCTCACCAAGCGCAGTCTGATTTCAATCGGTTTCTGTTTTCTGATCGGCGCACTGGCGGCAACCGTCGCGATCACCTCCACCGTCAAGGCGGTGCAGACCGCCGCCCAACCGAAGGAAAACCCGATATACCGCGTGGAATCGCACGACAACCGCATCGCGATCTCCTTTGATGCGGCGTGGGGCGACGAGCAGACAGAGCAGCTGCTCGATATTCTCGACGAAAATAACGTCAAGGCGACATTCTTCCTCGTCGGCGACTGGGTTGACAAATATCCCGACGACGTAAAGGAAATCGCGCAGCGCGGTCACGATATCGGCAACCACAGCGACACGCACCCGCATCTGCCGCAGCTGAGCAATGAAAGCGCGACGAAGGAAATCCAATGCTGCAACGAGAAGATCGAAGCGCTCACGGGACACACGCCGACGCTCTTCCGTCCGCCCTACGGCGACTACAACAACGACCTTGTCAAAACGGTCAAAAGCCTCGGCATGTACTGCATCCAATGGGACGTCGATTCATTGGACTGGAAGGATCCGACGCCCGAGCAAATGTGCAAAACCGTGCTGGATAAAGTCACGGACGGCTCCATTGTCCTCATGCACAACGGCGCAAAAAATACCCCTGCCGCTCTGCCCGATATCATCAAGGGCATACAAGACAAGGGGTTTGAGATTGTATTGATTAAAGACCTGATTCCCGAGGGCGAGTATTATACCGATGTGCAGGGTGAAATGCATCTTTCCAATTAAAAAGGGTATAAAAAAGGGCAGTCGGTTGACTGCCCTTGCTTTATATGTATCAGTAGACGATGACGGGGGTTCCGTACTCTGTCCAGTTGTAAATCTTCTGCACCTTGCTGTACGGGGTGTTGACACAGCCGTGAGAGCCGTTGCCCTGATAGATGTGTCCGCCGTAGCTGGAACGCCAGCTCGCGTCGTGGATGCCGCAGCCGCCGTAGAAGCCCATCCAGTAGTTGACGAAGGAGGAATAGCCTGCGCCGTTGAGGTAGGTGTTTCTTGCGCGGGAGTTGATGTTGAACGCGCCTCTGGGCGTGTTGCAGTAGCCGTCGTCGTTGCCCGTGACAACGTCGGTCTCGACGATCAGCTTGCGGTCAACATAGAGCCACATGTACTGCTGGTCGATGCTGATTTCCACATAGGTGCCGCCGACGGACTTGCCGAACGCTCCTGTGGTGATGGTCTGCTGCTCAACCGACCATGTGCCGACGACCTTGGTTCTGCTCGCGCCGTTGATCTTGTAGGGCTGGATGCGGAAATAATACTTGGTGCCGGGCGTCAGTCTGACGGTGTTGAAGAAGTTCTCCTCGGTGGAATCGAGGTATTTGAAGTTCTTATAGCGGTCGGTGGAATAGTAAATGTCGTAGCCTGTCGCCCATCTGTTGTGTTTCCATGTGAGATTCGCTCTGGAAACGTGGCTCGAAACATCGGAGCTGGGTGAGCACATGCCGCAGATGAACTTGATGGTCTTGTGGTATGCGTGATAAATCGCGTCGCCGTAGAGGATTCTGTAGGGACGCACGCTGTAGTAATACGCTCTGCCGTCCTCGATGTCGGTATCGCTGAAGGAGGTCACCTTGTTATCGGTGATGGTCTTGTAGAGCACATACTCGGCGTCGGTCTTGGAGCAGGCGCGGTAAATCTTGTAGCCTGTCGCCTTGGGATTGCGGTTCCAGTCAAACTGAATGACGCTGGAGGAACGCACCATGTCCAGACCCTGAACGGTACCCGCCTGCGTAGCGGTCTTTTTCATCGTCGCTTCACCCTCATAGGTCTTGCCGTCCTTGGTGATGTAGGGGATCACTTTGAACCAGTACTGCGTGGTATGCTCGAGGTTATTGATGGTGGCGGTGTTGGTCTTGACGTTCAGAATCTTCTTGAAGGAGTCGGAAGAGTCTCTGTTGCACATATAGACATAGTAGCCTGTCGCGTTTGCAACCGCGTCCCATTTCAGGGTGATGCAGTCAGGCTCAAAGCTTGTCTTTTCGACCGTTTTGATTTTGCCGACAACCGGCTCGGGCTCGGTGGTGGGAGCAGCCGTCGCGGGCTGGGTAGGAGCCTGGGTCACTGCTTCCGTTGCCGCCTGCGTAGGAGCCTCGGTCGGAGCCTGCGTCACCGAAACAGTCGTCGGCTCTGCGCTGACATCGTCGCCTGTCTCAGCAGCCGAGTAGCTTACGGCAGACACGGCGGATACCGCGATCATGGTGCTGAGAAGAATAGCGAGAAATCTTTTGTTTTTTTTCATTAGCGTTCCTCTTTTCCTGATAATAAATGCTTTATTATAATGTATATACCTTTGCCAACATTATTGCTCGACGACCGCCTTGCGCACCTCTGCCTTGAGACGTTCAAAGGGCGTGTCGTTGTTGTCGATCATCTCCTGCTGAGACAGTACGCGCGGCGTGAGGTTGGACGCGCCCGGCTGGGAATGCATCTGCATCACGATCTTTTCCTTGATCATCAGCGCAAACAGCTCGCTGAGCGTTTTGCTGCTGTCGATCTCATTCAGGATGCGGCGCTTTTCCTCATAGCTCCAGCGCGGCGGCTTGTAGCCGATCGCCTTGAGCACCTCCGCCTTGAGCCTTTCCAGAGGCGTGTCGTTATTTTTGATAATATCCTGCGGAGTGAGCCTGCGCGGCGCAAGATTGGATGCGCCGGGCTGCGCGTGCATCTGCAGGGTGATGCCCTCCAGCTGGATCAAAGCAAAAAGCTGACTGAGCGTGGTACATTCCTGAATCGCCTTGATAAGCTGGTCGCGGCTCTTTTTCCGATAGCCGCGCTGCTGCGGAACGTTCACTCAATCACCCCCTCACAAAACACGATAAGATTCCATTATCCTAATGATGATACTATCTATTATACTGAAAAACACAGATGATTTCAATAGCAGAATCATAAAATATTTGTTTACAGATGTTTTACTTTATGGTATTATTAATGTAATACATGTAAAGGAAATGGAATAATGAAACGAATTATGTCTTTTTTATGCGCCGCTGCGATACTCGCTGCAGCGGTTCTCTGCGGCTGCGGCTCGCAGAACAGCAGTTCTCAGTCATCCGGGCAGAGCAGTCAGGCGGCTGAGCAAACAACCGCACAGCCTGTGACCGATTCTCCCGTCAAGACGACGGGCGGCAAGGTACATATCTCGGACAGCACGCTCGGCGACATCTGGATTTCCGAGCTGGAGGGCGTCGCGCACAACAAGCTCAGCGCCGACGGCTTTACCTCCGACGCGAATTTCAAGTATTACAGCGAAAACGGCAGCGCCGCCTCACAGGAGGGCATTGATATTTCCTCCTTCTGCGGCGAAATCGACTGGGCAAAGGTCAGGGAAGCGGGTATCGACTTCGCGATGGTGCGTCTCGGCGGCAGAAGCTACGGCGACAAGGGCGACCTCTATACCGACGACAAGGCGCTCAGCTACATTCAGGGCGCGCGTGACGCGGGCATCAAGGTCGGAGCTTACTTCTTCTCTCAGGCGACCAGTAACGCCGAAGCGGAGGAGGAAGCGGAATACGCCCACAATCTTCTCGGCGACGTCAAGCTCGACTATCCACTTGCCTATGACTGGGAGATCATCAAGGACGACAGCGCCCGCACCGACAGCGTGACCGCGACGCAGGCGACCGAATGTGCCGTCGCGTTCTGCGAAAAGGCAAAGTCCTTCGGCTACACCCCGATGGTCTATGCCGCCAGCCGCGAATTATACTTCAAATACGACCTCACCCGCCTCAAGGATTATGAGTTGTGGCTGGTGCAGTACGCCGACACGCCGAATTTCTACTATCAGTTCTCAATGTGGCAGTATTCCGACCACGGCAAGGTGGACGGCATCGATGGCACCGTTGACCTCAATATCTGCTTCTCGGGAGTCGCGTCCTACGCGAAGTAAGAAAATCTCACAAAACAGCGGTTTTTCCGTATTTTTCGCCGTTACGGGTGAAAAAAGGCGCTTTCAGTAGCATTACATATTGTAGAATAATTCAAAGCGCGATACTTCTTGTATATTTTGTTTGCAGAATTATTGTTTTACATTACCAAAAATTCGTTACAATATCCGGCGTTATGCCGAATATTGTAACGAATTTTATTTCTCTTATTGAATTTTATGAAATTTTTGTTATAATTAGGACAGTTGGTTTGTTACAGAATTGTAACAGTTAATGAGATAGGAGAAATAATTGTGAAAACAAAATTTATCGGCTTGGAAGGCTATCAGGAAATTGAGCATGTTTCCTCCAAAAAGAAGAAAGCAAAAAAGCTCAACACCGCGCAGAAAACCGTCCGCTTTATCAAGCGCGCCGTTTCTCTGGGCAAGAAGAAGCTGCTGAACCGAAAGAAGAAAAATACAGCGGTTCTGAAAAAGAACACGGCGGTTCAAAGAACCAAAAAGACAAATCAGACCTCCGTTCTCGAAAGACAGTATCTGCAGTCGAGAACAGCGGCGACCGGCAGCGGCTCCGCGATGGAGAGTCTGAAATATCTGAAAAACAAGCCCGCGAGCAAGACATATCAGCACAGCGCTCCCGAGGAGCCGCGCAAACGCGGATTTGTCAAAAAGAAGGCTGTTCTCGCGGTTGCCGCGTGCCTCACGGCGATCATGCTGTCCTGCGTGACGGTCGCCAGCGCGCTTGACTCCCCCGCGAAGAACGCTCAGAAAAACAATAACAGCGCTCCCAAGGCTGCGGCGCTTCCCGTCGCGACTGCCGACGAGGTGAAGTACGACCTCGACACTCCCGGCTTCTGTGTCAACGCGAGCCTTTCCTCGCTCTATATCGACGGCGAGCTGATCGGCACCACCAACGAGAGCGAAGCGCTTGACAACGCGCTCGATCAGGTACTTCTTGACGCGCGTGCCGCTTATGACGACACCACAACGACCGAGTTCCTCAATGTCAAGGTAGAAAAACTCGGCTTTGACAACACCGCTCTGATGACCGCGGACGAGCTGATGGAAAAGGCGGAGGGCCGCTTCTCCATCAAGCTGGAAACCGACTGGTCGTACGACATCGAGCTGGACTACGACACCGACGTCACCTACGACGAGGACGAGGACAGCGACTACGAAAAGGTCGTGACCGAGGGCGAAAAGGGCACCGAGCAGATCAACACCCGCCTGACCTATATTGACGGCGAGTTTGCCGACGCGGAAGTCCTTGACACCAAGGTGACAAAGGAACCCGTGACCGAGGAAATCATCAAGGGCTGCAAGCAGGGCAAAAAAGAAAGCTCCGAGGAGACCTCCGGCTCCGGCGACTTCATCTGGCCTTTCCCCCACACCCACAGCATCTCCAGCCTCTTTGAGTGGCGCTGGGGCAGAATGCACCAGGGCATCGATATCGCGGGCGGCGGCGACTACGGTCAGCCGATCGTCGCGGCAGACAGTGGCAAGGTGACATGGGCAGGCAACGACGGCGGCGGCTACGGCAACTATGTCATGATCGACCACGGCAACGGCTATATGACCGTTTACGCGCATGCCTGCGAGGTGGCTTGCTCCACGGGCGACTACGTCAGTCAGGGCGACACCATCGCCTACTGCGGCTCCACGGGCAACTCCACGGGACCGCACGTACACTTTGAAATCAGAGTTGACGGTACACAGGTAGACCCTCTGGGCTACGTTTCGTGATAATAAATGCGGAAAGGCTTCCCCATCGCGGGAAGCCTTTCGCATTTTAAAGAATTATTTGAACATATACTGCGCCGTGTCCACGATATTCTCAAAGGTCTTGTAGGCGCGGTTGGCTTTTTTTCGCAGCTTGGGATTGTCGTCCGCCGCCTTTTTGCCGACGTAGCCGACCGCCATTCCCGCTGCCATGCCGATCGCAACGCCCTTGACCACGTTCATTGCGTTCTTGTTCACCGTTTCACTCCCTTGTCATCCCAAAATCGGCGGTGCCGCGTATTTGCGGCGCCGCTATTGCTATTCTCCGCGTTTTGACCTATAATAATCTTGGGAGTTGTTAGCTGTCAAAGCTTACCGCCCATTTCAAGCAAAGGAAGGATACATATGGCAAAACTCAATCTGGTGCTCGTCGAGCCCGAGATTCCGCAAAATACGGGCAATATCGCGCGCACCTGCGCGGCTACAGGCGCCGCGCTTCATCTCGTGGAGCCGATGGGCTTCCGCGTGGACGACAAAAAGCTCAAACGCGCGGGACTCGACTACTGGCACCTGCTCGATATCACGTATTACCAAAATCTGGACGAATTTTTTGAACGCACCACGGGCGGCAGCTACTTTTTCTTTTCGACCAAGGGCACGCACCGCCACAGCGACGTTTCCTATCCCGACAACTGCTATTTATTGTTCGGCAAGGAAACGCGCGGACTGCCCGAATGGCTGCTGATGCAGCATCCCGACAGCACGCTGCGTATCCCGATGATCGATGAGGCGCGCAGCCTGAATCTCTCGAATTCCGCGGCGATTGCGGCTTATGAAGTGCTGCGTCAATGGGATTATCCCGAATTACAAAACAAAGGCGAGCTGCACCGTCACCGCTGGTCTGACCTCAATAATCTTTCCTGATTACTGTTTCCCGACCGCCGCGAAATATTCTTTAGTTTTTTTATCTAAATTGCCGTAATGCACTTGATAAAATGACAAAAATGTTATATAATATCAGTGAATGTAAAAGGTTAAATTTTACAAAATTCTTAAAACCGAAAGGATTGATCGACAATGCAGCTCAACAAAGTTTCCGTTGATGACATCAATGTAAAGGGCAAGAAAGTCCTCGTCCGCGTTGACTTTAACGTACCGCTCAAGGAGGGCGTTATCACAAACGACAACAGAATCGTTGCCGCTCTGCCCACCATCCAGAAATTAATCAATGACGGCGGCAAGGTTATCCTTTGCTCCCACCTCGGCAAGCCCAAGAACGGCCCCGAGGAGAAGTTCTCTCTTGCTCCCGTAGCAGTCAGACTGTCCGAGCTTCTCGGCAAGGACGTTGTTTTCGCTAATGACGACGAGGTCGTCGGCGAGAACGCCAAGAAGGCTGTCGCTGAGATGCAGGACGGCGACGTTGTTCTTCTCCAGAACACCCGTTTCAGAAAAGAAGAGACCAAGAACCTCGAGCCCTTCTCCACCGAGCTTGCTTCTCTCGCGGAAGTATTCGTCATGGACGCGTTCGGCTCCGCTCACCGCGCTCACTGCTCCACCGCGGGCGTTACCGAGCACATCAAGGACACCGCTGTCGGCTACCTGATGCAGAAGGAAATCAACTACCTCGGCAATGCCGTTGAGACTCCCGTCCGTCCCTTCGTCGCTATCCTCGGCGGCGCAAAGGTCGCGGACAAGCTCAATGTTATCTCCAACCTGCTCGAGAAGTGCGACACTCTCATCATCGGCGGCGGCATGGCTTACACCTTCCTCAAGGCACAGGGCAAGGAAGTCGGCAAGTCCCTCGTTGACGACAGCAAGCTCGACTACTGCAAGGATATGATCGCGAAGGCTGAGCAGCTCGGCAAGCAGCTCCTCCTCCCCATCGACACCACCATCGCGGCTGAATTCCCCAACCCCATTGACGCTCCCATCGACGTTGAGGTCGTTGACGCAGACAGCATTCCCGCAGAAATGCAGGGTCTTGACATCGGCACCAAGACACAGGAGCTCTTTGCTGACGCGGTGAAGTCCGCCAAGACCGTTGTCTGGAACGGACCTATGGGCGTATTCGAGAACCCCACCCTCGCGGCAGGCACCATCGCGGTTGCAAAGGCTCTCGCTGAGACCGACGCTACCACCATCATCGGCGGCGGCGACTCCGCTGCGGCTGTTATCCAGCTCGGCTTTGCTGACAAGATGAGCCACATCTCCACAGGCGGCGGCGCTTCCCTCGAGTACCTCGAAGGCAAGACACTCCCGGGCATCGCGGTTATCGCTGACAAATAAGTGCCAAGCGGCACTCTCTCCGTGACGGACACCTTCCTTTTTTCGGATAGATTGTAGCCCGAAGCGTTACGACATCTGATTTGGTACGTCACAATCATAGCACAATAGAAAAAAGGGCGGATTTTTATATCCGCCCCAATTTATAAGAAAGGATTGAATCATCATGGATAAAGCAAAGAGAAAAGCCATTATCGCGGGCAACTGGAAAATGAACAAGACTCCCAAGGAAGCAAAGGCGCTTCTGGAGCAGATCACTCCCCTCGTAAAGGACGCGGACTGCGAGGTCATCGCGTGCGTTCCCTATGTTGACCTTGCCACAGCGATCGAAGCTACCGCGGGCACCAACGTCAAAATCGGCGCGGAGAACTGCCACTGGGCGGCAAACGGCGCTTTCACCGGCGAAATCTCCACCGGCATGCTCAAGGAAATCGGCGTTGAGTACGTCGTTCTCGGTCACTCCGAGCGCAGACAGTACTTCGGCGAGACGGACGAAACCGTCAACAAGAGAACCAAGGCGGCTCTCGCGGCAGGCTTGAAGCCCATCGTATGCGTCGGCGAGCTTCTCTGGGAGCGCGAGTGCGACATCACGGAAGAAGTCATCGCGAGACAGATCAAGCTCGACCTCTGGGACGTCACCGAGGAAGAACTCAAGAACGTCGTGATCGCCTATGAACCCGTATGGGCGATCGGCACCGGCAAGACCGCTACCTCCGATCAGGCAGAAGAGGTCTGCGCGTTCATCAGAGCGCAGCTCGCGAAGCTCTACAATCAGGACGCTGCGGACGCTGTCACCATCCAGTACGGCGGCTCCATGAACGACGGCAACGCGGACGAGCTTCTCTCCAAGACCAATGTAGACGGCGGTCTGATCGGCGGCGCTTCCCTCGTAGCGGAGAAATTCGCTGCAATCGTAAAGGCAGCAAGCAAATAATTTGATAAGGAAAGGGGTTTTTCACCATGAAAAAACCTTTGATACTGATGATTCTTGACGGCTTCGGCGTCGGCAAAAAGGGCGAGGAAAAGGCGAACGCCATTCTCGCGGCGAACACGCCGAATCTCGACAGACTCTTCAAGGAAAACCCGCTGACCCAAATCGGCGCGTCGGGCATGGACGTCGGTCTCCCCGACGGTCAGATGGGCAACAGCGAGGTCGGTCACACCAACATCGGCGCAGGCAGAATCGTCTATCAGGAGCTGACCAGAATCACCAAGACCATCGACGACGACAAGCTCAAGGACAACGAGGCGATCGTCGCGGCGATGGACAAGGCGCTCGCAAATGACAGCGCCCTGCACCTGATGGGACTTCTCTCACCCGGCGGCGTCCACAGCCACATCACCCACCTCTACGGCATCGTGGAGCTGGCAAAGAAAAAGGGACTCAAAAAGGTATTCATCCACGCCTTCCTCGACGGCAGAGACGTTCCTCCCTCCAGTGCGGCGGACTACATCGACGACTGCGTCAAGGAGCTGGATAAAATCGGTCTCGGCAAAATCGCCACCGTCATGGGCAGATACTACGCCATGGACAGAGATAACCGCTGGGAGCGCGTGGAAAAGGCATATGCGGCAATGGTATACCGCGAGGGCGTCGAAGCGAAGTGCCCCGTCTGCGCAGTCAAGGATTCCTATGCCAACGGCGTTACCGACGAGTTCGTCGTTCCCTGCGTGATCGAGGGCGGCGAGGCTGTCAAGGCGAACGACAGCGTGATTTTCTACAACTTCCGTCCCGACAGAGCGCGTGAGATCACCAGAACCTTTGTCGACCCCGACTTCAAGGGCTTCGAGAGAAGGAACGGCTTCTTCCCGCTGAACTACGTCTGCATGACGCAGTATGACGCGACGATGCCCAACGTCGAAATCGCGTTCAAGCCGCAGACGCTCGTCAACACCATGGGCGAGTACATCTCCAACCTCGGCATGAAGCAGCTGCGCATCGCGGAAACCGAGAAGTACGCGCATGTTACGTTCTTCTTCAACGGCGGCGTCGAGAAGGTCTATGAGGGTGAGGACAGGATCCTCGTCAAGTCTCCCGCAGTCGCAACCTACGACCTCCAGCCTGAAATGAGCGCCTATGAGGTCACCGACAAGCTGGTTCCCGCCATCAAGAGCGGCACCTATGACATGATCATCCTCAACTTCGCGAACTGCGATATGGTCGGTCACACAGGCGTGTTCGACGCGGCGGTCAAGGCGGTTGAGGCGGTCGACACCTGCGTAGGCAAGGTCGTCGACGCGATTCTCGAGATGGGCGGCGCGGCGCTGATCACCGCCGACCACGGCAATGCCGACAAGATGATCGACGAGAACGGCGAGCCCTTTACAGCTCATACCACGAATCCCGTTCCGTTCTGCGTCATCGGCTACGACTGCAAGCTCCGTGAGGGCGGCGTGCTTGCCGATATCGCACCCACCATGCTCAAAATCATGGATTTACCGCAGCCCGCAGAAATGCTCGGAAAGTCCATCATCATCTGATAAATGCAATCGAAGCAGACAGCGCGCTGTCTGCTTTTTTTGTTGCTTATTTCGCCGTCAGGATGTATAATAAAAGCAGATTAATACGCAAAGGAACCTGACTATGTGGAAACTGCGAAGATTTTTAACCGACTACAAAAAAGAGGTTATTATCGGGCCGCTGTGCAAGCTTTTTGAGGCGATTCTCGAGCTGCTGGTGCCGCTCGTCATGGCGAACATCATCGACGTCGGCATCAACGAGCTGCATGACGCGGGCTATGTCCTGCGCATGGGCGGACTGATGGTGCTGCTTGCCGCAATGGGGCTGGGCAGCGCGCTGTTCTGTCAGTACTTCGCATCGAAAGCCTCTCAGGGCGCGGGCACCAAAATACGCAGCGCACTGTTTTCGCACATCAACGCGCTGTCCTATGCAGAGCTGGACAGGCTCGGCACGCCGTCGCTGATCACGCGCATCACGAACGACACCAATCAGGTACAGCTGAATATCGCGATGTGCATCCGCCTTCTGACGCGCGCGCCGTTCATCGTCGTCGGCTCGCTGGTGATGGCGATGTCCATTAATCTGCCGATGACGGTGATTTTCTTCGCGGCAGCTCTGCTGATCGGTCTGACGCTCTGGTTCGTCATGAGCCGCAGCGTCCCCATCTACACGGCGGTGCAGAGGAAGCTCGACAAAATCGGCTTGCTCTCACGCGAGAACCTCTCGGGCAACCGCGTCATCCGCGCGTTCTCCAAACAGCAGAGCGAAAAGGAACGCATCGACGCCGCGACCGAGGACTTGACGCGCACCTCTATCCGCGTGAGCAGGCTTTCGGCGCTGCTCAGCCCCGTCACCTACGCGGTGACGAATATCGCGATCATCGCGATCATCTGGTTCGGCGCGGTCAACGTCAATCTCGGCAACATGAAAACGGGCGATATCGTCGCGCTGGTCAGCTACATGACGCAGATTCTGTTGGCGATGATCGTCGTCGCCAACCTCGTGATTCTTATGACAAAGGGAAGCGCGTGCGCCAAGCGTATCAACGAGGTCTTTGAGACGCAGCCGAGCGTCGCGGAAAAAGCGGATAATATTTCCGTTAAAGAAAATAACGGCGCTTCTCAGATCGAATTCAAAAATGTCAGCTTCAACTATACGAACAACGGCGACGAGGAGCTGAGCGACATCAGCTTCACGGTCGAAAAAGGTCAGACCGTCGGCATCATCGGCGGAACCGGCTCGGGCAAATCAACGCTGATCAACCTGATTCCGCGTTTTTACGACGTTACGCGCGGCGTGGTGCTGATCAACGGCGTCGATGTGCGCGACTATCCATTTCATCAATTAAGGCAGCGGTTCGGCATCGTGCCGCAGCAGAGCGTGCTGTTCAGCGGCACCATCCGTGAAAACATGCGCTGGCTCAAACCCGACGCGACCGATGAGGAGATCATCAAAGGTCTGCAGACCGCTCAGGCATATGAATTCGTCTCCAAGCTTCCTAAGGGGCTGGACAGCCGCGTCGAACAGGGCGGCAGGAATTTCAGCGGCGGTCAGCGGCAGCGTCTCTGCATCGCACGCGCGGTGGTCGGCAATCCCGAAATTCTGATACTCGACGACAGCTTTTCCGCGCTGGATTTCGCGACCGACGCGGCGCTGCGTCAGGCGCTCCGTGAAAACACCCACGGCATGACGGTGCTGATCGTCACCCAGCGCTGCTCCACCATCAAAAACGCGGACTTGATTCTCGTTCTCAGCGACGGCAGACTCGCGGGCGCCGGACGGCACGAGGAATTATTCGATACCTGTGAGACATACCGCGACATCTGTCTATCCCAGCTCAGCGACGCGGAGGTGAAGAAATGAAAAATCCTTCCGTAACCAAACTGATCCATCGCCTGACGCCGCACCGCGGCTTGCTGATTCTCGCGCTGCTCAGCGCGGTCGTCAGCATCTCCCTCACCCTGCTGATTCCCGTCCTCGTCGGACAGGCGATCGACAACATCGTCGCAAAGGGCGAGGTCTACTTTGAGGCGGTCGTCCGTATCATTCTGTATATCGCCGCCGCGATCGTCGGCGTTTCCTCCTGTCAATGGCTGATGAATTATCTCGTCAACGTCATCAGCTTCCGCGTCGTGCGCGACCTGCGACGCGACGTGTTCCGCAAGCTCAACACCGTACCGCTTTCCTATATCGACACCCACCCGCACGGCGACCTGATCAGCCGCGTCATCAACGACGTCGACGCGGTCGGCGACGGTCTGACGCAGATTTGTCTGCAGCTGTTCTCCGGCGTCGTCACCATCATCGGCACGCTGATTTTCATGCTCGCGATCGACTGGCGCATCGCGATCGTCGTGTTCGTGCTCACCCCGCTGTCGCTCTTCCTCGCGGCGTTCATCGGCAAGCTGACTCACAAGCGCTTCACCGAACAACAGCTCTTGCAGGGAGACATCTCCTCCTATGTCGAGGAGCACGTCGGCAACCAGCGGATCGTCAAGGCGTTCTCCTATGAGGAACGCGCCTGCGAGGACTTTGAAAAGCTCAACCAACAGCTTTACGACGTTGGCTTCAAGGCGCAGTTCGCGGGCGCTCTCGCGAACCCCAGCACACGCTTCGTCAACGCGCTCGTCTACGCCGCCGTCGCAATCATCGGCGCGCTGACGGTCATTTCGGGAGGTCTCAGCATCGGCGGTCTCTCCTGCTTCCTCACCTACGCCAACCAGTACACCAAGCCCTTCAATGAGGTCACGGGCGTGCTGACACAGCTGCAGACGGGACTTGCCGCTGCCGAGCGCGTCTTTGCCGTACTCGAAGCCGAGGACGAAAGCCCCGGCAACAACAAAATCACCGACACCGAAAACGTCTGCGGCAATGTGGAAATCAGGGACGTCAGCTTCTCCTATGTGCCCGAAAAGCCGCTGATCCGGCACTTCTCGCTCAGCGTTCCGAGCGGCTGTCACGTCGCGATCGTCGGTCCCACGGGCTGCGGCAAAACGACGCTGATCAATCTGCTCATGCGCTTCTATGAGGTCAACGAGGGCAGCATCCTGCTCGACGGCGTCGATATCCGCGACATGAGCCGCGACGCGCTGCGGCGGTGCTACGGAATGGTCTTGCAGGATAGCTGGCTGTTTAACGGCACCATCATGGAAAACCTCCGCTACGGCAACGAGAACGCCACCGATGAGGAGGTCATTGCCGCCGCGAAATCCGCTCACGCGCACAGCTTTATCCGCAAGATGCCGCAGGGCTATGACACCGAAATCAGCGAGGGCGGCGGCAACCTCAGTCAGGGACAAAAGCAGCTTTTGTGTATCGCCCGCGCGATGCTCACGAATCCCTCGGTGCTGATTCTCGACGAAGCGACCTCCTCGATCGATACGCTGACCGAGATCCGCGTCCAGAAGGCGTTCGCCAAGATGATGAAGGGCAGGACGAGCTTCGTCGTCGCACACCGTCTCTCGACTATCAAGGAAAGTGACGTGATACTTGTGCTCAAGGACGGCAATATCATCGAGCAGGGCAGCCACGAGACGCTTTTGAAGCAGGGCGGCTTCTATCACACGCTCTACAATTCCCAGTTCGCGCACAGCTGACGGATTAATAATTCTATCAATCTCCGCATATCATGTAGTATTGAAAAAATGATATGCGGAGGTTTTTTATGTTAACGGCATTCAGCGTCAAGCTGCCCCCCAAGGCGGAGGGCTTCAAAAAACTCACCAACAAACTGCACCGCGACAAGGTGGAGACTCAGATCCTGCGCGCACGGGGCGTCAGCCTGCGGCACATTACATACACGAGCTACAGCGGCGAGGTGCGTCTCGACAAAACCGACGGCGTCGTCGGAACGCAGCGTGACCGCCTGCTCTGCTCCGAAAAGCTCGTCTTTCCGCATTCAAGCGGCTACAGGCGCTTTGAATCCTCCTCCTTTTCGGCGCGGCTCTGCGTCAACATGGCGCTGGAAACGCTGCGAAACTGTCAGCATTCCACGGAGCTGCGTCTGGGCATCTATGACCCGACCGCCATTGCGGCGGATTTTCTGCTCCACGCCCTCGAATTCTGCGTCAATCCCGTTATCATCACAAAGAATCACACGCCCTACCGACTCGCCCGGGAACGCGCATTGAACGAGCTCGGCGCGGCGGTCAGCCTGACGACCCGCATCGAGGATCTGGCGCAATGCGACTTTGTGATTGCGCCGAGCCGCATCCACGAGCCGCTTCCCCTGCGCTCCTCTGCGATCGTCCTCACATCGGGAGAGCCGAAGCCCTCTGTCGACGGAGAAATCTACTACTCCTACAGCTTCCGCATGCCCAACGGCTTCGCTTCCCTCAAGCCCGCCGAGCTGAGTGAGGAATACTTCTGCTCGGCGCTCTATACCCTCGGCGAGCAATATGCCCTCGGCTCGATCGTCCCGCTGACCTGCAACGGAAAAACAGGCGCGCAGACCGTCAAATCGCTCAGTAATCTGCTTGACATTCAGGCGAAAAAAGCATATAATAAGTGAGTATGTAACCAAATCAATTCTCATTTTGAAAGGAAGTATCAATATGGCAACAAAACCTACCATGCTTACTGCCGAGGGTCACAAAAAACTTGAGGATGAGCTTGAATTCTTACAAAACGTAAAACGTAAAGAAATCGCGGAAAAAATCAAGGTTGCGCGCTCCTACGGCGACCTTTCCGAGAACAGTGAATATGACGACGCCAAAAACGAACAGGCGATCATGGAAGCGAGAATCAACCAGATCGAATCGATTCTCAAAACCGCCGTTATCATCGACGAGTCCGAAATCAGCAACGAGCGCGTTCACCTGACCTCTGTTGTCAAGATTGAGATGCTCGAGTCGGGCAGAGAGAAAACCTACACCATCGTCGGCTCCGGCTCCAATGAAGCCAACCCCAGAGAGGGCAAAATCTCCGACGAAAGCCCCATCGGAGCCGCGCTGATGGACAAGAGCGTCGGCGACGTCGTGGAGGTCGAGACTCCCGGCGGTATGCTCGCGATCAAGATTCTTGAAATTTCAAAATAAGCTATAGTAAGGAAGTAGAAATTATGGGTAACAAGCCACAGCAGGCAAATACAAGCGACGTCATTCAGGCCAGATACGACAAGCTGCAGGCGCTCCGCGACGCGGGCAGAGATCCCTTCGTTATCACCACCAGCGACCGCGACGTCTACACCGCCACCGTCAAGGAGAACTTTGAGGAATACGAGAACAAGGACGTCTGTGTCGCGGGCAGAATCATGTCAAAGCGCGGCAAGGGCAAGGTGTCCTTCCTCGATCTGCACGACAAGACGGGCAAAATTCAGATTTTCGCCAAGTTCGACGACCTCGGCGAGGTGGAATACGGCTTCCTGAAAAAGTGGGATATCGGCGATATTGTGGAGGTCAAGGGCTTTGTGTTCCGCACTCAGATGGGTGAGATTTCCATCCACGCCACAGCGGTCAAGCTTCTCTCCAAGTCGCTCAAGCCCCTTCCCGAGAAGTACCACGGTCTCACCAATACCGACCTCCGCTACCGTCAGCGCTATGTTGACCTGATCATGAACCCCGAGGTGCGCGACACCTTCGTCAAGCGCTCCAAGATCATCGCCAGCATCCGCCGTTTCCTCGACGCGCAGGATTTTATCGAGGTAGAAACTCCCATGCTCGTCGCCAACGCGGGCGGCGCTGCCGCAAGACCCTTTGTCACCCATTTCAACGCGCTCGACGAGGACTTCAAGCTGCGCATCTCCCTTGAGCTTTACCTCAAGAGACTGATTGTCGGCGGTCTGGAGAGAGTGTACGAAATCGGCAGAGTTTTCCGCAACGAGGGTGTTGACACCCGTCACAACCCCGAATTCACGCTCATGGAGCTGTATCAGGCATACACCGACTACAACGGCATGATGGACCTCACCGAGAACCTCTACCGTCACGTGGCACAGGACGTCCTCGGCACCACCGTGATCACCTACAACGGCGTGGAGATGGATCTCGGCAAGCCGTTTGAGCGCATCACCATGGTGGACGCGGTCAAGAAGTACGCGGGCGTGGACTTTAATGAGATCAAAACCGACGAGGAAGCAAAGGCAATCGCTAAGGAACACCACGTCGAGTTTGAGGACAGACACAAGAAGGGCGATATTCTGAGTCTGTTCTTCGAGGAATACGCGGAGGAGCATCTGATTCAGCCGACCTTCGTCATGGATCACCCGATCGAGATTTCTCCCCTGACCAAGAAGAAGCCCGACAATCCCGATTACGTGGAGCGTTTTGAATTCTTCATGAACGGCTGGGAGATGGCGAACGCCTACTCCGAGCTCAACGACCCCATTGACCAGCGCGAGCGTTTCAAGGCGCAGGAGGCGCTGCTCGCGCAGGGCGACGAGGAAGCCAACACCACCGACGAGGACTTCCTCAACGCACTGGAGATCGGTATGGCGCCCACGGGCGGCATCGGCTTCGGCATTGACAGAATGGTTATGCTGCTTACCGACAGCCCTGCCATCAGGGACGTGCTTCTGTTTCCCACAATGAAATCCTTAGATAAGTAACACCCAAAAAACCCAGTGTTTATGCGGGTTTCGAGAGTTGCGATGTCTCGGATTTACGCCATTTACGCCAAACTTACGCCAAACGATGCAGAAAGTTGTGCAGAGCTGAATCAATCGCATATTTGAATGAATTTGACCTTGATGGATTCGTTTTCATCAAGGTCTTTTTTTGTTTGACGGATAGACAAAATCAGGCTGAAATGATATAATTATAGCAAGATAAATCGGAATAAACCGAGGTGCGAGAACCATGAAATTTCAGGAATATGGGCTGAAACATAAAGACGCGGTCATTCTGCTCCACGGAGGTGGATTATCATGGTGGAATTATCGGGAAGTGGCATTGCTTCTACAGGGGGAGTATCATGTCATCCTTCCGATTCTGGACGGACACGCCGGGAGTGATCACCCTTTTACTACGATTGAAGAAAATGCGTCCGAGATCATTGAATTCATTGATGAACAATTAGATGGCTCTGTATTACTGATAGGAGGTCTTTCTTTGGGCGGACAGATTCTGCTTGAAATGCTGTCACAACGCAAAGATATTTGCTCCTATGCTTTGGTTGAGAGTGCATCTGTCATTCCGTCAAAACTGACAAATGCGTTGGTTTCCCCGACATTCGGCAGCAGTTATTGGCTAATCAAGAAAAGAAGCTTTGCAAAGCTTCAGTTTCAATCTCTGCACATTAAGCCGGAACTCTTTGAGGACTATTACAGGGACACTTGCCGGATAAAAAAGCAGGATATGATTGCTTTTCTAAAAGCAAATACGTCCTACTCTCTGAAAGATGCTTTCAGAGAATCGTCTGCTGAAATTCACGTTTATGTTGGAGCAAAAGAAACAAGAGAAATACTGCGTTCGGCAGAAGTCATTTGTAAAATGCACCCCTCTTGTAGAATGAACTGTTTAGACGGTCTTAAACACGGAGAGTATTCAATGAATCACGCAGCTCAATATGCAAATGCCATACGACAAATTGTTCAGGGCAGATAAAGTCTGATTTACAGCATTAATCTATACTATAGCAGGCAGCCTTATGTGAGGTTGCCTGATTTTTTATGCCCAAGAACGAATTGCAAACTTCGATTTTCTCCTGTTTCTCATATAATATAGGTAAGATAAACAATCGCATATTTTAATGGACCCACAATCTCTTTTTTGTTTGACGGATAGACAAATTCAGGCTGAAATGATATAATGATAGAAAGATAAATCGGAATTTGTTGAGGTGAAGGTTATGCATTTTGGCTTTTCTTATATTGGTTTGATTTTTCTTTTAATGCTGTTTATACCTAATTTCTTCTGGACAAAAAACAAGCCTAAGGACTATGACGAATATGCAAAGTGTGAAAACAAGGTGTTATTGATTTTAGAACGAATAGGAGAAGTAGCTGTTTCATGTCTTATTTTGATTTTCAGCGACTTTAACCCGCAAGGACTCTCAATTTGGCTTCTTTGGCTTTTTGCTTCGTTTGGTTGCATGATTCTTTATGAACTATACTGGATTCGCTATTTCAGAAGTGAAAAAACGATGAAAGATTTTTACAGCAGTTATTTAGGTATCCCTGTGGCAGGCGCAACCCTGCCTGTTTTATCAGTCTTATTTATTGCGGTTTATGGGAAAAATCCTTTTCTTTTTGCAGCCGGTATCATTTTAGGAATCGGGCACATCGGTATTCACCTGATGCACAAAAAGGAAATTACCAGTCGGGAAAAGCGATAACACAAATTCTGATTTACAGCATTAATCTATACTAAGGAGAGGATTTAAATGACACACGAAGAAAAAGCGTTATCCTATTTCAAAGATAAATTTCATTGCTCACAGTCTGTTCTTGCCGCATATGCCGACGAGCTCGGATTAACGGAAGAACAAGCGTTGAAAATCGCCGCCTGCTTTAACGCAGGAATGAGAAAAGGCGAGGTGTGCGGAGCTTGTTCGGGAGCGTTGATGGTGCTCGGAATGATGTACGGTCAAGCCGATAAGGACGATCTCGACAGTCGAAACAAAACCAATCAGATGACTAACCGTTTTCTGGATCGCTTTAAGGAACTAAACGGAACATATATCTGCAATGAGATACTCGGCTGTGATATTACCACGCAGGAGGGAGTAGAATACGCTGTAAAGCACGAATTATTCACCACGACCTGCAGAGATATGGTAGCGCTTGCCGTTCGGGTTCTTGAGGAAATCATTGAATAAAAATGATATAATAATCAAAAGATAAATCGGAATTTGTAGAGTACCTATATTACAGAATAACTGATTATAAGACAGATGAACTACAGGGAAGGAGATTCGAGAAAAAATGAGCAAAGAGATAAAATGGGCTGTACTGGGAACAGGTGTAATTGCAAATGAAATGGCTGCAGGTCTTCAGAAAATGGGTAAATCTCTTTATGCAGTAGGAAATCGAACCTATGATAAAGCGGTTGCTTTTGCAGAAAAGTATGGTATCGAAAAAGTCTATCCGTCAATCGATGAAATGTTTGCCGATGAAGATGTGGATATTATCTACATAACGACTCCTCATAATACCCATTATGGTTTTATGAAGAAAGCTTTGGAAAATGGTAAACACATCCTGGTTGAAAAATCTATCACTTTGAATTCTTCAGAACTATGCGAAATGATCAGCCTGGCAAATGAAAGAGGCCTTATACTTGCAGAAGCAATGACAATCTGGCACATGCCGATATACAAGGAACTGTGGAAGATCATAGAAAATGGAGAGCTTGGAAAAGTTCAGATGATAACGGTGAACTTTGGAAGCTTCAAAGATTATGATATGAAGAACAGGTTTTTTAATCGAAAATTGGCAGGTGGAGCAATGCTTGATATTGGAGTATATGCCCTAAGCATTGTCCGTAGCTTCATGGAAGAAAAACCCGAAAATCTGATGAGCCAGTGGAAGAGTGCACCGACCGGAGTTGATGAGCAGGCGACTATTCTATTACAAAATGATAAGAATCAGATGGCAACTGTAGCTCTTACCATGCACTCAAAGCAACCTAAACGAGCAATGATAAGTTGTGAAAAGGGCTATATAGAGATAATGGAGTTTCCACGTGCTGATAAAGCGATTATTACAGAAGCCTTAACCGGCGAAAAAAGGGAAATATCAGCAGGGAATACGGCAGATGCTTTGTACTATGAGCTTACAGATATGGAAACAGCAATTAATAGCGGAGATGCTTCTGTTATGAAACTACAGTATTCGATTGATGTAATGGATATTATGACAAGGCTTAGAAATGAATGGGGATTGAAATATCCTGAGGAAGAGTAAATCGGAAGTTAAATGAACAAATTCTGATTTATTGCATTTACTATTATGGCAATCGCAGGCAGCCTTATGTGAGGTTGCCTGATTTTTTATGCCCAAGAACGAATCGCAAACTACGATTTTCTCCTGTTTCTCATATAATATAGGTAAGATAAACAATCGCATATTTTAATGAATTTGACCTTGATGGATTCGTTTTCATCAAGGTCTTTTTTGTTTGACGGATAGACAAATTCAGGCTGAAATGATATAATGATAGAAAGATAAATCGGAATTTTGAAAGTAGGCTGAAAATGATAATACGATATTTACAACAAAAGGATGATCTCCTTGAAATAAGCAATATATATGAATGCAGTTGGAAATACGCATATAGAGACATTATTCCGCAAGATTATCTCAACTGCATACCCAAAGGTCGCTGGGCAAACACCGTTACCAAAACAGGACTTAATACACTTGTTTTAATAGAAAATGAAATGATAATCGGAACTGCAAGTTTCTGCAAATCCAGATGGGAAAAGTTCAGCGAATATGGAGAGATCGTTTCAATCTATTTTCTGCCTGATTATATAGGTAAAGGCTATGGTAATCATCTTTTGAGAAAATGTATAGAAGAATTAAACTTGCTTGGATTTACGAAACTTTTGCTGTGGGTTTTAGAGGATAATTGGAGTGCAAGAAGGTTCTATGAAAAAAATGGTTTTTGGTGTTCTAATGAATACATGACTGATAATATTGGTGGAAAAGATCTTCGAGAAATAATGTATACTTTTCCTGTTCAAAATTCTGATTTACAGCATTAATCTATACTAAGGAGAGGATTTAAATGACACACGAAGAAAAAGCGTTATCCTATTTCAAAGATAAATTTCATTGCTCACAGTCTGTTCTTGCCGCATATGCCGACGAGCTCGGATTAACGGAAGAACAAGCGTTGAAAATCGCCGCCTGCTTTAACGCAGGAATGAGAAAAGGCGAGGTGTGCGGAGCTTGTTCGGGAGCGTTAATGGTGCTCGGAATGATGTACGGTCAAGCCGATAAAGACGATCTCGACAGTCGAAACAAAACCAATCAGATGACTAACCGTTTTCTGGATCGCTTTAAGGAACTTAACGGAACATATATCTGCAATGAGATACTCGGCTGTGATATTACCACGCAGGAAGGCGTTGAATACGCAATAAAGCACGAATTATTCACCACGACCTGTAGAGATATGGTAGCGCTTGCCGTTCAGGTTCTGGAGGAAATCATTGAATGAAAATGATATAATAATCAAAAGAAAAATCGGTATTTGTAGGAGAACCGGAATGGATACAATTAAGAAAATAGGACTAAACTCCAATGAAGTAAAACTGATTGCTATTATTGCGATGACAATCGACCATGTAACATGGTTATTGTTTCCTGGATGCCAAAAGATATGGTGGGTCATGCTTCTTCACGCGATAGGAAGATTGACAGCACCTATTATGTGGTTCTTTATTGCTGAGGGATTTCATTACACTCGAAACGTAAAAAAGTATATTGCCCGACTGTTCGTTTTCGCTGTAATATCGCATTTTGCCTATAACTTTGCAGGAGGAATACCATTTATTCCCAACGGGTTTTTCAATATGACCAGTGTGATGTGGTCGCTTGCCTGGTCGGTAGTTTTGATGGTCATATTTACAACGGATCAGTTGCCGCAGTGGGGTAAAATTGTTTTGATCCTGATTATCTGCTTTATTACCTTCCCATCGGATTGGTCAACTGTGGCGGCTATGTGTCCGGTATACTTATACATGAATCGCGGCGATTTCAAGAAACAATCGCTTACTATGCTCATATGGACAACAATTTATGCAGTCGTATATTTTATCTTTATGGACAAAGCGTATGGAATCCTTCAGATGTGTACGCTGTTATCATTACCGATTTTGAAGCAGTATAACGGTGAGAGGGGAAAATGGAAAGGCATGAAATGGTTTTTCTATCTCTATTATCCGGCGCATCTGTTTGCAATTGGAATTATCAGAGTGCTCATTGGAAACGGAAGTATCTTCCCTTAGGCTGTCGATAAATTCTGATTTACAGCATTAATCTATACTATAGCAGGCAGCCTTATGTGAGGTTGCCTGATTTTTTATGCCCAAGAACGAATCGCAAACTTCGATTTTCTCCTGTTTCTCATATAATATAGGTAAGATAAACAATCGCATATTTTAATGAATTTGACCTTGATGGATTCGTTTTCATCAAGGTCTTTTTTATTTGACGGATAGACAAAATCAGGCAGAAATGATATAATGATAGAAAAATAAATCGGGATTTGAAGGTGAACATATTGAAACAGTATTTGAGAGAAACAAAAATGTTAGATTTTTCAAGCCCTAACATTCAAGAACTCATAAAGGAAAGAAAATGGACAGATTTGAATGAGTTTGATTGTCTTAAATCTATCTACAATTATGTAAGGGATGAAATCTTGTTTGGATATAATATTGATGACAATATTCCTGCTTCAAAAGTATTAAAAGACGGGTATGGACAATGCAATACGAAGGGAACACTTTTTATGGCGTTGCTTCGTTCTTGCGGAATACCATGCCGTGTTCATGGATTTACCATAGATAAAGAATTACAAAAAGGTGCAATGACGGGATTTGTTTATAAAAAAGCACCGCAAAATGTATTTCATAGCTGGGTTGAGGTGTATTTTGAGAATAAATGGTATGAATTGGAGGCATTTATCCTTGATAAAGAATATCTCTCTAAACTACAAAAACAGAATGCAGAATGTTCAGGACAATTCTGTGGATATGGTGTTGCAGTAAAAGATTTTCAACATCCGGTAATTGATTTTGACAGAAATAATACCTATATACAAAGTGAGGGGATCAATCAAGATTTCGGAGTGTATGATTCTCCTGATGAATTACTAAAAGAACATCATCAGGAAATGTCGGCAACTAAAGCATTTGCATATAGGCATCTTGGAAGACATTTAATGAACCACAATGTAAAGAAACTGAGAAATATATAAATTCTGATTTATCGCAGTTACTATTATGGCAATCGCAGGCAGCCTTATATGAGGTTGCCTGGAGACCATCCCAAATATTGTGTAAACCTCCGATATGGTGTAGAATAGAAGCACCATATTGGAGGTTTTAAATTATGAGCAGAAGAAAACGCAGCC
>FMUA01000086.1 GCA_900100595.1 Ruminococcaceae bacterium P7
CTATCGGGACAAATACAAACCTGCGCTCAGTATCAGAGCTTCAATGGCAAATTACCGGGAAGATGATGACGGGTTGGTAAATGTGCCGCTGTATATGATGAATACATTAAATCAATCATCTCAAGCAATTGATATTTCCTGACTTTTCTGCTGAAAAAATATCTGTCTGAAAAAATGAAAAACAAACCTGAAAGGAAGATTCTATGAGCAATACAAATAAAGCCACACTGTCACTGGAAGAACGCAAGACCTTTTTTCGTCTTTTTATTCCTCTGCTGGATTTCACAAATCAAAAATATGAAATAAACGAATACCTCAGCGAAGATTTGCGTTTGGGAAATCCCGATACGCAAGATCTTAAAGAAGTCGCAGACATTCTTTGGGCAAATCTCGAAACCATTGATGAATACATAGAAGCTACAGAAGAACAATTCGGCTTAGATGAATGTGAACGTCGCCTATTAGAAAGCTGGCGGGAACCAATTACGGGACGCTTTATATTGGAACGCCATCTTGCAAAAGGTTCCGTTTTTATTGATACCGAAGATACCGAAATAATGAAGGTCTATCTGGTAAAAGGCTTAACCGAACCGTGGAGTGAAATGCTCGCAGATTTTAGTCCACCGATTTTTTTGAAAGCAACTTTAATTCCGTTCGGCAACTGTATTATTTCCGACGGGTTGGTTTATCCTCACAAGATTATTTTCAGTTCAGGCGCAAGAAGCGACTTTAAGGACTTCTATATGAACGCAAAACAAAGCGGTAAGATTATCACATCACTATAACAATTTATGATATTAACAGGCTCGATGCATTTTCTGTTGCACCGAGCCTGTTTTTCCTGTAATTACAATGATTTTAATAATTTCAACATTGTATACTAAACCTGAATTATTCACGCCAGTGCCTGGTAATCGCCTCAACACCGGAAAACCACTGATAAAAATGAAAAATGGGCTTTCACCTAAAAGATGAAGCCCGCAAGGTATGGAAAAGGGACTTCAGATTTGGTATAATG
>FMUA01000025.1 GCA_900100595.1 Ruminococcaceae bacterium P7
AGATGTGAATTTTATTATGGGGAGCCGTATGCGGGAAAACTGCACGTACGGTTCTGTGAGGGGTTTACATTGCGAGGTGTAAGTCTACTCGACTAAGATAATATAAGGAAGAATTATGAAATGACAAAATCAGAATTACATCAAATGATCGCCGACAGCACAGGAAACGAAAGCAACATCTGCCAGATTTATGCGATAAAGAATGGCTCTGTTGTGTTTAACGACTGTTGGCGCGGTTATAAAACGACCGATGCGGTGAACGTGATGTCTGTCACAAAAAGCGTCATGGCTTTGCTGATCGGTATTGCGATTGACAGAGGGTATATCAGAAGCGTGAATCAAAAGGTGATAGATTTCTTTCCTGATTACTCTGTCAAGCGTGGAGAGAAAACGATTTACAAGGTCACGCTCCGACATTTGCTTACCATGACCGCGCCGTACAAATACCGCAGTGAGCCTTGGACAAAGGTCTGCACCTCCGACGACTGGACAAAAGCCGCGCTTGATTTGCTCGGCGGCAGAAACGGGATCACGGGTGAGTTCAAATACGCTACGCTCGGTATACAAATCCTATCGGGCGTGATTCAAAACGCTTCGGGAATGAAATGCATCGACTTTGCAAATCAATATCTTTTTGCTCCGCTCGGTATTTCCGAGCACACGGTTCACGGCGCAAGCGATAAAGATGATCAGTTTGATTTCCTGATGAACAAAGCGCCGAGAAAGAACGAATGGTATTCCGACCCGAAAGACACTGTTACCGCAGGCTGGGGATTATGCATTTCCGCTGAGGATATGGCGAAAATAGGCGTTTTGATTCTGAACGGCGGTGAATATGATAACAATCGGATTATTTCAACAAATTGGATTGATGAAATGACTGCGCCGCGTATTTCGCTCGGGGAACGCTTCGGAAATATGCACTACGGATATCTGTGGTACAGACCATTTCAGGATAGGGAAACAATCGCTGCTATAGGTGACGGAGGCAACGTGATATATGTCAATCCTGAGAACAAAATTTCAGTCGGCGTGACGGGAACCTTCAAGCCCCGTGTCTTTGACCGCGTTGCATTTATTGAGAAAAACATTCTTCCTTTACTAACGTGACAAATCAGAAATAAGGAATAACATGACGGTAAAAGCAAACGAGTTATTGAAAACGAGGTGTTAGTGTAAATGAGATACGCAATTGAGATGTATTTTGACAAAGAAACCGAAGAAAAAATCATGCGTTTGGCGCAAAAGATCGCCGACGCGGGGTTGAGCACGAAGTATCTGGAATGGAAAACAAGACCGCATGTGACATTGGCGGTTTACAATGATATTGACGTTGACAGGTGCGCGCAGCTGCTTCAAAAGTTTGCAAACGACCGCAAGGCATTCCCTGCACTCTTTGATGCCGTCGGAATGTTCAACTACACAAAAACGATCTTCCTGTCACCGATAATGACAAGGAGCTTGTATGAGCTGCACAGCGAGCTTTACGCGCTGATGCAGGAATTTGAAACGTCGGCGTGGGAGTGGTACAAGCAGCCCGACTGCTGGGTGCCGCATTGCACGGTCGCGCTGACTTCGGAGGATGAAGAAAACGTTTTCTATGAGGCGAGCGACTTGGTTCTGCATGAATTCAAAAAGCTGGAGGGTGTCTACACCTCCGTCGGCTTGGTGAAGATCACCTTCCCCGTAGAGGAACTTAAGACGTTTGATTTCCGGGAGGAGCTTGTGAAATGACCTTTACAGAAGCTCTGAAAAGCGGAAGCTTAGACGATATCAGAAAATATCCGAAAGCGGATCTGCACAACCATTTTGTGCTCGGCGGCAGCAGGGAATATATTTTCAATCAATCGGGGCATCAAATCAATCCGATCACCAAGCCGCTGAAATCCATGCGCGAGATGGATACGTGGAGCGGTAAATATATCGGCGATCACTTCAACAGCCCGGAGGGTAGAAGGCTTCTGATCGAAGCGGCGTTTGCGCAGGCAAAAGCGGACGGCGTCACGGTTTTAGAGATCGGTGAGGATGTTTGGGGGCTTGGCGAGTTCTTCAACAACGCTATCGGCGAATTGATTGATGCCTTTCGGGAGGCGAATGAAAAAATTGCGCCCGAGATAGAACTGCGTCTGCAAATCGGCTTATCTCGTCATTGTCCAATCGATTATTTGGAGGATTGCCTGAAACACTTTTGGGGACATAAGGAGTTTTATTCGATTGATCTATACGGAGACGAGTTGGCGCAGCCGATCGAAAACTTCATTCCGATATATGAAAAAGCCGCGGAAAACGGCTTGGTTTTAAAGGCTCATGTAGGCGAATGGGGAACGGCACAGGATATTGTTACTGCCGTCAAAGCACTGCACCTCAACGAAGTGCAGCACGGCATAGCCGCCGTTCGGGATGAAAGTGTTGTGGGCTTCCTTAGAGAAAACAAGATACGGCTGAACATCACCCCGTCGAGCAACGTGCTGTTGGGGCGTGTTCCCAATATGGCGCACCACCCGATCGCGCAGCTTTACCGCAGCGGTGTGGACGTCACCGTCAACTCAGACGACGTGCTGATCTTCGATTCCGATGTTTCAAAGGAGTATTTGCGTTTGTATCAATCAGGCTGTCTGACAGCGGAGGAGCTGGACGATATTCGGGTAATGGGGCTAAAACTGAAACACAAATAAAAACGAAAGGCAGATAATATGGTTAATAAACTATTCAGCGAGTTTGCGGATTTGGAGCAGGTGGAAACGATCGCTCTGGGCGGTTCAAGAGCCGGCGAATGCTATGATGAAAAATCGGATTATGACGTGTATGTGTACATCACTTCACCCATAAGCGAGGAAACAAGACGCGGTATCCTTGCAAAATACTGCGGATATATGGAAATCGGCAATCAATATTGGGAGCTCGAAGATAACTGCGTCTTGAAGAACAATATTGATATAGACATTTTGTATCGTGATCTTGACTCGTTTTGTGAAGGCGTTTCCAACGTTGCGGAAAGGTTTCAGGCGCATAACGGATATACCACCTGTATGTGGCACAATCTTCGGACCTGTAAGATCATATACGACAAAAACGGCAGACTGAAACAAGCAAAGGAGCGATTCGATATCCCTTATCCCGATCAGTTGCGCGATAATATCATCGAAAGAAATACAAATCTATTGTATGCCGCTATGCCTGCGTATTCTCTACAGATCAAAAAAGCGTGCGCAAGAAATGACCGTGTGAGTATCGTTCACAGAACGGCGGCGTTTCTTGAATCCTATTTTGACGTGCTGTTTGCGGTGAACAGACAAACGCACCCCGGAGAAAAACGCCTGACAGAGCTGTGCAAGAAAAATTGCAAGGTGCTTCCGAAAAACTTCGAGGAAAATCTTGACAGGCTGTTTAATGATATTGCGGACGACAGCAATAAAGTATCAGATGATATTGACGAAATCATCAATGAATTGAAAAGTATGGATTTTTGATACAAACTGCCAATAATGGCATAAAGGAAGGGGATACATATGATCGTCAGAAAATTTCATGAAGATAACGCCGAAAAAGTCTCGGCAATGATTATTCACACCCTGAAAACCTCCAACAGCAAGGACTATTCCGCAGAGGATATCAACGCTTTGGAAAAGCAAATGCAGCCTGCAGGCATTTTGGAACGTGCAAGCTGGACGCATTTTTATGTCGCCGAAGAAGGCGACGACATCATCGGCTGCGGCGCGATCGGACCTTATTGGGGCAGCGAGACGGAAAGCAGCTTGTTCACGATCTTTGTTTTGCCCGCGTGTCAGGGCAAAGGCGTCGGCAGAAAAATCATCGAAACGCTTGAACAGGACGAATTTTTCCTCAGAGCAAAGCGCGTCGAGGTTCCCGCGTCGATCACGGCTGTTGAGTTTTACAGAAAGCTTGGCTATGAATACAAAAACGGCATTGACCGTCCTGACGAGGAGCGGTTATACCGTTTGGAAAAGTATAGATGATCTCACCCCTGTTTCGCCACGTGTCGCCCTGTGTGCGATTTGTTGACAAAAGTAGGGTAAGTACACGACCGAGTGCGTTCGCGCGGTGTCGGCGATTTTTGACCGCGTCTCATTTTTTGCAGCGCTTAGTCAAAGAATAGCTGGTTTTCTATAACAATGATCTCATCGGGTCATTTTCTTTCCTGTGTTGTAAAAGATTATAATTCATGCACGAATCGCTTCCAACGCATGAGTACAGACTTTAACGGTTCATCCAAATAGGATATCGCTTTTTCCTTTATCCAATTGGGAATTCCGTAGGCGCCTTCGGCTATGCTGCCTGTGATTGCCGCAATGGTGTCGCTGTCTCCGCCAATAGAAACAGCATTTCTTATGGCATCCTCAAAGTCTGTGCTTTCCAGAAATGCTATAATAGCTTGCGGTACGGACCCTTGACAGGTTGAATCAAAACAATAAGAGGGACGGATTTCGTCTAATGTCATAGATAAATCATAGCCATATTCTCGCTCAATATATTTTTTGATACGCCTTTTGCACTCTGTTGGGTTATCGTTGATTGGTTTTTCGTAATCACCACAGTATCCGCCGAAATAGTATCGACATAAAAAAATAGCTTCGGCAGTCGCCATTGCACCGGAAACACCTTCTTTATGATTATGCGTTACCTTAGCAGATGTTTCTGCAAATTCCACAGCATCGGAAATAAAGCCTGTTCTGGCAGTGAAGCCGCAATCTATTATCCATGCGCAAGGAGAAACGCGCATAGCTGAACCATTACCATAACTATTATAAGGTTCGCGACTATCAGAAAAAAGCCACTTTCGAAATTTGCCGCCGTATCCGGCATTGGGATACATTCTGCCGTATTTTTTCATCGCATTGATAAAATCGTCTTTCTTGCCGCCATTCATAATAGCTTCCGCAACAGCGATCGTCATTACAGTGTCATCTGTAAAGTGGCAGCTTTCCTGAAACAGCGGAAACTCTTTTGTTTTGATATTATCCCATTCGTAAATTGAACCGACAATATCTCCGACAATAGCCCCAAGCATTTTTCATTCTCCTTCCGAAAAGGATTTGTGATTATTATAACATACTTGACTAACCTCTCAATTCTATTCTATAAACAAGCAGAAAATTTGTCAAGAGCCTTCGACAAAATCCGACTCTGACCTTCCTTGACTTTTGTTTTGGTATATGTTAAAATATTAGTGAAAAGAAAACAGCGAAGAATTATCAAGGTAGTGAGGGGGCATCAACAGACAACCGAATCAGTTGCTTAAAAGCCGTGAGCAGTCAGGGAAAGCCTTGACGCCCTCGGCTTTTCTTTTCAAAAAATACGGAGGTAAATGAATGTACAAAAACTATGACGAGCTTCCGCTGATGTTATCGGTGCATGACGTTGCGGAGGTTCTCGGTATCTCAAAATCGAACGCGTATGTGTTGGCGAAGGAAAAAGGTTTCCCGACACTGAAAATCGGCGCGCGAGTCGTGATTCCGAGAGACAGATTTATCGAATGGATCAACAAAAACGTTTCAAAGTAAAGAGGGAGTGAGTGAACAGGCGGTGGCGTCATGTCACAGCCAAAGCAAGGAAATTATTTCATGCTGCCGAATGAAATCTTCAATATGGATCTGACCGCAGAAGAGATCGCTCTCTATGCTTTCCTGATGAGAATGGAGGATAGGAAAACCTTCACCTGCTATCCGGCGTTCAAAACGATCGGAAAAGCATTGAAGATGGGCAGCAAAAATACGGTTATGAAATATGTGAGGTTGCTGGAGGAGAAGGAGCTCATTGAAACAAAGCATACCATTGTGGAGCACCATGATGGGTCACTTCGAAACGGAAACCTGATGTTCAGGATTCTGCCAATTAAGCAGGCTGTAGATGCCTTTCACAGGCGCCAGCTTTACAATTACGACAGAAGAAAATAGCAGCAAACGATTGTTAGTATTGCACAAACCTGAATTGGGTACCAAAATCGGGTGTCAAACAGGAGAAAGCAGCGACGCTTTTATGAGCGCCGTTGCGGTTCACAGCGGCCGGCAACGCCGACCGCAAGCCGTTTTTGAGGGTTTCCTGTGCAGTATTCTTAGGTTCAACCTTTTTTGAGGTTGGTGTAAAAAATAACGCTGTTATTTTCAACAATCGCATAACCATCGAAAAAACAGGCGATTTTTGGGTGACACCCAGGTTGGTGTAAAATATTTTGGAAGATAACGGAGGTAAAAAATTGGATTCAGAAAACAAACAAAGGGTAAGTTTGTACCTTGATAAACAAACGGTAAAAACGGTAGATGTATTCATCATAAAACACGGACTTCACTCGCGGAATGAGTTCTTTGAAAAGGCTGCGGAGAACCTGATCGCCGACGAAGCGATCAAATCAGGCGGCGATGTGATGAGTGAAAAGCTCGCAAAAGCGGTTGAAAATGTGTCCGAGGACAACGCGAAGGCGATCTCCAAAGGACTGTTCCGATACGCGGTTCAGCTCGAAATGATGATGCGTTACATCGCGCAGACGCATGAATTCACCGACGATGAACTGGACGAAATGCGCCGTGAAGCCATCAATAATGTCCGCAGAACGCGCGGTAAAATCAAGCTCGACGATATCGCAAAGGGCTGGTACAACAAAGAATAAGTCTGGATATTTGCAAAAACCTGTGGTATATTGTTGAGCTAAAGAAGGGAGTGAACTGCCATGTCACAACGTGAAATACTCACAAACGGCAGCGCATTTAAGCGCACAGACGGTCGCTGGTGCGGCGTTGTTTGGTACAAAGACGAGCACGGCGAGCGCAAACGCAAGAGCTTTTCCGGCACCACGAAAGCGGAAGTCAACAAGAAAATGAAAAAGTATATCGTGGAGTTTAACGAAGATAAAAACGATTCGGTTGAGTCTTTGAAAACTTTGGAAGATAGTTTGCAGAATTGGTTGCAGGTGTTCAAGTTCCCGGCAGTCGAGCGTACTACCTACGACAGAGCAGAGTCAATCGCTAAAAACCAGATCTATCCTCGACTTGGCAAGAAGGTCGTCGGCGATATCACAGCCGCGGATATCAAAAAGCTGCTCAACTATTGGATGACCGAGGACTACGCTTACACGACAGTCAAGAAGGTTTATGTTCTCCTCAATGAATATTTTCGGTACCTTTATCAGCAGGATATCATCACGAAAAACCCGATGGCAAATGTAGAAATGCTCAAGAAAGCCAACTTCATGTCAGCCCAGGGCAAAGAAAATCTCCCTCCGACAGAGAGCATCACGGTCTTTTCAGAGGAAGAAATTGAAAAATTCAAAGCGGAAGCGTTCAGTGTATTCGGCAACGGCAAGAGAAAATACCAACAAGCGGCAGCGTATATTCTGATGTTGAACACAGGATTGAGAACAGGCGAAGCCCTCGGTTTACTCAACTCCGACGTCGACTTAGATAACCGCGTCATGTACGTTCAGCGCGGTGTGAAAGAGGTTTCCAAACGCGAAGGTGTCACAGAAAAGAGTGGGCGAGAGGTGATCGTCGGCAAACTCAAGAGCGCCACCAGCAAGCGCGACATCCCGCTTAACGATACTGCAATAGAGATGATCAAAGACCTCCGTAAAGAATTCTACTTCGGTGAGGACAGTCCTCTGATCCCTGACGAGCACGGCGAAGTCACCCGCCCCGTCAACTTCCGCAAAAGATTCTACAGAATCCTCACCGCCGCCGGCATAGAAACCAAAGGTCTCCACAGCCTCCGCCATACCTTTGCAACCCGATTGATCAACGGAGTCAAGGACAAAGACGGCAACATCAAATCCCTCACCCCCAAACAAGTAGCCGACCTCCTCGGTCACACCACCTCGGAAATCACCGAGCTCTATTACGTCAAACGCGATACGAATATGCTCAACGGGATTACGGATGGGTTTGAGTTGTAAGAAATCAAAGCGATTTTTCTCCTCGCGTTCAAATTGTTTCATACTATTTTCGATAAATCATTGCAATAATTTTATGAGTGGTGTAAACTAAAAATAGCTTTGGTATACTCTACCAAAGAGCAAAATATGAACGGTGGTTTAGTTTGTAACTGCTTGGGGAGGACTAGGAGCAAAATGAAACTCGGTAAAATAAAAGAGGTTGATATACGTTCTGTATGGCCGCATGAGCAATATGATTTTTCAAAGTGGCTTGCCGAAGAAGAGAACATTCGGGCTCTTGGAGAAGAAATGAACCTCTCACTTACGGATGTTGACACGGAACGGTTTGTTGGAAGTTACCGTTGTGATATTATCTGCAAAGATGAACTCACAGGTAAATCCGTTCTGATTGAAAACCAACTTGAGCAGACGAATCACGACCATCTCGGAAAGATTATTACTTACGCTTCCGGATTAGATGCCAGCGTTGTGGTATGGATTGTGGCGAAAGCCAGAGATGAACACGCCAGTGCGATCGAATGGCTGAATAAACACACTGATGATGACTTATCATTTTTCTTAATTGAGGTGCATGCATATACCATTGGCGATTCAGCTCCTGCGCCGATGTTCAAGATCGTCGAGCAGCCAAATGATTTTGCCAAAACCGTCAAATCAATTGCTCATAAAGGAGAATTGAACGAAACACAAACAAAACGAATTCAGTTCTGGACACAGTTCAATGATGTGATAGAACAAAGAGGTAAGCCGTTCAATAAACGCAAGGCGACACCTGATCATTGGTATGCCGTTGCAATCGGTTCGTCACAATGCCACATTTCAATCGATTTGGTAAACAAAGAACACCGAATCAGAGTTGGAGTTTGGATTCCCGACAATAAGGAATTGTATGATCATTTTTATAAACACAAGGATGAAATCGAAGACATTGCAGGTTGTCATTTCGTTTGGGACAGGCTCGATGGTAAAAAAACTGCTATAATCTGCACATACATTCCCGGTTTGAATTACAACAAGCAAGAGAATTACCCGGAACTGATGAATAAGATCGTTGATTTAGTTATCGTAATGCGTTCTGCGTTTACTCCTTTTATCAACAAATCATGATACTATTGAGGAATTTGCTTGGTACTTACTGACCAATTCTACTAAAGAAAATAAGGTGTCAAAACAGTGGTTGTAAGTAAAAGAATAACCTATCAGTGATGTATTAGATACGTATGCCAAAGCTTTTGCCTAAGAAAACCACCTGTGCATTTTGTATACGTTTACAGTGATAGCGGGGCGGATAACTATATTAAACAAGCGGATGAGGAAAGCTTTCAAGAAATAAGTTTTTCTTCTTGACAACTCAAACAAAAGATAATAAGAGATATTTATCGCAAAATTTGTGATGCGGTAAACAAAGATAACTCTATACTCCGCAGTGACTGTTTTAAGTCATAGCGGAGTAGTTTTATTTTTGAATATATTCAAATAGGAATCAAGTATTACTTTAGACGTAAGTGTTATATTATTTATGTTGAATTATTTGTTGCGCAGTCTATATATCTATGGTAATTATAAATGCTAAACTGAAAATGCACAAAATCGCTCACTCAAAATGTACAAAAAAGATAAGGTAGAAACCATTTCCAGAGAGGAGTATACTTCCCACAGGAGGTGGGAAGATGAATTTTAGAAAAGATATTTATGAGAGGGTGAAGTACATAATGAAAGAACAATCGGAAATGAAGGTTGACAACATGCGCTCCATCATCGACAAAGCCCGTACACAGTACAGTGAGCCTGTATTCAACGAAAACTTTAAAGTTTTCGCTGAGGATTGCGGCTTCGTGCCCAAAGCCTGTGTTGCTTACCGTCCCGAAACAAAAGGCAAGGTGGAGGTTACCGCAAAGCTGATGAACCGCCTTAAAGTGTACAGCGGAGACATCACCTGCTTTGATGATATCCGGCGTATTGCCGCGGATTTGAATTACGAAATCAATTCCTCTGTCTGTCAGGCTACAGGGAAAAAGCCCTTTGATTTATTGGAATTGGAAAAGCCGTTTCTGATCCAAACCAACCTCGACATACTGACAGGCTATTTTGAAGATACCGTAAAAAGAAAAGTCAGCTCGGAATCCATGATTTCTTATGAAGGGAAGAAATATTCCGTTCCGCCTGAGTATATCGGCAAAAAGGTTAATATTTCGGATACCGGTTCGGGCTTTGATATTACCTTTAACGACCACTTTATCAGGCATGTTTACTTGGAGTTTATTATACTTTTTCAGATTTCGTGGAGAAAGACGATCGGGATTTGACGCTTACTTTAAAATGACGTCAGTTATGGACTTAAACAGCAAAATATCCTGTTGATGATTACATTTATTCCTCCGCATTCTGAAAGCTTTCTTCCAAGCTGTTCTGCGTTTTTGACCATTATAGCTGAGTTAATGACGGTATTGGCTGCAGCTCTAATATGCTCCTCATCAAAATCCTTATATTCAACGGTTACGCCGGATTGTGTGTCTGTGATACATTTTGCGTTAAACTTTCTTTCAAAGACTTTTCCAGGAACAACGATCTGAGGTACACCGTGAAGCAGACCGTCAACAATACTGTTCTGACCGCCGTGATTGATGAATAAAACCGATTCATCAAGTAATGTATTAAAATCCCATCGGTGTGCAATGTGAATGTTGTCATTAGTTTTTTCTTTCAGATAGGAGGAAGCAATGAAAACTTCGTATGAACTGTTACTAAAAGCTTTGCATATAACCTTCAGCATCTTTGAAGCTGATACAGTACCGTTTCCCATATAGACAACGATCTTATCTCTATTAAAGTCCATTTTTTTGACAGATTTAAAAGAACCGCAATAGTATACATCCGGCTTTTCAATAGGTTCAAGTTCTCGGATGCTTGGACAGAATTTTTGTTCCGGCCAGTCAAATAACTTGAGTGCCGAATCAACCTTCGGAAGGTGCAAATCACTTAACAATTTGTTTAGTCCTTTTGCAAGAGAGGTTTTATGTGAAAATTCATGCTGTGTAGGGTAACTGACAGTAGCATAAAGCGGGAGGTTCTCTTTTTTGGCGGCTATGATGGCAGAAATATTGAATTCTGAATATATAAAATCAGGTTTATATTCCCGTATGGCTTTCCGAATTGAAGCAACGCTTTTTGTTAAATAGCGGTAGTCAAGATTCCCGGTAAAATAAAGAACCTGGTCAAAGCTGTTTACTGCCTTTTTTGAAACGATCCCCAACTTTTGAGCGACAGGAAAAGTCCGCGATGCAATAAACTCAGGCAGTCCGAAAGGCATCGGAACATCAAGATAATAATTTGGTATATCGGATATCTCTTTATAATTTGGATCTTTTGCCATGCAGACTGCAGTTTTGATCCCAACATTCCTAAAACCTTCTGCCAATAACCTGCACCGTGAGGAAGGTCCGGAGGTTTCTGCCATGGCTGCCATTGGAACAATTAATGCTCTCAGGTTTTTGATACCTGTATTTATCTGTTTCATTTTTAATACCTCCTTATGCTCCATTTCTATTAGACATAATTCCGCTATTATTTTATAGGTATCAATAGAAATAATTCTGCCAATACTGCTGGTACCCATTATTTGTCCTCCGATAAAGACTCAAATTCTTTTATAGCGGCTACTCCGTCTGTAAGCTCCATTTCTTCTTGGATGGATTCTTCAATAAATCTGTTTCGCTGTCTTTTTAATGATTGGTACGCAAACGGAATTGCCGATTTGTTTGTATGCGCTTTTCAGTGGTATATTGGCAATTTTAAATTCTTCCGGAAATCCCATTAACGCCAAGCACTCATAAGGTGTAATGGTGCGGATTCCGTAGTTATCTTTTATTATGGGTACTCGGTCATACCAAGTGCCCATATTAGCTTTTAGGGTAAAGCAGATACCGTCTTTGCCGGATTGTATTCCATAGTCCGAAAAACGATAGATTTGATTATCGTCTATAATAGCTTTAGCCATTTTGATATATTTCGGGCTGTTCTCGGGAAGATAGAAACAGTCATCAACCTTGACAGATTTATCAAGAATATCAAAAACTCGTTTTTCCAACTCGATTTTATCGGGAAAACGATATGATTCACATCGCTCAACGTCACGAAATGCAAGAAGATAAGTCCTTGTGCGATGTTGAGGAATACCGTAATCACAAGCGTCGGCAACCAAATAACGCAGATAATACCCTCTTGATACCAACTCATTATGAATCACGTTGAAAGTGCGTCCTTTGTCGTGTTCGACAAGATTTGCGACATTCTCAAGGAAAATTATCTTAGGCTCAATAGCGTCAGCAATCCGCATTATCTCAAAGAACAGATTACCTCTATCGTCCCCGAATCCTTTCTGATTTCCGCAAACAGAAAATGGTTGACAGGGGAATCCTGCTGTTAAAATATCAACGTTTTCAAGTTTAGCAGCATCAAGCTTACGAATATCTACCTCAAATAGTTTTGTTTCGGGAAAGTTCAGTTTGTAAGTTTTACAAGCATCTCTGTCAATTTCGTTTGCCCAAAGAATATCAAATCCCGCCTGTTTGAAACCAAGATCAATTCCGCCGATTCCTGCGAATAAACTACCGACTTTCATTATCTGATTTTTGTATTAAATCTTACAGAGACGTTAAGCGGCAAATAATAATCGCCATCTATCTTTTCAATGCGACTCCAAACATATTTGTCGGCACTTACATACTCAAAGTGCGTATTGCGGTAGAGATAGTCACGGAAGGCTTCTCTGTCGTTGGAATGGTAGCAAAGAACATCACCATCATCCATAACGGAAATATATCCTCCGTTTACCTGTTCTTTTCCGTCCCACGGCTTTCCTGCGGTCATACCGGTAAATCCCGCCATAAGAAAGTCCTTTATGGCTTTTTCATAGTAGATTTGAGAATTCGGCACTTTTAGAGGATTAGCTTGAATCATTCTTTCAACCGTTTCCATTACTTCATAATCTTTCGGTGAATCTATCAGCCTAGAGGATTTTAACAGGAAACTCAAAGACCACTAGGAATGGAGCAACAGCAAGAGGATGAGAACTCTTGGATGGAAAAGCGCAAAGCAGCTCTTAGCGGAGAAGCTCTCTGCCTGATCCGCCGGGACTATCCCAAATTCTGTGTAAACACTAAATCGTGATGTAAAACAGAGCAAAAAATATTATTCGGGGCGAAAGCCCCTTGTTAACAGTATAAACGGAAAACGGATTGCATGTCAAGGGCGGCGGCTTTTGCCGCCGTTCATTTTACCCTTTACATGCGAGCCGTTTTCTGTTATTCGGGGATTCGGTCACCGAAGAAAATCGCCATTTGGGCGTAAATTACGCTCCAGTCCTGACGACGACCGGTCCATTTTTTCGTAATGTCTATCATGGCGAGATAGAGCATTTTAAACAAGCTGTCATCTGTCGGAAAAACAGACTTGGATTTTGTCACCTTTCTAAGCTGACGGTTAAAGCCTTCTATGGTGTTGGTGGTGTAAATCAGACGCCGTACCTCTTTGGGATACTTAAAGTAGGTGCTCAGATTAGCCCAATTATCCCGCCAGGACTGCGAGATTTTGGGATATTTCTTGTCCCAGTGCTCAGAAAAAACATCCAGTGCATCCAACGCGGCTGCTTCATCTACAGCGGCATATACAGCCTTTAAATCGGCCATAAGCGCCTTTATGTCCTTGTAAGACACATACTTGCTCGAATTGCGAAGCTGATGAATGATACAGTTCTGAATCTCAGTTTTAGGGAATACCGCTTCAATGGCTGAAGAAAATCCGGTCAGATTGTCCGTGCAGGCGATAAAAATATCTTCTACCCCACGATTTTTCAAGCTGTTGAGAACGGTTGCCCAGAATTTGGCGCTTTCGTTCTCTCTGCAACCCACATCCCCAGTACATCTTTCTTGCCGTCAAGATTTATTCCTATGGCAATATATACTGCTTTCTTGACGATTTGGCCTTCACTGCGCACATGATAATGGATAGCGTCGAGAAAAACTACTGCGTAGATTGCTTCCAGAGGTCGCTGCTGCCATTCTTTAGCGATGGGAAGGATTTTGTCCGTTACCCGGCTTACCGTGGTATCCGAGACTTCAATGCCGTAGATATCTCGGATATGCATTTCTATGTCTGAGGTAGTCATTCCCTTTGCATACATAGAAAGAATTTTCTCTTCCACGTCCTGACTGATACTGGTTTGATTCTTTTTCAGAATCTGCGGATCGAATTCGCCTTTCCGATCGCGAGGCACTGACACCTCAACATCTCCGAAGCTGGTGCGCAGTGTTTTTCTACTGTGTCCGTTCCGGCTGTTTTCTGTGTCCTTGTTCTTGTAGTCGTACCTGCTGTAGCCGAGCTCGTCATCCAACTCTGCATCCAGGCCGTTCTCTAAAAATTCCGCTATGGTTTCTTTGAAGAGATTCTGAATATCCTCCATGCTGCTGAATCCGCCGGTTTGCAGGAGCTCTCTGATTTTTTCTCTCCGGGCTTGTTCCTCCGGACTGCGTTTTCTTCTGCTGCTCATAATTAAACCTCCAATACGGTGCTTCTATTTTACACCATATTGGAGGTTTACACAACTTTTGGGATGGTCTCGATCCGCCGTTTTTGCCCGCCTTTTCCGTTCCGCTACGCTCCACTCCAAAGGCGGGCAAAAACATTCTACCATATCGTTGCTTTTATTTTTACCTAAAATGGGTCACATCTATTTACAACGCAGAGTGGATGCAGTCCCTTTTTAAACAAAAGTGTTGTAAATCGTCGAATTGGGTGCTATAATAATTGTGTATATTTACCTTCTAAAATGCGGAGATCGATTATGAAATTCATCGATAACAAAAACAAGACTCTTCTTGATGACTTAAGAATTGAAATAAATAGCGGCAGCAAGATTTATATAACTGCCGCCTGCTTTTCTGTCTATGCATATCAAGCACTAAAGCACGAACTCGGTCATATAGATGAGCTCCGTTTTATTTTCAACTCTCCGTCTTTTATTTCAGAAAAGGCTCCGAAGGAAAAGCGTGAGTTTTATATTCCACGCCTCAACCGTGAACGCAGTCTTTACGGTACTGAATTTGAACTAAAACTTCGTAATGAGTTGACGCAGAAAGCAATTGCAAAAGAATGTGCAGACTGGATCAGAAGCAAAGCAACCTTCAAATCAAATATAACTGATGAGAATATGCCCGGATTCATGTGCGTAAATGATAAATCCTATGCTCCAATCAACGACTTTACCACGGTTGAGTTGGGCTGTGAGCGCGGCAATAATGCGTACAAAATGATTATGAAAAACGAAGCACCCTTCTCAAAAAGCTTTCTCGATATCTTCAATGAGCTATGGAAGGATAAATCGCGCTTGCAGGATGTTACGGATGAGGTGCTCAACAGCATTTCAACCATGTACAGCGAAAATCCGCCTGAATTCATCTACTATGTAACTCTTTATAATATCTTTAGTGAGTTCCTCGACGATATTTCCGAAGACGTTTTGCCAAACGACGCTGTCGGTTTCAAGCAGACTAAAATCTGGAATATGCTGTATAATTTCCAGAAGGACGCTGTTCTTGCCATTATCAACAAGCTCGAAAAATATAACGGTTGTATTTTAGCGGACAGTGTTGGTCTGGGCAAAACTTTTACCGCGTTGGCGGTTATTAAGTACTATGAAAACCGTAACAAGTCTGTTCTGGTGCTTTGCCCGAAAAAGCTGAGCAATAACTGGAATACCTATAAAACAAATTATAAAAACAACCCTATTTTAGAGGACAGACTGCGCTATGACGTCCTATATCATACGGATTTAAACCGCACAAAGGGTAAATCCAATGGTATAGATTTATCTCGTTTGAATTGGGCAAATTACGATTTGGTCGTCATTGATGAGTCCCATAATTTCCGCAACGGCGGAAAACTGACCGAGGATGAAGACAGCGACGAGAACCAAAAGCAGAACCGTTACCTCAAGCTGCTGAACAATGTTATCCGCAAAGGTGTTAAAACAAAAGTTTTGATGCTGTCGGCAACGCCTGTCAACAATAAGTTCCTCGATTTAAAAAATCAGCTCCAGCTTGCTTATGAGGGCGATTCAAGATTGATAAACGGCAAGCTCAACACAACCCGTTCTATTGATGAAATTTTCCGCAGCGCGCAAAAGGAGTTTACAAAATGGAGCAAGGGCAGTCCGCAGGAACGCACCACAGAAAATCTCCTGAATCATCTCGATTATGATTTCTTTGAAGTGCTTGACAGCGTTACCATCGCGCGTTCACGCAAGCATATTCAGCAGTATTACAACACAGAAGAAATCGGCAGTTTTCCCACCCGCTTGCCACCGATCTCAAAATCACCTCACCTCACCGATTTACGAGAAGCCATTACATACGATCAAATCTTCTCAGAGCTGATGAAGCTGACACTCTGCATATATACGCCTTCTCATTTCATCAAAGAGAGCAAGCGCGAAAAATACGCGGAACTGTATGACGATACAAAGTATTCTCAGGGTTTCACCCAGGCTAACCGTGAACGCGGAATCCGTCGCCTGACCGCTATCAATTTGATGAAGCGCATGGAAAGCTCTGCTTTTTCCTTCAACCTGACCTTGATACGCGTTAAAGAGCTGATAGATTCCACGCTTGAAACGATACGGCATTTTGAGCAAAATCGCAGTGCGTCTATTAACCTAACGGACATAACCAATATCCATGAAAGCGATTTTGATGAGGACGATCTCAATACTGATGATATCTTTTCTGTCGGCAGAAAGGTAAAGATTCAGTTAGAGGACATGGACGTCAAGTCATGGAAGCGCGGGCTTGAAAAAGACCGCGATACCCTTGAATTACTCACGCTTATGGTGGGCGATATTACCCCTGAATATGATAACAAATTGCAGGAGCTGCTAAAGCTTCTTTCTGAAAAAGTAACTAATCCTATCAACCCCGGCAATCAAAAGGTTATTATTTTTACTGCCTTTGCCGATACCGCAAAGTATCTCTACGAAAATGTCAGCAAATACATGAAGCGTAATTTCAAGCTCGACACGGCGGTCATCACCGGTTCCATCAATGGGCGTTCAACGATTCCTTCACTTTCCAATGATCTCAATACCGTCCTCACTTGCTTTTCTCCTATGTCAAAGGATAAGCAGCTTTTGTTTCCCGAATTTCGTCAAGAGGTTGATATTCTGATTGCCACCGACTGTATTTCCGAGGGACAAAATTTGCAGGACTGCGATTACCTGATCAATTACGATATTCACTGGAATCCGGTGCGAATCATTCAGCGGTTCGGAAGAATCGACCGTATCGGCAGCACCAATCAATACATTCAGCTCGTCAATTTCTGGCCGGACGTCACGCTTGATGAATACATTGATCTCAAGGCAAAGGTTGAAACAAAAATGAAGATTGTCGATATGACTGCCACAGGTGACGACAATCTGTTGAGCGACGATGAAAAATCCGACCTTGAATACCGCAAAGAACAGCTAAAGCGATTGCAAACGGAAGTGGTTGATATTGAGGATATGTCCAGCGGTATTTCCATAATGGATTTGGGGTTGAATGAATTCCGCACGGATTTGGTGGAATACGTCAAACATCATCCAAATCTCGACCGTGTGCCGTTTGGAATGAACACGGTTGTTGCCGCTGACGGAAATGCACCGGCAGGTGTGATTTATGTTCTTAAAAACCGCACGGGTGAGGTCAACGCAGACAGACAAAACCGCTTGCATCCGTTTTATCTGGTCTATGTATCAAACGGCGGCGAGGTGATCTGTGACCACCTCAGCCCAAAGGCAACGCTTGATAAAATTCGCTATCTTTGCAAAGGCAAAATGCAGCCCAACCAAAAGCTCTGCGCTGCTTTTAACAAAGAAACAAACGATGGCAGAAATATGAAGAAATATTCTGAACTGTTGTCGGACGCGATCAATTCTATCATCAACGTCAAAGAAGAAAGCGATATTGACAGCCTGTTCAGCGCAGGAGGAACAACCCTCGGCAATGTGCAGATAAAGGGCTTGGATGATTTTGAGTTGATAGATTTTATAGTGGTGAGGTAGATGTTCCCAAAATCAACAGAGTTTAACAAGCGGATTCCTAAGACAAAGTTTTACGAGCATATTGAACTGGGCAGGAAAATCAAAGACAGCTTTGTTCAGAATATTGAATCAATCATTTGGGCGAATAAAATAGCGCCGTCAACGGTGAATATATCCGCGGGCGAGAAGGTAATGGAAATCCAAGTGTTTCGCATTATCTTGAAACAATCCGATTTCAACAAAGACGTTTTGAAAACCATCGACGAGCAGATACCGTACCATATTCTTTTTATCGTCTGCTATCGTGATAAAGAACAGGCGTGGATCGGGTATAAGGAGCAGAGCAGCAGCGAAAGCAGAGCCTTTAAGGTGGACAACTATTACCATACCGCGTGGCAGAAACCCGAAGAATTGGATCTTACAATTGAGGGCTTGAATATGGACGCGGTTTATGAGAACTTTGTCAAACAAATATCTGCCGCATCTGCACCGGTTCAGTGGAACGACAACTTGTCCGCAAAGGAAAACACGGCTAAAATTGAGGAACGAAAAAAGCTGCAAAAGCAGATAGAAAAGCTGGAACGACAGCTAAAGAAAGAAACGCAGCCGAGGAAGAAATTTGAAATACATCAGGAGTTGCAAAAGCTAAAATTGCAAATGTTATAAGAAAGGAATTATATATGGATTGGGATACTATATGGAAAGCAGCACTTGCGGTGATTACAGCGGCTGGCGGCTATGGAGCTTTAGCTTTATTGGTTATTAAGTTTTCATCAGGTTTTATCGCAGAAAAGCTACAGAAAAAATATGAATTAAAGTTAAGTAAGGAATTAGAAGAGTACAAATCCACATTGGATGCAAAATTAGAGAAGCATAAATCGTTTCTTGAAGGCAAAACATATATTACAAAAACGAAATTTGATACAGAGTTTAATATATTTAGGGAACTGTCTGCCGCTTTTTTTGAGTTGAATATTAGTGTTAACACTTTGATTCCATATGGATTTACAACCGTGCTTGCAGACGAAGAAAAGAGAAAAGAAATTGACAATGAGAACTATATGAAATTAGTAAATTCAATTGTGAAAGCGCAGAACATTTTATATCAAAACATACCGTTTATTCCTAAGAGATTTGTAGCTATGTATCAAGAGATACTAAAGTTGTGTATAATGCAAAAGAATCGATTCCAAGAACGATGGAATGTATTGGATTTTGATCCTCAAAAAGATAGATTAAAAAGCGAAGATTATATTAGAAGTAAAACTATTGACGAAAAACTCATGACACTCAATGAAAATGTAAGGGATTACCTTGATTCTTTAGATGTTTTGGATTGACAAGGAGAAAACAATGGACAAACTGAAAATGATGAGTAAAGATAAAACGCAGGAGAATTTTGAGATATTGCAGCGGTTGTTTCCGAATGCGGTGACGGAGACGATTACCGGTTATGATGAGGACGGCAAGGCTATTGTTGAAAGAGCGATCGACAAGGATGTTTTGCAGCAGGAGATCAATGCGGCTGTGGTTGAGAGCAAGGACGAGCGGTATCAGTTCACTTGGCCGGACAAAAAGCGCGCGATCGTTTCGGCAAACGCGCCGATCAACAAAACCCTGCGTCCGTGCCGCGAGGAGAGTGTGGACTTTGACAACACCGAGAACCTCTATATCGAGGGCGATAATCTGGAAGTGCTAAAGCTGTTGCAGGAAACCTACCTCGGCAAAATCAAAATGATTTACATAGACCCGCCTTATAATACAGGTAAGGATTTTGTATATAGCGATAAATATAGCATCAGCCCCGACGAATGGGACGAAATGAGCGGCGAGCTGGACGAATACGGCAACCGCCTTACCCAAAACAACGAAAGCAACGGTCGATTCCATACCGACTGGCTCAATATGATTTATCCGCGCTTGAAAATCGCAAGAGATTTGCTGACGGATGATGGAGTTATATTTATCAGCATTGATAATAACGAGGTCGGTTCTTTATCTAAAATCTGTGATGAAATATTTTCAGAAAAGAATTGTATTGGGCAGATTGTTTTACAAACAGCAACTGATAACAATCCTTGCCAGATTAATACTGAGCATGAATATATGTTGTGCTACTCAAAGAATAAAACTTTGCTATCTGTTTGGGCTTCGCCGAGTGAAAAAGCAGAAAGAATAAGTGAAAAATATTTGCAATTGAAAAAAGAATATGGAAATGATACTCAATCTATTCAAAAGGAACTAAGAATATGGATAAAGAAATATCGTAATGATTTGCAAGGTGTGACTCATTATGATAATGTAGATGAAAGAGGAGTGTTTCATGACGGGGATATTGCCAACACTGTTTTTGGTGGATATAAATATGATATTATACATCCATTAACAGGAAAGCCATGCAAGATTCCAGAAAAGGGATTTAGGTTTCCAAAGGAAACAATGTTTGAGATGATTCAAAACGGAGATATAATGTTTGGAAAAGATGAGACCACTCTGATAAAGCCCAAAAAAAGGCTTGAAAATGCGAAAGATGTATTGCGTTCAATAATCTATGAAGATGGCAGAGCATCAACAAAGCAATTTGAACAATTAATGTCTCGAGATATTTTTCAAAACCCGAAATCCCCCACAGTGTTAGAAAGATTAATTGGTTTTGTAGTTCAGCCAGATGATATTGTCATGGATTTCTTTTCAGGAAGTGGAACGACAGCAGAATCTGTTTATAGATTGAATGCAAATCGAAAACTCCATATTAAAAACATCATGGTACAGTTACCTGAAAACTTAGACGAAACTCTATTATTATCTGATAGCCGCACTAAAAAGACGATAAAGAATGCTATACGTTTTCTCGATTCAATTAATAAACCTCACACAATTTGTGAAATCGGAAAAGAACGTATTCGTCGTGCCGGCACAAAGATAAAATCCGAGACAGGTACGGAAATTGATTACGGCTTCCGCGTTCTCAAACTCGACTCCTCCAACATGAAAGACGTTTACTACAATCCCGCCGACTTTTCTAAAAATCTGCTTGATACTACGATTGACAATATCAAGGACGACCGCACACCCGAGGATCTACTGTTCCAGGTAATGCTCGATTTGGGCGTTCTCCTCTCCGAAAAAATCGAGGAAAGCGAAATTGCGGGCAAAAAGGTGTTCAATGTCGCCGACGGCTTCCTGATCGCGTGCTTTGACACCGACGTAAATGAGGAAGTCATCACCGCCGTCGCCAAACAGCAACCGATCTACTTCGTCATGCGCGACAGCTCCCTCTCAACCGACACCACCGCCACCAACTTTGACCAGATTTTTGAAACTTATAGTCCGGATACAGTTAGGAAGGTGATTTGATATGGATATGTTTTTTAATTGCCCATTATGTAACCATAATAAGTGTAGTAAGGATACAGATAATAAAACAAATTCAACACATTATAATTGTGAAATGTGTGGAGGTTATGTAATACAGTCCGGATATTATGAAAAAGTTAATCTTGATAAACTCACGGCCTTTTTGTATTATAATCACGAGGAACGCAATTCAGAACACCCAAATAAAACAAAGATTTATGTTTTAGGTTCAGATGAATTGTTAACGGAATATAAAGAAAGATACCCGAATTCAAATTTGCTTACGTCTGAGATGGTAGAAAATTGGTATCCAAAAACATTTAGCGACAAAGTTGATTTGTTCTTATTGAATCTATATAAGAAAACAAAATATATGGGAGAAGTAATACACATTGACCATATTGAACAAGGAATTGCATTTTTCTTCGATAATCACAATGAAGAAATTTCTGAAGAGAGAGACTATCACATAAATTTTTTTAATTCATATCTACGGAAACAAGAGTTTTTATCAAACGAAGGCGCTTTTGAAGAATTTTGTTTGGCACCTAAAGGATATCAAAGAGTAGATGAATTACAAAAATATAAATCAAGCAACCCCAATGTTTTTGTTTCAATGGCATTTAACGATAATACTAAAAGCACAAGAGAAGCTATTCGTAATGGAATTATCGATGCTGGATATTCTCCTGAGTTTATAGATGAAATAATCCATAATCATCAAATTGTCCCAGAAATGTTTCGCTTGATTCGTGAATGTCGATTTTTAATTTTAGATATTTCAGAACCAAATTATGGTGCTTATTATGAAGCTGGATATGCTATGGGACTTGGAAAAGAAGTTATTATCTGTTGCTCCAAAGAATCTTTTTCAAAAGAATATATAACAGATGAAGAGAAAAGATATCAAAAATACTTGAAACCACATTTTGATATCGCTCAAAAGCAAATCCTTGTTTGGAATGACGAAAAAGATTTAACGCACAAATTATCGGAGTGGATAAAAGCAATAATAGGATAAATACTATGAAATTTAATTACAAAATCCAACAATACCAAACCGACGCGGTGGACGCTGTTGTGCAGGTGTTCCGCGGTCAGGGGTATTATGACAGAATGACATATAACCGCGATTTGGGTACGCTCGATACGCAGCATCATCAGCTCAGCCTTGACGATTTGGACGACGAATATGATACCGGCTATAAAAATGAGGTCATCGAACTGAGCGACAATCAGCTGCTGCAAAATATCCGTAAGATACAGCAGACGAATAACATCAAGGAATCTTCTGAGCTGGTGAATGATCTCGGCAGGTGCAGTCTTGATATCGAGATGGAAACCGGTACCGGCAAAACCTATGTCTATATCAAGACCATGTTTGAGTTGAACAAGCGTTACGGCTGGAGCAAGTTTATTGTCGTGGTGCCGAGTATCGCAATCCGTGAGGGCGTGAAAAAGTCCTTTGAGACGATGGAAAGCCACTTCATGGAGCACTATGGCAAAAAGGCACGGTTCTTTGTCTACAACAGCTCGAATTTGAATCAGCTCGACAGCTTTTCCGCCAACAGCGGCATCAACGTCATGATCATCAATACGCAGGCGTTTGCAACCTCGCTGAAAGAGGGCGCGAGAAATAAAGAGAGCCGTATTATTTACTCCAAACGCGACGAGTTTGGTTCACGCCGTCCGATTGACGTCATCAAGGCAAACCGCCCGATTCTGATTCTTGACGAACCGCAAAAGATGGGTGGAGCTGTCACACAAAAGGCGTTGAAAAACTTTAATCCGCTGTTTGCACTGAACTACTCTGCCACCCACGAAAAACAGCACAACCTTGTTTATGTGCTCGACGCGCTGGAAGCATTCAATAAACGTCTTGTCAAGAAAATAGAGGTCAAGGGCTTTGAGGTCAAAAACTTCCGCGGCACCGACAGTTATCTTTATTTGGAACAGATCGTGCTGTCGTCCGATAAGCCGCCTATGGCAAAAATAGAGCTTGAAATCGCCTATAATAAAAGTATTAACCGAGAGACAAGATTGCTTGGCGTGAATGACAGTCTGTTTTTTGCCTCAAAGGAAATGGAGCAGTACCGCGGCTACGTTATTTCAGATATAGACCCTTTCCGCGGCAGTGTGACTTTTACCAACGGCGAGGAGATATTCACAGGTGAGGTTGTCGGCGATGTGTCCGAAGACGATATGCGCCGTATTCAAATCCGAGAAACGATTCTCTCGCACTTTGAAAAAGAAGAAACCCTGTTTGATATGGGTATCAAAACGCTGTCACTGTTTTTTATCGACGAGGTTGCCAAATACCGTCAATATGATGAAAACGGCGAAGAGGTTTTAGGCGAATACGGCAGGATGTTCGAGCAGGAATATCTCAGTGTATTGAATGAATACACACGCCTGGAGCAAACGCCGTATCAGCGGTACCTGAAAAGAATGTGCGGCGTTCCTTCTGAGGTGCATAAGGGCTATTTCAGCATAGATAAAAAAGGTCATGCTGTTGACAGCAAACTCAAACGCAACAGCGAATTTTCGGACGATATTTCCGCTTATGATTTGATTTTGAAAAACAAAGAGCGGCTGCTCAGCTTTGACGAGCCGACGCGGTTTATCTTCTCACATTCCGCTTTGCGTGAAGGCTGGGATAACCCGAATGTTTTTCAGATTTGCACGTTAAAGCACTCCAATAAAGAAACAGCCAAACGACAGGAAGTAGGCAGAGGCTTGCGCCTTTGCGTCAACCAAAACGGCAACCGCATGGATATCCAGAGTCTCGGTGAACAGGTACATGATATCAATGTGCTGACAGTTATCGCCAGCGAGAGTTATAAAACTTTTGTCAAGGACTTGCAATCTGACATCAAGAGCGTGCTCTACGACAGACCGACAACCGCTACAAATGAATACTTTAAGGGCAAGTATGTTCAAGTGGACGGCGAGCCGGTTATGATTGAAGCTGCTGCCGCCAATGACATAGAATTCTATTTGATTCAAAACGGTTATGTGGATATGAGCCGCAAGGTGACAGATAAGTACCGTGCTGATGTGAAGCTAAACACGCTTGCGCCGTTGCCTTTGGATCTGCAGCCTATGGCGGACGGTATTCATCAACTGATTCAGGCAGTCTATGACGACAGCGTACTGGAAGATATGTTCATCAACGGACGCGAAACGAAAGTGAAAGACAATCCGCTGAATGATAACTTTTATAAGAAAGAATTCCAGGCATTGTGGAAAGAGATCAATCACAAGTACGCTTATCAGGTAGACTTTGACAGCGACGAGTTGATTAGCAAGGCAATCAGGCATATTGATGAGAAACTGTTCGTTTCTGAGCTGCAATATACCGCGACTATCGGAAGCCAGAAATCGGAAATCAACCAATATGAAATCGAACGCGGCGCATCCTTTGGCTCGCTCAAGTCAAGCACCAAATCGCTGCGTCATACAGAGATCAGCCAAGTCAAATATGATTTGATCGGCAAAATAGCAAAAGGAACTGTCCTTACACGAAAAACCGTCGCGACAATTCTCAAGGGTATCCGCGAGGATAAGCTCTATATGTACAAAAATAATCCCGAGGAATTCATCAAGAAAGTTATTCGTTTGATTAATGAAGAAAAGGCGACCATGATCGTGGAGCACGTTTCCTATAATACGATCGCAGGCGAATATGACAGCGATATTTTCACTGCGGAAAAGAACACGCAGGGCTTTGATAAGGCGTATAAAGCGGAAAAGGCGATCCAGGATTACATTTTTACCGACGGAACCGCCGACAAGAGTATAGAGCGCAGATTTGCTGAGGATTTGGATTCTGCAAACGAAGTTTGCGTTTACGCCAAGCTGCCAAAGGGGTTCCACGTTCCGACGCCTGTTGGCAACTATTCTCCTGATTGGGCGATCGCTTTTTACGAAGGAACAGTTAAGCATATTTTCTTTGTTGCTGAAACAAAAGGCACAATGGAAAGCCTGAATCTCCGACCAATAGAGCAGGCAAAAATTTCCTGCGCAAAGAAGCTGTTTAATGAAATGTCAACAAGCAAGGTGAAGTATCACGACGTAGATAGTTATCAGAGCTTGCTTGATGTGATGAAGACATTGAAATAAATGTAAAAAATGCGACGCTAAACAAAGATAACACAAAACTCCGCAGTACCTGAAAGGGTGTTGCGGAGAAGATTTTTTGAGAAAACTGAGAAAATAACGTCTAAAACCCGCAGATAATTGCTGCTATTTTGATGCTATACCGGACGGAAACGTTGGATTTGTTACCGCCGGATGCACTTTTGCTGCTCATTTAAAGCATCAAAAAGGCATTTTTAGACCGCGCGCCGTGAGATTTTCAAGTGAGAATAGCAAAAAGAAAAGTCCGAAAAATGGCTTGTTCAAGCCGTTTTTCGGACTTTTGAGTTTGGCAGGGGCAGAAGGATTTGAACCCTCGGCACGCGGTTTTGGAGGCGATGGAAAAGGCTCAAAAACGGGATAAATAAGCCGTTTTTGAGCCGTTCTTTTGGTATTGAAATAGTATCGGCAGAGTTTTGATGCTCTTTTGATGCTATTGGTTATTCTGTAAAAGAAAAATAGCACACAGCCGATGCTCTTCATGTCAAAAATTGCGATGCCTAATCAAAGATAACGCCTTGTATTTCTTGATCAGCTCCGATTTGATTTGTTCAAGCGTAATTTCACCGTTGTCCCACTGCGAGGACATACGCCTAGTTTCTTCGGAGACAGGAACGCCCTCAATGCTGTTGATCGCATAGGCGTTTTTTTCGGCGCGCCTGCGTTTAGCTATTTCTAATGCAGTCATTGACGCGACTTCCTCTCGTGTTTTATTGTACTCGAATCGGAAGGAGTAGTCAAGTCATTTTTCCTAACCGCTATCAACAATTTCACGTAGAAATAGTTCTGAAAAAGACTGGACTTTCCGGATTTCTGTGGTATCCTGTTGTGCTAAAGGAGGTATCGATATGGATACGATCAGAGAACTGTACTACGGCAATGTCCATCCGTTCGAGCGTGATATCAAGAAGGACAGCGAAAGCGGCAGGCTCGCTAAGCTGGTGCTCAGGCATGACGCCGCGCTCAAAGCAACCATGAATGAAAATGAAATAGAACTGTTCGGCAAATTCAAAGACGCCGTCACTGAGCTGAATTGTCTGAACGAATGCGAGAGCTTTATTAACGGCTTCCGATTGGGTGTGAGGTTGATCGTAGAAGCACTGCACACAGAAGAATAATCAAAAATGCAGCCTCGGAATTCGGGGCTGCAGCTCTTTTGAATTATAGCGGTCAGCTATTGTAGCAAAACAAGAACGGTTCACCGGATATTTCCTATAGCAACCGAATCAAATACTTGACAACAATTCTGTTTTTGCATTTGCAAACTCAACATCTGTCAGCATTCCGGCTTCATACATAATTTTCAGCTTTTCAACTTTTTCTTTGAATTCATCAATTGAAAGCTTTGTCTTTTCCTTTGGTAATTTCGGAGTATCAGCAGGCGCATCCAATCGAGCTGTGCCTTGGGCTATATTTTGCACAGCTGTATGCTTTTCCAATTCCGTCACAATTGAATAGCGCTTGTCGGGTAAATAGGTTTGCAAAAAGTTGTATGTATCTTGAGGAAGCTCAATATCAACGTATTGCTTTCTTTCATCTGAATAAAAATTTAGGATGACATTTCTTTCATCAATTCTCTTTGTTTCGGAGGATAAATCAAAATGAGTTTCTGACTGCTTTTGTTGAGAAGGTTTATAGGACATTAAGGTAGCAGCTGCCATACCGATTGGTCCAAACATAATACCGTGGAAAAGTGCCGCTTTTTTTGAAAAAGTTGCTCCGGTTAAGCTTCCTCCAAAACTGGAATAGCTCCCGTTTGTTTCAGAAACATAATGAACAGAGCCCGCTTTTTCATAGTAATGAATACTGTCATATGGAATCATGCCTACATCTTCATTTTTTTCATAACCATCGATTTTGAGAAAATTCAATGCTTTGTGATTGTCAATATAAATCAAAACAACCTTATTTTTCTCACTGAAAATTTGAAATGTTGGGGTGTTTTCAGAGACATGAAACCGGTAGCATTCATCAAAAAACTCTTTTGCTTCCATCTCTTTATGCTTTGTTTTTTCTTCTCGTTCTATTTTAATCTGTTTTTGCTGTTCAATAAAATGAAAGTGTAAGTCTTTATAGTGAAGGATCAACCTTTGACACTTTTCAAAATCCGATAAACCCAGAATGTATAAAACGCTCTTATTATCCGAATCAAACAAGCTAGGTGATTTAAATTCGATTGTAAGGCTTTTTTGACCGTTAGCAGTCGAAATGTCCACAGAGCAAAGGTCTTCAAAGTCAATATCATATGTATACGTTGTTCCATCAAAATTCTTTATTCCTTCACATTGGATATAGGAAGCATAAATATACACATGCATCTTTACCGTTTTAAAAAAACTTATTTTATATTCTGAAGAAAACATCTGTTGACATTTTTCTGTTTTATCCATATTAACCAACTCCTTTTATTACTATTATATCACAAAAAAACAAATTGTAAATAAAGATTTATATTTAACTAGCCGTAAGCCAGTTTAACGTATGAGATATTACCCATAAGAATTACCAACGGCTTCCGATTGGGTGTGAGGTTGATCACAGAAGCGCTGCACACGGAAGAATAATCAAAAATACAGACTCGAAAACCGGGGCTCCAACTCTTTTGATGACAAACAGGTTTCCGCCCCTGTTTCGCCGTGTATCGCCCTGTTTGCGATTTGTTGGGAAAAGCAGAGTAAGTACCCGACCAAGAGCGTTTGCGCGGTGTCGGCGATTTTTGAGCGCGTCTCATTTTTTGCGGCGGTTAATCAAAGAATAGGAATTTCAGACAAAGACAAAATTCGTGCCAAAAATTCATCATTGACCTTCCTTGACTTTTCCGTTCGCACATGTTATAATAAAAGCACAAAGATGAACTCGGAAGATTGCAATCAAAATTGAATATGGCAAAACAAAGCCGTGCGAAGGCAAGAGAATTATCTTGGCCGACGTCCGGCTTTTTCAATACCCCGAGTTTTTCTTTGAAAAAACGGAGGTTAATCACGTGCTGCGGAGTGTATTTATCGTTTAAAACCTGTTTTTTAGCCCTCAAATCCCGCCCAAAAGATGATGCTCTTTTGATGATGTACCCGACGGAAAGGGTGGAATTGTTGGCAGTGGATGCACAAATTGATGCTCATTTAAAGCATCAAAAGAGCATTTTCAGACCGCGCGCCGCTGAGAAAACGCAAAAAGAAAGTCCGAAAAATGGCTTGTTTAAGCCGTTTCTCGGACTTTTGAGTTTGGCAGGGGCAGAAGGAACGCTGTCACTGGTAAGGTAAATCAAACCGATTGCAATTGAATAATCATCATGGATTGTTTTTGATACATTATACAACTATTTTCCGGATAACATACAGGAAAGTATGACTAAAGCAATTATCCCAAAGATTTTAATATTGCCTTAATCTTTTCCAAGCTAACTTTTTCGGTACGTAAGCGTCAAAGGATAATCTCTCTAACCGTGCGAATCCGTTTTCATCAATGCTCATATCCAACTTTGCACCGAATTCTACCGGAGCTTTTGCTTTGCCGCGCACGATGGGTCGGATATACGGCTGAGAAATACTGACGATGCGGTCTTTGAAGCTGTGAACATTGTTGTCATACATGTACTTTTGCTGTTCATACAGCTCTTTGATGACCGTTAACCGCTTGGCTTGCTTTTCGGTAAGAACTACTCCGTTGGCTAATACAAACATATCGATATAGCCGAGGTCTCGACGAATATACTGAAGCTGCTGCTTGATTGCCTTGCGGATCTTTTTCTTGGTACGCTTTTTGCATTTCGCCAAATTCAGATAATCTTTTCTCGCGTTTTTGCGATACATCCTTGGCTTGTAAA
>FMUA01000070.1 GCA_900100595.1 Ruminococcaceae bacterium P7
ATGGCAAAAGTCTTATCGTTAATTGCCTTAGAATGGTCGGTTAATGGCAGACTGCGTGACTTGTACGATTATGAGCTATTTGAGATACCTGACAGCGGTGTATATTGTTTTCACAACCTCAGAACCAATCAGCGTTTCGACGTGTATCTGAACAACTATAACGGCAACGGAAAAAAAGCACGTTCGGCTATATTGACCGCAATTCCGTCACGCAGGACGCAGAGAACAGCGATGAAGCAATCAGGAATTATGTTTTGTAATGCAGACGACTAAACCACTAAAAAAGGACGTGATATGATGAGCATGAAAGATGTTCAAAACGAAATCATAAGGCACAGACAAACAAGTGATTTCAAATCAACAGTTTTCTTTGTAAACCCGGAACATGAATACTTGAATGCGGAAATGCGAGGTGTTATAATAGAGAAAATGTTCTCGGAGGTGCCTTATATGGCAGTTAATTCACCTTGCTTTTGCGGAAGCGGAAAGAAACAAAAGCTTTGCCACCCTGATATTCATCCTAATAGCTTGGCGGCTCAATTGCTGAGAGTATTCCATAAACTTGACACTGAAATATCGTGGATCGACAGAACAATGTGTCATAAAGGATGTTCAGATTGCTGTTCTAATGATTTTGAAATATCACTGGCGGAATTTATGATGATATTTCGTACAATCAATTTGGAAATGAAAAAAGAACAAATAGAATCTTTGATTAAAATTGCTAAACAAGGCAAATTCAATCTTGGAGAACAATGCGTTTTGCTGAATCCCGATAACAAATCATGTTCTGTGTACAAGGTTCGTCCTATTATCTGCCGAAAATACGGTTATTATAAAAATTTTACGGACTGTGAAAAAATACAGAGTAATGTCTCTGCCTTTGATTCCTTGCTTACTTCAAATTTTGATACAGACGAAAATATTAATATATTTCACAATAATGGAAAAATTTTTTATTCACAAAAGAGAACAATAGTTTATTGGCTTTCAAAATGTAATAGCGATGGATTTACTGTCGAGAAACTTAACAAATTATATTTTGCTTGTTTTAATCGCCCGTTAAACGATTATATCCGGATTATAAAGCTATGATGCCTGAATTTGATTTATGTTCAATAACACACATGGTTTGAAGTGGACAAATTGTCCATTTTATCAAAGGAGTTGCGCTTTTGCAGCTCTTTATTTTTTGTTAAAGAGGAGAAAGTAATTTATGTTTGTTAAATGCCGTGAAAAACCAACTTTTAATCTTGCTTTTATAGAAGATGAAAACTTAAGGAAATTGTTATCGTCAGACGCATATGGATTTTTTCTAAAAGATGGGTGTTCACTTCCGTATAGATTTAAAAAGCAGTATCGAAAGATAAAGCTATTTAGAAAGAAAAACATTATATTAGCTTATATTTTAAAGAAATATTGTCTTTATCCTGCAATTGGTGATATAATAGAATTACATAAACTACTTAATAAAGGATAGTCTTTATGAATCTTATTGGAATACAAATAAATTTACATACTTTTCTTGAAGATTTAAGATTGGATGGAGAAATCGATATCCATATTTTTCACGCTGACAAAATCGGAAGAATTGTTGTTGCAATCTGCAAGGATTTACTGATGAAAAAGCATTTAGATTTCCTGATTGAGGAATTAAAAGCTTCTGTTATTCTTGTTCCGTCGTTTTCTACCGGAGACTATCCCTTTGAAATGATTTCTTATGAGGGTTTCCCCTATGATTGCAATATTGTATGGATTAATTCCTGCGCAGCAGAACATCTTTTAAATTCATCCGGTAAGACGCTGGACAATATAGGTCTTTTTTATCGTCCCAGCCGTGATGGCACACAAGATTGTATCCGAAAATTTAAAAAAAGAAGGTTGTACCGGACAATCAATGCCATTAAGCTAAAGACCAAATAAAAAATACCTCGTACTCAAACAAGGGTACGGGGTATTTTTTTTGAGAAATTTTAGAGAAATTTTCAAA
>FMUA01000066.1 GCA_900100595.1 Ruminococcaceae bacterium P7
ACGTTGCTTTCAGAGCAGCCTTTTGGGGGAATTTATTTTTCTATTTTTCTCGTTTTGTTCGAGTACCATGTGTCAACTTTTATTATACAGGATCAGAGTGATAAACAGGCGGTGGCGACATGTCACAGCCAAAGCAAGGTAACTATTTCAAGCTGCCAAATGAAATTTTCAATATGGATTTATCCGCAGACGAAATTGCACTCTATATTTTTACGTTAGAGCATATTATGCCGCAGAAATGGAAACAATACTGGTCAATTAATGTTTTGCCTGTATATGATGAGTCAAATGAAATAGTGTCCGATGAAGAAATTGCCGCAAGTATCAGGACAACGGCAATTTATGAAATTGGCAACATGACTCTTTTGAATTCCAAGCTAAATACATCGTTAAGAAATTATGAGTTTAAGCGAAAGGTTAATGGAGAAGGAAGAAAACGCGGTATGAAGGATTTGGCAGATTGTATGATTACCAAAAAATTACTGGATATTGATATTTGGAACGAGAAAAGCATACGGAATCGCAGCTCTGTCTTTTCTGAGGTGATAAAACAATTATGGGGATTGTCTTTCAACTAAGGTGAGTTTTTTGACCGCGTCTCAAAATTTGCGACGCTAAACTAAAGAAAAGACGAAATATTCTCTGGACTTTTTCGTTTTCTGTGGTATCCTGTTGTGCTTGAAAAGGAGGTATCGGCATGGATACGATCAGAGAACTGTTCTACGGCAACATTCATCCGTATGAGCGTGAAATCAAGAAAGGCAGCGAGTTAGACGAGCTCAACAAGCTGATAATCAGGCATGACGCTGCACTTAAAGCAACGCTCAACGAGCATGAAGCGGAGGCCTTGGAAAAGCTCAAGGACGCCCTGACGGAACAAAGCAGCTTGTGCGAGTGCGAGGGATTTATCAACGGATTTCGATTGGGAGTCAGGATGATGGCGGAAACACTTTACGAAGGATAAAAAAAGCAACTCTGCTTCTTGTATGGCAAGAGAAAAATGCGGATTTATAAAAAATATTCTTTTGCTCGACGTAATTTGCTTGCATTACGTTAATTAGTGTGCTATACTAAGTGTGTGAGAAATTATTGCGTATTGACGCAAAATGGTCGTGAGGTTAAAATGCAGATCCAACGTGAACGCTATCTGAATAAACTGATTCAACGCAGAGAGAACGGGATGGTGAAGGTGATCACCGGTATTCGCCGTTGCGGAAAATCTTATCTGCTGTTTGAACTCTATCACCAATACTTGAATTCTACCGGTGTTCCGGATGAAAACATCATCGAGCTTGCGCTTGATGAGGACGAAAATGCCCGTTACCGCAATCCGCTGGAGCTTGGGCAGTATATCCGCGGACTGTTGGCGGACAAAAGCAAAATGTACTATGTTTTCTTGGATGAGATCCAGAAGGTAGCTGATATCCCGAATCCGTATCTTCCGGGTACCGATGAGAAGATCGGCTTTGTCGATGTGCTTTTGGGGCTGATGAAAATCAAGAATGTTGACCTGTACGTCACCGGCAGCAACTCTAAAATGCTCTCTACCGATATTCTGACCGAGTTTCGCGGCAGAGGGGATGAGATCCGAATCAATCCTCTGAGCTATCAGGAGTTTTATTCGGCATATGGTGACGATAAAAGGAACGCTTGGCGTGACTACTTTACATTCGGCGGTATGCCTTTGGTGATGTCACAGAAGTCAGCTGAAGATAAAAGCAGATATCTCCATATGCTCTTTGATAAAATCTATCTGGATGATATCATGTCCCGCCATAGCATTTCCAATGAAAAGCCGGTGTTGGATGATTTGCTTGATATCGTTTCGTCCTCTGTCGGCTCATTGACAAATCCCTCTAAAATCCAAAAAACCTTTGCTTCGGTAAAAGGAACGGCTATTGCGGATGATACCATAAGCCGATATTTAGACTACTTCATCGATGCTTTCCTTTTGTATAAATCGAAACGATATGATGTAAAAGGGCGTAAATATATCGGCTCTCCGATGAAGTACTACTATTCGGATGTGGGGTTGCGCAACGCTCGCCTTAATTTCCGTCAGCAGGAGGAAAACCATATAATGGAGAATATCCTGTACAACGAACTGAGGATCCGCGATTTTGATGTTGATGTGGGTATCGTAACACTGAATGCACGAGATGAGAGCGGTAAAAGCAAGCGTATCCGTCATGAGGTGGATTTTGTAGCGAACAAAGGAAGTCAGCGATATTATATTCAGTCCGCATTTGCGATTCCCGATGAAGATAAGCGAAAGCAGGAGACCGCCTCGCTGAACGGGATCGGCGACTCTTTCCGAAAAATCGTTGTCGTCAGAGAAAACATTGTGCCGTGGCATGATAACAACGGTATCCTTTATGTCAGCATTGAGGATTTCTTGCTTGACGAAAGAGCGATAGATATGTAAACACTTCATTTATTATGTACTTGAAGGCAGTCAAAATTTGCGATGCTAAAACAAAGAAAGGGATAATAGGCTCACTTTTGTGATTGCCTCCAATGACTATTTAAGAACGGATGAGCACGATGAGAAATAAACATCTTTATTCAATAGGATTACCTAT
>FMUA01000065.1 GCA_900100595.1 Ruminococcaceae bacterium P7
CTTGATTATTTTCTTGCACTTATTATAGCACATTTCGATGAAAAATGCACTGTTTATCGAGAATTTTACTGATTGCTTGTTTTGAAGGCAGTGACGAAATAGAGAAAACCAGCTTGTTGAATATGCTGAGAAAAACAAATCCTAAGCAGTTTGCGTTATACAGGAACCTGATTAAGGTATGTAAACAGAATATGTTTTTGAAAAATGGTTTGTTTATTACCGATTGTCGGTATTACAATGGAAGAATAGTAATAAAGTTCGCAGATACCTATAATAAAAAGTATTATACAAGTAGGCAGAAAGCGAAAAATAGTGTCGAAAAGTTAACTCCTGTTAAGCTAATGCTTACAGTGGAATGGTTTAACGCGCGCAGAATTATCGAGCAGAAACAAATAAGTACAGAAATTGATTACGAAGAGGCGAAACCGGTTACTCTTAATGGCTTGACCGGCGCTAAAGAAGCCACAAGCATATCAATTAAAGTCGAGATAGACGGTAATACAATGTGTTATATTGAACAGCCTGTTGAGGGTTCTGTAATAATTAGATAATTCTAATATAGAAAAATGTGCATAGTGCATTGATCGGTAGTGTTGTTGCCATAATTTCGTACTGCAAGTCAATTCGTTCAAAATGAAACTGTAGTTTTTGAGAGGCGTAGGATATGAAACACATTAGGGCAAAGTTAAAGGTTTGGATGTTATGGAAAAATATAACAATAGCGTTTCGACCCGCATATGTGATTGTGTTTTCTTTTTCATTGATGGTTTTGTTTGATGCTGTGATGATTGCGATAATGTCATTTCATACGGATGCTGACTTAATATACAAAATCTGCAGTAATCTTGTTTTGGGCGCAACAGCTTCATTTATTGTTGCGATTGTAATAGAGATGGCAAATAATCACCGCCTCAACATAAGAAAAGATTTAGAGCTTGCCGAGTTTTATGGGAGATTATACTCATTATTGAGCGAAAGATTATTTGAGATGGGACTCAGCGATATTTCATTATTGCAAAAGTATTCAAAAGAACCTATTGATGATTTTGTTGCTCGCCCCGGAGAAACTCCGAAAGAGGGTCAGATAGCTCCAAAGGATGAAATTCAGATATTGTGGGAGCATTTTCCCGAGTTCATCAAGACGTGCCAAGATACATATATAAATAAAAGAGAGTATCTTTCGCACAAGGAATTAGATGCTCTTTCGGATATAATGAATTCTTACTCTGTGCATATAAAGAGGCATCTCAGAACAGGTATTTTCGCCGGATTGATCGAATCAAGGCAAGGGCAGAAAGACAATTATCTGTTAAAACAATGGATCCCGACAAATATGTTTCCGTATTTATCCCATGAATTCAAGACCGCCCTGCATGATAATGAGTTCTATCAGGCACTTGATAGAATAATGGACCTTATTTTTGAAAGCGAAGATTTAATGAAAGTTGCTTTTGATGATTTTGAAGTCGGAGAGAAGTATATTATTGATGAAGATGAAGAAGATAGTGAAAAAGACTCTGATCAAGCTAAAGAAAGCATCCATTTTTATAACTCAACAACAGTAAGCGTCGCCCTAAATAGGATTCTTGATGATATAGATATTCTCGAGTCAGAAGCAGAAAAAATGCCGAGTGGATTTTTCGTTCATTTTGAAAAAAACGAGCTGAAAAGACAAAAGAAAAAATATGGGATTAAGTAAGACACTGCCGTTTTTTAACTTTTTTGAAAGAATAGCGTCAACCAACTCTTCCTGCCCGTTGCGAAAAGAGCTATTGCCAAAATATTGCTTTAGCACTTCATACTTATCCGCCGCCATTTAATCACCGTCTTTCATATACGAACACATATTTGATATAAATATAACTTGATTGATATATTCAAGCGCGTTTTTGTGTTTATTTGCGTTAAATAATAAATTAGTTAAATCTTCGCCTTTATATTCAGCAAACATGGCGTTTGCTTTCTCTGACGTTGTTTATTCTTTGAATAAACTTAAGAATTTTATTCGCTAATTCTTTCCAGCCAGTAATAAGGATTTGCTTTGGATAATGCAACGACTGAAAGAACATCAAGTTTAATATTAAGGTTGTCAAGAAGTGTGTTTATAACGGTTTTCACAGTCGATTCCTCCAAATGATTATCAGCAGCGGCAGAAACAAACGCCATTACTTCTGAAAGACGTTTGTGTTCAATATCTGAAAGGCTGTCCAAATCTAATAAAGCGGCGGCTATTTCCAAAAGATATGTACTATCGTTTCTGTTTCTGATTTCATATTCCATAACAGCTTTCACAGCGATATATTGTGTTTTGGACATCTTGGTTTTCTTGTTTTCTAAATTGCTGATGGTTTGTTTTGAAACGCCGATTTTGTCAGCCAATACAGCGGCCGGCCAGCCAAACAGCTTGCGAATCGCAGGCAGATAATTTTGCAAATTTCTTATTTTGGCTTTTGTTATCTCATTCATTCTTATCACCAAACATAAGATAACGCAAAAAAGCCAAAAAGTCAAATATTAAGACAAAGTCAAATAATTTGACTAGGATTTCGGCAAATTACAGCCTACTAAATATTACCAATTCGAAAAAAGTCAGTAGTTATGCGGCTTTTGGGCTTTTTCTAATGGTAACTATTCAGAACGATAAAAATTTGTATACCTGCACAAAAGAAATTTTGAAACATCGAATAGAAGGCTTGCAAATGAAAAAAG
>FMUA01000003.1:0-72230 GCA_900100595.1 Ruminococcaceae bacterium P7
TCAATATACGAGTGCCAAATACCGCGCTGCCATTGCTAAAACCGGAATCATTCAGAGTATGAACAGCGCCGGCGGCAGGTGCCACGACAACGCCAAGTGCGAGAGCATGTGGGCAAGGATGAAGGAAGAAATGTTTTACAGCCGAAACAGAAAGCCTGAGAATTATTCTATTAAAGAATTAAAATCAATGGTCTGGCAATACTTCCTCAGCTATTGGAACAACCGCAGGATCTGTTCCGCTAACGACGGCTTGCCGCCTTCAGTCAAGCGGAAACAGTATTTTCATGACTTATTGGCAGTTGCTTGATTTTGTTCGAGTTTAATGTGTCAAGTATTATTGACAGGTTCACAATGTTTTCTTTACAACATTCAGCTTCAAAATCGGTGAAGGGCTTGAAGAACAAATCAAAAGTTTTGTCACCGACCATCCGGGGACGGCTTTACCAAATGCAGTTTAGGCAAACAGATTTTTGTAATTGATGGGCTTGATGAAGTCATCCGTCAGCAAAAAGCAATCGGCAGAAATCTTAACCAGCTTACAACGCTTTGCAATATGGGTAAGATTGACTGTGTGAATTTGCAACCGTTGATTAATGAATACGTCATACTCAATCAAACGCTTACCAATCTGCTCGACAGAAAGAGGTGGTCGGCATAGCGGTCATCAATTTCATAGCAAGGCAGAAAACACAGACAAGGCAAGGGCTGAAAGCGTTGCTTGATTATTGCTCTCGGAAAGCTAAAACAAATCACGACGGCAGACGGTTGGTAACAGGAATTAATTGCGTTGCGCAGTCTGCCTACAATGAGATGATGAACACCAAAGAACTGATACGACAAGCTGATATTTGCGGCGGTTTGAAAAGAAAAGTCAATAAATGTCTGGACTTTTCAAAAAACTGTCTGATATAATAGTGTCGCTATCTGTGGTTGGAATGACAAGGAGGATCCATATATGACCACAAATAATACAAACATCCGTACACTTCCGAGAATGAGGACCGTTCCCAAGGCTTATGCTGAGATCAAGGCGATGGACGCCGGAACTTCGTTCAGTATGAGAGCGCTGAGAAGAATGGTAAAGAACGGCGAGATGCCCACCGTTAACGTTGGTAACAAACAACTCATCAATCTTGACCTGTTGATCTTAAAAATCTCAGGCGAAGATCAAGAGAGACTCTGTGGTTGATGCGCTATGGCGAATATCACAGAGCGGCAAACGAAATCGGGCGTAGCCTATCGCATCAGGGTCAGCGCGGGCTACGATGATAACTACACGCAGATCATGAGGTCTATGACCTACAAGCCGAAGCCGGGTATGTCGCAGCGGCAAATCAAAGCCGAGGTCAACCGCCAGGCAGTGCTGTTCGAAGAAAAGGTCAGGTAGGAACAGGCGGAAAAGAAAAAGCGGATAGAGATGGGACTGGACGATGACCTCAGCCTGTCAGCCAAGCGTGTGCGTTTTGAACCGTTGGCTGAGGAATGGCTTAATCTTATGGAAACGACCCACGAGATGAAACCGGCTACTATTATCCGCATCAAGACTATGCGCGAGCGTACCTACAAGGCTATCGGCAATGTCTATGTCGATGTGCTCAACTACCGCCATATCCAGAAGTTCATCACGAGCCTTGCTCAGAAAGGCGTGAACAAGCATACGGGCGGAGGGCTGTCGCAGAAAACCCAAAAGCATTATGTCACCTTCATTTCCGACGTGCTGAATTACGCCAGGACTTGCGGTTTGGTCACCGACAATCCCTGCATGAGAGTCAAGACCGTTAAGACCGACAAGAAGGAGAAGGAAATCTATTCGCTTGATGAGTTGAAAACTTTGCTGATGCGGATCAATGAGAAAGCAGATTTGCAGCACCGTGTGATGTTCAATCTGCTCGCCTACTGCGGTATGCGGCGAGGTGAGCTGATGGGGTTGGAATTCAAGGACATCGACTTTGAGAACAACACACTGGAAATCGTCCGCACATCGAACTACCAGAACGGCTCGACGGGTATCTATACCAGCACACCGAAAACCAAATCGAGCGTCCGCGAGCTGTATTTGCAGCCGCACCTGACGGAAATGATTCGTCAGTGGTACGATGAACAGCAGATGAATGCCGAAAAGTGCGGCGACCTGTGGGTCAACAGCGACAGGCTGTTCATCAACTGGCGCGGCGAACCGATGCGGCCGTACTATCCGTACAAATGGCTCAAGGATTTCTGCGAGAGGGAAGGAGTACCGTTCAAAGGACTGCACAGCTTCCGTCACACAGTCGCGACGCAGTCAATTGTCAACGGAGTAGACGTGTCCACCGTGTCCGCGATCCTCGGACACAGCAATGTCTCTACCACGCTGAACATCTACACCCACGCCGTGAGAAAAGCGAAGGCAAAGGCAGCGAACGTTATGGCGGGGCTGATAGACGAAAATGACCCGTAATGACCAAAATAATGACCTGAACCGAAAATGAACAGTTCAGGCAAAAAGAGAAGCTCCGAAAATGGCTGACCAAAGCCATTTTCGGAGCAAGATGAAATGGTGGAGATAACGGGGCTCGAACCCGTGACCTCTTGACTGCCAGTCAAGCACTCTCCCAGCTGAGCTATACCCCCATGCTAATGATTGAATTGAAGCACGCCGCAGCTTTCGCTGCGGCGCTTGTGGTGGAGATAAGGGGATTCGAACCCCTGACCTCTTGAATGCGAACCAAGCGCTCTCCCAACTGAGCTATACCCCCACATGCAAGTGATATTATATCACATGTTTATGCGCATTGCAAGTGTTTTTTGAAATATTTTTATTTTTTTCTCGTATTGCATTGCTCAGCCTTCTCTTATATAATAGGTATAGGTGATAAACAATGTACAAAAACTATCTATTTGACCTCGACGGTACCCTGCTGCCGATGGATATGAAATATTTTGTCGAGCTTTTTCTCGCGGCATACTGCAAAAAAATGGTGCCCATTACAAAAATCCATGCGGACACGCTGACGGACGCTATCTGGACGGGCGTCGGCAACATGGCGCGCAACGACGGCAACTGTCTTAACAGCGACATCTTCTGGCGGAGTATGAACCGCGTCTGCAACCGCGATATGCGTCCCTTCAGCGACGTCATCGATAACTTTTACCGCACCGAATTTGATGCGGCACGCGCCGCGACCAAGCTCCAGCCGCTGTCACGCACCTGCGTGGAATACATCAAAGCGCACGGCGGCAAGCTGATTGTGGCGACCAATCCGATCTTTCCGAAATCCTCCACCTACCGCCGTATCCAATGGGCAGGGCTTGACGTCAACGCTTTTGACTATATCACCACCTACGACAACTCGTCCGCCTGCAAGCCGAATCTGAACTACTATGAGGAGATTTGCTCCGTCTGCGGCATTCATCCCGAGGAGAGCATCATGATCGGCAACGACGTCCGCGAGGATATGGCTGCCGAACGGCTGGGTTTCGATACGTATCTTATCACCGACTGCCTCATAAACCGCGAAAACAAGGAGCTTTCTCTCTATCGTCACGGAAGCTTCGGCGACTTCTACGACTTCCTGACCGACCTGTATCGATGATTCTTAATTTCTACACATCACACAAAAAGTCAGATTGAACATTGTTAATTTGTACCAACGCCCGATTGTCGGAAAATGTAAATTTATACGTTGCTACAAAGTTGCGTTCAGGGCGTTGACACTCTTGAAATTTTCGCTTATAATGTGAGCTGTCAAATGACGAAAAACACAATTTCACACAGAGAGTTTTGGAAATCAATTACGAAAAAGGAGTAGAATTATGGCTTTTTGTAAAAATTGCGGACAGCAGATGAATGACGACGCGGTATTCTGCGCAAACTGCGGCACACCCGTCGAGAACACTCAGCAGCCCCAGCAGGCTCAGCAGAATTATCAGCAGGCTCCCGTACAGCCCACCGTTGTAACAGGCGACGCTGACGTACAGCAGAACAGAGGTATCGCATGGCTTGCGTATGTTCTTTGGGCTCCCGTGTTCCTGGTTCCGCTCTTTGTCAAAAAAACATCGGAATACTGCAAATTCCACGTTAAGCAGGGTGCTACGCTCTGGGCAACACATTTCGCCTACTGGCTCGTAACGACCATCCTCACTACGATTCTTGATGTTGCAACCAGAACCTACTACTACGGTTTCTATGTTCACAGCGGCATTTATCATGTATTTAATGTTCTCTTTAGCCTGGGCAACATTTTCTTTGTCGTTATGATGATCATCGGTATCGTAAACGCGGCAAAGGGTCAGAAGACAGAGCTTCCCCTGATCAGCAAAATTCCTTTCGTCGCGAATCTGCTGGACAAAATTTACGCTTCTATTAACAAATAATTGATTGCGAATAAATTGAGGTGGGCAAACGCCCACCTCTTTGTTTTATGATTCCATAATGACCCGCCAGCTTTCCGCGAGCCGCTCCAGAGAATAGGCGGCGTTCGCGGGACTGGTGGACGGCAGCTTGACCGCCGCAAAACCCGTCTGCGGATAAATATACTTCATATACATTTTATGTGAGAGCGCGCCGTTGCAGAACACGCGCTCCGTTTTGCTGTTGTCAAAAATAACGCGCAGGTCGTTCGGTACGACGTCGCGCACCGAGCTGTCGGACGAACCCGTGATGGTGCAGGACTGAATGGAATCCCACAGCGCGAGATGGTGCCGCAGAATCAGAGAGGATTTTTCCTCAATCGTCTGCGGCGTGTCCTCGTGACACAAAAGCGCTGTCAGCCGCCAGAAGCGGTTCTGCGGATGACCGTAGAAAAACATCGCCTCGCGGGACTTCACCGAGGGAAAGCTGCCGAGAATCAGCGTCCGCGACTCGCTGTCGAAAAGCGGCGGAAAGGGATGCAGGATACGCTCGCTCATTTTTTCAGCCTCCGGATATACGCAAAGGCCGCATCCTCTCCCTCGTCGCGCAGCATCTCGAGCAGCGTGTTGAGCAGCTCCTCCGTGTTTGCGTGCATGCGGTGCTTTCCCTTGATGCGAAGAAAGTAGGTGTAGGGATCCGCGTCGGTATAATTCTTGCCGTTATAGATTTTGCTCGCCGCCACGCGGTCGCAGAACATCTCGATCACATAGCGGACGGGCATTTCCACATTTTCATTCTGCCTGGTTTTGGGGTTGTAATCGTTCCAATATTCATAGTGGTGGCGGTTTCTTCCCTTGTGATGCATCCACGCGCGCGAGCTGCCGTACAGCTCACGCTCCTTTTCATTCGGGCTTCTGTCGCCCTGATAAAACCGCGCGCCGGGGATAAACTCGGTGGGACTGTATTTGGACAGGTCGTGCCGCAGTCCCTGCCAGAGAATGCCCGCTTTGGCACAGTGCCTGATGACGCGGTGCCGATGCTTCGTGATTGTTAAAAAATGCTTGACAGGATGTGCCATAATTCTATCACCCACCCTATTATAGCACAAAAAGTTACAAAAGTAAAACTATTGATTAATTTTTTAAAACAAGCTATAATAGATATAGAACGATTGAGAGGTAATGCAATGACAAGACGTTTGATGATTATCGCGGTGTACGTAATCGCCGCGACAATTCTGCTCCTTTCGGGCATCTGCCTGTTTGGGCTCAACACAGAAAACATCCATGCGCTTCCCACCCCATCGGAGGCTCACAGGGAACCAACCACCTCTCCCACCCAACCGCAAACCTCTACCTCAGAGCTGACGATCTGCGAGAAAGAGGCACGTCTGATCGTGCTTCCCGAGGAGGATGTTTCGCGCGTCGTTTCGTGGAAAAGCGACGACGAAACGGTGGTCACGGTAGACAGCGGCGGCAGAATCGACGGCGTCTCCGTCGGAGAAGCACGCGTCACCGCCATCCTTGCCGACAGCAGGCAGGACGTCTATCAAGTCACCGTCAGGGAAGCAAAAACCGCCGTCAACGCCGACCGTCATTCCACCGCCGTCACCGCCCACGGCGATATTCTTGAGAAAAATCTGAAAAGCACCTACCTCAATCCCTATTCGATTGACGTCAATCGCAAGCAGAATATCGTCACGGTTTACACCTATGACAGCGACGGCGAATATACGGTGCCCGTGAGAGCGATGATCTGTTCCTGCGGCATCGACAAAGCGACGGTCACGGGCGATTATGAAACCTACTTCCGCGCGGAATGGCACGCGCTCTATGACAATGTTTTCGGCATGTACACCACGGGCATCCATGAGGATTTTCTTTTTCACAGCGTCCCCTATGAGGAAATGATGAAAAACAACACCCTCGAGAGCGAGGAATTCAACAAGCTCGGTGAGGAAGCCTCTCTCGGCTGCGTGCGTCTTGCCGTTGCCGACGCAAAATGGATCTATGACAACTGCGCCATCGGCACGCAGGTACATATCTATGACAGCGACAAGGAGGAACCGCTCGGCAAGCCCGACCCGATCCGCATCAAGGATACGGACGTCCATTGGGATCCGACCGACGACAACGAGGACAACCCCTACAACAAGGAAACGCCGTCAATTGCCGTCGAGAAAAAGACCGCGCTGGAGGTCGGAGAGAAATTTGATATTTTCAAGGGCGTCAGCGCCACGGACAGCTGCGGCAACGATATTACCGAGCGGCTGCAGTATCTCGGCAACGTGACGACCTCCCGTAAGGGAACCTACCGCGTCACCTACCGCGTGACGGACGCCATGCACCGAACGGCGGAAAAGACACTGACAATCGAGGTGAAATAGCGTAACGGAACGCGAAAAACGGAAGCGGGGATGTTTTACAGCGCTAACACCTATGTAAATTCTTTAAATGATTCATATAAGCAGCGAAAAGGGACGCGCATACGAAAATGCGCGTCCCTGATTTATTGGTTGCTTGATTGCGTTACTCTGCCTTCGGCGCGTTATCCATAAAGAGAGCCGTGAGCGTCTTGTTGTCCGCAGCGCCCGTTTCCTCGAGCTTGCTGTTCTTCTGGAACGCCTCGACCGCCTTCGCCGACACATCGCCGTAGTAGCCTGTCACGTTGTCAGACTCGGTGATATAGCCGAGGTCAAACAAACGCTGCTGCATCGCCTTGACGTTGGCGTTCTCGTCCTCCTTCTTGAGAGAAAGGTCGTCGAGCTTGATGTCATATTTCTCCGCCTCGGACTTCGGCTCCGCCGCTGCGGCAGCATTCGTCGCCGCTTCTGTCGCCGCCTGAGGCGCCTGTGTCTCCTGAGCCGCAGGTTCGGTCGCCGCAGCTGCCGCCTGCGCCTGCGTTTCCTTTACAGCCGCCTGTGCCGCCTCGTCGGCAGTCGCTTTCCTGAGCGCGAGCTGCGGATGCATGAAATAAATCATCTTCTCGAGGGTATCGAGCGCGGTCAGACCCTGACGGGAAACCTGCTTCTGCGTTACCATCATGATATGATCGCCCTTTACCGCGTCAAGCTGGGAAAGAACCTTATCATTCCGGATCACATCCAGCGTCTGCTCGCTGTCATAGAAAATAAAATTGGGGTTGGCGATTTTCAGGGTGCTGACGTCAACATTGCGCTCCTGAACATTGACCGCCACATTGACCGCGCCCGTGTAGCCCATCAGCATATCAACATACGTGCCGTTGTTCATCACGCAGAGCGTTCCGTTGTCGACATAGAGATAGCAGGCTGTCAGCACGCCCTGCGTGTCCTCTGCGGTCGCGGCGTCCACCTTGAGCTTGTCCATATGCTCGATCAGCTTGTCATACGCCGACTTGCCCTTTTCCGCGCCCGTTATCTCGCCGCCGAGGATTTTGCCGATCGTATTGTAATTGCGCTCCAGCTCCTTGGGAGAATCCGCGATCGACATCTTGATCACCTTGATTTTTGCGTCCTCAAGCTCCTTCAGACTCTTTTCGTCGATCTTGTCGGTAGCGAACACAATTTCCGCTTTCGCGTCAATGATCGCGTTGACGTCAGGCGTGTTTGCCGTGCCGACCTCGGGCGCGACCGCCAAAAAGCTCTGGTCAACCTCGGTGCTTCTGCCGACAAGCTTGCCGTCGTAATTCATGTATGAAATAATGTCCGCGCTCGAGGGATCGAGAACCACGATATTCGCCGGTTCCTTTTCAATCGTGATATTCGCAATGGAAACGGGATAGTTCTTGTCGCCGCAGCCGGCAAGCGTCACTGCCGCGGTACAGCAAAGCACGGCTGCCAATAGCAGCGAAACCAGTTTTTTCATTGTAATCTCCTCCTGTTATGTATACAAAGACTCAACATACTGCTTTGCACAGCGCGGCGACCTGCCGCCCTTGGCAAGCGCAAATCGCTCCGCACCCTCTGCCAGCTCTTCTTCGCTGAGCGAAATTCCCTTTTCACGCGCCAGCGCCGTGACGATCTCCAAAAACTCGCGCTTCGACGGCACGGTATAGCAAACCGCCAAGCCGAAACGGTCGGAGAGCGACAAACTCTCCTGCATATTGTCGCGGGTGTTGACGTCGTCGATCTCAAAGGCGCGGTCCGAGAGCTTCTCCTTGACAAGGTGCCTGCGGTTGGATGTGGCGTAAATCAGCGCGTTCTTCGGCCGCGCCGCCAATCCTCCCTCAAGCACTGCCTTGAGAGTCGTATAGCTTCTGTCCTGATGCTGGAAGGACAGGTCGTCAATGAATATGATAAATTTCAACGGCAGCTGGGAAAGCTTGTCCGCAAGCAGCGGAAAGTCCATCAAACGCTCCTTCGGCATTTCGACGATCCGCAGTCCATCCTGACGGAAACGGTTGGCAACCGCCTTGACCGTAGAGCTTTTGCCTGTTCCCATATCGCCGTATAGCAGGCAGTTGTTGCAGCTTTTTCCCTGCAAAAACGCCTTCGTATTGTCGATTACCTTGTCGCGCTGCCGCTCATATCCCGTAAAGCTGTCCAGATCGATAGGATCGTAATTCAGCACGGGACGGATGTCGCCGTCGCGCCAGATAAACGCCCTGTAACGCGCGAACATTCCGCATCCGTTTTTGCGGTAGTACGCAGCGATACCGTCAAGCGACCCGTCCATCAGCGCAAAGCCCTCGGCACATTCGCCGCACTCCCAGCGCGGCAGCGTAACGGCAATTTCTTGAATTTCATCGCGGTACTCGTACGCCTCCAGCACTTCCCCGGCAGTCAGACGCGCGGCGGCAAGGATCGCGTCGCAATCGCGCCTGACCGCACCCAGCACCACCGGAGACAGCTCCCGGTATGTGCCGCCTGCCGCGGCACGCGTAAAACAGTTTTCGTCAAAAAGCGCCGCCTCTGTCAGCGAGTAGGCAAGCCTGTCGGCGCATCCGCGCTCGCTGAGCAGCGATACAAAGCTGCCGTAGCTTTCCAGAAACTCATCGGGAGGTCTGCGCAGAGAACACAGCAGACGGTAATACGTGCGCGGAACACTGCGCGTCATGATTCCTTTGAATACGGAAAGCGAAGCGAGCTGATATTGAATATTTACAGCATTCTTCATCATTCATCCATCCAATCTCTTTCTATTGTACCCTTTTTTTGCCGTTAAGTCAACAGCTATCTGCGCATTGACACGTCATCCTGCCGCACGGGATTAAGCCCCGGAAAAAAAGAGCAGCCGCTAGGACTGCCCTGTTATCTGATTCACATCATTGACTTTTTCATAGTATACGCTGAGGAACTGCTCGAAAAACGCTTCCTCATCCACGGTGTATTTCGCATGAGTTTCGTCCAGCATTTCCGACTTACCTTTTACCATCTCGATATCAAAGCTCATGCCGCCGCCTGTTACCGCTTCCTTTGCCAAAACGGTGATTTTGGCAGGATTAAGGTTTGTACAGGAATACGGCGAGGTGCTGTTGAACAGCGAAACAGGAACACCCAGATCACGCTTTGTCTTGGAAAGAACGGTGTTCATAAAGGACTTGGCATAAACCTCCTGACGCTGCATACGCATGATATTGGCGTCAGCGCTCTCGTGGCTTCTCGTTCTGACAAAGCTTTCCGCCTGAGAACCCGTAAGATGATAGTTCTCACCCTGAACAAACGCTTCAATGGTCTCGGGAGAAGTAACGTCAACGCCGCCTATCGCGTCATTGACCGCGGCGATGCCGTCCAGATCCAAAGCAAAATAACTGTTGATCGGAACATTATAAAACATCCGCCGAACCGACGCCATCAGGTTTTCACAGCTTTTGTGCTTTCCGTCTCCATAGGAATACGCCAGACACAGCTGCATCTTTTCCATACCGTCATAGGTACCGCCGACGGTATAAATCGCCACATCCGTTATGATGTCACGCGGAATGGCAAACATGGTGGTCGTGCGCTTTTTGAAGTCCATCGCCATCAGTACGTTCACGTCGGACTGTCCGCCAAGACCGGGCGTTTCGATCTCCTGCATCTCTCGCTTATCCACGCCCATAAAGAGCAGGCTGGTGATATTATTGTTAAATTTATATGTTTGTCCTTTATAGACAATGTACTGACCTTTATCCTGAACATCCGCGCCTAAGTTGTCGGGTGTGACGATCAGAAGATCATTATCAAACAGCTCGTGATTACCGTTTATCAGCAGGATCCCGAAAACCGCCACAACCAGAACAACCAGCGCCAGAAGCACACTGGCGATAGCCAACAGCAGACGTTTGCGTGAAAATCTCCGGCTGCTGCCCGAGTGGTGATGGTGGTGGTGGTGATGATGGTGATGGTGATGGTGCCGGCGATGACGGCGGCTGCTGCGACGGATGCTGTCGAAGATACTGTCGTGATGATGATGGTGGTGATGGTGATGATGATGATGGTGGTGGTGATTTGACGGTTCCCGTGTGGAGCGCACCAATTCATCGGAAGACGCCGCCGCTTTCTGCGTTTCACCTTCATTCTCATGATGGTGATGGTGATGATGATGCTTATGCTTGGAATTATCAAAGATATAGTCCTGCGCATCATCCTTGACGGTATGCGCGTCGCGGTCTACGGGCGTTTTTTGATCCTCATCCGGCGAGTGAACTCCCTCAGACAATATCGGAGAGGTAGTTTCTTCCATTCTCTCAAGATCGTTTGATTCGTTCATCTTTTATCTGTACCCCCTGTACCAAATAACGTCCAACGTCGTAATTCGGACAAGTACTGAGAACCACCAACTTGGAATTCAGGTTGAGCGGTACAGAGTCGCGTACATTCGCGCCCAAAGACCTTGGATTTTTTGCCTGGTCTAGCCAATCCTGAAAAACATTATCCTTTGTGAAATCATAAGCATTCATAATGTGCTTGTCGTCATACAGAAACGCGGAAACGATTTCATAGGTCAGCTTTCGGTCGGCAGTGTAAATGTAAAAATACGGATTTTCATCAAAAAAGGATTTATCCTCAAATTTGTGCAGCGTGGCGAACATCGTGCCGTCAAGCATGTTATGTCCGTACAACACCGTAACCCTGTCGCTCCAGTCGCGCTTGTTGCACTCCTGAGAATATATCGCTCCGGGGAAGCTGTAATTCTTGTAGACATTGTGATTCAGATAGAAATTATCATCCTCTCCGCTCTGCAGAACGGGATAATTCACCTTGGTCTCGGGAATAGTAATCCATGCATAGACTTCGGGATTCACATCCATCAGTGACACAAAATCAACAGGAAGCTCGCTCTCGGGCAAAAGACCGTCCTCAGCTTCATCGGCGGAAACAGTGGCATCTGTCTGTTTATAAAATGAGTTTTGCAGCTCGCTGTATTCCTCTGCGCCCTGTCGCATCTGAAAAGATCTGAAAACCAGATAACCACAGGCTGCCAGACATACCAATGCGCTGATAATGATGACGGCAATCAAGACCTTTTTGCGTTCATGACTCATTAATGCCTCTCCTTCAATGAAAACTTGAAAAATCATTCATATAAAAAAGACCTCTTTGTGAAAGAGGCCTTTCGTCTCTGCAAAATTACTTCTTTGACTTGGATCTGAGCAATAATACAGATACTGCTCCACAGCTTGCAGCAGATAACGCAATGATGGAAGCTGCGGTAATATCCGACGAACCTGTTTTCGGGGAAATAACACCGCAATCCTTAACAACTACGGTACCGCCACCGCCACCGCCGCCGCATTTTGTCGTCGCAACGGGACTGTCCACGGCCGCAAACGCGGGAACTGCGGAGAACATCATAATCGCAGCAGCGAATGCTGCGGCAAACACTTTTTTCATTGCAAGAAACCTCCTGTTTCTGATTATATTTTTTATACGCTGTAATTATAACATATTTGAAACCATCTGTAAAGAGGAAATTTACGAAAGTTCGCACAAAATATCACATCTGTCATCCTGTTTATCGGCAGGTTGCAAAAATAATCAGCAATTTTTTGTTTTTGCTTGCATGTTTTTCGATGAAAAGCTATAATGGACACAGAAACAACAGAAAGGTTGATGAACATGAACATAGCGCAGCTCCAGCAGGAAATCCTGCGGTTAAAAAAAGAAAAGGACGTTTGTATTCTGGCTCACAGCTATCAGGCAAGAGAAATCTGTGAGATTGCCGACTACACGGGCGACAGCTATAAGCTGAGCGTCGACGCCGCGAAGGTAAACAATCAGACGATTCTGATGTGCGGCGTGCGCTTTATGGCGGAAACCTGCAAGCTGCTCTCTCCCGAAAAGACCGTCCTGCTGGCGCAGCCGCTCGCGGGCTGCGATATGGCAGACCAGATGGACAAGGAGATGATCGAGAAGGTCAAGAAGGACTATCCCGGCTATACGGTCGTCGCCTATGTCAACACCACGGCGCAGCTCAAAACCATCTGCGACGTCTGCGTCACCAGCTCCTCGGCGGTGCAGATCGTCAAAAAAATCGATAATGACAATATCCTCTTTATTCCCGACTGCAACCTCGGCAGCTTTGTTGCGCAGCAGTGCCCCGACAAGAATATCAAGCTGCTCAACGGCGGCTGCCCGATTCATGCGTCTGTCACCGTGGAGGAGGTCAAACGCGCTAAGGCGCTCTATCCCGACGCCGAGCTGCTCGTGCATCCCGAGTGTATTCCTGCCGTCTGTGAACAGGCAGACTATATCGGCTCCACCGCCGGCATTATTCAGTATGCCAAAAACTCCGGCAAGAAGGAATTTATCATCGGAACGGAGATCAGTATCGCCGAGCATCTGCAATATGACTGTCCCGGCAAGGACTTCCACTTCCTCTCCCTGAAGCTGATTTGTCCGCACATGAAGGCGACCTCGCTGATGGACGTTTACAACTGTCTTGAGGGAAAAGCAGGCGAGGAAATCCTGCTCAGCGACGAAACCATCACCGCCGCCAGACGGTGCATCGACGAAATGATTCGACTGGGAGACTGAGCCTTGAAAAAAGCATTGATTGCCATGAGCGGAGGCGTCGACAGCTCCGTTGCCGCCTATCTCACCAAGCAGGCGGGCTACGACTGCGCAGGCATCACCCTCAAGCTCTTTGACAACGACGATATCGAAATCTCCCGCGACAGAACCTGCTGCTCGCTCGACGATATCGAGGACGCGCGCGCGGTCTGCCGCACCATCGGCATCCCGTATTACGTATACAATTTTAAAGACAGCTTCCGCGAGCATGTCATCGCGCGGTTCATCCGCGCCTATGAAACAGGCGCGACGCCCAATCCCTGTGTGGACTGCAACCGCTTCATCAAATTTGAAAAGCTGGTGCGCCGCGCGGAGGAGCTGGACTATGACCTCGTTGTGACAGGTCATTACGCGACCGTCGAAAGAAGCGAAAGCGGCAGGTATCTATTGAAAAAAGCCGCCGATTTGTCAAAGGACCAGAGCTATGTGCTCTATCCTCTCACGCAGCGGCAGCTCGCAAAGGCATACTTTCCGCTCGGCAGCATGACAAAGGACGAAACCCGCAAGTTGGCGGAATCCCTCGGCCTGCTCAACGCCCGCAAGCGCGACAGCCAGGATATCTGCTTTGTGCCCGACGGCGACTACGCCTCCTTTATCGAGCACTACACGGGCAACGTCTATCCGCACGGCGCGTTCACGGACGAGGACGGCAATGTGCTCGGAGAGCACAAGGGCATCATCCGCTATACGATCGGTCAGCGCAGGGGACTCGGTCTTGCCCTGCCCCATCCGATGTACGTCAAGGAAAAGGATCCGGAAAACAACCGCGTCATTCTCTGTGACAACGAGCGGCTGTTCTCGCAGAGCCTGATTGCCAAGGACGTCAACCTGATCTCCGTTGACCGCATCGACGCCCCCATGCGCGTCAAAGCGCGCGTGCGCTACAATCAAAAGGAACAGCCCGCTACGGTGATCTCGCTTGACGACGACACGATCAGCGTGACCTTTGACGAACCGCAGAGAGCGATCTGCAAGGGTCAGGCAGTTGTGCTGTATGACGGCGACTATGTCGTCGGCGGCGGTACCATTGTATAATGATGGATAAATATTCAACCAACGGCAGGACAAGCCCATGCTTGTCCTGCCGTTTTTATAAAAGGTTCATTTTTCCTTTCTTTTCCTTTTAAATGGATGAGAAAAAAATCACGCATCGGAAACCGCCCGAGCGGATTCCGGAACACGAAAAACAGACGCCAATCTATCGAAATAAACTGACGCCTGTTAGTTCAAACTTGCGGGGGATTCCACAAATATTGACAAAGTAAAAATGTGCTGTGCCTTGGATCTTCCAAATCCGCGAATTAAAGCATCGCGTGACCGATGCCTTAATCCGCACATAACCATGCTTCGATTTGGGCCTGCAGGCCGTCAGGTGTGCTGATGGTCTGTTCATCGCATCCCAGAAATTCCGCCAAGGAAGGTGGTCTGACCTCGTCGGCTTTCTGGTGAGCTATATATGCAGCAACGTCCTCGGTAAATTTTCTGATGTCTCCCGGTCTTCGCTGACCTGACAGAATTCTCGAGATATACGACGGGTCGTAATTGAGCTTTCTGCCGAGCTCATTATTGCTTATTTCAAAACTTCTCAAGAGTTGCTTCAGGTTTTTGATATACACATCATATGAAATAACCAACCCATTCCCGATTGAGTCACGCAGAGTAGTGAGAATATGCTCTTTGGTGATCTGCGGATCCTTATCGTTAAGAAGCGAATATAAGCCAGAAGCAAGGGCGCTTACCTGCTCACTCGCGATACCGGGCACGCGGTATCCTTTTCTGTATCTGCTGATTGTACCTTCCGATAAGCCCGAAGCTGTCGCAAGCTCTTTGCTTGAACATCTTGCCTGCAGAATGTAGTCATTTAACTGATTCTGGAAAGTCATTAGCAATTCTCCATTCTGTATATGATAGCATTCTGTGTCTTTAAGAAAAGTATATCACAAAAATCTCCCTTTTTGTGATTTATTTCCGATTTGTCAATGACATTTTGGTTGAAAAATTGACACTTTTGTCATAGATATAATGATTTATTGGTGCAATATCAATAAGAGAATGGTATTTTTGCTATTGTTGTTTGTGCAAAATATTTTTTTGTTCAAATCAAAGAGTTTTGTTTGGGCGGTTTTTTATTCAAAAAAGTCGAAAACAATCTCATTCAAGCCCGTTTTCAAGCATCCCGGCGATCGTGTCGACCGTATTTTCAATGTCCGCGTCCGGCGGAACGTCTACCGTGATATCGGAATATTGCGCGTAAAGCGGTGAACGGTTGTTGAAAACGTCCTGAAGCGTTTCATTTTTATGGAAAACGATGCCGCGGGTGCGGATGTTCCTCACACGGCGCTGAATCTCGGAAAAGGGCACGTTGACATAAACGACAGTACCGATTTCGCGCAGATGTGTCATCGCGCGTTTGCTGAGAACCATCGATCCTCCCGTCGCGACAACGGTATGGTCGCACTCCAGCGTGGTGCCGACCTCCTCCTCCAACGAGAGAAAGCTGTCCAGACCGTCGTTATCGAGAATCTTTTGCAGCGGCTTGTCCGCGCGGCGGCTGATGATCAGATCGGTATCCACGAAGGAATAGCCGATCGCCTTGGCAAGCAGCACGCCGAGCGTGCTTTTGCCCGAGCCCGGCATGCCGATCAAAATGATATTACGCATAAATTACAGAATCCTGATGTTGAGTGAATCCGTGCTGGAGGTCGGAATGGTCTTGTTGGAGGAAAGCACCACGACGGTGTCGCCCTTTCTCACAAGACCCGTGCTGAGCGCCTTTGTCATCGCCTGATTGGTGATGTCATCGGAGGTGAGCTTTTCTTCTCCGACAAGCGCGGTGATACCCCAGTTGAGGCACAGCTTGCGGCAAACCATTTCGCTGGTGACGACCGCGATGACGGGAACGTCGGGACGGTAGTGCACCATAGCGCGCGCGACCTTGCCCGTGGCGCTCTCGACGATGATCGCCTTCGCGCCGACTTCTCTGGCAATTTCCTTCGCCGCCTTGCAGATGCTGCCGCGGAATACGTTCTGATCCTTGATGGCGTGCGCCTCCACATAGCTTTTCAGCGCTGCGAACTCACCGCTGCGCTCCGCCTCGGTGCAGATGGCGTCGAGCGCCTTGACGCTCTCAACAGGGTATTTGCCCGCAGCGGATTCGCCTGACAGCATAACGGCGCTGGTGCCGTCGTATACGGCGTTGGCGACATCGCTGATCTCCGCTCTCGTCGGGCGCGGGTTGGTCGTCATGCTCTCGAGCATCTGCGTCGCGGTGATGACGTATTTTCCCTTTGCCACGCACTTGCGGATAAGCTGCTTCTGGATCTCGGGCAGCTTGATGAACGGAATCTCAACGCCCATATCGCCTCTGGCGACCATGATGCCGTCGGCGTAGTCCATAATCAGATCCATATCGTCCACGCCGCCCTGGTTCTCGATCTTTGCAATGATCTCGACCTGCTCGTAGCCGATACTGTCGATGAAGTCACGCAGCGTTCTGACGTCCTCGTGATTTCTGACGAAGGACGCGGCGACGACGTTGGCGCCCTGCGAAAGACCGAACTCAATATCGCGTCTGTCCTGCGCGCTGACGTAGGGCATGCTGATATGGTAGCCCGGTATGTTGATGCTCTTGCGGTTCTTGAGCACGCCGCCCTTGTTGACGCGGCAGACGATGCGGTCGGGATAGGTCTCCTTAACCAGAATCGAAATCAGACCGTCGTCGAGCAGCAGCTCTCTGCCGATCGCGCGGCTGCCCTCGGAGAAGAAGATATCGACAAGCTTGGGATAGGATATCGAAACGCCCGTAAAATCTCCCTCATCCAGCTGCTTGTAAAGCGTGAAATCGCTGCCCTCTTTCAGCTCGGCGGAGCCGTCCTTAAAGGTGGTGACGCGCACCTCGGGACCCTTGGTATCGAGCATGATCGCCACGTTCTTTCCGCTCTCGGCGATCGCCTCGCGGATGTTCGCGAACACGCCCGCAAGCGCGTCATGGGTTCCGTGGGACATGTTGATTCTGGCTACGTTCATTCCCGCGTCGATCATCTTCAGGAGCATTTCCTTGGTGTTGCTCGCGGGACCGATGGTACATACGATTTTTGTTTTTCTCATTGTTAGGTTTCCCCCTTTTTTTCAGAGTTATACATTCCAATCTCAGTATACACCTTTTTCTGCATCTTTTCAATAATGTTTTTGATTTTTTCACCCTATTTTCGGGAGAAAGTACCAGAGAAAACGGCTCCGAAGCGGCAGAATTGCCGTTCTTTTTTCGCTTTCACCGAATCGCGCCGATTTGCACTGATATGATTGTTTATTTTTATTTTATCACGTAACATTCACACATCAGGGCTTTTTTGTTGATTTTTTTGGGTATTTTTGATTTTGCCCTTTATTTTTTGCTTTTTATTTGTTATAATAGCAGGGCAGCGATACCATCAATCTGAAAGGATGAAACGATACAATGATGAAGAAAAAGAGATTCAATGCGACTTTCGCGGCAGTCATCGCCGCAAGTCTCGCGGCGGTTTCGCTCATGGCGGGCTGCGGCGCAGGCGGTGAGGACGCAAAGGAAACACGCGTTGTAAGCGAAACACAGGTCGTCACCCGCGTGGTCAACGGCGTATTCACCGACGAGGACGGCAACATTCTCAAGGGCGCGGACGGCCAGCCGCTCACCGCTCCCTCGGGCACACCCGACAGCAACGAAAAGGAAAAGAGCGAGAAGGAAGGCAGCAAGACCTCTGACGGCAAGACCGACGCAGGCTCCGAAGAAAAAGACGAAAAGGACGAAAAAAGCGAGAGCGGCAAGTCCGACAGCGGCGACAGCAAATCGGACGCAAGCAGCAAATCAAGCGAAAGCAAGAAAACTCCCGAGAAAAAGGGCGACGACGGCGACAGCAGCAACAACCTCAAGCTCGGCGGCAAGGAATGTGAGGTCGGCGACACCGTCATCTGCACCTATTATGTGACCTGCCCGACCAAGTTCATCAACTTCCAGGCGACGCTCAACTACGACAGCGACAAGGTCAACGTCGAGGATGCAGAGCTTTCGGGTTCCGCGTCCAGCGGCAGCGTTATCAACTACGACCTCGACGGCAAGGTGAAGTTCAACGGCATCAAGCTCAACGGCTATAACTACGCAAAGGGCGGCGCGTTCCTCACCGTCACCTACAAGGTGCTTGATTCCGGCTCCACAGACCCGAAAATCACATGGGAAATCGTTACCGACGCCTCCAACAACGCGATGATCGTCAACGGCGAACCCATCAGCGACTTCAAGGTGGAAGCGGAATACGAATAATTTACTCCGGCAGACGGCAGGGTGCGGACGCACCCTGCTTTTTTTATTGCGGACAGGCGCGGTTCCCTCACATTTTACTTGATGTTTTGTGAAGTTTGTGGTACAATGTAGAGTGACAATTTACGCGGAAACAGGGTGTATATATGAGCAGACAGAGAACTGTCATCAAGGTCGGCACCTCCACGCTGACCTATGAAAACGGAAAAATGAATTTCAGGCGCATCGAGCGTCTCTGCAAGGTCCTCTGCGACCTGCACAACAGCGGTGAGGATCTGCTGCTGGTATCGAGCGGCGCCGTCGGCGTCGGAATGGGCAAGACGGGACTTTCCCGCCGACCCGAGGAAACAAAGAAAAAGCAGGCGCTCGCCGCCATCGGTCAGTGCGAGCTGATGTTTATGTATGATAAATTTTTCGGCGAGTATAACCACAACATCGCCCAGATCCTTCTGACGGCGGACGTAGTGGAATCCGCCCATAAGCGTGAAAACATTGTCAACACCATCGAAGCGCTGCTGGATATGGACATTATCCCGATCATCAACGAAAACGACACCGTCGCGATCGACGAGATTTACGGCAAGAACTTCGGCGACAACGACATGCTCTCCGCGATCGTTTCGGGCATCGTCAGCGCGGACAGGCTGATCATCCTCACCGATATCGACGGGCTGTACGATTCCAACCCCAAAACCAACCCCGGCGCGAAGAAAATCGACGTGGTGGAGCATATCGACGCCGGCATCCTCGAGATGGCGGCAGGAACAGGCTCCAACCGCGGCACGGGCGGTATGATAACGAAATTACAGGCGGCGAATTACGCCACAAAATGCGGCATTGAGGTAGACGTGATCAACGGCTCCGAGCCGGAGACGCTCTATCAGGTATTCGACGGCAACTGCCCCGGCACCAAATTCATCGCCGCGCAATAAGAAAGGAAGTACGACTATGACACAGCTGGAAACCATGGGCGCCGCGGCAAAAGCCGCTTCGCGCTTTTTAATGAACGCGGGCGCACGCAAGGACGACGCACTGCTCGCGATAGCCAAGGCGCTCCGTGAGAACGCCTCCGCGATCATCGAAGCCAACCAAACCGACCTGAAAAACGGCAAGGAAGCGGGTCTCACCGACTCTCTGCTCGACCGTCTCAGACTTGACGAAGCCCGCATCGAGGGCATGGCGCAGGGCGTGGAGCAGGTCGCGGCTCTCCCCGACCCGATCGGCAAGGTACTCGACGGCAGAACCCTGAAAAACGGGCTGAAAATCGAAAAGGTCAGCGTCCCGATGGGCGTGATCGGCATTATCTATGAAGCGCGTCCGAACGTCACCTCCGACGCGGCGGCTCTCTGTCTCAAGGCAGGCAGCGCGGTCATTCTCAGAGGCGGCAAGGAGGCGATCCACTCCAACTGCGCGATCATGAGCGTCATGCGCGCGGCAATCGCGGGCATTGGATTCCCCGAGGACTGCATCGCGCTGGTGCAGGATACCTCCCGCCAGAGCGCGACCGAGCTGATGCAGCTCACCGACTACCTCGACGTCCTTATTCCCAGAGGCGGCGCGGGACTCATCCGCAGCGTTGTGGAGAACGCCAAGGTGCCCGTCATTGAGACGGGCGTGGGCAACTGCCACGTCTATGTCGACGCGAGCGCCGATATCGAAATGGCGGCGAACATCATCTTCAACGCCAAGACCAGCCGTCCTTCCGTCTGCAACGCGATCGAAACCGTGCTTGTCCACAAGGACGCGGCAGCTGCCGCTCTGCCCGCGATCAAGGCGGAGCTGGACAAGAAGCAGGTGGAGATCCGCGGCTGCGAGAAAACAAGAGAGATCCTCGGCGACTGCGTGATTCCCGCGACCGAGGACGACTACGAGAGAGAGTTCCTCGACTACATTCTCGCCGTCAAGGTCGTCGACAGCCTTGACGACGCGCTCGACCATATTGCAAAATACAGCACGGGTCACAGCGAGAGCATCGTGACCGCCGATTACAGCGCTGCGGAGAAGTTCACCTCCTGCGTCGATTCGGCGGCGGTCTATGTCAACGCCTCCACCCGTTTCACCGACGGCGGCGAGTTCGGTCTCGGCGCGGAAATCGGCATTTCGACCCAGAAGCTCCACGCGAGAGGTCCGATGGGTCTCAACGAGCTGACCTCCATGAAGTTCATCATCAAGGGCAGCGGTCAGATTCGATAATTTCTAAATCAACAGATATACCAGCGCGATCAGCAGCCCCGCGTCGGTTTTCTCGTCCATGAGCAGGAGCAGCAGCATGAGGATCACGCTGCGCTCCTTGTCCTTGAAAAAGATGTCGAGAATGCCGCCCTCGGGCGCTGCATGCCGTGGCTTCGGCTCGGGCTTGGGAACGGGCTTCGGCTCGGGCGCTGCCAAAGGTTCGGGAATCTCTTCCTTTTCCTCTTTCTTCGGCTCGCGCGGACGCTGCCGCTCCTGACTGCTCCTTTGACGCGCGTGCGACAGCTGCTGCGCGCGTGCAAGGGCTTCCTCCTCAAAGCTCGGCATGATACACCTCCGTCAGAATAACAATCCGCTGTCCTTGATCAGCGGTATCACCTTGATCAGCTTCATCAGCCGCTGCGCCTGTTCGAGCTTGCGCTGCTTCTCCTCGCCGAGAAACGGCTTGAGCGCCTGAAACAGCCTGCTGACGTCGTCGTCCGCGGAAAAGCTGCCCATCAGGGGCGCGAGCGACTGCATCGCGCCGAGCATCTCGTTTTTCGGCTCGGGCTTGGGAGCGGGCTTGCTCAGACCAAGCTGCTCGCCGAGGCTCTGTACCTGCTTCATCGCCTCGGGATTGCTGAGTATCTGATTGATTGCGTCCTGCATTTCGGACATTTGGCTCAATCTCCTTTGGCGCCGACGCATGACACGCGGCGCGCACCTTTATTTTTGCAGCATTTTCAGCAGCGCCTGCGCCTGCGGACTGTTCAGCAGCTGCCGGGTTTTCTCGGGGTCGCTGAGCACCTCCCGCACCTGCGATGTGTCGCAGTCGGTGTTTTGGAGCAGGCTCTCATAATCGCCGCTGTCCGCGGCGCGTTTGACTCCCTCGGGGCTCATATTCAATTTTTTGGAGAGCTGACCGAGCAGCTCGTTCATTTTGTCAGACATAAAACCACCTCACCCTATACTATGCGCGCGGCGCATTTTTAGAACGGAGTTTTTTATGCGTATTTTAGTTCTTTCCGACACTCACGGCGATTACCGCTCCATGATGGAGGCTGTCAACCAGCAGCCGACCGCCGAAATGATCATCCACTGCGGCGACGGCAAATCGCAGGTGGAGGATCTGGAGCATGCCTTTCCCGACAAGAAAATCGTCGCAGTCCGCGGCAACTGCGACTGGAGCTGTAATCTGCCCGACACGCAGACCATTGAGGCCGCGGGCAAAACCATTTTTGTCACTCACGGGCATCTGTTTCAGGTCAAATTCACGCCCTATCAGCTGATTTGCGCGGCGCAGGAAGCGGACGCGGACATCGTGTGCTTCGGTCACACCCACTGCGCGATGAATGAGTATTACGAGGGGCTGTATATGCTCAACCCCGGCTCCTGTCACGGCTACGGCGCGTCCTACGGCTACATCGACATCACCCCGAACGGCGACGTCGTCACCAACATCGTGAAGCTGGACTGAGAGGACTGCCATGAATTTCGACGGCTTCAACTTTGACAGCGACACCCGCCGCACGCTCAGTCTGCTCGTTTCCGCCAACCGTCTGCCCCATGCCGTTATCATCGAGAGCAGGTCGGCGCAGAAGGCGCTGGAGGTCGCAACGTATCTCTCAGCCTTTGCGGTTTGCGGCAGCGGCGAAAAGCCCTGCGGCGCGTGCAAGCAGTGCAAAAACGCCTTCGCGCGGGCGCACTGCGATATTCAATACGTCAAGCCCGACTCCAAAAGCAAGACGGGCATCTACAACATCGACCAGATCCGCGCTTTGGCGGGCGACGCGCAGATTCGTCCCAACGACGCGGATTGCAAGGTATATATCTTTGAGGAAGCGGACAAGCGCTTCCCCGAAGTCTCTCAAAACGCCTTTCTCAAGCTCCTCGAGGAGCCGCCGCAGCGCATTTATTTCTTTCTGCTCTGTCAGAGCGCGAAGGCGCTGCTCGGCACCATCCGATCGCGCTGCACCGTGATCCGCACGGGCGGCGACGCGCTCCCCTCGGAGGACGCGCTTGAAAGCGCAAAGGCGATCGCACGCGGGATTCTTTCATCGCGTGAATACGAGCTGCTGCGCGCGCTGAACGATCTGACCGACAAGGAAAAGCAGGCGGATATCCTGCTCGGCGTCAAGCTGCTCCTGCGCGACGCGCTGGCGGTGCTTTCGGGCGGCGACGCGCTCACGGACAGCGAAACCGCAAGACTGCTTGCCGCGCGGCTCACGCGGGCAAAGCTCATCGGCATGATCGAGCTGACGGACAGCTCGGACTACAAGCTAAAGCAAAACATCAACATCAACCTCCTCACAACGTGGCTGTGCGGAGAATACAGGAGGATATTATGGCAGAGGTAATCGGAGTCAGGTTCAAGGAGGTAGGCAAGGTCTACTACTTTGACCCGCTCAACAACAAGCTCGGAACGGGCGACCGCGTGATCGTCGAAACCGCGCGCGGTCTGGAATGCGGCGAGGTCGCGATGCCCAACAAGCAAATCGCGGACAGCGAGCTGAATCATCCGCTCAAACCGCTGGTGCGCATTGCTACCGAGGCAGATCTGAAGCGCGTCGAGGAAAACCGCATCAAGGAAAAGCAGGCGCGCAAAATCTGTGAGGAAAAAATCGCCAAGCACAAGCTGGTGATGAAGCTCGTCAACGTGGAATACACCTTTGACAACAGCAAGATAATATTCTATTTTACCGCCGACGGCAGAGTCGACTTCCGCGCGCTGGTCAAGGATCTGGCATCCGTTTTCCGCACCCGCATCGAGCTGCGCCAGATCGGCGTGCGCGACGAAGCGAAGATGCTCGGCGGCATGGGCATCTGCGGCAGACCGTTCTGCTGCAGCCGCTTCATGGGCGAATTCCAGCCCGTTTCCATCAAGATGGCAAAGGAGCAGGGACTCTCGCTCTCCCCGACAAAAATTTCGGGAACCTGCGGCAGACTGATGTGCTGCCTCAAATACGAGCAGGAGGCTTATACCGACCTGCTGCGCCACACGCCGAAGGTCGGCGCTATCGTCAACACCCCCGAGGGAAAGGGACTTGTGGTCGAAAACAACCTCATCGCCCGCACCCTCAAGGTCAAGCTCGACAACGCTCCCGCGGACGTCGCTCCCAAGACCTTTACCGTCAGACAATGCAAGATCATCAAGGACGGATACATCAAAGTTGACAAAAAAGAGATGGAAAAACTGAACGGTTTGGAATAGTTGTCTTTGTTGAAGCTGTTGCTAACCAAAAACGTTTCCACAATTCCAATGATTGATATTTGTTCAAAACATAAAATTTGCCCCAGCCCCTTGCAATTAACGGAATAAATGTTATAATAAGTATGATATCAATTCAAGGAGGCTATTACCTATGGCATATGTTATTAACGATGAGTGCATCATGTGTGGTGCTTGCGCTGATGAGTGCCCCTGCTCCGCTATTTCCGAGGGCGACGGCAAGTATGTAATCGACGCTGACGCTTGCGTAGATTGCGGTTCCTGCGCTGAGGTTTGCCCCGTAGGCGCTCCCCAGGAAGGCTAATCATCTGAGAAGACAACCGTCAGGCGGCAAGGATTTTATGTCCTTGCCGCCTTTCTTTTTGTGAAAGGACGCTGCTATGAATCACCTGCACCAAGAGCCGCTCGGCGGCGGTCTGCAAATCTACGTCACGGACAGCTACCATTTTTCGACCGATACTATTTTGCTTGCGAATTTCTCATTGCAAAAGGGACATAAAAAATACGCCGATCTCGGCACGGGCTGCGGCACCATTCCCCTGCTCTGGCACCGCGAGAACACGCAGCTGGAAATCCACGCTGTCGAAATCCAGGAGGACGCCTGCGCTTTGGCGCAGAGGAGCGTCGAGGAAAATCAGCTTGGTGACGCCATCACGGTGCATCATGCCGACCTGCGCGACCTCAGGGGCGTGCTGCCCTTCGGCTGCTTCGACGTCGTCGCCTGCAATCCGCCGTACAAGCTCGGCGGCAGCGGCATCCAGAACCCCGAGAGCCGCAAGCTGATCGCGCGCCATGAAACGGAATGCACGCTGGAGGATATCTGTGAGACAGCGTCCAAGCTGCTGCAGTTCGGCGGACGGTTCTGCGTCTGTCAGCGTCCCGAGCGGCTCGCGGACGTGATGGAGGCGATGCGTCAGTTCTCGATTGAGCCGAAAACGCTGCGGCTGGTGCAGCAGCGCACGACAAAAGCCCCGAAGCTCTTTTTGCTCGAGGGCAGAAAGGGCGGCAGCCGCGGCTTTCTGAACGTCCTGCCCACCCTGCTGATCGAGGGTGAGGACGGCGGCTTCTCGCAGGAAATGATGGATATTTACGGAGATTATAAGAACGGGAGGAACGCGACATGAGCGGAATTTTATATGTGACGGGAACGCCGATCGGCAACCTGTCCGACCTTTCGCCGCGCGCGGCACAGACGCTCGAAAGCGTCGATTTTATCGCGGCTGAGGACACGCGCGTCACGCTCAAGCTGCTGAACCATCTCGGCATCAAAAAGCCGATGGTGAGCTATTTCGAGCACAACAAGCGCGAACGCGGCGAAATCATCTGTCAGCGCATCGAGCAGGGAGAGAACTGCGCGATTGTCACCGACGCGGGAATGCCCTGCATCTCCGACCCCGGAGAGGATTTGATCCGCCTGTGCGCCGAGCGCGGTATCCGGACTGTCGTCATTCCGGGACCCAGCGCGGTCATTACCGCTCTTGCGGTGTCGGGACTGGAAACGGGACGCTTCTGCTTTGAGGGCTTCCTCAGCGTCAACAAAAAGAGCCGCGGCGAGCACCTGCAAAGCCTAAAAAATGAAAAACGCACGATGATCTTCTATGAAGCGCCTCACAAGCTGCCTGCGACCCTGCGCGACCTGCTCGCGGCGTTCGGCGACAGAAAGCTCTCTATCGTGCGCGAGATTACCAAGGTGCATGAGGAGGTGCTCCGCACCACGACCGCCTATGCCGCCGAACACTACGCAGACGGCAGCATCAAGGGTGAAATCGTTCTCGTGCTCGAGGGAAAAAAACAAGAGGAAGAAACGGAAGCCTATACACTGGAACAAGCCGTCGCGCTTGCCAAAGAGCTTGCCGCGGACGGCATGAGAACGACCGACGCGGCAAAGCAGGCAGCTGCCGTCACAGGCTACAAGAAAAATGAAATCTACAAGGAGCTGACAACATGACCTACTCCGAAGCGCTGGAGCGCATCCATTCCCTGCTGTCCTTCGGCTCACGCCCCGGTCTTGACCGCGTGAGAGAGCTGCTGCGCCGCATGGGAAATCCGCAGGACAAGCTGCAATACATCCACGTCGCCGGCACTAACGGAAAAGGCTCCGTCTGCGCCGTTCTGTCCTCGGTTCTCGTGGCGGCAGGCTACAAAACGGGACTGTTCATTTCGCCGTATATCACCGATTTCCGCGAGAGGATCCAGATCAACAACCAAATGATTTCCGAGAAAGCGCTCATTACCGCAGTCGAGGAGACCTATCCTTTGCTGGAACAGCTGCAAACCGAGGGCATCGTCATCACCGAATTCGAGTACGTCAACGCGCTTGAGTTCTATATTCACGCGCAGGCAGGCTGCGACATCGTCGTGCTCGAGGTCGGCATGGGCGGCTTGCTCGACAGCACCAACGTCATCCTGCCGCCGCTGTGCGCTGTGATCGCGACGATCGGACTTGACCACACCGCGATTCTCGGCGACACGATCGCAGCGATCGCGGAACAGAAATGCGGCATCCTCAAAGAAGGCTCTCTAGCCGTGACCTCGGCACAGTGCGAGGAAGCGATACGCGTTATCCGCGATACGGCTGCGCAACGCAATATTCCGCTGATCGAAAGCGGCAGCGTCGCGCTCAACATAAAAGAAATCTCTCTCGGCGGCAGCGTCTTTGACTATCTGGGAGAAGAAATGCGGCTGCGGCTCGCGGGCGACCACCAGATCGAAAACGCGAAAACCGCTTTGGCAGCAATCGCCGCGCTGACGGAACGCGGCAAGCTGAATATCTCCCGCGATAACATCAAAGAGGGACTGAAAAACGCGGTCAATCCCGCAAGACTCGAAACGCTGCACGACGATCCTCTCGTTGTGCTCGACGGCGCGCACAATCCCAACGGCATCGAAGCATTGAAAAAAGCAATCGACCGCTTTCTCGGCGGCAGGAAAATTGTCTGCATGATGGGCATGCTCGCCGACAAGGACATCGACAGCGCGCTTGCGCTGCTCGACGGCGTATTCGACGCGATTTACACGGTGCCGATCGACAATCCGCGCGCGCTTTCCTCAAAGGCGTTAGCGGAAAAATGCCGAACGCACGCCAAAGAGGTTCAATCCTTTGACAGCGCGGAAAACGGCTTTGATGCGGCATACGCAAAGGCGGAAAGTGAAAACGCCGCTCTGCTGATATGCGGCTCTCTTTACCTTGCGGGTGCTGTCAGACCGTATATTATAGAAAAATTTTCATAACCGACAGAATATAACAAGATTTTTGCCCCATACTAATTATGATTGGTATGGGGCATTTTTATATTTCAATGAAGGTGATACATATGAAAACCGAATTTCAGAACGGCGTGCTGACCGCCTATCTCGACGGTGAGATCGACCACGACAGCGCCGCGAAAATCCGCGCGCATGTGGACGCGTCGGTGCAATCGCTCAAGCCGAAGCTGCTCTGTCTGGACTTTTCCCGCGTGGGATTTATGGATTCGTCGGGCGTGGGGCTGGTGATGGGACGCTACCGCATGATGAAGCTGCTCGGCGGAATGCTGCGCGTGATCAATATTCCCGATTCCGTTTACCGCGTGTTCGCGATGTCGGGGCTGGAAGGATTGGGGGTGCTGAGATGAAAACGATCAATGAAATGAAGCTGAGCTTCCCCTCCAAGAGCCGCAATGAAGCCTTTGCGCGCGCAGCTGTGGCGGCGTTTATCGCCGCGCTCGACCCGACCGTCAGTGAGCTGAGCGACCTCAAAACCGCCGTATCGGAGGCTGTCACCAACTGCATTGTGCACGGCTACAGAAGGACGAGCGGCACGGTCTATCTCACGGGCAAAATCACGGAGGACAACCGCGTCATCATCAAAATCCGTGACAAGGGCGTGGGAATCGCCGACGTGAAGCAGGCGATGGAGCCGCTCTTTACGACCGCTCCCGAGGAGGAACGCGCGGGACTGGGCTTCGCGGTGATGCAGAGCTTCTGCGACAGGGTGCGCGTCAGCTCCAAGCCCGAACGCGGCACGACCGTCACGCTCGAAAAGCAAATCGGGCATGAATAGAAACGATCTTGCCTCACGGCACCTCGGTCTGGTGCATGCGTTATGCAAAAGATTCACGGGCAAGGGTATCGAATACGAGGAGCTGTACGCCGCAGGCTGTCTGGGACTGACGAAGGCGCTCAATAATTTTGACGAAAGCAGAGGGCTGCAATTCTCGACCTACGCGGTGCCCGTCATTCTCGGAGAACTCCGCAGGCTGTTCCGTGACGGCGGCAGCGTCCGCGTCAGCCGCCGTCTGCGCGAGCTTTCCATGAAAATCAACCGCCTGCGCGACGGCTATATTTCAAAGCACGGCGAGGAACCGGGCATCTCTTATTTGTCACAGGCGCTGTCCGTATCGGATGAGGAAATCTGCGAGGCACTCAACAGCGCGCGCACACCGCTCTCCCTCACCGCGGACAGCGACGAGGACGGCGATTCTCAGACTGACATTCCCGTTCCCGATATGCAGGAGGAAATCGCCGAGCGGCTGAGCCTGAAAGCGGCGCTTGACGGGTTGGAGGAGCGCGACAAAAAAATAATCAACCTGCGCTACTTCCAAAGTAAGACGCAGGTTGAAACCGCCAAGCTATTATCCCTGACGCAGGTACAGGTCAGCCGCCGCGAAAAGAAAATCCTCGGAGAAATCCGCCGTCTGATGTCGGGCTAATGCGCGGCGGCGCGGTAAAAGGAGAGTATCTCGTTCATGAATTCTCCGTCGGTCTCGGTCGCCCTTTCCGCGTCGGTCTCACGGTAAAAATCATCGAGAAGCTCCTGCGGCAGCTCGCCGCCGCAGGCGTCGCGCAGGTCATACAGCTCCTGCTGACGCTCTGCGACATACTTCGCCGCATCCTCCGACAGCCACATATAGCTGTGTCCGCTGCGGTATGCTTCGTCAATCAGCTCACATTCGGCGTTCGGATTGGTGATATCCTCCGCGCGGGCATACTGACTCAGCGGATAGGGAATCACCTTGTCGTCGCTGCCGTAGAAAATCCGCACGGGCGTATCGCCGTGATTGAGGCTCTCGATCGCCCTGTCGTCCGCGTCGCTGCCGAATATGAACCAGTTCTGCAAATACAGAAACGGGTACTGCACATCCGCGAGTACGCCGACGTACTCCTTTGCCTTGCCGTACATCGTACCGACGGGAGAGTCAAAGCCCGAAAGACAAACCGCCGCGTCCACCTCCGCTTCGTCGAGCACCGCCGCCGCGGCATAGGCGCCCTGACTGTGACCGTAGAGCAGGAGCGGCTTTGATGCGAGCGCACTGTCCTGTTTCGCGAAGTCGATCGCCGCGAGCAGGTCGCGCTTTGCCTGCTGCAAGCCGACCCTGTCGCTGCCGCCGCTTTGCAGCATTCCCGTCGCGTCGTAGGTGAGAACCGCATAGCCGCTGTCGGCAAACGTCATCATTTCCGCGAGGTGCGCGTCCGCGCCGTCGCTGATTCCCGGGGCAATGATGATCAAGCCGCATGTACCCTGCTCGCCGTAAAGCCAGCCGCGTAGCGTATTCTCTCCCGAAGCGAAGCGGATCTCTTTTCTCGGATAGCGCGAAGTGTCAAGCATTTCATAGGGAATCGCAACGATATCGGGCAGGCTGTCGCGGCGGCTGAACATCACGCGGAAGAACACCGCCGAGAACGCCATCGAACCGAGCGTATAGACCAGTAAAATAACAAGGAGCAAGCACAATACCCTCCTGACGCGTTTATGTATCCGCGTGGTCCGCATGGTGTTCACTCCTTAGTATCGCGCACATGGCGCTGATTATTCAATATTTTGCAAGAATTCCATGATCGTCCCGTCATACTTTTCGGGGGCGTTGACCCTGACGCGGGAATGCGCTCCCTTGACGAACCAGACGAGCCGTTTGTTCTCTGACGGACATTTCGCGTACAGCTGCTTCACCTGATCGGGGGTCGAATAGGTGTCCTCCCTGCTGTGAATGAAGAGAATCGGCTTGTGCATCTTGTCAATGCGCCACAGCGGTCCGTCGGAAACGACGTTCGCGTGGGAAAAAATCCGCATGTAGAGATAAACAAGCGACTTCGCGACAAACTTGGGGCGTTTGTCCTCGTCCATGTGGTTGCGGAAGGACTCGGAAAAGCGCGTGAACATGCCGTCGCCGCACATGCCCTCGATATAGTCGGGGCAATCCTTGTCGGTCATGGCGAACAGCGCGGTAGAAGAGCCGATGCAGATGCCGTGCAGAAAGACCGCCTTGTTGCCGAAGGTGTCGTGCAGCATGCGGCTCCACGCCTGAATATCCCTGTACTCGCGGTAGCCGAGGCAGTTGAACACGCCGTCGGAAAGGCCGTGGGAACGGTTGTCGATGACGAGGATATTGTAGCCCGCACGGCGGTACGGCTCGGCAAAATAGTAGGAATATTTGAACGACTCGGTTCTGCCCGCGATGACGATCGCCGCCTTGCTGCCGCCAAAGTCGAAGTACTCGCCGACAAGGTGATACCTGCCGCTCTTGATTTCGACGGGCATTTTATAGTCGGAGTACTGCCTGCCCCAGTCCAAGCCCTCGTAGTACATATCGCGGTACTCGTCGTCGCCCTCGGGAAGCTTGACCTCCCTGCCCCACTTTTTCTTGGAGGTGCGCACAAGCAGGACGGTGTAGATGATGCCCGCAGCGAGAAACTGCAGAAAGATGTTGAGCGCGATGAATATTCCCGCGATCCATAATACGATTTGCAATCCTGTCACTCCTTATGACAATCCGATAATCCAGCGGTAGTGCCGCTGACCGCCCTCGAGAAGCTCCGCCTCCAGCAGCGGGAATTCCTCCTCCAGCCGCTCGGTGAGCGCGTCCCTGTCCTCCTCGGCGGCTTCTTCTCCGCAGAAGATAGCGCAGGTCTCCATGTCGTCGATGTCGGGCGTGAGCCTGAGCGCGCTGATGATACCCTCGAGCCAGTCCTTGTCGACGGTGAACAGCTCGCCGTTCTTCATCACGATCTCGTCGCCCGCACGGCAGGAAAGATCATTATAGGAGCAATCCCGCGAGGCTGTCGTCTGCGCGAGCGTCGTGACGTTCTCGAGTCCGTTTTTCATGTTGCTGATGCGGTAGGCAAGGTCGTTGTCGGGAATGTCCATCGCCATCGCGAAGTATCCCTCCGCGACGCTGCGTGAGGGCAGAATATGGATATTCCTGCCGCCGTGGAGCTGCTGCGCCTGCTGCGCGGCAAGAATGACGTTTTTGTTGTTCGGGAACACGACGATCGCGTCCGCGTCGATGCGGTTGAACGCGTCGACGAACTCCTGTGCGGAGGCGTTCATGGTGTCGGCGCAGTGGATGACCACGTCGCAGCCAAGCTCCTCAAAGAGCTGCTTCATGCCCTCGCCGCTGACGACGGCTACGGTGGCAAGCTCCTTGTGGGGAAGCTTTTTCTCTTCGTTCTGCGCCTTGATGACCTCGTTGTGCTGCAGCTGCATGTTCTCGAGCTTGAAGGTGAGGAACTCGCCGAACTGACGGCTGAGCGCAATGACCTTTTCGGGACGCAGGGTGTGGATATGCACCTTGACGCGGCTGCCGTCGCGCACAACGACGAGCGAATTGCCGTAGTGCTTGAGATCCTCGATGTAGCGGTCGACGTCAAAGAGCTGGATGTAGCTGCCGTCCCGCATGAGCTGCAGAATAAACTCAGTGCAGTAGCCGTCCGAAAACTTGCTGTTTTCATTGAACGCCGAGAAGTCGAGCTGCTTCATCGCCGCAGGCTTCCGGTTCTCAGGCTCTTTGCTCTCACTCAGGACATCGCCGCAAAGCCAGCCGAGCATACCCTCGACGATATAGATAAAACCCTGAGCGCCGCTGTCGATCACGCCTGCCTCCTTCAGCACGGGCAGAAGCTCGGGCGTGTAATTAAGCGTTTTTTTCATTTCGGCGATATACATGGAGAGCAGATCCTCGATCGCGGTCGCGCGGTTGATCTGTCCGCGGATGTGCTCGATGCCCTCGCGGGTGACGGTGAGGATAGTGCCCTCTACGGGCTTGATGACCGAGGCGTAAGCGGTGCGGTAGCCCCTGATCAGGGCGTTGCGCAGCTCACCCGGACCCGCGACAACACAGCGGGCAAGCTCGAGCTGCATGCCCTTGAAGAACTGCGACAGAATCACTCCCGAATTTCCCCTTGCGCCGAGGAGCATTCTCTCGCTGAGCGGCTTCAGGTAGTGCGCGAGGACTTCGTTTTGCTTTGCGTATTTCACGCCGCTCTCGAGCGTGAGGCGCATATTGATGCCCGTGTCGCCGTCGGGCACGGGAAAGACGTTGAGCTTGTTGACCTCGTCCTCGTGCCGGCGGAGATTCTCGAGTCCGTTGCGCACCATTTTTTCAAACTGAATACCGTTGATTTTTTTGTTTTTCATATAGATTTACGCTGTTTCGGAAATAATGCGCTCAAGCAGCGCCTTTTCTTCGGTCAGACCCTTGGAGATGGGCGTGCCGATGTAGTAAGCCGCCATCAGACCGGGGCCGATGTTGATGCCGCAGGAGGGGAATACGTCGTTGATGATGACTTCCTTGGGATGGAAGCGCTCCATAATCATTTCCTTATACTTTTCAGCCTGCGGATAGCGGCTTGTCTGGGCGATGAAGATGGTCTGCTCGGAGGCGTTCACAATGGTGTTCTCCATGTAGTTGAGCAGCACGCTGTACGCCTTCTTCGCGCCCTTGACCTTGCCGATCACGGTGGTCAGTCCGTTGTAATCAAACTCGCCGATGGGCTTGACGCCCGCGAGCTTGCCGAAGAACGCCTTGGAGTGGGTGAGTCTGCCCTTCTTGGCGACGAAGCTGAGGTCGTCGAGCCAGCCGCACTGATGGATGCGGTTCTTGTTCTCCTCAAGGTAAGCGGCGACCTGATCGATGTTATGACCGCTTGCTCTGAGCTTCGCGGCAAGAATGACGAGAAGTCCGTGACCCGCGCTGAAGCGCAGGGAATCCACAATGACGATTCTCGCATTGGGATAGCTCTTGACGACCTCGTTCTTTGCCTGCGTGGCAAAGCCGCAGGCGCCGCTGATGCCGCCCGAAATCGTGATGCAGAGCACATCCTCTCCCTTTTCGGCGTACTCGGTGAATACGCGCTTGAACTCCTCAATGTTCGGCGGCGCGGTGGAAAAGCCGTCGGGGTTCTTGCTGAGCGCCTTGTAGAAAGCGTCTCTCTCGGAGTTCTCCCATTTGAGAATAAAGGGTGCATCCTGTTGATCGGGATAATTGATATGTCCGGGGATAATACGGATATCATAATCCTTCTGGTATTTTTCATTGAGATCGCAGGATCCGTCTGCGATAATCGCGAATTTGTTCATGTTCATTTCCTTTCCCGGGTAATATATTGCATTAAAAACCTTTCGGTTTTTATTTCCGTGTCCTTGCCGCCTACGGTGTAGGCGAGAATATGCTGCGCTCCCTCAACGGGTATCCAGAGCTTCGGCGCTGCGCAGGCTTCGTAGTTTTCCAGTCCCTGTGCAAGGGAAACCGTTTTGTCGCCCGTTCCGTGGATAAATACCGTCGGGATGCGGCAGTTTTTCAGCGAATCGGTTGTGCGCAGATAGATATCCTCTTTGATGCACAGCCTGCCGTAAGCCCGCATGACGGGCAGAATGAGGAAATACGGCAAACGGCGGATGCGCGCGTCGTGTTCAAGCTGATTCCGCGGCGCCACAAAGCCGCAGTCGAGCACCAGCGCCTTGACCTTCTTTTCGGTAATGGTATCGGAGGCGTAGGCGATCGAGGTGGAGCCCATCGACGAGCCGCTGAGGACGATGCTTTCAACGCCCTGCTTCTGCGCCGCAAAGTCGATCCAGACGGGAATGTCGTGCCGTTCCAGAACGCCCAGTCCGAGATATTTTCCGCCGCTGTCGCCGTGAGCGCGCTGGATGATAAAGAGCAGGTTCCAGCCCAGCTCGCAGTAGTGCTTTGCCTGCATGCAGAAGTTGCTGATGGGTTCGCCGCGGTAGCCGTGGACGAATATCATCGTTTTGTCGCTGTTTTGATTGATGTAAAACCCGCGCAGCTCCACACCGTCCTTTGCCGTCACGCTGACGCGCTCCATCGGATGGGAGCGGACATAGGTGTCGGCGGCGATCAGCTCCGTCTGGTACGGCTCATAGCGCGTACCGCGAAGGTCTCCGCTCTCCGAGAGCGGAATGCTGCACTCCTTGCGCCCGAAGGCGAAGTTGAACAGTATCACCGACGGAATGACGATGAAAAGGATATAGAGTAACAGCAGCGCGAGAATAATAATAATTGCTATATTCATCGGGTATTTGCCTGTCCGAATTTCTTCTTCCAGAAATTGCGGATATATTCGGTCTGCTCGCTCTTTTTCTCGCCGAATACGCATTCATAGGCGAAGTGCTCGCAGTTGTTGTGTATCATGTTGTAGCCGCCCGTGCCGATTCTGGCGCGTGCGGTTTTGACGGTTTGTTCGGGCGGAATGCGTGTTTTGCGCTCTTTGCGGTCGAGGACGGCAACCTCGACGATGCGTCCGCAGGAGAACGCGTCGATATCCACGGCACAGACGGCGATGTCCTCATTTCGGTCGGCGTACTCGGGAACGGGCGGCCATCCGAACTGGATGACCTCGTCCTCGCTGACAAACACGCCGTAGTGAAAGAGCGTGCCGATCCGGATCCGCACCATGTCGCCGCTTTGGGCGTCGGTCGGCATCCACTTCATCGCTTCTTCGCCTCGATATAGTCAATGACGTCGCCGACGGTGTCAAACGAATTGACGCCCACGTCGTCGAACATCATATCAAACATCTCCTCCACGGCGATGACCAAATAGAGAATGTTGACCGAGCTGAGTCCGAAGTCCTCGCGCAGACGCGATTCCTCCGTGCAGCCCTCAATCGCCTTGTTGCCGCCGTCAGCAGCAGTGAGAATGTCCTTTAAGCCCTGTAAAATTTCACTTCTTGTCATTTTTATATCTCACAATCTTCATACTCGGTGAGCGCGCAAAGTCGCTGTCGCGCACCGTAATGCGGGTGACGCGCTGGAACGAGGGCAGACTCTGATTGACCTTTTCCAGCTCCCCGATAATAAACCTTTTGGGATCCTCGACGGGAAGCTTTGCGAGCACCGTCTGACGCGGCACCACCTCGAGCGCGAGGATATGTCTGCCGCCGTCGGTGACGGTCTCGAACACCTGCGAATCCTGGATAAAGGGCAGCGCGTTGAAATGACCCTCCAGCTCCGCGGGAGAAATATTCTCGCCGTTGGAGAGAACGATGATCTCCTTGATTCTTCCCGTAATATAGAGCAGCCCGCTTTCGTCCTGACGCACGAGATCGCCCGTATGGAACCAGCCTTCCTCGTCGAAGCCGTTCTCATCGCCGCCGACGTAGCCGTCCATCATGTTCTTGCCGCGCAGCCACAGCTCGCCGTCCACGATTTTCAGCTCCTGATTGGGATAAGGGTAGCCGATGGAATCGGGGTGCTCGACGCTGAGCGGATTGCCCGAGACGAGGTTGGCGGACTCGGTCAGACCATAGCCCTGCAGGAGCTTGATGCCGAGCTTGTCATATTCCTCTATCAGATAGGGAGCGACTGCCGCGGCGCCGCAGATGATGGTTTTGAGGTCGTCTCCGAGCATATTCCTTCCGAACTGCTTCGAGAGTGAGAGCGACATCTCCGCAAGCGCGGGCACCATGACGAGCACCGTCGGCTTGAAGCTCTTGATATCGCGGAACATATTCTTGTTGTTATCGCAAATCAGCAGGGTGCTGCCCGTATAGAGCGCGGTCATCAGGTTGCGGATCAGTCCGAACACATGGGACAGGGGCAGAATCAGCAGATAGCGCTGATGAAAGACATTCCACACGCCGTAGCAGCCGTTGACGGTACCCTGCATCACCGCGCCGTTCGAGAGCAGCGCGCACTTGCTCTTTCCCGTCGTGCCGCCCGTGAACATCATCACGCAGGGCGTTTTTGCGTCGCAGTCGCGCATTTCCGCGCTGTCGAGTGTCTCCGCCGTGATATCGATGATCGGGAGGTCGTCGAGCTTCTCCCTTACAATGTCGAGCTGCGAATCCAGCTCGGGCTGATAGACCAGCGCGTCCAGCTGGAACCGCATGCAGCAGCCGAATACGCTGCGCGCATCGAGATGCGCGGGCAGAATGACCGCCGTCATGCCGAGGGTGGTCACGGCGATGAACGCCTTGACGAAGTCATAGGAATTGGCGCAGAGAATGCCGACTCTGCCGCCGTCGATCTGCTGCAGCAGCACCGCGCGGAAGGCAGCCGCGTCGCGCTCCAATTCTTCATAGGTGCAGGCTGTGTCGCGGAACACAATCGCCTCTCTGTCGGCGTAGTCACGCAGACAGTCGCGCCACATCTCGGTGACGGTGTCCTTTTCGATAATACGTTCAAATTCCTCGGGGTCGGTAAAGGGTCTGAAATACTCTCTCGCGTTCACGGTATGCCTCCTTTTGCTTTGTCAGATAATGTTTATTTTTTGATTGTATCCAGAAACCGCGCCAGCTCCTCCTCGCGCTCATAGAGCAGCTTTGTCGCCGCGTCCAGCTGCGTGAAGGTCGGTTTGTCGCCGTACAGCTCGCGCACGCTGACGCGCTCGCCGATGACGATTTTCTGACGTTCGGTCGCTTTCTGTTTGGGATGGATGTAAATCGGGATGATCGGTACGCCGCTGCGTACCGCCATGAGAACCATTCCCGACTTGAAGGGTGACGGCGCACCGCCGTCAAAGTTGATATGTCCCTCGGGGAACATCGAAATCACTTCGCCCTCTTTGAGCCGCGCGATGATCTCGCGGAAGGTCGCCATGTCGGGATTCGCGCGGTCGATGCGGATACAGCGGCACCCGCGGAAGAGACGTCCCGACCACTTGTCCATCAGCTCCTCGCTGACGAGGAAAAACTGACGGCGGTACGGCACGGCAAAGAGCACCAGCGCGGGATCGACAAAGCTGACGTGGTTCGCGATCAGCAGCGCGCCGCCGCGGATATGCTCGCGCGCTTTCTCATTGGTGTAGTACACCTTCGGACGGAACCACAAAATCGCGGGTGCTCCCGTTACGCGCACAAAGTCGTGCATGATATTTTTAGGCGAAAAAAGCTTACTTTTTTTCGTTGGCTGTGTCATCGAGCATTCTCCCCAATCGGATAATACGCTCACGCATGGCATTGGTGAGGCGGTCAATATTTTCTTTCTCGCTGCGCGCGTCATCGGCGAAGTCGTGTACGTTCATCGGCGTCCCGATGATCACATGCGCGCGTTTTTTCAGGTTGAAGTAGCTGCCGTTCGTATAGACGGGAATCACGGGGACGTCGGCAGCCAGCGCGATATACGCCGCGCTCGGCTTGAAGGGCAGCGGCCGCTCCTCGTTTTTGAGCGGGAGACGGCTCTCGGGAAAGATGCCGGCCACCTTGCCCTTGCGCAGCAGCTCCTCGCTTTTTCCCATAAAGCTGAAATCGTGGGTGTCGCGGTTGACATAGATACCGCCCATCATTTTCAGGAACAGCCCCAGCGGCTTCTTTTGAAAGAGCACCTCCGCCATCTGCACGCGCAGGGTGCGCGTGAAAAAGACAAAGAGCAAAACCGCGTAGTCAAACACCGAGGTGTGGTTGCAAATGATGATCGCGGGACCTTTGATATGCCTGTCCTGCACCGCCTTGTCCTCATATTCAATTTTGGTGCGGAAGGCGATTTTTTGCGGAAGCCATCCCGTTGCCTTGACAAAGGCATTAAAAAATTCTGTCAGCATATTTGTCATCCGCAGCCGGCGGAAAGGCGCCCGCCGGACTACATTTTCTCCTGAATATAATCGTGAAGCGCTCTCACTGTGGAGCGCGACATATCGCCCGAGGTGAACGACACGCCGAATTCGTCGCGCAGTCCCGCGACAAGCGAGAAGTAATCAAGGCTCGAGCCGCCCAGATCGACGAAGAAGTCGGCGTCATAGCCGATCTCGTCCTCGGGCTTGCTGAGCGTCAGACTGAACATCGCGGTAATTTTGCGGGAGATCTCATCGTCCTCCCTGCCGACCAGCGCCATGTCGGGCACGACCTCGGTCAGCGTTCCCCCGCTCAGCTCCTTTGCGAGCCTTGTGCGGTTGAGCTTGAACTCGTTGTCCTTCAGCAGGCTGTCCTCGGTGAAGAAGATCCTGCCGATCTGACCGCTGAGCTTGAGCTGTTCGAGCTGCTCCTTGATCTGCGTTTCAATGCCGCCGAGACGGGCAGCGGTGATGTATTTGTTGACCGACACCAGAAGCGTCGGCACGGTTTTTCCGTTTTCCGTAACGCCGACGAGAGCAACGCCGCGCACGCCGTCGGGCGTGATGCGCGTCTCGATCAGGTTCGGGTTGAGGTTTTCTCCGTTCGCGGCGACGATCAGATCGTCCTGTCTGCCGAGGATGCGGTAGCATTTTCCGTCAAAGGACGCGAGGTCATGCGTATTGAACCAGTCGCTGTTGCCGCGTTTCTCGCCGTCCTCGATGATATATTTCGCCATCGCCTTGCCGCGCACGCGCAGCTCGCCGTCGCTGTTGATCTCATATTCAATGCCCATCATGGGTAAGCCCACGGAACCGGAATTGAGCAGGCTGCGCCTGCGGCTCAGCTCCAGAGAGGTGATGCCGATTTCGCTCATGCCGTAGCCGTCCGCGAGACGGTAGCCGATGGCGTTGAAGAATTCGAGCACCTGCGGACTGATGCAGCTGCCGCCCGTTATCATAAAGACAACGCTTTCGCCGAACATGCCCTCGCGCACTTCCTTGAACGCGAGCTTGGAAAACGCGTCCGCCAGCGCGGAATCGCCGAGCTTACGGCTGATGCGCATGCCCTTTTCAAACTTTTTGACGGTCTCCTCGCCGCGGTCGCGGATCGTGCGCATCGCCTGCTCATAGACCTTTTCCCAGAACAGCGGCACCGCGAAGATATGCGTCACCTTGTGGCGCTTGATGGTGTTCGTGATCGTCTGCGGCTGCATATCGTTGAGCCGCACGAAGGTGCGCGAGAAAAACGCGAACCACACGTAGACCGCCACCAGACCGAAAATATGATAAAACGGTAAAAATGTCAGGAGCTTCAGCTCACCCTCGTAGTGCTCCTTGACCTTTGTGCACTTCTTGATGATGCTGTAGCTGCCCTGAATCTGGTTATAAAACTCCTCTGCGGTATAGGCGCAGATCTTGACGTGCGCCGAGGTGCCCGAGGACATCACGAGAATCTCGCTGCCGAAATCCGCGGGCATATAGTTCGCGCCTTCGACCAGCTCCCCGCTGAGAATCGTTTTGACAGAAAAGCTCTGTCCGTCGGAGATGACCGCCGCCGCGTTTGTCACGCGCAGGGCGTACTCCAGCGTTTCCGTATCAAGACGGCGGTTGAGCAGCAGCGGACGGCAGCCGATCGCGAGTATCGCCCAGAAGGTCAGGATCCAGTCGAGGCTGTTGTCCATATAGATGCCGATGACGGCGTCGGGCTTCAATTCGCCGAGCTGCGTCTTGAGCGTACTCGCCTTATGCAGCGTCAGGCTTCTCGCCTGACCGTAGGTTGTCTTTGAAATGCGATAGCCGCGGCTCTCCTCCCAGAGAATGTTGTTCTCCTCGGAGAACATCAGGGAAAACAGCGCGCGAAAGCTTTTATCGCTCATGTTGTAGCGGCGGAGCTTATCCTCAACAAACGCGTTGACGGAGGAAAAGCCGCCTAAGTTGGTTATCTTCATAAAATCACACAAATCATTATTAAAGTATAGCTCCTGTCCCGATGTGCGCACGCGCGGAAGAAAGACAGAATACTATCTAAAACAGTATATCATTTTTCTGCTCATTTTGCAATAAAGGAGGACGAAAAGGCAACCGTTTCCTGTAGAAATTTAACGGAAATCACGACATTTTTTTAGGTGATTTGCAGATACCGTTTTTCTGTTTTTGTACCACCCCGACAAAAAAGAGGCGTGCTTTTGCACGCCTCTGTCTATTTACCATTAAAATTTTTACTCCGCGGTCGCCTCTTCCGCAGGAGTGGGCGCGGGAGTCGGCTCTGCCTCCGTCACGACAGGCTCGGTTTCCTTCTCTTTTACCTCAACGGCAAGACGCACAAGCAGTCCGTTCTCGGCGGTCAGCGTGATATAGGTCTCACCCGCCTGTTCCGCGACGATGGTCAGCTTGGTTCCGTTGACAGTCGCCTTGACGCAGGCGTTGTCCACCTGAACATCCAGACGCTTGTTGGAGCAGTCTGTCGGCTTGATATCGATGCCCACCTCCACGGTCTCACCGCGCAGCATCGTGACATTGCCGCGATCCAGACTCAGCTCCGTCATTTCGCGGTTGCTCAGCTCGCTGATGACGCGGTTCTGAATGCTGCCGAGATTGGGATTGATATTGCCCGAGGTGATGTTGTCCGCGGGAATCTTGTTCGGGTCGGGACGGGTCGTCGCAGGCGCGGTCGTGCCCTCCGTCGTTTCCGCCGCCGTGCTTTCCTCTGTGGTAGGCTGCGCAGCGGTCGTTTCTCCCTCGGACGGTCTTGTCGCAACTACCTTCTTGGGTTCTCTTGTCGTCGCCGCCTCATCCGCTGTCGCAGCAGCAGGCACGGAGGAGGTCTGATTACCGCCGCAGGCTGTGCACGCAAGCATTGTGAACACAAGCAGCGTTATCATCAATACTCTTTTCATATGATCCACCTTACATTATTATAATAGTATAAATTGTCTCTGATTTCATTTCAGAACTACATTATAATACAAAAGACGCGGATACGTCAAGTATCCGCGCCCGAAAATCACAATGAAAATTATGCCTTTCGCAAAACATTACCCATTTTGTTCCTCGGAATCGAGAACGCCACATTGTTCGCGTGGTCGCCGACTCTCTCCAGAATCGTGAGCATATCGAGGAATACCGTGCCTTTTTCGGCGCTGCATATTCCGTCGTTCATTCTGCCGATATGGTTGAACTTGTATATCTTGACATGGCTGTCAAGCGCGCTTTCCGTTTCGATGATCGACTTGGCAAGGTCAAAATCCATGCTCTGCGCCTTGAACAGCGTCAAGCCCTCGTCGATCAGCTTGGTGACCATTTCGTCGAGGTCATGCAGCTCCTGCATCGCGTCGGGAGAGAATTTCATCTTCTTCTCGATCATCTGGGTCGCGCACTCCACGATGTTTTCCGCATGGTCGCCGATGCGCTCGATGTCCTGAATTGCGGAGTACATCACACCCATCGTCTTGCGGTCGCTGTCGAGGATGTCAAGACCGTTGATTTTGACGATAAAACGGGTGATCTCATGGGTGAGGTAGTCGATGACCTTCTCGTTCTTCGCGACCTTCGCGATCGCCTTTTCGTCGTGCTCAAAGAAGCCCTTCATGGCATAGCGGTAGTTTTTCTGCGCGAGGTCGCACAGACGCTTGCACTCGTTCTCAACAGAGAGAACCGCCATGGGAGGCGTGGTGAGGAGTCGGTTGTCGAGATAAACCGCCGCCATCTGCTCCTTGTCCTCATCCTGTTCGGGAAGAATCAGGGTGGTGAGCTTGACGATCAGCTGAGAGAAGGGCAGCAGAATGACCGTGATCGCAATGTTGAACATGATATGGGACGCGGAAATCTGCATGGGAAGTCCGAGCGTCTCGGCAGGTATCGCCATGTTGATCCATGTCGTCAGCGGCATGAATATCGTCGCAAGCGTCATGATGACCGCGCCGATGCTCGAAATCAGGAAGTTGGAAAGCGCGATCTGCTTCGCGACGCGGTTCGCTCCCAGTGAGGAAATGAACGCAGCGGAGCAAGCGCCGACATTGAAGCCGTAGATGACGAATATCGCCTGATTGAGGTCGGTGATGACGCCTGCCATCGCGAGCGCCATGAGAATACCGACGGAAGCCGACGAGCTCTGAATGATCGCGGTGAACACAAAGCCCACCAGAATACCGATCAGCGGGAACGCGAGGTTATCCGCCATGCTGGCGAACGCCTGGCTCTCGCCCATCCATTTGAGGTTGTCGCTCATGAGCGACAGACCGAGGAAGAGCATGCCGAAGCCCGCGGAGATCTGACCGTAATACTTATGATTGTTCTTCTTGCTGAAGGTGATGATGACCGCGCCGAGGAAGATGAAAATCGGCACGAACGCCTTGATGTCGATCGCAATCAGCAGCGACGTGACCGTCGTACCGATTTTGGCGCCGAACAGCACACCGATCGCCTGCCCCAGCTCCATCAGACCCGCGTTGGCAAAGCCGACGACCATCGCGTCGGTCGCAGAGGAGCTTTGGATGACAGCGGTGACAAGCATACCGACCAGCATTGCGAAAAACTTGTTGCTCGTGATTTTCTGCAGCAGCGTTCGCAGCTTGTTACCTGCGGCAAGCTCGAGTCCTTCACCCATGTTTTTCATACCGATGAGGAACAGGCCCAGTCCGCCGAGCGCCATGATGACCTTCAGAATGATACTGTAAGTGTCCATAATTATACCTCTCATTGACTGTCGCGTATTGAGAATTTCCGTACAGTCAAGATTATTATATCACACTTATTGCGCTTTTTCCACAACTTTCTTGCTTTTTTTTGCGTTTCATGCGGTTTTTCCCCCGATTTGTACAAGGCGTACAATTCTGTGGTTATTTTTTGTTTTTATTGACATTGCAGGCGGAATATGATAGAGTTATTTTGGTGATAATATGGTAATTCAAACGCAAAGACTGCGGCTCGTGCCGCTCTCTCTGAGGTATCTCGACAGCGCCTGCGCCTATGCGCTCAACCCCGACAACGCGCGGATGATGGTCTACCTCCCGAACCGCGACAAAGCGGAAACGGAGGCGTTTATCCGCAGAGCTGAGGAGGAATGGAGGAAGGAAGAACCCGAGTTTCTCGAATTCGCCGTCCTGCGCGGCGACGAGCATATCGGCGGCGTGACGATGTATTTTGAAGGCGACTTCTCCCGCGGCGAGCTGGGGTGGATCATCCGCAGCGACTGTCAGGGGCAGGGCTACGCAGCCGAAGCGGCGCGCGGCCTGATGGATTGGTTCCATACGCATCAAAACATCAACCGCTTCATCGCGCACTGCGACAGCGAAAACGAACCCTCCAAGAGGGTGATGGAAAAGCTGGGCATGACGCTTGCGGAAATCCACGGCGGCAGGTTCAACCGCTCATCAAAGGAAGAACGGCAGGAATGCCTGTATGAAATAACGATTTAGGAGTTGATAACGTGAAAAAGAGATTTCTCGGCGCACTGCTGTCAGTCCTGCTGATTTGCAGTATGCTGACAGGCTGCGCGCAAATCAAAAATGCTGTCGAAAGCGGCGTTCAGTCGGCAATGAATGAAGCGTCCTCGGAAATCAAATCCGCGCTGGACGAAGCGTCGTCGGAGATCCGCTCCGCGCTGGACGAAGCGTCGTCCGACATTGAATCCGCGCTGAAAGGTGAAAGCGGCAAGGAGAGCAGCTCGAAAAAAGAGAGCAGCGCATCATCCCGGGCATCCGGCAGCTACACGATGGCGGACGTCAAAAAGCTCAAAAACACCGGGCACTTCGCCAAAAACACGCTCGAGCACATCTTCGACGGCACCATCAACAGCAAAGGCAAGGCGACGGGCTACCACTACGACGGCATCAGCGACAGCAAGGGCAGCATCATCGCGGGCACCGAAAGCAAGCCCGACGAGCACGGGGTCTACACTGCAAAGGTCGAGGTCGACGGCGTAAAGAAGAACGGATTTTCGTCGTTCTATCCCGACGACTGGACGCCCCAGCAAGTAGTGGACGCGATCAACGAGGCGTATGACTACGCCACATCCTCCAAGGGCATCCGCGACGGCGACCTCTGGATCGGCTACGCAGGCGATCTGGAGATCAACATGTACCTCAACAACAGCAAGCAGATCACCACTGCCTATCCGATTTATGAGGGGGACTGAGCATGATCAACTACCGCTTCGCCCTGAAAAAGGGCAGAAAAACCATTCCCGTCGCAGTCTTTGAAAACGACGCCTACGCTCTCGCAGGAGAATTTCTCCTTGCGGAAAGAGGACTGCTTTCGCGCTTTTCCGAGCTGCTTCACGGAGAGGAGGACGGCGCGCTCAGCGGCAACGTCTTTACCCTGACAAAGCAGGGAGACGCATGCATCCTCCTCAATGATATGACGGAGCACACGCTGGAAATGCCAACCGCAGACCTGCGCGAGCTGACGGACAGCTACCGCAAAGAAGTCAAACGACTTCGCACGGAAAGCCGGAAATAAACAACAGACAGCAAAACAGCCGCCCGAACGGGCGGCTGTTGTTATTGCTATGAAATTTACATCAGCGAGCAAACCAGATCCGTATAGGCGGAGGGGTTCTCGAGCGGCAGACCTGCGATCAGCAGCGCCTGACAGTAGAGCACCTCGGCGTACTTTCTCGCCTTGTCGATGTCGGTCTGGATCAGGCTCTCCATCGCCTTGACAGCGCTGTGGTTCATGTTCAGCTCCAGCACACGCTGCGCCTTCATGCCGCTGTCGGGCTGGACGGCGTTGAAATACTTCTCCATCTCAAAGGAGATGCCGCCCTTCGCGGTCAGGCAGACGGGATGGGAAACGAGCTTCTTGGAAGCCTCGACCTCGGCGACCTTGTCGCCCAGCGTCTCCTTGACGAAGGTGAGCAGCGCGGTGCTGTCCTTCTCGTCCTTTTTCTCCTCGTCGTTCTCGATGCCGAGGTCGTCGTTGAGGACAGAGCAGAACTTCTTCTCCTTATAGGTCATCAGAGTCTGAACCGTGAACTCGTCCACATCCTCGGTGCAGTAGAGGATCTCGTAGCCCTTGGAGCGGAGCAGCTCGGTTTGGGGCAGCGCGTCGATCGCGGCGGCGTTGTCGCCTGTCGCGAAGTAGATATTCTTCTGCTCGTCCTTCATGCGGTCAACATACTCCGCAAGGGTGACGGGCTTCTTCTCTGTGGAGGAATAGAAGAGCAGCAGATCGACCAACTCATCCTTGTGCATGCCGTAGTCGGCGACGCAGCCGTATTTGAGCTGTCTGCCGAACGCCTTGAAGAACTTCTCGTAGTCGTCGCGGCTGTTGTTCAGCATGGAAGTCAGCTCGTTCTTGACCTTTTTCTCGAGGTTCTGGGCAATGGTGCGCAGGTGGCGGTCATGCTGGAGCATCTCACGCGAGATATTGAGCGAGAGGTCGGCGGTGTCGACGATGCCCTTGACGAAGCGGAAGTGCTCAGGCACCAGATCCTCGCAGTTGTCGGTGATCAGAACGCCGCTGGAATAGAGCTGCAGACCCTTCTTGTATTCCTTGGTGTAGTAGTCGTAGGGAGCGGAGGTCGGAATGAAGAGCAGCGCCTTGTAGGTCACGACGCCCTCGACCGAGGTGACGATGGTGCGGATCGGCTTTTCCATCGCGAAGAACTTCTCCTGATAGAACTTGTCGTACTCCTCCTGCGAGACGTCCTTCTTGGGACGCTGCCAGATGGGAACCATCGAGTTGAGCGTCTCCTGCTCGGTATAGTCCTCATACTCGGGATGCTCGCTGTCCTTGGTCTCCTCCTTGACGCGGCTCTTTGTCATGTCCATGACGATCGGGTAGCGGATGTAGTCGGAGTAGCGCTTGACAAGACCCTGCAGGCGGTACTGCTCGAGGAACTCGTCATAGTTTTCCTCGTCGGTGTTGTCCTTGATTTCGAGAATAATCTCGGTGCCGAGGGTATCCTTCTGCGTTTCGGTGACAGTGAAGCCGTCAGCGCCCGAGGATTCCCAGCAATAGGCGGTGTCACAGCCGTACTTCTTGGTGATGACCGTGATCTTCTTGGCAACCATGAACGCGGAATAGAAGCCGACGCCGAACTGACCGATGATATCGATGTCGTCGGGCTTTTCCGCAAGCTCCTGCTTGAACTGATAGGAGCCGGAGGACGCGATGGTGCCGAGATTGTTCTCCAAATCGTTCCTGTCCATGCCGATGCCGTTATCGGTGACGGTCAGCGTGCGGCTGTCCTTGTCGGCGTGGAGCATAATCCTGAAATCGCTTCTTGTCATGCCGAGCGTATCGTCCGTGAGGGCGATGAAGCAGAGCTTGTCAATCGCGTCGCTTGCATTGGAGATCAGCTCACGCAGGAAAATTTCCTTGTGCGTGTAAATCGAGTTGATCATCAGATCCAGCAAGCGCTTGGATTCGGATTTGAACTGTTGTTTTTCCATGTTTATTACCTCTTTTGTGATGTATTCAATACTATTGTAGTCATATTTTTTGTTTTGTCAAGTCACCGAGGGACTGATAGATGTCCCACGCCTGCGCCGCGTTGCCGAGGATTTCATCGCGCAGGGCTTTGAGATTCCCGAATTTGCGCTCGGGACGGATGAAATCGAGCAGGCGCACATCGGCTTTCTGTCCGTAGATCTCGCCGCCGTGATAGTCGGGCATCCACGTTTCCCACAAGGGCGTTTCACCGCCGACGGTCGGCTTGACGCCGACGTTTGTCACGCCGCAGAAGCGCTCTCCGCTCTCGAGCGTGACCTCGGAGGCATACACGCCGAACCGCGGCACCACCAAATCATTGAGCAGGGACTGGTTGATGGTGGGCGTACCCAGCTCCCTGCCGAGCTGCTTTCCGTGCGTGATGACGGAGGAGAATCCGAACCGCGAGCAGAGCATTTCATTTGCTTCGCGGACATTTCCCTCACGGATCAGCTCTTTGATGCGCGTCGAGCAGATGACTCTGCCGTCCTCCGTCTTTTCGGGCGGCACAACGGTCAGTTCAATGCCGTATTCCTCACAGAGCAACGCGAGCAGCGCCGTATCGCCCCCGGCGTTTTTGCCGAAGCGGTAGTTGAAGCCGCAGTAGAGCTTTTTCGCCCTGAGCTGCTCCACAAGGACATTCTCGAAAAACGTCCGCGCAGGCAGGTGCATGATGTCGCGGAAATCCGCGAGAACGGTGTGAGCAATGCCCAGACCTTCCAGCGCGCGCAGCTTGTCCTCCCGCGTCATCAGATAGCGGTAGTCCCTTGCGCCGAGAACGGTTTTGGGGCTTTCGCGGAACGTCAGGCAGACGGGCGTCAGTCCGTTTGCCGCCTGCGACGCCGCAAGGGAAAGCACCTTGCGGTGACCCTTGTGCAGCCCGTCAAAGAAACCGAGCGAAACGGCGGTATTCTGTTGTTCGTTCACTTGTGTCAGAAATGTCTGCATATGATCAGCCTTAAATCCTGCCGCTGTCGAGCAGCAGCTTTGTTTTGAGAACCGCTATCTGGGTCTTCGCGTCAAAAACCATGTTGTTGAGCACCAGCTCCACCGCTTTGTCAAGCGGGATTTTCTCCACGTTCAAAAATTCTCCCGCGTCGGGCTGACTTTCGCCCTGAGAAGCGACGCGGCACGCGTAGAGATGAATGATCTCGTCGGTGTAGCCCGGCGACGGATAGACCTGACCCAGCGAAATATAGCTGCTTCCTACCGCTCCCGTTTCCTCGAGCAGCTCGCGCTTTCCGTTTTCAAGCGGCGTGCCGCCCTTTTCGAGCTTGCCCGCAGGCAGCTCGAGCACCACCTCCGCGTAGGGATAGCGGAACTGCCTGACAAAGAGCAGGTTGTTCTCTCCGTCAAGCGCGGCGATACATACGCCGCCCGGATGACGGACAATCTCGCGCAGAGAGGTTGTCCCGTCGGACAGAGCGACCGTGTCGTGGAACATATGCAGCACGCGTCCGTCGAAGATTTCCTTGCTGGCAATGGTTTTTTCTGTCATATCCATGGTCATTCTCCTCTTTCAAGATGCAGAAACGCGGGCGGACACGGAGTCCGCCCGTCGCATGACATCGGGTTTGGTTTATTCTCCCTCGGTTTTTTCATCGGTGCCGAAGTCATCGTCATCGCCGTAGAAATTGATCTGGCTGATAATATTGTCCACCGCCTCGTCGGAGATCACATTCGGCTCGTCGAGGTACTTGGAACGGCGCTCGATGCTCTCGATCGCCATCTGCACCTGCTCCTGCGGCGTCGCGGGCTTGCGCGGCTCCTGATAGATCTCATTATCCTCGGGATTCTGGATATTGATGTAGCCCACCGGCTCCTGCGGCTCAGGCGCGGGCGCCGGTTCGGAAGCAGGATTTTCCACGGGAACAATTTTCTCCGGCTCAGGTTCCTGAACAGCAGGCTCCTCAGCCGCAATATTCTCCGCGGCAGGCTCCTCGGGAACCGCTTCCTCCGCAGATTCCCCGGGAGCTGATTCCTCCGCAATGAGCTCCTCAAAGACAGACTCGTCCACAGGAAGATCGTCAATCAGCGCGGGCAGGCTGCCGTCGTCAAAATTATCCTCCTCAGCGGGCGCTTCGGACTTTGCCGCCTTGTTTTGGCTCTTGTCGATGTCGAAATTCGGCGCGTCATATTCCTCGTCGATCTCCTCGGCTGCCGCCATGATCGCTTCTCCGGGAGCGTCGATCTGCCGGTTGCGGCGCGCTTCGGCAAGCGCGCTCAGCTCGTCAAGATGGTTGACGGGCTTCTCAACCGCAGGGTTGCTTTCATTGAAATAGATATCGTACCAGACAAGGAACACGTATACCGTCCAGACGCGGCGGCTGTTGTCCTCCTTGCCGCTGAAATGCTCGTCGAGCCACTTGACCAGCGCTTCGGTGTGGAAGAACTTCTGCGCGGTCTCGCCCTCGAACTTCTTCTTGACGACATTGTAGAACTTCTCGTCACGCAGCCATACGCGCGTCGGCACGGGGAAGCCGAGCTTTTCCTTCTCGGCGGTCGCCTCGGGCATGTGGCGCACTGCCGCCTTGCGCATCGCGTACTTGGTGTTATGCTTGTTGACACGCAGCTCGGTCGGCAGCGTCGACGCGACCTTGAACACCTCTTTGTCGAGGAACGGCACGCGCAGCTCGAGCGAATTCGCCATACTCATGCGGTCAGCCTTGAGCAGAATGTCGCCGACCATCCACATATTGATGTCGAGGTACTGCATCTTGGTGACGTCGTCCGCCTTGCGGCAGCGGAAGTAATATTTCTTCGCGTGCGTCTGCGGCGCGGTCGCGATGGTGGGATCCTTCAGAATCTGCTTTTTCTCGCGCAGGTCGTACATAAAGGCGTTGCCGATGTAGCGGTCCTCGAGCCTGTCGCAGGCGCGGATCAGATAATCCCTGCCCTTGATGTCGGGCAGATGGCGGCAGATTGCACGGATCGCTCTTCTGAGAAAATGCGGAACGATTTTCTGGTACATGCGGAAAACGCGCGGGTCGTTGTAGCAGGTATAGCCGCCGAACAGTTCATCGGCGCCCTCTCCCGAGAGCACGACCTTGACATAGTTGCTGGCAAGACGGGAGACAAAGTACAGCGCAATACAGGACGGGTCGGCAAGCGGCTGATCCATATAGTACTGCACGGTCGGCACCGCGTCCCAGAATTCATCGCTCGAGATCAGATGGGTATGGTGCTCGACGCCGATTTTGCGGCTCAGCTCCTGCGCCCAGCTGATTTCGTTATACTTCTCACCGAAGTCAAAGCCGACGGTGAAGGTTTTCTGGTCTGCAAAGTAAGTGGAGACGTAGCTGGAATCCACGCCCGAGGACAGGAAGCATCCGACCTCGACGTCCGCGATCTTGTGCGCGTTGACGGAGTCCTCAAACACCTTCTCAATGCGGTCGACCGCCTCTTCCTCGGTGAGCGTCTCGTCGGGCTTGAAGCGCGGCTCAAAGTAGCGGTTGGTCTCGACCTCACCGCCCTTGTACCAGAGATAGTGACCGGGCATCAGGCAGAATACGTCCTCAAAGAAGGTCTCGGGAGGTACCGCGTACTGGAAGGAAAGGTAGGTGTCCAGCGCGCGTCTGTTGAAGCGCTTGACGAACTTGGGGTACTCGAGAATACTCTTGATCTCGCTGGCGTAGATGAACTCGCCCTCGACCTGCGTGTAGTGCATGGGCTTGATGCCGAAGAAGTCGCGCGCGATAAAGATGCTCTTGTCGACGGTGTTGTAGATAGCGAAGCCGAACATGCCTCTGAGCTTGAGCAGCAGATCCTCACGCCATTCCTCAAAGCCGTGAACCAGCACCTCGCTGTCGGTGTCGGTATAGAAGCGGTGACCGCGCTTGATCAGCTTTTCACGCAGCTCCTTGTAGTTGTAAATCTCGCCGTTAAAGGTGAGAACAAGCGTTTTATCCTCATTGTAGATGGGCTGATGTCCGGCGTCCAAATCAATGATTGAAAGACGGCGGAAGCCCATATTGATCGTATCGTCAGCAAAATAGCCGTCGGAATCGGGGCCGCGGTGCGTGATGACCTCGGTCATTCTTTTCAGCACATTCTCCCGGTTTTCGAGCTGACCCGTAAAGCCGCAAATACCACACATACACAAGAACTCCTTTCAGGGGAATACAAATATACAGCTTTATTTTACCACAAAAGTGTGATAAATTCAACAGATACAAGAGATTTTCGTGGAATAAATTGCCAAAAAATCTACTATCAAAATGCTTTCATGTTATTGCCAGTCGACAAATTATGTTGTAAAATATAATTAAAATGAAATTGAATGAAATCGAATACAATAAAAAGGAGACTGCCATATGATTCAACGATTCACCATGGGACAGCCGATCGAAACCGAAGCGGTTCCGCAAAAGCCCGCCGCCGTTGATTTCGCGTCCTTCCCCTACCCCTGCCGTGTGGAAAACGGCTGCTTCATCTTCACCCTGACGCTTGAGAAGGACGACATCGTCTACGGTCTGGGCGAAGCGCCGCGCGGCATCAACAAGCGCGGATGGATTTATCAGAGCTATTGCAGCGACGACCCGTTCCACACCGAAACGAAACAGTCGCTCTACGCCGCGCACAACTTCCTGATGCAAAACAGCGACGGTCTGTTCATCGACTTTCCCGCGCGGATCGTGTGGGACATCGGCTACACCAAGACCGACACCGCCGAGATCCGCGTCGAGGGCGCCGATTTTGACATCTATGTGATCAGGCAGGACACGCCTGCCGAAACCGTCAGGGAATTCCGTTCGCTGATCGGCAAGAGCTATATTCCGCCGCTGTGGGCGTTCGGCTTTCAGCAGAGCCGCTGGAGCTATCACAACCGCGACGCGGTCGAGGGCGTAATACAGGGCTATGAGGCGGCAGATATTCCGCTCGACTGCGTCTATCTCGACATCGACTACATGGAGCGCTACAAGGACTTTACCATCAACAAAGAAGCCTTCCCCGACTTTGAGAATTACGTCCGCGAAAAACGCGCGCAGGGCATCCACCTGATCCCGATCATCGACGCGGGCGTCAAAAAGGAGGACGGCTACAGCGTCTATGAGGAGGGCAGGGAAAAGGGCTACTTCTGCAAGACCGCCGACGGAAAGGACTTTGAGGGCGGCGTATGGCCGGGTATCGTCGGCTTCCCCGACTTTCTGCGCAAGGAGGTACGCGAGTGGTTCGGCGCGAAATACCGTTTCCTGACCGACATGGGCATCGACGGGTTCTGGAACGACATGAACGAGCCTGCGATCTTCTACTCTGTGCAGGGACTTCAAAACGCGCTCGACAAGGCAGCGTCGCTCAAGGGTGAGAGCCTTGATCTCAGCAAATTCTTCAACCTTAAGGACACCTTTATGGGGCTGTCCAACCGTCAGGAGGACTACGCGAGCATCTATCACCTGATCGGCGGCAAGCCCGTCAACCATCAGAAGGTGCACAACATCTACGGCGCCAGCATGACAAAGGCGGCAGGCGAGTATTTTGAGAAAGCCTTCGGCAAGGAGAAAATCCTGATGTTCTCGCGTGCTTCCTACATCGGCGCGCACCGCTCGAGCGGCATCTGGTTCGGCGACAACCATTCGTGGTGGTCACACATCCTGCTCTGCCTGCGGATGCTGCCCTCCGCGAATATGTGCGGCTTCCTCTACTGCGGCGCGGACCTGGGCGGCTTCAACGAGAACGCCACCCGCGATCTGGTATTGCGGTTCCTTGCCCTCGGCGTGTTCACGCCGCTGATGCGCAACCATTCCGCTCTCGGCACACGCGATCAGGAATGCTACCGCTTTGAGAACCCCGAGGACTTCCGCGACATCGTTCAGGTGCGATACCGCCTGATTCCCTACCTCTACAGCACCTTCCGCAGGGCGAGCGACAACAACGAGATGATTTTCCGTCCGCTGTCCTTCGACTATCCCGACGACAAAATCGCCCGCGAGTGCGAAACGCAGCTCATGCTCGGCGACGAATGTATGATCGCGCCCGTCTATGAGCAGAACGTCGGCGGCAGATACGTCTATCTGCCCGAGGATATGACCTACTTCCGTCTCAGCGGCGAAAGAATCAAAAGTCAGCCGCTCGGCAAGGGCGTTCATTATGTGGACGCCGCGCTCAACGAGGTGCCGCTTTTCCTCAAAAAGGGCAGGAGCATTCCGCTCTGCAAGCCCGCACTGAGAACCGCGGAGCTTGATTTTGAAAACACGGAAATGATAACGGGATGACCTCCCAATAACAGAGCCGCTGCGAAACAGATTCGCAGCGGCTCCTTTGTCGCTTCAAAAAAATATGTCAGGATAAGATCACGATACCGTCCCTGCGCAGCCAACCGTCGCAGAAGCCGTTCGCAAAGAGGATTTCGCCAAGGTCATCCACGCGGATATCCTCCTGTCCGGCATTAATCAGCACGCGGACGGAACCTCCCTTTGTGTATTGCAGCAGGCGCGGGTATCCGGAACGGATCTCATAATGCAGTTCATTGCCGCGCAGCTCGGGAAGCGCTTTGCGCAGCGCGAGAAGCTGCCTGACCTTTTCCGTAAAGCCGCTGAAATTGCCGCGGTCAATCTCCTTCCACGGCATACAGGAACGGTTGTAGGGCGTATACAGTCCCTTCATCGCGATCTCGGTGCCGTAATACAGACAGGGAGAACCTGTCATTGTCAGCAGCACCGCGAGCTTCTGGAGCAGCACATCGTTATTTTTGCTGCTCTCGGCGGCACGCGCGGTGTCGTGGGTGTCAAGGAAGTTGAGCATCGCGCGGTTGACCTGCTCGGGATAGAGCGAATGACAGTAATTCATCGCGTGCATGAAGTCTGTCACGGTCAGGCTCTCGTTCTTCCAGAAGTCGTTGACGCAGCCCGTGAACGGATAGTTCATCACCGCGTCGTATTCGTCGCCGCTCAGCCAGTTGAGCGAATCCATCCAGATCTCACCGAGCAGATAAATGTCGGGCTTGACCGCCTTGACCGCTGTGCGCAGCGCACGGATAAAGCTGTGGGAAATCTCGTCGCCGACGTCGAAACGGATGCCGTCGATATCCCATTCCCGCGCCCAGTAGCAGCAGAGGTCGGAGAAATATTTCACCACCTCGGGATTGTTGGTATTGAGCTTGGGCATGCCTGCCCAAAACGAAAAGGAATAGAACCTGCCGTCGGCGGTGGAAAAGTCGTTCTTCGCGAAGTCGTCGGAATTGATGAAAAACCAGTCGAAGTATTGGGAGCCCCTGCCCTTTTCCATCACGTCCACACACGGCGCAAAGCCGATTCCGCAGTGATTGAACACCGCGTCGAGCATCACGCGGATGCCGCGCTTATGCGCCTCTGCAATCAGCTCACGCAGGTCGTCCTCCGTACCGAAGTCCTCGTCGATTTTGGTATAGTCATAGGTATTGTATTTATGGTTGGAGTCCGATTGGAAAATCGGCGTCATGTAGATGCCGCTCACGCCGAGCTCACGCAGGTAATCGAGCCGCTCCGTGATGCCTTTCAGCGTGCCGCCGTATACGTCTTTCCGCGACGGATGCGAAAAATCGCCCCATTTGCGGAACTTATCATTCTGCGGCGCGTCGTGGTGGCGGCAGAAGCGGTCGGGCATGATCTGATACCAGACAGCGTCGCCTACCCACGCGGGAGGTGCGATGACGTCCGACGGATTGAGCCACGCGTACTTGAAGAACTGCTTGGAGACCGCATCCATCTCCTCCTTGGGGCAGAGCTTGTTTTCAAACAGGGCGTAGGTCTTGCCGTCCGCTTCCAGCTCGAAATAATACATCAGCCGCTTGTAACGCGGACGCACCTTTGCGGTATAGATGACCTGAAAGGCAAGCTCACGCGAAAGCGTCATTTTTTCGCGCTTGCCGAACCACTCGCGCTTGCGGTGCAGCTCGTGGATAAACGGATCCTCCCAGACGATATAAGCCGCGTCAATATCCCTGTCCGTCCTGAGATTGACAATGATATTTTCCCCGTCGGGTGAATAACACAGATCGGGGGTGCTTCGATGGTAAACCGCCGCAAAATTCATAATTATCACCTCTCTGTCTGTATTATATACAGATTATTGCGGAATTGCAAGAAAAATCACAAAGAGCAGCCCTGCGGCTGCCCTTTGCATTACTCTACTATGTTCAGATTATAAATCAGGTTCATATCCACGTCGCCGTCGACGCCCCAGACAAAGCCGTTCTCGGAATACTGCCAGATGTCGCAGTCGATCGTACAGCGCGGCGCCCAGTGGGCGTTCCAGATGGAAATGCCGTTTTCTACCAAAAGGTCATAGTCGATCTGATTCTGATAGACCGTTACGCTCGTGTATACGCCCGGTCGGTAGCCCGCCAGAATGATTTTATTGCAGAAGAAGAGCGCCATGCGTGTCAGCTCGTCATAGGACATGGTTTTCAGCGCCTTTTCGTACTCGATATCGTAGTATACGGGCATATCGAGCTGTCTGCCGCCGATGCACGCGATGCACGCGTCAGCCTCGTTGAGCGCGTCCAGCTCGTCGGTCGCGTAGCTGAACCAGTATACGCCGACCTTGAGTCCCGCGCGTTTCGCCTTGTTGTAGTTGTTGGCGAACTGGTTGTCGATCTGGGACGAATCGTTGCCGTAGCCCGCGCGCAGAATGACGTAGTCCACGCCGCTCTGCTTTACTTTGTCAAAGTCGACATACGCGCCCTGCCAGGTGGAAATATCGATGCACAGCGCCTTGCTTCCCTCGACATAGAGTCTGACGGTCTGCGTCATCCCGTTCTGCGTCGCAAAGGTGACGTCGGTCGCGCCGAGCTTCATTCCCATGAGGTCGATGTAATCGACGCCTTTGTCCGCAACCGTCACCAAACCGTTGCTCGAGGTGACATCGATAAAGCTGTTGTTGATCGCGGAGCCTTCGTTGCCCGTGACGCTCACGCGCAGCAGCTCGCCGACCTGAACTCTGTCGGTCTGCTTATTCACCGCGATGGAAGTCGGCGCGTCGGTGACCGTCACCTCGGCATAGGCTCTCACGCCGTTGATCAGCTCGCAGTAAATCTGCGTTTTGCCGATCTTGTTAGCGGTGACAATACCGTCGTTGCGTGCGAAGGACGCGATGGATTCATCGAGCGAATGATAGTCGCGGAAGTAGGCGTAGCCGTCCCTTGCATAGCTGTCAAAGTCAAACTTGTCGCCCTTGACAAGCGTGACGGCGGTCGCGTTAAGCTCGAGCGACTGCGCGAGCTTCTCGACGGTAACCTCGCAGCGCGCCTGCACCCCGTTTTCGAGCACACAGGTCACGTTCGCCTTGCCCTCACCCACCGCTTTGGCAATACCGCCGAAGCGCTCCACCTTGACGGCGTTCTCGTTGTCGGAGGAGTAATAGCGCCAGCAGGCGGCAGCGCCGCTGTTGACGTAGCTGTCAAAGTCAATCGTTTCCCCGACGCCGAGCTTGATTTTTTCGCCGTAGTTGAGCGTCAGCGCCGTTGCCTCGGGACAGACCTGAAACTGACAGACAGCGGAAAGCCCGCTTTCGGTCATGCAGACGACCGTCGCGTTGCCCGGCGCGTGCGGAGTGACGGTACCGCGGTCGTCCACGGTCAGTACGTCGTCATTGAAGCAGCGGAATGTATAGCCCGGCGCGTCGGTCTCCACCGTGAAGGTGAAGCTCTCGTTGACGCCTATTTTCAGGCTCGCGTAATCCAGACGCAGATACGTCGGCTGCGGAGGATATGTCATATCCTCCGACGGATAGGTCGGCTCGGTTACCTCGGTCGGCTCTGTTGCAGGCTCTGTTACTTCCGCAGACGGCTCCGTGACTTCAGCGGTCGGTTCCGTTACAGGCGCGGAAGAAGCGGCTTCGGTTGAAGTCGGTTCGGTTTCCTCGATTTTATCCTGCGTAGCCGGTTCCGCTGTCGTCTCCTCAGGCGCCGTGGTTTCGGTTTCAAAGGGCATCGTCAGCGGCGCGTCTGTCGGCTGTGTACCGGGCTGAATGGTGGCCGGCTCCGTTTCCGCGGGAGAGGTCGGCTGCGTCGGTGCAAAGCGGCCGAGATACTCGTCGCTCTGTACATCCAGCAGATTCGCGCAGTGCATCTGGATGATGGTCGCGTCGGCAATCGTAATTTTGCCGTCAAAATCAATGTCGTAGTAGCTGCGCTGATGGATAGTCAGCCGTGCAAGCTCCGCTTCCACCATCTGCACCTTTGTCGCATCGGTGACAGTATACTCATGCGTACGGATCCTGTCCGTTTTTACGCTATATGCGGTTTCCGCCTGCGCCACAGGCAGAGAAACGGGAACAGCGATCGCTGCGGCAAGCAGCGCTGCCGCAATTGCTTTTATCTTCATATTTCCTTCCTTTCACCTCTTGGGTTGATGGTTATCCACCATTATACACACGAAAAAGAAGTTTGTCAACGGTTTCTCCTCTGCCGCTTGGGAAAGAGGAAATCCGAGCGCGAGGCTCGGATTTCGTTTTACAGTTCAACATTGAACAGGTTTCTCATGTGGTTGATCAGATCGTCGGAGGTCGCGTTGATCAGTGAAGCCTCGTTGATGCCGCTGAGCCGTTTCAGCTCGTTGGTCGCACGGGAATCTTTCTCGAGGTTGTAGCCGATGGTGTAGACGGGGATTTTCATACCGCCCACGATCGGCGCGACTCTGTCGAGAGAGTAGCCGCGGTTCTGCTCGCCGTCGGAGAGCAGGAACAGCATCATTTTGGCGTTGGGGATTTCCTCCTTTTTGTCCGCCATCATCTTGAGCGCGATCAGTACCGCGTCATAGGTGGCGGTGCTGCCCTCGATATCGAGCGCCTTGACCGCTCCCGAGAAATAGGCGCGCTGCTCGTCGTCAAACGCGTCGATCGGCAGGTTGATGTGCACCTTGTCGGCGTAGGAAACCAGACCGATGTAGTTGTCGGAGCTGATATAGGAGGAGGTGGCAAGGAGCGATTCCTTGAGCGAGTTGATCGGCACGCCTGCCATGCTGCCCGAGATATCGGCGATGAACACCGCGATGATCGGCTGTCCGCCGTCTTTGCTCTGCTTCCAGATTTTCTGCGCCGCAAGATAGCCCGCGCCGTCAAGACCGCTCGGACGGCTCTTGTAGTCGTCGTGCAGGTTGAAGCCCTTCTTGTCTGCGAGCGACTGCGATTCGTCGTTCAGGCAGAAGTCGCAGAACAGCTTAGCCGCGTCCTGCTTCTCCTTGGAGACGTAGTCGAAGGTGTAGAGCGGATGGTCGTGGCGGATGCCCTCGGGGGTGTAGACGTAGTTTTTCAGCTCGGGCGTATTGTGGTACGCCTGCTCCTCCATGACCATCGCCTTGATGATACCCTTTGTCGCCTGCTCACGCAGAACGCCCGTGGTATAGGCGACAGGCGGCGACTGCTTCTGATAGTCGAGCAGCTTCTGCTGCGCGGTCTGGGACAGCGGGTTTTCGTTGTCGAAGGCGTAGAGCATGCCCGTGAGGATATTCAGACCCGTGGAGGAGGTATAGGGATTGGTATAGGCAAAGGTCAGATCGCCCGCAAGGGACGCGTCGAGCACATTTGCCAGCGTGACCTCTCCGTACTTCTCCGTAAAGGTGTCGTAGGTATTTTTTTCCATCAGCACGCCCGCGGTATTGCCGGCGATGCGGTCGGCGAGGGTGATCGTGTTGATGCCCTTCGCGCTGAGCATCTGTCCCCACGCTTCGGAGCTGGGGGCGTAAACGTCGGGACGGTAGTCGCTCTCGGTCATGTAGGTGAGCACCTCGCCCGAGGTGATTTTGCGGACGGTGACGCTGACGGTTTTTCCGTTCAGCTGCGCGCCGCTGCGGTTGAAGTTCTCCGCGACGATGTTGAGCCAGTCGTCAGGCGCGTCGGAGCTCATTTCCGTCGCCGCCGCGACCTCGATATCAATGCTGCCGCTGCCCTCGACGGTGAGCGGAAAGGTCTTGATATCGGCGAGCGTTTTGGCAGCCGTTTCGCTGTTATAGATATCCAGCCGCGGCTTGATGGTGTCGGTGTGGATCTGATCATTAAAGGCGTTCAGCTCCTTGATCGCTTCCTCATAGGTATAGACCTTCTCATTGCCCGACTCATATTGGGTGCAGCCTGCCGCTCCCGCGAGCATGGCGCAGGAAAGCAGCGCGGCGGTGAGCTTATAGATTCTTTTCATGATTTTCTCCCATTGACGCCTTCATAATTTTGAGCCATGCGTCAAGCTCACGGCGGTCACTTACGCCGTTGCGGTTATAGTTGTTGATATAGGCGACGGAATAGCGCAGCAGGGTGGCAACCGCGTTGAGCTCCTCCTCGTTGTCCCTGAGAGAGTGCTCGACGGTGGCGTGATCCAGATCCTCCACGCCGCCCGCGTCCTCAACCAGAATGCAGCAGTTGATGATGTTGCGGAAGTTGAGGCACATTCTGCGCTCGCACTCATCCACCACCTCGATAGTGTCCGAGAGATAAATCGCCTCGTTTGCTTCAATCAGGCTTCTGTGACGCGCCTGGTACGCGTCGATGCGGTCCATCTGACCGACGCAGCGGTTGATCAGACCGTTCAGCTTGGGATTATGCGCCCGCAGCTGCTCAAAACGGATGCGTGTTTTCGCGGGATTGAGGCTGTCGTGCGCGTATTCGTCAAAGCGCTTGCGCTCCATCTCGCGGTTGTTTTCAAGCAGGCGGTTCTGATTGCGGTTCTGCACGGACATCGCCACTGCGGGGATGGTGCCGCTCACCAGCGACAGCGCGCCGATGCCGCTCACGCCGAAGGATATCACCTTCAGGCCCGCAAGCGCGCGCACGCCGAAGGCGACGATCATGGAGGAGGGTGCGAGGAAGCTCGCGCCGAAGCCGAGAAGCCCGATTCCGATCAGAACCGCGCCGAAGATGCGCAGCGCCCTGAGAAACCTCATCATACCTCACCTCCTGTAAAAATTTGGTTCATTTTATTTTCTTGCGGTGGCGGACAAAATTCCCTGAACAAGCTCGCGCTCGGAGTTGGCGATGACGCCGACTGCCGCCTGACGGTCTGCGGCGCCCTTCTGCTCGATGGCGATGTAGTCGAGAACCGCGCCTGTGATTTCCTTGTTGACATAGTCGATGGTTTCAATATCAATAATACTGCGCTGCGAGGACTTGGCGGACTCCACCACGCCCAAATGGAACTGCGCCGCCTGCTCGCGGAGCATTCTGTTGGTGAGGTCGTCCACGGCGTTTGCCGCCTCGGCAGCCATGAGGTTGTTGTTGATGGCGATGGACATGGCGATCTTCTTTCTCCACAGCGGCATCGTGTTGACGATGCTGGACTGGAGCTTCATCGACATATCCTGGTCGTTCTGCTGGATCATGCGGATCTGCGGAGCGGACTGCAGACAGCTTGTCCGCGTCAGACGGAGGTTGTGCACCTGCTTCTCGAACTGGTTGATGGACTTGGCAAAGTTGTCCGCCTGCATCGCGTCCTCGGGCAGTCCCGAAGCCTCCGCTCTGGCGTAAAGCTCGGCAAGCTCGCCGCTCTTTGCCTTTTCGATCGCAAGCTCCGCCGCCTTGATGTACATGGTCAGCGCCTTGAAGGTGTCCCAGTTCTCATCATAGAGCGCGTCGAGCATCGCGATATCCTTCTGCAGGTTGAGCTTGTGACCCTCGAGCTGCTTCTCGATGCGGTCGAGCGTCTTTTCGACGCTCTCGTTGCGGGTGCGAACGGCTACGGCGTTTTTCTTGACCTTTTTGAGGAAGCCTGAAAGGAAACCGCCCTGATCCTTGCCGCCCTCCATGCCGTCCATGGCGGACACCATCTCGACGAGCAGACCGCTGATCTCACCCGTGTTCTTGGTTCTGACGTCCTGCAGCGTCTTTGTCGCGATCGCGGCGGACTGCTTCTGCACGGTCGCGCCGTAGTTGGTCACGATCTCGCTTTTGTGGAGGTCGATCTTGTCGGCAAACGCCTCAATCTGCGCCTGCTCCTCGGGTGTCAGACGCTCCACCTCGGTGAGAACCTGCTGCGTCGTGACGGCAAGCTGCTCCTGCTGCGCGGGAGTCGGCTCGTTTTCGGGCACGCCGTCCAGTACTAATTTTATTTCAGACATTTGTATCATCCTTTCAAACACAAGATAACAGTAGAATTATCCTTTGAATGTCATTATAGCAAAAACGCGAGATTGTTGTCAAGTACAGACGATAGAAATCAAACAAAAATCCACCGAACGTGTCGGTGGATTTTAGGGCATTATACTTCAATTGTATACTTACACTTCGATTTCGCCTTCGTATACCGTTTCGGCGTTGCCCGTCATGTAGACGGTCTCGTCGGTGTAGTTGATGATCAGGTCGCCGCCCTTGAGCTTGATCTTGATGTCGTCGCCCTTCTTGCAGTAGCCGTTTTCGCAAGCCGCGACCGCGACCGCACAGGCGCCCGTGCCGCAAGCCCATGTCTCACCCGAGCCGCGCTCCCAGACGCGCATTTTGATGGTGTTCTCGTTGAGAACGGTGACGAACTCGGTGTTGACTCTCTCGGGGAAGAGCGGATCGTTCTCAAACATCGGGCCAATCTCCTCGAGGTCGATGTGGTCGATGTCGCTGTCCACAAAGACGACGCAGTGGGGGTTGCCCATGGAAACGCAGGTGATGCGGTAGTCCTGCATGCCGATGGTCACGCGTCTGTCGACGACCTTGTCGCCGCTGAGGTCAACGGGAATCTGCTTGGGATCGAGGATCGCCTTGCCCATGTCGACGCGGAGTGTCTTGACCTCGCCGTCGGTGGTGTACGCCTTGAGCTTCTTGATGCCGCTGAGCGTCTCGATGGTGATCTCGTCCTTCTCCCTGATGTCCACCATGCCGTGGTCATAGAGGTACTTGCCCACGCAGCGGATGCCGTTGCCGCACATCTTGCCCTCGGTGCCGTCGAGGTTGTACATCTTCATCTGCGCATCTGCGACCTTGGACGGAGCGACCAGAATCACGCCGTCGCCGCCGATGCCGAAGTGGCGGTCGCTCAGACGGACAGCCAACGCCTCGGGATTGTTGATCCACTGACCGAAGGTGCAGAAGTAGATGTAGTCGTTGCCGATGCCCTGCATCTTGGTGAAGCGGAGCTTAATCTTGGAATCTCTCATGTTGTTGATATCCACCAGCTCAGTGCTCTGCTGGGAATAGCGGCTCTTGAGGCAATCCGCGAGCGCGTTCGCCGTGTCAAGCGAGGTCAGGCAGGGGATGTTTCTCTCAACCGTCTTGCGGCGGATCTTGACCGAGTCACGCGAGGGGATTCTGCCCTTCGCGGAGGTGGAAATGACGTACTGGATCTTGCCCGACTCAATCAGGCTGAGGGTGTTGTTTCTGTCGGACTCGTGGATCTTCTTCACGCCGACGGCGTCGATGCCGTACTTGTTGAGCACCTTGGAGGTACCCTCGGTCGCGTAGATCTTGAAGCCGAGGTCATAGTATTTCTTGGCGATCTCACCGATTTCGGCTTTGTCGGAATCGCGGACGGTGATGAACACGCCGCCGTCCTTCTTCATCTTGTAGCCCGCGGCGATCAGACCCTTGTAGAGCGCTTCCTCGAGGGTGCCGGCAATACCGAGCACCTCACCCGTGGACTTCATTTCGGGGCCGAGGTGGTTGTCGACGTTAATCAGCTTCTCAAAGCTGAATACGGGAACCTTGACCGCGATATAGGGGCTCTTGCGGTACAGACCTGTGCCGTAGCCCATGTCGGCAAGCTTCTCACCGAGCATCGCTCTTGTCGCGAGATCGACCATCGGAACGCCCGTGACCTTGCTGATATAGGGGATCGTACGCGAGGAACGGGGGTTGACCTCAATGACGTAAAGCTCGTCATTATAGATCAGATACTGGATGTTGACAAGTCCCTTTGTTCTCAGCTCGATCGCGAGGTTGCGGGAGCTTTTGACGATGATCTCGGTCATCTCGTCGGAGATGTTCCACGCGGGATAGACCGCGATGGAGTCGCCCGAGTGAACGCCGGCGCGCTCGACGTGCTCCATGATGCCGGGAATGAGGATATCCTCACCGTCGCAGATCGCGTCGACCTCGATCTCGGTACCCTGTAAATATTTATCGATCAGAATCGGGTTCTCAATGTTCTGCGCGAGGATGATCGCCATGTACTCCTTGACGTCCGCCTCGTTGAACGCGATGATCATGTTCTGTCCGCCGAGTACGTAGGACGGACGGAGCAGGACGGGATAGCCGATGGTGTCGGCAACCTCCAGCGCCTCCTCGGTCGTCATAACGGTCACGCCGCGCGGACGCTTGATGTGATACTTTTCCAGAAGCTCGTCAAAGCGCTCTCTGTCCTCCGCCATGTCGATCGCGTCGTAGGAGGTGCCGAGAATGTTGACGTTGTTGTCGCTGAGGAACTTGGTCAGCTTGATAGCGGTCTGTCCGCCGAACGCGACGACCACGCCGTAGGGCTTTTCGGTCTTGAGGATGCCCATGACGTCCTCGGTGGTGAGAGGCTCAAAGTAGAGTCTGTCGGCGGTGTCGAAGTCGGTGGAAACCGTCTCGGGGTTGTTGTTGACGATAACCACATCGTAGCCCGCCTTTTTCAGCGCCCATACGCAGTGTACGGAAGCGTAGTCGAACTCGATGCCCTGACCGATACGGATGGGACCCGAACCGAATACGATGACGGTCTTTTTGTCGCCCTTGCGCTCGGAAATGAATTCCTCCGCCTCGTTTTCTTTATCAAAGGTCGAATAGAAGTAGGGCGTCTCCGCGGCAAACTCCGCGGCGCAGGTGTCAACCATCTTGTAGACGGGAACCAGCGGATTCTCTACCTTCTTACCCGAAAGCTCCTCAATGGTCTTGTCGAGGAAGCCTGTTTTCTTCGCCTTTACGTAAAGCTCCTCGGTAAGCTCGCCGCTGAGCAGCTCGTTTTCAACCGCAATAATATTTTTCAGCTTTTCAAGGAACCACTCGTCGATCATGGTGATCTCGTGGATGCTCTCGACGCTGACGCCGCGCTTGAGCGCTTCATAGACGCAGAAAATTCTTCTGTCGTCGCAGACGCTGAGGCGGTCGGTCACCGACGCGTCGGAAAGCTGTGCAAATTCCTTGTCGTCAAGGGTGTTGTGCGAGATTTCCGCACCTCTGACAGCCTTCATGATCGCCTGCTCAAAGGTGGGAGCGATCGCCATGACCTCACCCGTCGCTTTCATCTGGGTGCCGAGGTCACGCTTCGCATATACAAATTTATCAAAGGGCCACTTGGGGAACTTGACGACAACGTAGTCGATCGCAGGCTCGAAGCAAGCGTAGGTGGTTCCCGTAACGGCGTTTCTGATTTCGTCGAGTGTGTAACCGATCGCGATTTTGGAAGCGACCTTTGCGATCGGATAGCCCGTCGCCTTGGACGCGAGCGCAGATGAACGCGATACACGGGGATTGACCTCGATAACGGCGTATTCCATGCTCTCGGGGTCGAGCGCGAACTGGCAGTTACAGCCGCCCTCTACCTTCAAAGCGGAGATGATGTCGAGCGCCGCGGAGCGCAGCATCTGGTATTCCTTGTCGGAAAGGGTGACGGCAGGCGCGATAACGATGGAGTCGCCCGTGTGGACGCCGACAGGGTCGAAGTTCTCCATCGAGCAGATGGTGATAACATTACCTGCGGAGTCGCGCATGACCTCGAACTCGATTTCCTTCCAGCCCGAGATGCACTTCTCGACCAGCACCTGCGTGATCGGAGAAAGCTCGAGACCGTTGGAGGTGATTTCGCGCAGCTCCTCCTCATTATTGACGATACCGCCGCCTGTGCCGCCGAGGGTGAAGGCAGGACGGATGATAACGGGATAGCCGATCTCATCGGCAAAATCGACAGCTGACTCGACGTCGTTGACGACAGTCGAGGGAATAACAGGCTGGTTGATCTCCATCATGGTATCCTTGAAGAGCTGTCTGTCCTCCGCCTTGTCGATGGTTTCGGGATTCGCGCCGAGCAGCTGAACGCCGTGCTTTTTGAGGAAGCCTTCTTTTGCAAGCTGCATGGAAAGCGTCAGACCTGTCTGACCGCCGAGGGTCGAAAGCAGGCTGTCGGGCTTCTCCTTGACGATGATGCGCTTGACAACCTCGAGGGTGAGCGGCTCGATATAGATTTTGTCCGCCATCGCGTTGTCGGTCATGATGGTCGCGGGATTGGAGTTGACGAGGATAACCTCCAGACCCTCCTCCTTGAGGGCGCGGCACGCCTGGGTGCCGGCGTAGTCAAATTCGGCAGCCTGTCCGATGACGATAGGACCTGAGCCGATTACCATAACTCTTTTGATATCCTTTTTCAGTGGCATATAATCAATCCTTACGTTATAGAATGTTAGGGTATTTTACGGTTGTATCTGTCCGATTACTGCTTGTGTTCGTCCATCATGCCGAGGAAGCGGTCAAAGAGGAACGAGGTATCGAGCGGACCGCCGTGGGCTTCGGGGTGGAACTGCACCGAGAAAGCGGGGATATCGGTGTAGGAGACACCCTCGCAGGTGTTGTCGTTGCCGTTGACGTAGCTGACGACCGCGTCGGAGGGCAGGCTGTCGGAAACGACCGCATAGCCGTGGTTCTGGGAGGTGATATACACCTTGCCGGACGCAAGCTCCTTGACGGGCTGGTTCGCGCCGCGGTGGCCGTATTTGAGCTTTTCGGTCTGCGCGCCGCGCGCGAGCGCGAGAAGCTGGTGACCGAGGCAGATGCCGAACATCGGAACGCCGCTGTCGGAGAGCTTTTTCAGCTCCGCGATCACCGCCGCATTCTTGGCAGGGTCTCCGGGGCCGTTTGAGAGCATAACGCCGTCGGGATTGAGCGCGAGAACCTCCTCGGCGGTGGTGCCTGCGGGAACGACCGTCAGGCTGCAGCCGCGCTTGTTGAGCTCTCTGCCGATGTTGTGCTTCGCGCCGAAGTCCATGAGAACCACATGGTACTTCGCGTCGTCAACGGGGAAGGTCTCCTTCTCGGTGATGGTGGTGCTCTCGACCGCGTCGGTGATTACGTAATTCTTCATCTCCGCGAGCAGATCGTCCGTCACCTCGGGGGTGTACTGGATGCGGCAGGTCATAACGCCGTATTCGCGGACGATTCTGGTGAGCGCGCGGGTGTCGATGCCGCAGATGCCCGGGACATTCTTTTCTTTTAAAAAGGTGTCAAGATTGCCCTCGCAACGAAAATTGGAAGGAGCTTGACACCATTCTCTGACAATATAACCATTGAGCGCGGGAGTAGGCGTCTCGAAATCAGAACGGATGACGCCGTAGTTGCCGATAAGAGGGAACGTCTGAAGAACCACCTGACCAAAATAGCTGGGGTCGGTGAGTGTCTCAAGGTAGCCTGTCATAGCGGTTGTAAAAACAAGCTCTCCCGTGGTTTCTTTCTCGGCGCCAAATGACTTGCCCTCAAAAACAGTACCGTTTTCGAGCACTAAATAAGCAGCACGACTCATAGTAACATTCCTTTCAAATTAGTGGTGTATTGGAAACGGGACGGTAATCCGCGCCCGCTTGACTGCGTCACGGCGAAAGCCGCTTGTCAGTTCTGGTAGGTCCGTATGACCTGTTTTGCGACGGCAAGCTTGCTGACCTGCAAATCCATCGCCTGCTTCTCGAGATAGCGGTGCGCCTGCTCCTCACTCATGTTCAGGCAGGTGACGAGCAAAAGCTTCGCGCGGTCGATAATTTTGAGATCCTCGACCATGTGCTTGAGCTTGTCGTTCTCGCGCTCGATTCTGAGCAGACGGCTGCGGAAGCAGTCCGCAAACAAAAGGTAGTGGTGAAACAGATGACGGTTGATCGGCTTCGCGATGACCAGCACGCCCTGTTCGTTGAGCATATCGCTGACCTCACCGGCGCTCGCCTTGGGTACGATGATCACCACGCTTGCACGCGTCGTTTTGGCAAAGCGTGTCGCCAGCGAAATGCCGTTTTCATCGACCAGCGGAGCGTTGATGCAGACGAGGTCAAACTCCGTTTCCTGCTGTTCCGCAGTGTAGGCGGCAAAGGAAACGGTGATATCCTCGTAGCCCTCTTCTTCGAGGAGCTGCGAAAGGGCTGCGGCGCTTTGCTCGGAGTTCGTCACAAGCAATGTCTTTTTCACGCTACCACCACCGCAAAATCATTCTTCAACATCATATTTTACCTGATTTTACGCACGGTTTATTTACATAAAAGAATTAAAATAAGTTTTGTTGAATTTTTTCCATACCGACAAAAAATCCATGCCGATTAGTCATCTTTCATTTTAAATAAACAGGGCAGCTTGCGCTGCCCTGTTTATTTAAAATGGGATTGGTCGGAGTCTGATGAACGCATCCCGCGAAAACGGAAGTCAGCCGCGATCACACATCCATAGTACGCGATTGAAAATACGAAAGAAACGCGCGGTATGCCATGTAGACGTCGGTCTTGGAGACGATCTCGAACGGCGCGTGCATCGAAAGCACGGGTACGCCGAGGTCGATCACGTCGACATTCATGTTGGCGACATACTTGGCGATCGTACCGCCGCCGCCGAGGTCGACTCTGCCCAGCTCGCCGATCTGCCAGAGGATCCTGTTGTTCTCGAGCATCGCGCGCACCTTACCCATGTACTCCGCCGACGCGTCGGAGGTGTCGTACTTGCCGCCGTGTCCCGTGTACTTGGAAATCACGACGCCGCTGTTGATATAGCAGCTGTTCTTCGCCTCGAACGCGGAAGCGTAGGTCGGGTCAAACGCCGCGTTGACGTCTGCGGAAAGGCAGGTGCTCTTGGAAAGAGCGCGGTAGCCCTCCACGCCGTCCTGCTTCGCGAGGTCATAGATGAAGTAGCGCAGGAAATCGCTCTGCATGCCCGTGTTGCCGTCGCTGCCGATCTCCTCCTTGTCGGCGAGATAGGTCACGCAGGTCTGTTCGGGCACGCCCGCGTCGAGCGCGGCAACGAGCGCGGGATAGGCACAGACCTTGTCGTCGTGGCCGTAGCCGCCGATCATGCTGCGGTCAAAGCCGATGTCCTTCGCCTTGAAGGACGGCACAAGGCACAGCTCAGCGGAAAGGAAGTCGTTTTCGGTGATGCCGTATTTTTCGTTGAGGATCGCCATGACGTTGAGCTTGACAAGCTCCTTTTCATCCTCCGCCTCCGCGTAGGGACGCGAGCCGACGAGGACGTTCAGATCCTCGCCCGTGAACGCCTTTGCCATCGGCTTTGTCACCTGCTCCTGCGCGAGATGCGGCAGCAGGTCGGTCACGCAGAAGCAGCTCTCGTCGGGCTCGTCGCCCCAGCTGACTTCGACTTTTGTGCCGTCGAGCTTCACGATCACGCCGTGGAGCGTGAGCGGAATCGTCGTCCACTGATATTTTTTCAGACCGCCGTAGTAGTGAGTTTTAAACAGCGCGAGTCCGTTCGCCTCATAGAGCGGATTGGGCTTGAGGTCGATGCGCGGCGAGTCGATGTGCGCAATCGCGAGACGCGCGCCGTTCTTTACTCCGTTTTTGCCGATGACCGCAAGGGCGATCGCCTTGCCGCGGTTGACGAAATACACCTTGTCGCCCGCCTGATAGGAAGCCTCGGGGTCGAATTCTTCAAAGCCCTGCTCCTTCGCGATCCTGAGCGCTTCGGCAGTCGCTTCACGCTCGACGGGAGCGGCATTGAGAAAGCGCTTGTAGCCCTCGCAGAATTCGTCCGCTTTTGCGATTTCCTCCGCGGACAGGCTTTTGATGCCCTTGTCCTCCTTCATCATCAGCTCCTCGCGCAGCAGCGCGGTCTTTGTTTTTTCTTCTGACATATCTATCATCCTTTCAACTGTTCAGTCACAATTACCATTCTCAGCCGTACAGCTGTATATACATCTGCTTGGCGCTCTCGACCTTTTCCACATAGTTCGCGGTTTCGGGATAGGGAATACTATCCAGCGTCACGCCGTCGGAGCTGAGATTGGGATTTTGCAGCCATTCTCCCACAACAAAACCCGCGTTGTACGCCGCGACGGCGCACCGCTCGTTGCCGTAGGTATCATAAACCACACGCAGCAGATAGCTGCCGTAGTCAATGCAGACCGCAGGGTCAAAGAGGTCATCTGCCGTATATTTGCCCGTTTCGCCGCGCTTCTCCATCAGCCACTCAAAGGTCTCGGGCATCATCTGCATCACGCCGCGCGCACCGACAGAGGATTCCGCTTCCGCGTTGAAGTTGCTCTCTGTGCGGCACACCGCGTAAATCAGCGAGGTCGGCAGGTTGTAGTCGCGGGATGCCTTCTCCACATAATTGCTGTAGCCGCGCGGATAGGCTATCTTCCTGATTCTTTCGGCGGTGGTGCCGTAGCAGTTTGCCGCGAAAAACGCGATGCCGCCGATGACGACCGCAATGACGATCAGCCAGATCAAAAGCGCTTTTTTTCTGTTTTTCCGCTCTGCCGCTCTGACGCGCCGCGCCTGATAGCGCCGCAGGTTGCCTGCCATCACATCACCTCTGTCCTGATCGTTTGTATCAGCTCCGTGAGCCGCTGTTCAAACGGCGCGAGTGAGCCGTTGTTTTCTATCACATCATCCGAATGTGTGCGGAAGAAATCCTCGCTCAGCTGCGCCGAAACGCGCTCCCCTGCCTGTTCCCCGCTGATGCCGTCGCGCTCCGTAATGCGCCGTATGCGCACCGCTTCGTCAGCCGTTACGCTGACGATCCTGTCACAAATCACGTCGATGTTGCTCTCAAAGAGCTGCGGCGCGTCGAGGACGGCGCAGCCTTTAACGTTTTTAAGGATTTTTAACGTCTCCGCCAGCACAAAGGGATGCACCAGCGCACCGAGCAAGGCGGTATTCTCCGCCGAGGAAAACGCGCGGGACGCGAGCAATCTGCGGTCAAGCGTACCGTCGGGCAGGATAATGTCCTGACCGAAGCTCGCGGCGACCGCTTTCAGACAAGCGGGATTGGCAGTGTATATATTTCTGACGAGCGTGTCGGCGTTGATGACGGTGAAGCCGTTTTCCTCAAACAGCCTTGCCGCCGTGCTTTTGCCCGCGCCGCTCTGACCCGTCAGACCGATAATCTTAATTCTTGCCAAGGTCGATCACCTCAAAGCCCGCCGCGCGGATCAAACGGTTATAGACCGCGAGTCCTACCCCGTCGGTGGACGGCAGACGCGAAAAGACCGTCAGCACGTCGCCGTAGCCGTCGATGCGGCGCAGGCTGTCAAAGAGCCGGTGCGCCTGCGTGCCGTAATCTCCTCGGCAGCCGAGCGAAATCGCCTTGACGTTGTGCAAAAGAGGCACGTCCTCGTCACAGCAGAGCACAGCCACTCCCCTGCCCGCGTGGCAGTTGACGTAGTCGAGAAAATCGGCGTCGCTGCATTGGAGCAGGATCACGTTCGCCTTCGGGGCGTAGTGCTTGTATTTCATTCCCGGGCTTGCCGCTTTGACGCCGTCGGCAAGCCGGTGTACGACCGCGTCGTCGACCTCGACCTCTCCGAGCGCTTCGGTGAGCATCTCAACGGTCACGCCGCCGGGACGCAGCACGCGCGGAATATCCGTCACCAAGGTAATGACGGTGCTCTCCAGTCCGACCTGACACTCTCCGCCGTCGAGTACCGCGTCGATTTTTCCGTCCATGTCATGCAGGACGTGACGCGCGGTCGTCGGGCTGGGTGAACCCGATAAATTCGCGGATGGCGCCGCCAAGGGCACGCCTGCCGCACGGATGACCGCCTGCGCGAGCGGATGGCTCGGAAAGCGGACGGCAACGGTGTCAAGCCTCGCGGAAACCGCGTCGGGAATCGCGCTGCCCTTTTTCATGATCATCGTCAGCGGTCCCGGCCAGAAGGTCGCGGCAAGACGGTACGCCGCCTCGGGTATCTCCCGCACAAGGGAGAACCGCTCCATGTCGCCGAAGTCCGCGATATGCACGATCAGCGGATTATCCATCGGTCTGCCCTTTGCCGCGAAGATCTTCGCGACGGCTTCTCCGTCAAGGGCATTCGCCGCAAGTCCGTAGACCGTCTCGGTCGGGACAGCGACCAGACCGCCGTCCGCGAGGATTTTCCCCGCTGTCTGTATGTCGTTTTCGTTATGGTTCAATCGAAGTGTCTGCAAAAAATCACCTTATTTCTCCATGCTCTCCCTGAGCTTTTCCGCCCTGTCGGCGGTAATCAGCGCGTCTATCACCTCGTCGAGATTGCCGTTGAGGATATCCTCGAGCTTATAGAGCGTCAGCCCGATGCGGTGATCGGTCAGCCTGCCCTGCGGATAGTTGTAGGTACGGATGCGCTCGCTGCGGTCGCCCGTACCGACCTGAGATTTTCTGTCGGCGGCGATCTCACTCGCCTGTTTGTCCTGCTTCTCTTTCAGCAGCCGGGATTTGAGCACCTTGAGCGCCTTGTCCTTGTTCTTGTACTGGCTGCGCTCGTCCTGACACTCCACAACGGTTCCCGTCGGGATGTGGGTAACGCGGATCGCGGAGCTGGTTTTGTTGATATGCTGACCGCCCGCACCGCTGGAACGGAAGGTGTCGATTTTCAGATCCTTGGGATCGATCTCCAGCTCGACGTCCTCCGCCTCGGGAAGCACCGCAACGGTGGTGGTGGAGGTGTGGACGCGTCCCTGACTCTCGGTCTCGGGCACGCGCTGTACGCGGTGGACGCCGCTCTCGAACTTGAAGCGTGAATACGCGCCGTCGCCCTCGATCATAAAGGAGATCTCCTTGTAGCCGCCCAGCTCGGTTTCGTTGGCGTTGACGACCTCGACGCGGTAGCCGCGGCGTTCGGCGTACATCGTGTACATACGGAACAGCACCGCCGAAAACAGCGCGCTTTCCTCACCGCCCGCGCCGCCGCGGATCTCGACGATAACATTGCGGTCGTCGTTGGGGTCCTTGGGCAGCAGCAGGATTTTGAGCTGCTCGGACAGCTCCTCTATCTTTTCCTTTGCCTCGTCAAGCTCCAGCTGCGCTAACTCGCGCAGCTCGGCGTCGCCGCTCTCGAGAATCTCAAGACTCTCCTGCTCGGTCTGCAGCGCCGTCTTGTAGTCGCGGTAGGTCAGCACGATCTCCTCGATGGACTTGACCTCCTTCATGACCTTTTGGTATTCAACGGGATCCGCCGCCACGGACGGCTCATAGAGCCTGCGGTTCAGCTCGGCGTATCGCTTGTCAAAAATTTCTATCTTCTCAAACATATTTATTCTCCGATTACTCTTTTGATGTTTTTCTCCAGCTTTCTGCGCGGCGCCATGACCTCTCTGCCGCAGGTCAGACATTTGATCTTAAAATCCATTCCCACGCGAAGAATTTCAAACTCCCTGCCGCCGCAGGGGTGCGGCTTTTTCATTTCGACGCGGTCGCCGACGCTGACTTCCACGGAAAACACCTCCGAAATCATATTCAAATTCATTATACAACATTTCCGCCGGATTATCAACCGTGAAATCTTTTCGGAAAATTGCATAATACTATGCAATTTTTCAGCCTCCTGCCCCCGTAGTAGGGAGCGCCCCACTCCCCGAATCATGAATTAGGAGGAAGCATATGAACGACTATATAGCCGAACTCACGCTGGATCTGAACTGTCAGAAAAGCTGTCAGTCGATCATTCTCACCCAGTATGACCAAGGAAAACGGCTTCGCCTGACGGTCACGAACAACGGCGAGCCCTATCCGCTTACAGACTGCGCGGTGGTGATGAAGGGCGTTAATTCCGACGGCAGCCGCTTTGCCTCGGAGTGCGACGTCAACAACGACGGAACCGCCGACGTGCTGACAGACGATATCACCTTCTCCGTGAGAGGCTTTATCTCGGCGCGCTTTGTGATTTCCGACGCGCTGAGAAGCTATAACACCCAGCGTTTTCTGATTTATGTGGACGACGCGTTCAACCCTGACATCACATCTGACGAGAGATTTTCGATTCTCGAACGTCTGATCCGCGAAATTCAGCTGATTGACGAGCACGGCGGCATTCTGGTGGATGACGCGCTGAGCACCACGAGCACGCATCCCGTTCAGAACAGAATCGTGACGCAGGCGATTAACGCAAAAATGGACGCCGACGACGCGACTGTCTATCACGTTGACACAACGACACAGACGCTCACCTACGACAATACCAACCCCAAGACCATTTATCTGAACGCACGGGTTTCCTATGGAAGCGTTTC
>FMUA01000003.1:74440-209243 GCA_900100595.1 Ruminococcaceae bacterium P7
AATGATGACGGAGGTTGAGCTGGAATGAGCAAACACTTTGAACTGGTAAAAAAATACTATCAAAAGGGCTTGTGGAGCCTTGAGCGCGTCCGCAACGCCGTCATCAAGTGCTGGATCACCGAATCGGAATTTTATCTTATCACACAGATGGATTATTCCGATATTCATTAATCCGCAATGAAAAATGACGTTATTGTAAAATCGCGTTGAAAATTGAATGAGAAAAACGCTGCCGCAAATCTGTTGGTTTGCGGCAGCGTTATTTTGAAAAGCATCGAAAACAAATTAATCCGAATGGGGAACATTTGTCTTTTTGAACTTCTTCAGGTTATGATATTCCATGAGAAGCGCCTTGCGTTTCGTGAACAGTCCCTTGAACGGACGGTACAGCACGAGGAACGGATACAGGATCCGATGACGGTAGACCGTCGGGTAATATAGCTGCAAAAAATCCTCATCAGGGAAAAAGCGTCCGAGAAGATACCGTCTTTTCGCCTTTTTGCTGTCGTCGTTGTGGAGACAGTTTGCCAGCACATTCGAGAACATGCCAAAGCTATTGGAATTGATAAAATACATCAGATGCTTCTGTTCTTCATCCGACAGCGGCTGCATGGAGAAGGTTTTGACGGCAAGCACCCGCACCTCCTGCTCAAAGCTTTTCAGCTCCAGCTTCTCCAGCTCCCTGTCAAGATAACCGCGATCCATCGACTGTCCCTTCTTCCGGTCGATCACGTAAATATCAAGCAGCGCCTTCAAGCCGATTCCCGCGTTGCTGTAATGCTTGTACATATGACAGAGAACATGGATGTAAAAATCCTCATCAGTGAAACGACAGCCAAACGCATTGCCGCCGTTTCTGACCAGCCTGTCCGTGATGTTTTCATAATAAGCCGAAAACACGGGCGCCTTCAGCGGGACAAACAGAGTACTGTGAATTTCAAAGCTGACAACACTCTTGTGGTACACGTCATGATTGGTACGTCCGAACAAAGCGCACTCATAACCGAGTCCTGTCATGATGCTTCTGATATCCTCCATCCTGCTGCCGTCGCAGAGGATGTCATTGTCCGTCATTTCTCTCATCGCCGCCTTGGGGTAATAATCCTTGAGAATACAACCCTTCAGCGGAAGATACCAGATGCCGTTCTCCTCCAGCGCGCGCGTCACCCTTGCCCTTTCGGAATCAAAGAGGATCAGTCTGCGTATCGCGGTCGCTTTCGCGTCCTTCCATGACGCAGGCAGCGCCATCGTTGTTTCGAGGGCAAACGCTGCCGCGGCGGACAGCATATGATGCTTCGCAAGCTCCAGAACCGCATCCATATCCATTGTGGCACATCTCTCGGGACTCGGTTTATCCTCATTCACCGCGCAGGACACGAGATAGAGCAAATCCTTTGCATTTGCGTTGTTGTCATTTTGGCTCATAACAATATGTCACCCTTTTCATTCGTTATTCCCCTTATCTTCCGATTCGCGCAGACGCGCAAAATGAAAATCCGGAACACGCAGTCACACGGTTCCGGATTCTTTACACCAGTCAACTACAGTCAGGGCGAAAGAAAAATCAATAGTAGCCGTAACCGTAGCCGTATTCATAGCCATAGCCTTTTCCGCCCTTGCCGAACTTCTTGGTCTTGACGGACTCCACGTTGTTGACAATAATGCCAAGGATTTTTCCGCCGTTTCTGTTCAGCACATCGATCACCTTTTTCAGCGCGGGATAGGTGGTGGAGTTGTGCTTCACAACCAATACAACGCCGTCGGACTGCTTGACCAGAGGAAGCGAGTCGACAACTACGCCGACAGGGGGTGTATCAAAAATAATATAATCATAATCTTTTTCCACCGTCTTGACAAACTCCTGCATACCGGAGCTGGAAAGAAGCTCCGAGGGGTTCGGCGGAACTGCGCCGTAGGTAACGGCAAACAGATTGGAGATCTTTGTTGTGCGGATCATTTCTTCCTTTTCGCACTCACCGTTCAGGTAATTGGTCAGTCCGGGAGAAGGCTCCAGTGACAAAGCGTTGTGGATCTGGGGTCTTCTGAGGTCACAGTCGATAATCAGAACTCTTGTGTTGACCTGCTGAGCGAGCGCAATAGCGACGTTGACGGAAGTAACCGTCTTTCCCTCGCCCTTGTTCGCGCTGGTAAAGGAAATCTTTTTGCAGCCCTTTTTAATGATAGAATAGACAATATTGGTTCTGGCTGCCTTATAGGATTCTCTGATCTGGAACGCGACCGCATCCATGTTGATCAGGTTGTCGGAACGCTTTCTGTCTGTTTTCTTAGCCATTTTCCTTCACGCTCCCCTCTTTGCTCTTCTGGGCGCTCTCTTTGCCTTTCTGGCTGATATAACTGTCAAAGCTCGGGATCGCCGCCAGAACGGGAATATCGAATATTTGCGTCATTTCATCATCATATTTGATCTTTTTATCCATGAAGTGACGGATAAACGCGATACCGACCGAAACGATCAGCGAGGCGAAGAACGCAATGATCACGTTTCTGCTCACGCTGGGAGAGGAATGCTTCGTGGGCAGCTGCGCCTCGTCGCACACCTTCAGCTTTGCGTTTGTTTTCAGGTTGGAAATGGTTTCGGGAGCCACCTCCGCAATAGTATCCGCGATCTTCTTTGACTCCGTCGGTGACGGAGAAACGACCTTGACGTCAAAGACCTCGGTGTTTTCGTCGCTCTTGAACGATATCATCTTACTGAGCTGGGTGGGCGTGTATTTCTCAGACAGCCTCTCGGAAAGCTCGGTATAGAACGTGTTGGTATCGAGCATGCGGATATAGGTAGGAACCAGCTTGAGCGCGTAGTTCTGCATCGTCAGGGAAGCGCTCGCGGCGCTCGGACTGTCAGACTGCACGTCAACGGTCTCAACATAAAGGGAAAGCGTTGACGTATACTGTTTGGTAACAAAAAAATTGGTGTAGAAAAAGGTTCCCAGCATAGCCAGCAACACTACTACAGCAATAAAAACAGCGTTTCGTTTAAGGATTTCACCTATCAGTTTTGGGGAGATAATGATTTCATCTTTTTCTTCCACTGCACATCACTCACCTTTCGTAATCGTAAATATAACACAAAAATCATGCCTGTCTTTTTATGATACAATAAATCAGGCATGATTTCAAGCGAAATATTATGATTTGTCGGCAAAACGGAAAGATTCATTCCAAATGCCGATTTTTTTCAAAAAACACTTTGGTTTATTGTTAATTTTACTGCGATTTTGCCATACGAAAAACCGCGTAAAATCATAACAAACAGAATCCGTCAATCAGACGTCAGTCTGAGATAAAACGACCGGTACAAAAAGAAAAACAGGAACGCCGAAACCAAAAAGAACGCCGCTACGACCCACAGCATGATGTTGACGTTGTTCGCAAAAAGCACAACCATCTGATAGAGTGCGCGCGATTGCAGATTGATATTCTTCAGACCGCCGTTGATCGACACATACACCGCGACAGTCGTCAGGGCAAGGCAATCCGCCGCCGTCGCAAAGTAAAGATACTTGAAAATGCGGTGCCTCCAGCGGTTCCCGAACGTCAGCACCAGCACGATGACAGCAAAAAGAAGAGCCAGACCCGCCGTGATGTAGGGCAGATATTTTTTCACCGCGTGAAAATATCCCGCGATCTGTGTCAGCAGAGGGATTTTCACACAGTCCTTGTAACGGGACTCCGCGTTTTTGACAAGGTAATCCACGTTACTCTGATCGACCTTTGCGTTCTTCTCCTTTATGTACGACTCAAGCTCCGAAATGAATTTCTGCTTGAAGGCAGTTGTGTCGACACGTCCTGTTCCGCCCTCAAAGAAATCGTCAAGATACGTCTCCGTGTCAGTCGTGATCATGATGGGATCCACTATCTTTTCACAAAAATCCTTTGACAAGCCGCTCGCGTATCCCAAAATGACCAGTCTGTCCGTCATCTCGTCGCATTTGTCGACAAAATAGTTGGTGGAATTCATCTGGTCGATCCAGAAGGATTTGTTGAAGAGAGAAATCTCTCCCACCACGCCGAGCGACAGCATGAACAGAAAAAGCGACAGAAAAAACGACAGAACGCCAAAGAGAATATCACGGACCTTCTTGCCCGCAGTTTTTTTCGCCATGATTACTCACCCTCTCCGATTTCTTTTTCCAGAGGAATACCCTCCACCAAATCCGCGTAAACAAAAAATCTGTCTTTCGTCAGACCGATTTCATCGAAGGGATAGCAGGTGTATAAAATCAGGTTTTCGTAATCAGCGGACAAATCGTAGGCAGTGGTATCCAGCGAATCTTTCACCGCCGTCTCCCTGATAACGTACTTGTAGTTGCCGTAGCTGGTTCTGATGATGATTTCCTGACCCGCTTCGGCGTATTTCAATCCGTTGAAGAAGGTGTTATTATGTCCCGCGATCAGCGTTGTTCCGCCGTAGCCCGGCAAAAAGCTGCCGTAGTAAATTCCCACTCCGTTGCTGAGGGCAACGTCTCCGTCGCCCATGAAAAGAGGACATTCAATATCGCAGGCGGGAATTTTGATTTCCGCGAACTGGTTTCCGTAGTGGGGAAACTCAACGGTCTCCGCCTTTACTTCAGGCTCGCCTACCGTGTTTGTGACCGTTTCTACCGTTGCGTTCTCCTGAACAGGCACAAAAATATTTTTATATTCGGTAGAGTAATCGTTTTCCCCGTCAGAAAACATCACGCTCGCTGCGGAAATCAATGTGCCGAAGGTCGGCGCTATTGCGATATACATAACGGTAAAAATGCCTACAAAAAAGAGAATGGGAAGAATTACAAAACTCTTCCCACCTACTTTTTTATTGTGCCTGTGTTTGTGCGCGCGAGACATTAGCCTCTCTTCTTAACCACAAAGAACACGCCGCCCGCAATAGCGAGAACAGCAAATGCACCAACAACAACGAATACCATTGTGTTAGCGGAAGCGCCTGTGGTCTTGATTACGCCGCCGTCGGTTGTCTTGCCGTTTACATCAACAGACTTGCCGCCATCCTTGGAAACGAGAGTAGGAACAGCCTTGAAGATCACTTCGCCGTTCTTGTCCTTCAGGGTAATTTCGTCTCCGACATGTGTAGCAGTACCGCCAACGATAGCCATTCCTTTACCGAGAGTCGCAAAGAGCTCTTTCTTCTGAGTCTTGGTGCAGTCAGCGATGTTCTTTGCTCCGGTCGCCTCAAGCTGGGTCTTACCGGTCTTGATGTTAGCAATAATCTCATCAGCCTGCTCAGCTGTCAAGTCAATCGTGTTAAAATAGTTCTCTGCCTGATTGACAAAAGATTCGGGCCAATACATATCTTTGCCCTGCATCTTAACACTAGTCTTAAGCTCATCCAGTACTTTCTTCTCATTTGCGTTAATGTCGGCTGCGAATGCAGAAACAACAGATACAGCAACGAGAAGGAGAGCAACAAAGATCGATGCTACCTTTTTCATTGTTTTCTACCACCTTTTTGAAAAAATAGAGTAATTGAATACGGGTGATTTTTCATCCGCCTCAAATTTACGTTATGATTATAACACTATTCAATTTGTTTGTAAAGAGTTTTTCGCAATTTTTTTCTGATTTTTGCATGAATTAATATCATAAAAATCGGCATTTCCTCCAAATTATTTACAATTGTTCCGCTGCTTTCTTCCAATAACAACACTTTTTTGTGTTTGAATTATTTAAATCGGATACCTTCCGTTCCGCAAATCATGCAAATTCCGTGAAGGTCGACAAAATGCTTTTCTCGGATTTATCGTTCACAGGAAACGCATCACACGCCGAACAGCAGCTCGGTATAGGACGGATAGGGCCAGAAATCGGAAGCGGTTTCGGTCTCCATCGAATCGCCCACCGCACGCAGCTCCTGCATCTTGGCAAACACATTTTCGCGGAAATACGCCGCGCGCCTGAGCGGATCGCCGTCGAAATCGCCGGCGTTCAGGACAGCGTCCTCCAGCTCTGCGGTTTTCTTGACGAAGCATACAAGCTTGTTGGAAAGGCTGAGGATAAGCTCCTCCTCCACGCTGGTGGGAATCGCGGCGGAAAGCGCTTTTTTGGCAAGCGCGGCGTCGGTGATCTCTCTGACAAAGGCAGTCACGGCGGGTGTGATGTTCTTCTTTGCCATATCGATCATGGTGAGCGCTTCAATATTGATCTGCTTGCAGTAGGTCTCCAGCTCAATCTCGTATCTCGCGCGGAACTCCGCCTCGGTGACGATCTTGTTCTTGACGAAGAGGTTGATGTTTTTGCGGTCGAGGAAGTGAGAAAACGCCTCGGGAAGGGATTTCAGATTATATAAGCCTCTCTTTTTCGCTTCCTCCACCCACGCGTCGGTATAGTTGTCGCCGTTGAAGATGATTCTCTTGTGCTCGGTAAGGACGTTCTTGACCAGCGAACGGACGGCGGTCTCAATGTCCTCGGCGTCCTTGAGCTCCACATAGAACTGTGACAGCTCCTCTGCGATCATGGTGTTGAGCATGTAGTTCGGACAGCCGATATTGAGCGACGAACCGAGCGCGCGGAACTCAAACTTGTTGCCCGTGAAGGCAAACGGAGAGGTGCGGTTGCGGTCGGAGGTGTCCTTCTTGAAGTCAGCGAGCACGTCGACGCCCGTGAGCATCTTCTCCTTGCCGTGGCTGACGTACTCCTCACCGTTGATAATGGATTCCACCATCTCACCGAGGTCGTCGCCGAGATAGACGGACATGATCGCGGGAGGCGCCTCGTTCGCGCCGAGACGGTGATCGTTGCCCGCGGAGGCGACCGTCGCCCTGAGCAGATCCTGATACTCGTCGACCGCCTTGATGACAGCGGAGAGGAAAATCAAAAACTGCAGGTTATCCTCGGGGTGCTTGCCGGGTGAGAGCAGATTCTCGCCCGTATTGGTAGAGAGCGACCAGTTGTTGTGCTTGCCCGAGCCGTTGACGCCCGCGAAGGGCTTCTCGTGCAGCAGGCAGACCAGACCGTGCTTTTCGGCGGTTTTCTGCATGATCTCCATGGTCAGCTCGTTGTGGTCGTTGGCGATGTTGGAGGTGGTGAAGATCGGCGCCAGCTCGTGCTGAGAGGGAGCGACCTCGTTGTGCTTTGTCTTTGCGAGCACGCCGAGCTTCCACAGCTCCTCGTCAAGCTCCTTCATATATGCCGAAACGCGGGTCTTGATCGCGCCGAAATAGTGGTCGTCAAGCTCCTGTCCCTTGGGCGCCTTCGCGCCGAAAAGGGTTCTGCCCGTGAGCTTCAGATCCTCGCGCTGATCGTACAGCTCCTTATCGATCAGGAAGTACTCCTGCTCGGGGCCGACGGTGGTAATGACGCGCGTCACCTCGTTCTTGCCGAGAAGGTGGAGAATCTTGACCGCCTCGGTGCTGATGCGCTCCATCGAACGGAGCAGCGGCGTTTTTTTATCGAGCACCTCGCCCGTATAGGAACAGAACGCGGTGGGAATGTAAAGAGAGCCGTCGCGCACAAACGCGGGAGAAGTGGGATCCCATGTGGTGTAGCCTCTCGCCTCAAAGGTCGCGCGGATGCCGCCCGAGGGGAAAGAGGACGCGTCGGGCTCGCCCTTGATCAGCTCCTTGCCCGAGAACTCCATGATCACGCCGTCGCCGTTGGGCTGGATAAAGCTGTCGTGCTTCTCCGCGGTAACGCCCGTCATCGGCTGGAACCAGTGGGTATAGTGAGTGCAGCCCATTTCGATCGCCCAATCCTTCATCGCCGCCGCTACGACGTTCGCGACGCTGATATCAAGCGGCTCGCCGTCCTGAATGGTCTTTTTGAGCGCCTTATAGGTGGATTTTGGCAGTCTCTCCTGCATTTTCTTGTCGTTAAATACCATACTTCCGAACATCTCGGGTACTTTAGACATAAAAAAAACTCTCCTAACTGAATTTTTTGTGAACCCAAAACAGGCGCTGCGGGAGATTCCCGCAGCGCCTTTGCCGTTTATCATTGACAGTATATTCTTATTTCGGGGATTTGTCAAGGCTTTTTGCGTCTTGCAATTGAACTCTGTTAATGATAGAATAGAACCAGAAAACAACAAGGGGAAATTTTATGAATAACGCAAAACCGAACCGCTGTCCCGTTTACAAAAAATGCGGCGGCTGTCAGCTGGACACCTCCTACCCCGAACAGCTGCGTTTCAAGCAGGGAAAGACCGAACGGCTTCTCAAGCGCTTCTGCCGCGTGGAGCCGATCATCGGCATGGAAACGCCCTTTCACTACCGCAACAAGGTGCAGGCGGCATTCTACACCAACCGCAGCGGAAAGATCATCTCGGGCGTCTATCAGTCGGGCACCCACCATGTGACGGGCATCGACAGCTGCATGATCGAGGACGAAACTGCCGACAGCATCATTGTCGGCGTGCGAAAGCTGCTGCCGTCCTTCAAGCTGACGACCTACAACGAGGACACGCACAAGGGCTTTCTGCGCCACGTGCTGGTACGCCGCGGCTTTCAGACAAACGAGATCATGCTGGTGCTCGTAACAGGCACGCCCGTATTCCCCTCCAAAAACAACTTCGTGCGCGCTATCCGGGAAAAGTTCCCCGCAATCACGACCATCGTGCAGAATGTCAACAACCTCAACACCAATCTTGTGCTCGGTGAGAAACAGACCGTACTCTACGGCAAGGGGTATATCGAGGACATTCTCTGCGGCTGCCGCTTCCGCATTTCGCCGAAGAGCTTCTATCAGATCAATCCCGTCCAGACCGAGGTGCTGTACGGCAAGGCGATGGAATTTGCTCATTTAAAAGGAAACGAAACCGTGCTCGATACCTACAGCGGCATCGGCACCATCGGCATCGTCGCGGCAAAGCAGGGCGCCGGCAGAGTTATCGGCGTGGAGCTGAACGGAGACGCGGTACGCGACGCCATCAGCAACGCGAAGCTGAACAAGCTGCAGAACATCCGCTTTTACAAGGGCGACGCGGGCGATTTCATGGAAACGTGCGCCGACGAGAACGAGCGCTGCGACGTCGTCTTTATGGATCCGCCGCGCGCCGGCAGCAGCGAGCAGTTTTTGCGCGCGCTGATAAAAATGTCGCCCAAACGGGTGGTTTACATTTCCTGCAACCCCGAAACAATGGCGCGGGATCTGGATTTTCTGACAAAGCACAGCCATTACAGGGTGCAGAAAATACAACCCGTAGACATGTTTCCCCATACGGCGCATATAGAGTGCGTAGCTTTATTGTGCGGAGAATGACAGCAAAAAAACAGTACCCTCAGAGAATGAGGAACCAGAAAAAGAAAGCAGGAGAGAATTTATGAAACGCTTTTTAGTGGTTGTAGATATGCAGAAGGACTTTGTGGACGGTGCGCTGGGCACAGCGGAGGCTGCCGCGATCGTCCCCAAGACAGCGGAAAAAATAAAGAACTTCGACGGCGAGATCTTTGTGACGCTTGACACCCATGATGAAAACTATATGCAGACAAACGAAGGCAGACACCTTCCCGTACCTCACTGCATCAAGGGAACGGACGGCTGGCAGCTCGATCAGACGGTCGCTGACGCGCTGAAAGCGCGCACGTATACGCCCGTCGAGAAGATTACCTTCGGCTCCGTACAGCTGCCCAGGCTCCTCGGTGAGCGCGCGCAGGGAGAAAACTTCTCCGTCGAGCTGATCGGACTTTGCACCGATATCTGCGTCGTCAGCAACGCGCTGCTGCTCAAAGCAAGCTTTCCCGAGGCGGATATCGCCGTAGATTCCGCGTGCTGCGCGGGTGTGACGCCTCAGGCGCACGAGGCGGCTCTCGCGACGATGAAAAGCTGCCAGATTCAGATTCTGTAAGCCGGAACAAGATCAGCTTCTTTTAGAGAAATGCTATTGAAAAATCCGTGAACTGATGGTATGATAAAGTGGGGAGATTTTACAATCACCTCCATCCGGACAGTGAAGCTCCCCCTATCGCCGCACTGCTACGCTATCATACCGTTCAGCATACGCAGAACCCACTGACACAAATATTTGGAAAGGATGACAATATGAAAAGGATCGCAATACTTATCTGTATTCTCTGTCTGATGCCCGCACTCGGCATGATTCCCGCTGCCAACGCGGCTCAGCAGACCTATACTGTCGGCGACGCCGACGGCAACGGTATTATCGACGTCAGGGACGTCACACTCATTCAGCGTATTCTTGCCGAGCTTGTCAGCGATGAAGCCGGAACCATCTCCCAGCGCGGAGACATCGACGAAGACGGGCTGAACATTGATGACGCGACGCAGATCCAGCGCTACATCACAGGCTATCGGGACGGCAACCGCATCGGCACGCAAATCAACCCCGAGCCTGCGCAGCAGCCGACAGAAGAGGGTGAAATGCCCAAGATAAGGGTATAAAGAGGGAACGTCATGATCATCGACACTCATGCGCATATCGGCGCACTGCCTCCGTTTTTTGACATGACAACGGAACAGGTGCTCTATTCGATGGAAAAATACGGCATTGATTTTTCGCTGATCAGCGACATCGAGGCGGCGGAATATGACCATCAGCGCAATCCTGTTCCCGCCTTTCTGCAAAAGCCGCAAAATGTGATTCTCCGCGACACGCTCGACGCGGTCAAAAAAGCTCCCGATAAGCTCGGCGCGCTGCCGTGGCTGAAAATCGGAAGCGAGCTGCCTGACGCGGACTTTATCCGCACCGTCAAAGAAAACCGCAGCCTGATCTACGGCTTCAAGCTGCATCCGTTCCACTCGCTTGTCGCTCCTGACGACGAGCGGCTGGAGCCGGTTTATTCCCTTGCGGCGGAGCTGAATCTTCCCGTTGTTTCTCATACGGGAGGATGCGAGCAGGCGATGTCGCCGCATCTGTATCAAGCGGCGAAACGCCATCCTGAGATCGACTTTGTGATGGTTCACATGGATCTCGGCACCGACAACGCACAGGCGCTTGAGCTGCTGGGAAAGCTGCCGAACCTTTACGGCGATACGACTTGGGTTCCCGTCTCCGCGACGCTCGAAGCAATCAGGAGATACGGCAGCGAAAAAATGCTGTTCGGAACCGACAACCCGATCGACGGTCCGGACACGCTGCTCCATAACAAAACGGGCGACCGCTCGCTCTATCAGGAATACTTCATCGAGCTGCGGGGGCTGCTGGACGCCGATGATTACGAAAACCTGATGTACAAAAACGCGCAAAGGATTTTTCAGATCAAATGACAGAGTATCATATTATCCCCGACAAATGGAAAGTATTCAGCGGCAGCACCCTGAAGGTCATCGCCACCGTATCGATGTTCATCGACCACGCAGGCTCCTATCTGGTAGACAAAAACATCGTCCTTCTGCAGCTGGGGACGCACAAGCTCCTGCTGTACCGCCTGATGCGCGATCTGGGCAGATTCGCTTTTCCGATTTTTTGCTTTCTGCTGATCGAGGGCTTTCTTCATACGCGCAGCAAGCTTCGATACGGCATCAGTCTCGCGGCGCTGGCGGTCATTTCGGAAATCCCGTTCAACCTCGTGCATACGGGAACGCTGTTTTTCCGCGGGCAGAATGTCTTTTTCACGCTGACGCTCGGCTTTCTCGGGCTATGCGCGCTGGAACGCTTCCGCAGGAAGCCGTGGATCTGTCTGCTTTGTATTTTGGGACTGGCGATCGTATCCATCCATCTCGAAGCGGATTACAATATATCGGGCTTCGCGTTTATCATGCTGCTCTATGCCCTGCGGAAAAACGAGCTTCTGCGGATTTTTACCGCTCTGCTGCTCAACAACTTCCGCTTCGTGATGCTGTCCTTTCTGCCGATTTCACTTTATAACGGCAGACGCGGCTTCATCAAGGGGCCGTTTTTGAAGTATCTGTTCTACTTTATCTACCCCGCGCATATTTTTGTGATTTATCTGATCAAGGCGAACACGGTAGGATTTATACAATAGGAATGCAATAAAAAAGGAACCGCGGCTGCGGTTCCTTTTTTCATCTTATTTGTATCTTCTGCCGTTTCTGGGCGTCTTTTCTTTTTTGCCGCCCTGATAGCCGTCGTCATAGTCGGAATCGGAACGGTAATAGCCCTGAGAGGAACCCGCTGTGGGATTCATCAGCCTTCTGCGGCGTGAGATCGCCGAAGCAATGAGATAGATAAAGCCCGTCACGCTGAGAAGCATGCACAGAACACCGGCAATGATAATCCAGTGACCGTTATCCTCCTTGGCGGTGTTCTTCTGAATGAAGTTGAAGTCGCCGCTGCCGTCGTCCTCGGAGGACGTTACGCTGCCTGTTTTCTTCAGGCGCGAAGCGATGTCGCCCCAGTCGTTCTTGTTAAGCTCCTTGTCGTCGATATTTTTCTTCTCGGAGTTATAGAGCGCCGCCGAGGGAGCTGTCGCCTTGGGCGGAATGTAGGTCTGACCGCCGCCGACATAGAAGGTTTCGTTGGTATTATTGCCGTTATCGTCGTTATCGTTGTCGTAGCTGTTCCAGCTGCTCTGAGCGCCCGGGTTGTAACCGCCGCCTCCGCCGCTGCCGCCGTCGTCATCAGGATTAACGGGCGGATTGTACGGCTCGGGATCGGACGAGGGCGAATAGGGCGCCTCGGTGAAATCAGGTACATCGGGCTGCACGGGATCTTCGGGTTCATCGGGCATGTCGGGCGAAACGGGGTCAACCACACTGCTGTCCGTCTCCGCGAACACGGGAGCGGTGCTCAGTGCGGCGCATCCCATGATCGCCGCCAAAATTACGGATAAAAGCTTGATATGTCTGCTCATAAAGCCTCCTTTGATAAAAGGGTGTTTACTCTGCGGATGTCGTCGCTTCCTCTTCTGTCTGTGCGTCGTCTGCGGCGTCCTCCGCAACGGTTGTTTCAGGTGCAGCGGTGGTGGGCTGCTCCGCAACGAAGAACATCTTGGGATCGTAGCCGTCTACTGCGCCATTCTTGTCGTAGTCGAGTTCCTTTGCGAGTCCCTCCACATACTTCTTGAAATCGTCTGTTTTCATCGCCGAGAGAACCGTCGCGCGGTTGGACGCGGATTCAAAATAGGTCTTTGCCGTCTCGTTGATGTCTTTCTTATAGAGCAGGTAGAGCATTGCGGTATCGCCCTCGCCTACCTTGACGGTGGTCGCCTTGCCGGTGTCGAGCTTCTCGAATGCGGTTTTCAGATCATCGCCCGCAGAAAAGCTCTCAAGCTGCTCCACGTTGCTGACCATCGCGCTCTGCGCAAGCTCATGCTTCTCGGTGTATGCCTTGTCAACGTCATCAATGCTCTTGCCGCCGTTGATGTCGCTGACATAGCCCTCAAGCTCGTCGGTCAGCTCTTTGATTTTGTCGTCGCTGAGCGCGGCGTTGGTCTGCTGACCGTCGTCGTCTGTTGTGCTCTCATAGAGCTGAACGGGAATGTAGCTGTAATCCGCGTATTTCTCGGTGAAGAACTTGGAAAGCTCCTCGTCGGTGACCTCCTGAGAACCGCCGGCGCCGTAAACAGCGTCAAAGAGAGCGGAATAGTTGGCGGAGTGAACAGCGGTGCAGTACTCAAAGCTCTCGTAGGAAATGCCGTAGGGCTCGAGAGACTTGCTCATGGGCATAATCTGACCGTACTGCGCGTAGGGTCCGACGTTCCAGTAGGTCGTGGACTCCTGCTTATTGGCGGTGAGAGTCGCCTCGTCGGGAGAAGCGCCCTCATCCTTGAGCGCCTTCTCGACAGCGAGGAACTCGAGGCACATCTCCTGCGCCTTGTCCTTCATCCACTGACGGGCAACAGCGGTGTTGCCGTCGTCGTCGGTGATTTCAAGATCGAACCACTTGTCGTTGGTCGCGTCATAGTCGTCGAGCTTCTTGGCGAGCGTCTGACCCTGCTGGAACGCGAGGTCAAGACAGTAGATGTAGACACCGATAGCCAGCTCCTTGTCCGATGTTTTGTAGGACCATTCCTTGTTGAAGCTGCAGCCTGAGGCGAAGATCGCGGAGCACGCCATCACCACAGCGAGCAGCAAGGAACCGATTTTAACCGTTGGTTTCATGTTTTCATACCATCCTTACACAAATTTGACCCATACCCGTCGCGGGGTATGGATGCGTACTTTATAAGTATACACAATTTTTTCGCCATTGTCTACATTTTATCAAAATTTTGTGAAAATTTTTCTTTTTTCTCATTTTAAGCGAAACACTTGTTTCAAAATCTCCACACTGTCCGCACCGTTCGGGCATTTTACCGCGAGAAACGGCTTGGCTCCCGCGTTGAGCGTTGCCTTTCCGTTGAGAGAAATCAGCAGATCCGCCACGGCAGGGGATTTGAGCTCCTTGACATAGAGCATCAGCACGTTGTCATTCTGTCGGATCTCATAGACGCCCATCGCGTGGGCGCGGTTGCGTATCAGGGCGATTTCGATCAGTCCGAGCACCGCGTCGGGGATCTCGCCGAAGCGGTCGCGCAGCTCAAGCTTGACGTCCTCGGCGTCCTCGGATGTGCGGATGTCGGCGATACGGCGGTAAACATCGAGCCGCAAAGTCAGACTCTCGACGTAATACTCGGGGATGTGGGCGTCGACGGAAATATCGATCAGACAGTCGAGATCCTTGGTGCCGGCAGGCTCTCCCCTTTCCTCGCTGACAGCTTCACCGAGCAGCTTCAAATACATATCGTAGCCGACGCTCTCCATATGACCGTGCTGCTGGGCGCCCATGATGTTGCCCGCGCCGCGCAGCTCGAGGTCGCGCATTGCGATCTTGAAGCCGCTGCCGAACTCGGTATACTCGCGGATAGCGGCGAGACGCTTCTGCTGTATCTCGGTGAGCACCTTGCTGCGGCGGAAGGTGAAGTAGGCGTAGGCGCGTCTTGCGCTTCGTCCCACGCGTCCGCGCAGCTGGTGGAGCTGGGAGAGTCCCATGCAGTCGGCGTTTTCTATTATTAACGTGTTGGCGTTGGGCAGATCGACGCCCGTTTCGATGATCGTCGTACAAACGAGGATATCAACCTCCTGCGCGAGCATCGCGCGCCATACCTCGCTAAGCTCGTTTTCTTTCATTTTGCCGTGCGCGATCGCGATCTGCGCGTCGGGAACCGCCTCCTGAATCCTTGCGGCGCAGGAGGAGATCGTCTCGACGTTGTTATGCAGGTAGAACACCTGACCGCCGCGGCGCATCTCGCGGCGTATCGCCTCATAGATGACCGCGTTGTCGTGCTCGAGCACATAGGTCTGCACGGGCTGACGGTTCATCGGGGCTTCCTCGATGACGCTCATGTCGCGCAGACCGCTCATCGCCATGTTGAGCGTACGCGGAATCGGCGTCGCGGAGAGCGTGAGCACGTCGACGTTTTTGACAAGCTCCTTGAAGCGCTCCTTCTGCGCCACGCCGAAGCGCTGCTCCTCGTCGATGATCGCGAGTCCGAGGTCGCGGAACTTCACGTCCTTCTGCACAAGTCGGTGCGTGCCGATGACCATATCCACCTCGCCGCGCGCAAGCTTTTCGAGAATCTCCTTCTGCTGCTTGGCATTGCGGAAGCGCGAGAGCAGCTCAACACGGATGGGATAGCCGTCAAACCGCTTGGTGACGGTCTGGTAATGCTGCCACGCGAGAATCGTCGTCGGGCAGAGCAGGGCGCACTGCTTGGAATCCGCGACGCACTTGAACGCCGCACGAAGCGCGACCTCGGTCTTGCCGAAGCCGACGTCGCCGCAGAGCAGGCGGTCCATCGGAGAGCTGCGCTCCATGTCGTGCTTGATTTCGCGGATACAGGAGAGCTGGTCGGGCGTTTCCTCGTACTCAAACGACGCCTCGAAATCATGCTGCCACTCGTTATCGCCCGAAAAGGCGTAGCCCTTCGCCTTCATACGCGCGGAATAGAGCGCGATCAGCTCCTTGGCGATGTCCTTGACCGAGGTCTTGACCTTTGCCTTCGCCTTCTGCCAGTCGCCCGAGCCGAGGCGGCTGAGCTTGACGCGGCTGTTTTCCTGCGGTCCGATGTATTTCGCGACCATGTCGAGCTGGGTGACGGGCACATAGAGCGCGTCGCCCTTGGCATAGTCGATTTTGATATAGTCCTTGACGACGCCGTGCGTGTCGAGCTTGCGAATGCCGCTGAACACGCCGATGCCGTGGACGCTGTGCACGACGTAGTCGCCTGCCGTCAGCTCCGAAAGACTGTATATCTCCTGTCCGTCTTTTTTGCGGCGCTTCCGCTTCTTTTCGGGGCGGTAGGAGTTGTGTCCGTAGGTGAGCAGGAAAAATTTTTCCTTTGTCAGCTCAAAGCCCGCGCTCAGCGCGCCCGTCATCACATAGAGCCTGCCCTTGGCGGCTCGTTCGAGCGTCGTTGCGTATTCCGCGTCAAAGCCGTCCGTGCGCAGGTTTTCCGCAAGGCTCTTCGCCGCCTTTTCGGTGCCTGCGAGGATCACGCCGCGGCTGTCCTTGGTGAGCATACCGTGCAAGTCCTCGGTGAGCTGCTTATGCGAGCCTGTCCACGGGGTGAGCTGACGGATATTGAAGGTGATGATTTCCGACAGCTTCAATTCGATGCTGCCGTGCACGAAGCTCTCGAGCAGCACCGCGCCGTGAGAAGCGAACCGCTCCATGCACTCGTTATAGGTCAGCGTGAAGCGGTCGAAGCCGCGGCAGAGATAGCCGTCCGCGATGCCCTGCTTGAGCAGCTCGGCGGTCTGGAAGTCCATCGACTTGCCCCTGTCGCGGATGCTGCTGAATTCAGAGAGAAAGAGCAGCGAGTCGCGGCTGAAATAGTCAAACAGGCACTCGGGGCTGTCGTAAATCTGCCCGATGAACTTGTCCGCATTGGGCAGGTTCGCGCCCGAGCGCAGCAGCTCGGCTTCCGCGTAAATTTTTTCGCGCGCCTTGGCGACGCCCTTTCCGCGCAGCAGTCCCGCCTTGTGAACGATCTTGTCGGCAAGGGCGTTTCTGTCCTCGATGATGACCTCCGCCGAGGGCGTCAGGCGTATTTTTCCCGCTTTCTGAAAGCGCCGCTGGGTCTCGATGTCAAAATAGTTGAGATCGGCGACCTCGTCGCCCCAGAACTCCGCGCGGACGGGATATTCCGCATCGGGCATGAAGAAGTCGAGAATGCCGCCGCGCAGTGAGAACTGACCGCAGCCCTCCACCGCGTCGAACCGTTCGTAGCCGAGCAGCGTCAAAGCACGCACGGCGCGGCCGAGATCGAGCGACTTGCCCTCCCACAGGGAGAGAACGGAATCCGCGAGCACGTCCTGCGGGACCGTGAGCTGACTCGCCGCGTCGACGCAGGCGATCACAACGTCGCATTCCTCCTCCATGATTTTGAGCAGCACCTTGAGCCGCGCGTGCTCATACTCGCGCGAGGCGCTCTGAAAATCGAGAAAGCAGTAGTCCCTGACGGGATAGACGAAAGCGCGCAGTCCCATGCAGCAGAGGTCGTTGCACAGCGTCTGCGCTTCCTTTTCGTCCGCCGCGATACAGAGCGCGGGCGCACTCCTGCCGTTTTGCAGCGAAAATATCACGTTCGCCTTGCAGACCGCCGAGAGTCCCGAGACACACAGCGACCTGCCTGTTATTAAATTGCGTTTGAGGCTCTGAAACGGCGCGGTGCCGTTCATCGCCTCGGAAATAAAATTCATTGTCATAGTGTTTTCCATTTATGGGAATCTCTAATAATTCAATGTCGTGCAGAAGCGCGGAAGATTTATGGCAGAATATTGTCAAAGCTCCGCAGGAATACTGACGTATTTCAAGGAGATTTGGCAAGATGATGCCGTGAAGATTCCGTGCTTATGCGCGGTAAGGAATTTTTAGAGGTTCCCTTATATATAACCGAATATCAAAAAGCAGATTCCCATCAGTACAGGCTGGTGCGCGAGATAGATCAAAAGGCTGTGCCTGCCGCAGAAGCTGAGCGGACGCAAGCCCCTGCGAAAATATTCCTCCGCGCGATATCGGCGCACGATATGCCACAGATAGTAACCGAGGAGAAACATAAAAACCCACGGGATAATCGGGAAATAGTCGGATGAGCGAAAGCCCTCGCCGGGAAAGCCGAGAAACGCGGCGTACTTGAACTGATAGAAAAAGTCGGGCACCTCGAACAGCTTGATATTAAAAAAGCCGATGTATCGCTCCGGCACACCGTAGAACACGGCAAAAAGCGCAAGCGACACGCCTGCCCCGGGAAACGGGTTGATTTTGTCGAGCAGCGGCTGACAGAACCGGGTAATGATCATCGAACAGCCGATCAGATTGAGCACGCCGAACCACACCGCCTGTTCGGGCATCGCCAAAGCGGTGACGGCGGTGATCAGCAGTCCGCAGGCGTTGACGATCAGTCCGCGTCGGCAGGCGTGACGGGAAAAATGGAGCGACACGCCCGAGAGCAGGATGAAGCTGACGCAGATGAACCGCTCCCAGATGATAACGCCCGTGTAGGTGAACCACCAACGGTCGACGCCGTAGACGACGAAAATATCATAGCAGAAGTGAAAGAGCACCATATTGATCAGTGCAAAGCCGCGCAGGGTGTCGATCAGTCCGTAGCGTTTGGAAAAATCCTTTTTCATACTTAATTATACAGATTCATCGCTCTGTCGATTTTGCCGTCCACCATCAGCGCGATCGCGTCGGCAGCATTGTCAAACATCTCCTCGAGCAGCTTGCCCTCGTCCTTGGAAAAGCGCGAGAGCACCCAGTCCGCTAAATCCCAGTCGGGATTCGGCTTCGCGCCGATGCCGATTTTGATGCGCGGGAAGGTGTCCTTTCCGCTGAGATAAATGATGCTGCGCATGCCCTTCTGACCGCCGTCGCTGCCCTTCTGACGGATGCGCATTTTGCCCACGTCGAGCGAAATGTCGTCAAAAATCACGATGACGTTTTCGGGCGGCAGCTTATAAAAATTCATCGCCTCGACGACCGCCTGACCGCTGTTGTTCATGTAGGTGGTCGGCTTCATCAGCAGCGCGCGCTTGTTGTTGATGCGGCACTCCCCGACAAAGCTCTTGAACTTGATTTTATTGACCTTGCAGCCCAGCTTATCGGCGAGGTGGTCGATCGCCATCCAGCCGCAGTTGTGCCGCGTGTTTTCGTATTTTTTGTCGGGGTTGCCGAGACCGACGATCAGGTACTCGACGCCGCCTGTATTTTTGAATCCGAGCATATTCTCTCCTGTCAACGCAGACAAAGCGGACTTTTTGAAAAGTCCGCCTGTTTGTTTCTATGAATGATTATACAGCCTTTGTGCCGCGAAGCGTGTCAAATCAGCTGAACGCTGCGGTAAAGGGCTTGTCGTTGTAGATTCTCGCGATAGCCTCCGCAAATACGGGAGCGGTGGGAAGAATAGTGAACTTGTCGATCATCTTTTCCTCGGGAACGGGTACGGTATCGAGGAGGATGACCTCCTTGATCGCGCTGTTCTTGATTCTCTCGATCGCGGGACCGGAAAGAACCGCGTGAGTCGCGCATGCGTAAACCTCGGTAGCGCCGCCCTTTTCAACGATCGCGTTCGCCGCGTTGCAGAGGGTGCCCGCTGTATCGATCATGTCGTCGACGAGGATGACCTTCTTGCCTCTCGCGTCGCCGATGATGTTCATAACCTCGCAGACATTCGCCTTGGGTCTGCGCTTGTCGATGATGGCAAGACCCGTGCCGATCTTGGAAGCGAAGTTTCTGGAGCGGGTTACGGAGCCGAGGTCGGGTGAAACGACGATATAGTCGTCGAAGTTGCCGCCCATCTTCTCCTTCATATGGTTGGCGAGGAGACCCGCGCCGTGGAGGTGGTCAACAGGGATATTGAAGAAGCCCTGAATCTGGTTTGCGTGAAGGTCCATGGTCAGCACTCTGTCCGCACCGGCGGTGGTGATGATATCGGCGCAGAGCTTTGCGGAGATGGGATCTCTCGCCTTTGCCTTTCTGTCCTGTCTTGCATAGCCGAAATAAGGCATAACGGCGGTGATTCTAGCCGCTGAGGCGCGCTTCATGGCGTCAATCATGATGAGCATTTCCATCAGGTTGTCGTTGACGGGGGTGCAGGTGGACTGAACGATGAAGCAGTCGCTGCCTCTTACCGATTCGTGAAGCGAAACCGCGATTTCGCCGTCGGAGAAGTGCGTGCAGTCGCTCTTGCCGAGCTGAAGTCCCAAACAGCCCGCGATTCCCTGCGCGACGTCAGCATTTGAATTGCCTGCGAAGATTTTGATGTCTTTGCCGTGAAAATTCATGGTATAACTCCTTTTTTCTGAATATCCTCTTTATCCTCACTGTATCCTGAGATACAAATTAACAGCTGTAGCCTTTCTCTCTCGCGATCTGATTCAGCTCCTCGAGCTGAGCGGGATCGTTGGCTCCGAGCACCGCGTCGCTGCATTCGGCGGTGTAAGCGCCGACGGATTTTCCGTCGGAGAGCAGCAGTGCGACCGCGTCGGGCAGATAATATTCGCCCGCCTTGTTGTCGCTCTTGATTCTGCCGAGCACGCTGAGCAGCAGCGCGCAGTCGAACCAGTAGCCGCCGGAGTTGACCTCGTCGATCGCTCTTGTGGCGTCGTCGGCGTCCTTGTGCTCGACGATCGCCTTGAGTCCGCCGTTGTCGTCCCTGACGATCCTGCCGTAGCCCGTCGGATCGTCGACCTTGGCGGAGATAACGGTAGCGGCACAGCCCGTTTCGGTGTGCTGCGCAAGAGATTTGCGGATGGTATCGCCCGTCATGAAGGGCGCGTCGCCGTTGAGAATCACAACATTTCCGTCATGAGCGGCAAGAAAATCCTTCGCCATCATCACGGCGTGACCCGTGCCGAGACGCTCTGCCTGAAAGACGCTCTGAACGGGAAAATCGAGCGTGCCGAGAAATTCCTCGACGCATTCCTTTTTGAAGCCCTTGACCACGCAGATATCATCGATGCCCGCGTTTTTCAGCGCGCTGATGACCCACAGCAGCATGGGCTTTCCGAGTACGGGAGAGAGCGTTTTGGGCTTGTCGGACTTCATCCGCTTGCCCTCGCCTCCCGCGAGAATAATGGCGCAGTTACTCATACGCTACCTACCTTAATTTTAGTCGTTACAAAGGATGAACAAAAGAGAAATCATGCACATGATTCCCGTTTTGTCACGCTTTGATATACACTAATATTATCGCATAAAATCTGAAATTTCAAGTAAAATCGGCAAAAATTCGCGCCTTTGGGGCAATTTAAACGATTTATACAATATTAATAAAATTTAGGGTTGTTTTTTAGAAGAAAAATTTTCAAAAAGTTATAGCTATTTTTCCCGAAATTTGGTATAATACACTGTAGGCATATGTGTTGGCAGGAATGCCTTTGGGCACTTTTGCCACAGCCATATCATTTTACATTAGGAGGAGATTTCCAATGGCAAAAAAATGGGTATACCTTTTTTCAGAGGGTAACGCAAACATGCGCGAGCTTCTCGGCGGTAAGGGTGCGAACCTCGCTGAGATGACAGGCATGGGTCTTCCTGTTCCGCAGGGCTTCACCATCACAACCGAGGCCTGCACACAGTACTATGAGGACGGCAGAAAAATCAACGACGAAATTCAGGGTCAGATTAACGAGTACATCGGCAAGATGGAAGAGATCACCGGCAAGAAGTTCGGCGACAAGGAGAATCCGCTTCTCGTTTCCGTTCGTTCGGGCGCAAGAGCTTCCATGCCCGGTATGATGGATACAATTCTTAACCTCGGTCTTAACGAGACTGTTGTCAACACCATCGCTGAGATGAGCGGCAACCCCCGTTGGGCTTGGGACTGCTACAGAAGATTCATTCAGATGTATTCCGACGTAGTTATGGAAGTCGGCAAGAAGTACTTTGAAGAGCTCATCGACGAGATGAAGGAGAAGAAGGGCGTAAAGCAGGACGTTGACCTGACTGCTGACGACCTCAAGGATCTCGCTTATCAGTTCAAGGCTGAGTACAAAGAGAAGATCGGCAGCGACTTCCCCGACGATCCCAAGGAGCAGCTCATGGGCGCTGTTATGGCCGTATTCCGTTCATGGGACAACCCCAGAGCGAACGTATACCGCCGCGACAACGATATCCCCTATTCCTGGGGTACTGCCGTAAACGTACAGTCCATGGCGTTCGGCAACATGGGTGACGACTGCGGTACCGGCGTTGCCTTCACAAGAGATCCCGCTACCGGCGAGAAGAAGCTGATGGGTGAGTTCCTGACCAACGCACAGGGCGAGGACGTTGTTGCAGGCGTTCGTACTCCCATGCCCATCGCTCAGATGGCTGAGAAGTTCCCCGAGGCGTTCGAGCAGTTCCAGCAGGTATGCGCGACACTCGAGAATCACTACAGAGATATGCAGGACATGGAGTTCACCGTTGAGCACGGCAAGCTCTACATGCTCCAGACCAGAAACGGCAAGAGAACCGCTCAGGCTGCTCTCAAGATCGCCTGCGACCTCGTTGACGAGGGTATGAGAACAGAGGAAGAGGCTGTGGCGATGATCGATCCCAGAAACCTCGACACCCTGCTCCATCCCCAGTTCGACCAGGCTGCTCTCAAGGCTGCTACTCCCATGGGCAAGGGTCTCGGCGCTTCCCCCGGTGCTGCCTGCGGCAAGGTCGTCTTCACCGCTGAGGACGCTGAAGCTTGGAACGCAAGAGGCGAGAAGGTTGTTCTCGTTCGTCTTGAGACCTCTCCCGAGGATATCACCGGTATGAAGGCTTCCCAGGGCATCCTGACCGTTCGCGGCGGTATGACCTCTCACGCAGCGGTTGTTGCACGTGGTATGGGTACCTGCTGTGTATCCGGCTGCGGCGACATCACCATGGATGAAGCAAACAAGAAGTTTACTCTCGCAGGCAAAGAGTTCCACGAGGGCGACTATATTTCCATCGACGGCTCCACCGGTAACATCTACGACGGCGCTATCGCTACCAAGGACGCTGAGATCGCAGGCGAGTTCGGCAGAATCATGGCTTGGGCTGACAAGTTCAGAACCCTCAAGGTCCGCACCAACGCCGACACACCCGCCGACGCGAAGAAGGCTAGAGAGCTTGGCGCTGAGGGTATCGGTCTCTGCCGTACCGAGCACATGTTCTTTGAAGAGGACAGAATCGCCGCGTTCCGCGAGATGATCTGCTCCGACACCGTTGAAGAGAGAGAAGCTGCTCTCGACAAGATCCTTCCCTACCAGCAGGGCGACTTCAAGGCTCTCTACGAAGCTCTCGAGGGCTGCCCCGTAACCATCCGTTTCCTGGATCCCCCGCTCCACGAGTTCGTTCCCACAGAGCCCGAGGATATCAAGAAGCTGGCTGACGCGCAGGGCAAGTCCGTTGAGGACATCGAGGCTCTCATCCAGTCTCTCCACGAGTTCAACCCCATGATGGGTCACCGCGGCTGCCGTCTGGCTGTCACCTATCCCGAGATCGCAAAGATGCAGACCAAGGCTGTTATCCGCGCTGCTATCGAGGTTCAGAAGGAGCACGCTGACTGGAACGTCAAGCCCGAAATCATGATTCCTCTCGTATGCGAGATCAAGGAGCTCAAGTACGTGAAGAAGGTTGTTGTTGAGACCGCTGACGCTGAAATCGCTGCTGCGGGCGTAGAGCTCGAGTACGAGGTCGGCACCATGATCGAGATCCCCAGAGCTGCTCTCACCGCTGACGAGATCGCTACCGAGGCTGACTTCTTCTGCTTCGGCACCAACGACCTCACCCAGATGACCTTCGGCTTCTCCAGAGACGACGCAGGCAAGTTCCTCAACGCTTACTATGACACCAAGATCTTCGAGAACGATCCCTTCGCGAAGCTCGATCAGACTGGCGTCGGCAAGCTCATGGAAATGGCGATCAAGCTCGGCAAGCCCGTTAATCCCAAGCTCCACGTTGGTATCTGCGGCGAGCACGGCGGCGATCCCTCCTCTGTAGAGTTCTGCCACAAGATCGGTCTTGACTATGTATCCTGCTCACCCTTCCGTGTGCCCATCGCAAGACTGGCTGCTGCTCAGGCTGCTGTTAACAACAAGTAATTTGGCTTTTTGTTCCGCGCAAGCGTTACGATAAAGGTATACCAAACAAAAACAAACGCTCCGCTTACCCTTTTGGGTAAGCGGAGTTTTTTTGTCTGTTTTTTTACTGAATCGTCACATTGAAGGTCACGGGAGCAAAGGCCTTCACCTGCTTGGTCAGTGCCGCAAGCTGCCAGTCGCTGACGGTTTCGTACAGCATAACCGTCAGCGTGGAAAAGCGCGGACGGCATTCGATCACATAATGCGTAATGCCGAGATGATGAATGATCTGTTCCAGAGCCGCCTCGTCGTTGCCGCCGTAGCAGCTCTGCTCGCTTTCCATCAGAAGCGCGCGCCGTTCGGCAACGGTCAGATCATCGCGCACCTTGCCCGCGAAGCGCTCACGCTCGCTCAGCCCGTAGCTCTCGGCAGTGGCGATAAACGCCTCGCGGTAGAGCGTGTCTATCTCACCATAGAGCCTGTCCAGCTCGGCGGCATACGCCTTCAGCTCGCAGTCGACCGCTTCTCCCTCGGAAAACGCGTAAAGACCGAGCGGCAGCAGCTTCGTTTTCATGGACTGATAGGCGGTCATCGGCTCACCCCTATCGTCACATCTCCCACGCGCAGGCACATCGCGCCTGAAAGCGTCAGATCGGTCATTGACTGATCGAGCGCGTAGGTTTCAATGCAGTCGGTATCAAGCAGATACGAGCCGAGCTTTGAGAGATAGAATTTTCCTCCCATCGGCACATCATAAACGTAGTCGGCAAAGGCGTTTTCAATACGCCACTGCACCTCTTCGTCGGTAAATCCCGTTTTCGGCGTGACCGTCACGGTCAAATCCACATCGCGCATCACCGCCTGAGCGGCTGTGACGACCGCTCCGACGCACTGGTGCTCGTTGAGCAGCGCCGTCACCTGACTGACGACATCCGCGGGAGCCTCGCTGCGCGTGCCGCTGACATAGACGGTAGCGGTGCCGCTGCCGTTGGAGCGTTCCACGACGCCCGCCTTCTCAACGCCGTCGACCGAGAGCGCGAGCCGCTTGTAGTAGGCGGCGTTCATGCCGTTCGGCGCGGATACAAAGCTGTCGAGGATCCGCTGACGCAGGTTGTTGTCGCTCTCCCTGTCGCTGCCGCCGCGGAAAGCGCTCGGGTTGGTGACCTCGCTGATGACAGCGGGAACGCTGACGGGAACCGTCGCGACGCCGAAAGCGATATTGCCGCGGTAGCCCGCCTCCTCCGCTTCGGCAGGAATGGAAGCGGAAAGCGTCGCCTGCGGGATTTCTCCGTCTACGGTTGTAACAAACCGCAGCGGCACCTCGGTATCGGTCGCGACGACCGTTCCAGCAGGAATTGCGACGGCATAATTCTTGGCTTCCGCCAAACGGAAGGTCAGACTTCCCTGTGACTTGCGCGCGGGCTTGCGCTCCAGACCGCGCTGCTGCGCGAGATAGTCAAGACTCTCGCCTGTCGCGGTGGCGGCAAAAAACTGCCGTTTTGTCCATTCAAGGCTCGACTGCATGTTGTAAATCTCACCCGCGAGCGTGCGCAGACGGATAGCGATATCGCTCGCCTCGTCAATACTGTCGCCGCGCTGCGTTTCGTAGGTCTGTTTCATTCTGCTGTATATTTCTTCATATGTATCGCTCAAAAGCGCACTACCTCCTCACTTCTCGCTTCTCCGTTCACGCGGATGCTGACAAGCGTATGCTCACCCGTTTGTGTCACGGTCACCGCGGTATCGTCATAGTCCGCGAGCGCCTCGTTGAAAATCTGCTCCGTCTTTCTTCTGACGTCCGCCGCGCCTGTCAGCGCGTCATAATCCGCACCCAAAGCACGGTTATAGACAAACGCGCCCTTTTTGGCGGTCACGGCGATCAGAGCGCGCCGGAACCGCGCGTCACGGTCGCCGAGGTCAATAAAACGGCCGGCGGTATCGAGGGCAAGCTCGCCGTTTTGCATCTTCACATCAATCATTGCCGTACTCCCTGCCGTTGATCAGCACCCTGCCGTCATTTTTCAGCACAATCGAAGCGCCGCCCTTGGAATAGAGCATCAGCTCGCCCTCGCTCAGCGACTGCTCCTGACCGAGCACTCCCAGACTGACTTCACCGTCGTCAAGCGGCAGTACCACCGCGCAGGCGCCCTCGGGAGGAATACTCGCGACGCCGTAGGGCTGACACAGACGGAGGTTCTTATGCTCTCCCGAAGACAGAACGGCGGTACCGTCCTGTCCCTGCACATCGCCCTTGACGGCGCCGCGCGGAGAGAGCGAATTTTTTGTCATATAGCGTAACAGCCACATCAGACATTCTCCTTTCTCAGGCTCACCGTGGTCAGCTCGCCCTTTTCGTTCATTTCACAGCAGACGCCTGTCACCCGCAGCCCGTCGATACGTCCCGGACCGCTGTCCTCAACAGCAGCCTCCATGCCGAGCAGATCAACGCGTGTTCCGGCGCATTGCAGCTTGAGCAGATACGCTTCGCGGTTTCCCTTTTCCAGCATCTGCCGCGCGGTGTCGAGATTGACATTATCCGCGGTCGCGTTGAGATAGCGGACGCGGCTTCTGCCCGCGCAGTCGGGATTGTTATTGCGCATCACAGACGAATAGCCGCCGATAGCATTGAGCCTGACTCTGATTTCGGAAATCAGGCGGCAAGGGCGGCGGCACTCGCGAAGGGAGTAATACCGCACGCCGTTTTCTCCGAAAACAGCCTTGCCCTCACGCACAAAGCCCTTGAGATACGCCCGCTTTCCCTCAATGCGCGGCAAGGAACCGTAACGCTTTCTGCAAAACCGCTCCAGCGCCTGCCAATGGGACATTCCCTTGTCGATCTGCAGGCTGTCATAGAGCGGATGCCGCTCGTTGTCATATTCGGTCACGCCGAAGGGCAGGAGATGACGCTCCGCCATCAGCTTGTTGGACGGATTGGCATAGGTCAGAGGCTCCGCCTCATTGTCCAGCAGGAAGGCGGCTAAGCTGCGCGCGTAGAGCCGCAGGATGTGTTTTCCGCTCTGACTGACCGTGATGACCTCGTCAACCGGTCCGTAAAACCGCAGGATATCTCCCTCCCAAGCGGCGGCAAGAACTGCCTCGCGGTACTTTTTCGCAAAAGGAAGCGTCAGCGTCAGGCTGTCTGCGGGGACGTCAAGCTGACAATCCAGCTTGACGCTCAGAACGTGCGGCAATACTTCACGTGATTTGTCGGAAAAAAACAGCTCAAAGCTCAGCACAGCCGCACCACCTCGCCTTCCGTGAGAATATCGGGACGCTTGACCTGCGGATTGAGCGCCATCAGCGCTTCAATTCCGATGCCGAAGCGGTAGGAAACATCCCAAAGGTTCTCATTCTCCCCCGGTGTGTATGTATGCGGCACGTTGTCCGCCTCACTCATGACCTCGCGGAACAGAAAGCGGTAGGTCAGGACGTCGGGCTTTGGCTTTCCAATCAGCGTCAGGCTCTCAAAAACCGCGTGAAAGGGCTTGACGTTCTCAATCGAGAGCACACCGCTGCCGCCCTCGCGGAACAGCGCGAGCAGCGCCCGGAACTGCTCCAGACAATCCGCGCCGAACAGCTCTCCCTCTCCCTTGACGCACATGCCGCGCCTGCCCGTATCCTGTACGGTACAGCCCGCATAGGGCGCGTGCAGCTCATTGATCTGCTTTTCGTTCTCAAAGGTCAGCTCCCGCGGATTGTGCCGCCATGTCACTCCTTTGAATCGCATGGGAATCAGCTTCATCGTGCCACCACCTCATCCTCTTCTTCCAAACGGCGGCTGTAACGGCGGCTTTCTCTTTCCAGCCTTTCGCTCAGCGCCTCGGTTTCATCGCCGTCGCGGAACAGCTCGTCCTCATTCACGCGACTCACTCCTTTCCTCCGATGCAAGGGTGACGACATAGCTCACCGTGTTCGCGGGCAAAATCTCGCATTGGATTTTCTCTACGCGGCACGCGGTATAGAGCACCTGCGTGTCGCCGTATTCCAGCAGCACGCTCTCCGGTGACAGCCCCAGCGAGCCGTAGGGCTGCGCGTTCATGGTCAGCGTGACGGTATAGACCGTCTTGCCGTACCGCGCCGCGGGAATATCGGTCAGAATCTCCCCGTAAATCTCCCATTCGGTCGTTTCGCCGCAGGTCACGGACACGATTCCGCCCAGCGTCACGCCGTCGGCGGTGACGGTCACATCCTCACCCTTCAGAAACAGCACCTCGTTCACGCGCTTCCCTCCTCACACAAACAAAACTCCATCGTAAAGCACAGCTTGCGGAACACGCTGTTGAGCTCGTTGTCAAACTCGATCGAGGAGGCGGCGGCTGCGGTTATCAGCTTTTCCTCATCCGCCTCCTTCAAGCCCGTCAGCATTGCGCTGACCAGCTCGGACAGACCGTTTCCGTTCTCGTGGTAGGGAGAATAAACGCGGATCTCTACCTCGGCGGTATACATACAGCCCCTGACTCCCGAGGAAGCCAACCCTCCCACAAAGTCCTGACTTTGCGAGGTGCTGATAATGCTCACCGCCGCAAGAAAGCCGTGGATCGGCGTTTCGATATTTTCGTCACTGAACGCACGCACAAAACGCACATTCCGCATACTCTCCTGCGTTTTGAGCCGTCGTATTACGCAGTCTGTCTGCTCATGAATCGGCGTCATAGTCATCCTCCCGCCTTTCTCCATAGGGCACCATGATTGCCCACGTGTAAATCGGATTGTCCTGAACAAAGTATCGCTCGCATCTTTTTACAATATATTTGCCGCTTGCCGCTTCTATGACAGTGCGGTTCTCATTGAGATTCATGTCGGGCGTTCCGATAAAGAGGTATTTCTCGCGCTTCATAAAGCCGAGGTGCCGCTGCTCGCCGCCGATATAGATCTTGTTGCGGTAGCGCAGCGGTTCCACAATCCCTTTGCCTCTGACGCTGGTGTTTCCCTGAGAGACGGTCACGTCGCCGCCGTATTTGCTGATGGAGCTGATAACCGCGTTCATCATGCTCATGCTGTCACAATCCTTCCGAAAATAAAACCGTTGGTGTTGAAAATATCCGAATTATCCCTGCAAAGCTGCTCCCACAGCTGCTCCGCCCTGCCGGTTTTGCCGTCGGATGACGTGAATTTCACGTCACCCGCGGTAAAAGAGGTTATTCTGTCGGTATCGCAGATCTCCAGCATGCGGTAAGCGTAGGCAGCGGCAAGCAGCTCCAGACGCGCGGACTGTTCCCTGTCAGGCTCTGTCACGGCAGCGTGCGCCTTCACATAGCGGCAGGCGTCGTCGATGATACCGCGCCAACGGCACATCTCGGAAACATCCTTGCCCGTGAGCGCCATAAAGCGCTCGCTCACATTTGCCACGTTCACGCGATCACCCCGTTAGACGTTGAGCGCCTTGCTCGCTTCGGTGAAGATTTTCGCGAAGCCCGCCGTGCAGGTGATCGCCGCGCGCTCGAGCTGACGGTCGATGAGCTTGTCGAAGTCGGTCACGACGCCGCCTGCCTGAACCATCTCAAGCGCGCAGTTCTTGTCAAGACCGATGATCTTGCCCGCTGTCATCTCAGGCGCGTGCAGGAGCGTCGCGCCCATGGGGGTGATCATCTTGCCCGTTCCCTGGAAATCCAGACCTGCCTTTGCGTCCTGCATCTGGGGAAGCGCGAGGATGCTCTGCATCTGGGCAGTGGGAGCGAGAAGCGTATTCAGCTCATAGGGCGCCATATTCGCCCAGAGCTTGACCAGATCGGCATAGGTCAGCGTACCCGCGGTATCGACGTTGATGACCGCCGCGGCGTTGTTGTTGCCGTCGCCGTTGAGCAGCACGCCGATCGCGTCGCCGAGCTGCGCTCTCGCGATGTAGGCGCCGATCTGACCGAGGGTGACAGAAAAGAGGTCGAGTCGCTGGAAACGGAGCGCTTCATAGGATGCGACGAGCATTCTGCCTCTCTTGTGGAGCTTGACGAGATTCTCGCGGGTTCTGACGGTCGTCTGGGGAATCTGCGCGCCCTCGCCGACGATCTTGAGCGACTTTTCGTCGTTAGTGGGAGCGGACACGATGCTTCTGTAGTCCATGCCCTCGATATCGGTGACCGTCGCGACAAGATTGGGGAGAATGTCGGCTCTCTCCATGCCCTGACGTACCGCGCGGCTCACATACTCGGGAAAGAGCGCCGCAGAGTTGGAGGTCTGGAAGAACTTCTCCACGCAGTCGCTGCCTCTGCCGCTGACGCGGATATCATAGCGCTTGAGCTGACGGGAAAACGCGTCAAGACCCTCGAGCGAGGTGCCGATATAGTTTTCCGAGGGGTCGAGCTTTTCGAGCGCCTCGGTCAGACCGCCCTTTGTCTGGTACATACCCTTCTCAATGGTAATATTCTCAAAATTAGCCATTTTCATACCTCCTGATGATTAAAGAATAATGCCGACAGTATCTTCGGTGGCGTTGACCACCAGATACTCTCTGCCGTTCGCGTTTGCGGCAACCTGACCCGCCGCATTGACGGCGAGCTTCTGATAGCCGACGCTGATTCTTGCGGACGCGGGGAACTCGGCGTAGCCGGTGAGCTGCACGGTCGCGTAGCCGCCGCGCAGTCCCGTCACGATACCGCAGAACGCGTCGCCTGACGCGCACTTTGTCACGGCGCCCTCAGCGCTGGGCTTGACGGGCTGACCGACGGCAGTGATGGTGTTTGCCGCGAGGAAGGTCGCGGCGTTTTCGTTGAATCCGTTAAAATTGACGTTCATAACATACCTCCGTTAAATCATAAACTGACCGTTGGACACGGCGTTTGTCTTTTTCTCGCTGTAGAGCTGCGGCGCGGGAGCAAGCTCCTCCGCGCGGCGCTTTTCAAACGCGGTTTTGAACTCTCTGAGCTGCGCCATCGTCATGCCCTTTGTGATGCTTTTCATGGTTTCCCTCGAAATATCGGGCTGAACCGCCGCCGAAAGGCGCAGCACCTCGGCGGTGAGCGTGTCGCGGTAAAAGACACCGTCCTCCGCGCTGTTCTTCAAGCTGTTGATATAACCGAGCAGCTTCGCACAGTCGCGGTCGCTCAGGGTGACGCTCACACCCTTTGAAAGCTTGTTGATAATGCTATCCATTGTTTGCTCCTTTCCGTAGGCGGACTTTGTCACGCCCGCCTGTCTTTGGGCGGGAACCGCCACAAAGCTCCATTCATAGGCATCATACGGCTCGCAAAGCTCGCCGAAGCAGAGCTTGCCGCCGTAGGTTTCTCCCTTGCGGTGCGGGCAGGAGCGAAGCTCCTCTCCGCAGACGCTGCATAGGACTTTTCCCACCGCGCAGCCGACGCTGACCTCCTTGACGATACCGCTGTCGAGAGCGGCGATCAGCTCCGCATTGCCCTCGGTACGCGGCAGATACGCGCGCGCCTTCAGGCGGAAATAGTCATCGCCCGCCGCGGTTTTGCGCGAGGGTACGCGCTCAACGGCACAGGAGAATATCCGCGCGGTCTGATTCTTTGCGCTCGGGTTGTGGTCGAAAATACCCGTTTTGCCTACAAACAGCTTCTCGAGCGACTTCAGCGACTCGGTGGTAAAGCGTTCCCCGTCGCGGTCGACGTCGTTGTCACAAAGCGTCACTGAAAAGACATACACCTCGTCGGCGCTCAGTGCGCGGCGAGTATAGGCGTGAATCAGGCGCAGCTCCTCCGCAGAAGGCGTGCTGCCGTCCGCGGCAAGCGTCACGTCCGCCGCCTTTGTGATCTTGTTATTCTGCATATAACGCCTCCGTTTCCCGTTCAAGCTTGTATGCCTGCGCGTTATTCAGGCGCGCGGCCGAAAGCTCCACCGCGTCCTGCAAATTGATGTCGTCCCACTCTACCGCAAAGGGCGCGTTGCAGCCGCTGAGCAGAAGATGGGTGCGCACGATACGGTAAATGACCGGCTCCAGCGCGGCGCGGTAATACTCCAGCTCGCTTGTCAGGATATCCGACTGCTGCTCGCTCATTCTTTCGGTGCTCGACCACGAAAGCCCGAGCAAAAACGGCGGTATACCGAGCTTCGCCACGATCTGCTCGAGCACCGCGCGCAGCGGAACAGCGCAGTCGGGCATCTGGTTTTCCGCGCCGATGACCTTGACGCTGACGTCGCCGACCGACACAAAGTCACAGACACTGTCGCTGCGCATCGCCTTTCGCCACTCGTCGGCGATCAGCTTGGCGTTGTCCTCGCTGAACACGCCGCCCTCGGGCTTATAGGTAACGGCAAAGCGGATATCGCCCGCGCGCTCCCAGTTGTTTTTGAGGGACTGAAAAATCCGCATCCAGATAGCGCTGACAAAGGGCAGTCCGCTCAGCAGGGAGGTACCTCTGACGGTGCCTGCTTTCTGACGGAGCAGCGACACCAGCACCAGCTGCGGATACTTGACGGGCACACTCCCGCCTGCCTCGCGGCGAAAGACCGTCAGATCGAGCGGAGAACCGTCGGCACGTATCTCCACATCGTCAAGACGCGCGTGATAGAGCGCGGCGATGCCGCTGCCGTCATAGGCGGGTATCATCTCACCGACCGCTTCGCCATAGGTGAGCAGGCTGTCGAGATAGTCATAAACAAACGCCTGCAAGCCCTCTCCGCTGCCGCCCACACGCACGCGGCGGATAAAGTCCGCCGCAGTTCTTTCACATTCCGCGCTGTCGGACGCAATGCGGAAGCTGCCCGTCAGACGCACCAGCTTGCCGATCGCCGCGTCGATCAGCGGCACCGACTCACGCAGCGAAGCGTAAAGCTCACGTTCGGCGCGCGTCATCACCTCATTGCGCGGGAAAAGCGAAGAAAGACCTCCGCCGAGAGGACGCGGCACGGTCTGCGCGACGGCTCCGGCGCGCGTCCCCTGCTTTTTTCTCCCAAACATCTTTTTCCTCCTATCTTTCGGCGGCAAAGACGGGCAAAGCCCCGCCGCCTTCCATTGCCGTTGTCACGAAATAGCGGATGTCGTCCATAGCATGGTCATTTTGCTTGACAGGCGTATCCGCGCGCTTGTCGCAGTCCCAGCGGTAGAGAGAAAACTCCCTCCGCGCGGCGGCGCAGCTGCGGCAGATGCGGATCTCGCGCTTTTTTAGTGCCTGAGACACCCGCCTGATTCCGTTGACAACATTGTTTTGCGCAGGTACGACCGTGTACTTTCCGTGACGGCGGATCACCTCAATGAAGCTCGCGGCGGACGGGTCGACAACCACCTGTCTGATTTTTCTTTCGCCTGCCAGCACGCATAGTCCCTCGTAGTGCTCCTCATCGGTTTTCTGAAAGCCCTCGGCGCGGGAATCAAAGTAATACTCGTCGATCCTGTACCAGACGCCGTCCAGCCTGCCCCATAGACCGAACGACGCGGGATTGACCGTTCCGTAGTCGCAGGAGATGACGTACGCGTCAAAGCTCCCCTGCGGCACCTCGCAGTAGTACTCCTCCTCCGCCATAAACGGATAGACAGCGCCGTAAACCGCCACCCATTTACCGCGCACAAAGCGCTCGTAGAAAACGCCCGAGTACAGCGACTCGTACCTGCGCTTGACTTCCTCGGAGAGCGAGGGATTATCGTCCATCGTAAAGTGGAGGTAGAGCGCGTTCTTGCTCTCCGCCTGCCTGATCCACTCCGTATGGAACCAGTGCTCGGGATGCTCGGGGTTGCAGTTGAACCAGAACCGCGACCCGTCCACAGAGCACCGCGCGATCGCCTGCTCCACAAAGGAACGCGGCATCAGCGCGACCTCGTCAAAAAGCACGCCCGCCAGCGTCATGCCCTGAATCAGCGCCGCAGACGCCTCGTCCTTACCGCCGAAAAGGTAGAAACGCTTCTGCCGTCCGCGATAGCGCACCAGCAGCAGGTTCTGCGACAGCTTCTCCTCGCAGGAAAAGCCGAGCGATTGCAAGAGCGGCAAAATCGGAGTCACCATATTGCGTCTCAGCGAACGAATGGTCTTGCCGCAGAGGGCAAAATCCGTGCCGCCGCGAAAATAGAAGCTCCAGATAACGAAGGACAGCGACATACAGAAGGTCTTGCCGCTCCTCACCGCTCCGTCGCAGATGATCGCGTCCCTGCCGCTGTCGGCGGACTGCTCATGCCACCAGCTCAGCACACGCAGCTGCTTCGGAGAAAAGCTCTCAATCATCGCCATCACTTCCGGCGGCGCTCCTGCCGATCGCGTCGAACAGACTGTCCGCGGTACGGCTCTCCGCACTCATGGTCTCGAGCTTCTCCAACGCCTTGACGCGGTCAAAGAGCTTGATTTCCATCGCACCGTCCTTGGGACGTTTCAGCTCGGAAATCAGGAACAAATCCATCCTTCCGAGCTTTTCCCTGTCGGGCTCCTGCTCAAAGACCAGCGAAACCGCGTCGGACGCGTTGCCGAATGCGAGCCGCTGATAACCTGTCGCCGCCATACAGCCGAGAATTCTGTTCTGAATTGCAGCCAGACGCTCCAGCTCCTGCACAACGCGCTCGCGGCAGAGGAGCTTGCGTCCTGTCCGCACCGCGTCACGAAAGCCTGCCTCCCGCGCCGAGAGAGTCGCGTCGCCTGTCTGCACAAAGCAGAGACAGAATTCCTTTTCCCGTGGTGTCAGCTTGTTTTTGATAATCCCCACCTCCATGAAATAGTCGAAAGACAAAACTGCCTTTCACTACCCCCGCCAAAAACAAAAAAATTGCATAGTAGTATGCAATTTAAAAATTTTTCTTCATTTTTTTATTTCACCCTTCTGAAACAGCGCAAAAAAGGCAGCCTGTCAAACAGGCTGCCCTAAAGGTGGTAGAACAATATGAAATTGTGTTAAATCAAATTGACTGCATCAGCTCCATGAGCCATACATCTTGGCTCCGCTGCCCTGACCGTAAGAGGTCATGACGAAGGTGCCGCCGATCCGGGTAGTCTGATCCTCAGTCTGGTTCCAGATATTGCTGGGATTCCAGCTGGGAGACGCGCCCTGTGGCAATCTGACGAAAAGGAGGCTTGAGCCGATATCACCCGAGAAGGTGACGCGGGAAGCATCTCCCGAGCCCTTGAGCCAGTGACCTTCTCCGCTGCCGCTCCAAGTCCAGATGTACCAATCCTCGGTTCCGCTGGCGACTGCAGTCGCGTTCAGATAAACGGAGGGTGCAGGCGGATCGGTGGGAGCCTCGGTCGGCTTCACGGTAGTAGGCTGCACGGTGGTAGGCGGTACAGTCGGCTTCTCGGTCGGCTTTACCGTGGTCGGAGCCTCGGTCGGCTTTTCGGTAGGCTTCGCGGTCGTCGGCTGAGTGGTAGGAGCAGGCGGCATGGGACCGTCCACATACTTGCCCGCGTTGCCGATGCCCGTTTCTAAGCTCGCGGCATAGCGCTGTACCATGGTGGCATCCGTAATGGTAACGATACCGTTGCCGTCGACATCACCCGCGATCTTCTGCGCCTCGGTCGGGGTAATGATCTCCGCCGCGATACGCTGGATCATCGTCGCGTCAACGATATTGATTTCACCGTCAAAGTTCACGTCTCCGACAAGAAGCTTGGTCACGGGAACGGTGACAGGCTGTGTCGTCGGTTCAGTTACGGGCTGAGTGGTGGGTTTTACGGTCGGCTTCTGTGTCGTCGGTTCCGTCGGCTTTTCGGTAGGCTTCACGGTGGTCGGCTCCGTCGGCTTGTCGGTGACAGGCTGTGTGGGCTGCTGACCGCCGGTATAGTAATAAATGACGTTGACGGCGCCTACGCTGTACTTGCCCGTCGCGTTGGCAGGCTCGATATAATCGGTTCTGCCCGCGAGAGGAGAGGTGGTATAGCTGTCGGTCGAGCTGACCTTGGAAGCGGTCTCGATCACGTCGTCCGCGATCTTCTGACCGGTCTTGGCGTCAACATGGCTGGTGATGACTTTCGTGCCGAAGGTGGTCACGCCGCTCTCGATCCAGACCTCGCCGATGCAGAGGTAGCCGACGTCGCCGGGATCCTGCGCGGTATTGGTGGAGCCGTTGCCGTTGTGGAAGAGGGCGTACGCTCTGGGAGCGGTAAAGGTCGCGCCGTACCAGTTGCTGCCCTCGGAGGACATGACCTTCGCGGAATTCCACTTGCCGTTCAGCTCAACGGTCGCGCCTGCGTCGTTCGTGTAATACGCATAGCAGCGGACGGTTGACCAGTTGTTGGTATTCTTATAGTGGATCTTTACGGTGTTGGAAGCGAGAGGCGTGTAGACGTACTTGACGTCGACATCGCCGGAGAAGGTACCCGCGGCGTTTGCGGGAATTTTGGAGGTATCGAGCTGATAGCCGGCGATTGCGACAGGCGCGGTGCTGTAGGACGCGCCGATCTTGTAGCGGGACTTTTCAGGCTCCGCAAGCTTCTTGCCGCTCGCGTCAACATGGGTGACGTTCACATAGCCCGAGCCTGCGCCGGAGGTCTGATAGACAAAGGTGACAGTGTAGCTGCCGCCCGCTGCAACGGTACCGCTGGTCTCTCCCTGCGTATCGATCAGCTCATAGTCAAAGAGCAGGTCGGCGTCGGGAGTCGCGCGGTAGGTCATGCCTGCCTTGTAGGTGGCTGTCTGTGTCTTGAGTACATTGCCTGACTGGTCAACGTGGTTGACGGTCAGAGTACCCTCGCCGTCCTTGATCACGAGATTGTTGAAGCTCGCCTTGTCAACCAGAACAGCGCTGCCCTTTGCGGGAATGGAATAGGAGCTGCCCGAAACCTCGCCGAGGCTGGTAAGTCCCGCAGAGGTGCCGTTCGCTACAACGACCCATCCCGAGCCGCTGAGGTTGATCGTCCATGCCTGAGAACCGCCGTTGACGAGAACCGCGAGCTTGTTCCATTCGCCCGCCGTGTTGTTGGTGTAGGTGTAGGCGACAACATCGCCCATCTCGGACTGGAAGCTCGGCGTCACAATAGAGGAAGCGTGGAGCGAGGAATAATTCTTTCTGATAGCGAGCATGCCCTTATAGTAAGCCGCCAGACCCGACATCGTCTTGACGCGGTTCCAATCGATCGCGTTGATGGAGTCGGGGGACTTGTAGGAGTTGTGGTTGCCCTGCTTGGTTCTGCCGAACTCGGAGCCGGCGGTCATGAACGGGATGCCCTGGGAGGTGAGCAGGAGGGTGTAGATTTCCTTCATCTGCTTCTGGAACTCGGCGTTGGTACCCGTGTAATCGGAGGAGCCGTTACTCTTGACGATCTTGTCCCACATAATCAGGTTATCGTGGGCGTCTGCATAGGAAAGCGCCTGAGCAGGGCTCTTTGGCGAAGCGGCGGAGTATACCTTACCCTTGACGCCGCTGACGATTTTGCTCGTGTTGGCGGAGGTGTTGCCCTGTACAAAGCCCTTGCCGATGGAATCGGTGTCGCCCTTGATGGCGTCGCGGTACTGGTCGCCGAACGCGCCGACTCTGGAATCCAGACGGGAAATACCCGTACCCTGCCAGCTGAAGATGGGGTCGGGATTCAGCGTATCGCCGCCTGTCCACGGCTCGCCGTACATAAGTACCTTTCTGCCTGTGCCGTCGGCATAGAAGCCGTCGAGATTGCTTCTGATTTCGTTCATGGTGGCGACGTCGTGCAGACCCATCAGGTCAAAGCGGAAGCCGTCGATATGATACTCGTCCATCCAGTATTTGATGGACTCGATCATAAACTTGCGGTACATCTTCTTGTCGGAAGCCGTCTCGTTGCCGCAGCCCGAGCCGTTGGAGAACTTCGTGGAAGAGTTCATACGGTAATAGTAACCGGGAACGGTCTTTTCAAAGCTGGAAGCTGTGTTGTAGGTATGGTTGTAAACAACGTCCATGACGACGGAGATGTTGCGGTCATGGAGCGCCTGGATCATCTGCTTGAATTCCTTGATTCTGACGTTGCCGTCATAGGGATTCGTGGAATAGGAACCCTCGGGAGCGTTGTAGTTCTGCGGGTCATAGCCCCAGTTGCGGTTGGTGGCCGACGGAGCGGTCTCGTCAACGGACTGGAAGTCATAGACGGGCATGAGCTGGACGCAGTTGATGCCCTGCTCAACGAGATAGTCGATACCTGTGGAGATGTCGCCCGCGGTACCGTTGAGCGTCGTGCCCGACTCGGTGAAGCCGAGGTACTTGCCTCTGTTGTCGTAGCTGACGCCCGAGCTCTCGGAAGCGGAGAAGTCGCGCACATGTACTTCCCAGACAACCGCTTCACCTGCGTTCTGGAACACAACATGCCTGTCGCTGTTCCAGCCGTCAGGGTCGGTGGAATCGAGGTCGACGACCATCGAGCGGTTGCCGTTGACGCCGACAGCCTTGGAATAAATATCCTGCGTCTCGTTGGTCTGTCCCTTGACGCTGATGACGTAGGTGTAATACTGATTCTTGTGGTCGCCGTTCAGCGACAGGCTCCATACGCCCGTGTTGCTGTCTTTGGACATGGGGTATTCGCCGATGGTACCCGAGCCGGACTCGCTGTCAGAGCCGGTCTTATAGAGCTTCACCTTTACGGAGGAAGCTTCGGGCGACCATGTTTTGAAGGTCGTGGCAGACGGCGAATAGGTGCTGCCGAGGTCTTGTACGTTGTACGCCTTTTCTGCGTAGTTTTCGAGATAGCTCTGGTTACTGTAGGCGCCGACAATATCTTCTGAGTCGGCGACAGCGGCTGAAGCGGCAAAGCTTGCCGAGCCGATGACCATGAGCGACGCAAGCAAAAGCGACAATGGTTTCCGGAATTTCACTGTCATCACTCCTAAATAAAATAATAAAATTAATCTCAATCGGGCAAAATTCACCCACTCATACAAATATATTTTATCAAACACGCACAATGTTATTTTTCTTATTTAGAAATTAGCATTTGATTACAGTACAAACTTTGCATAATGTTTTTAGTCATAATGACAACAGAAAGGGACTTTATTATAAAAAGTTCAAAATAAAAACTGACAAATCGGAAATTTCAGGGATTACGCAACATTTGCCAAAGATTTCCAAATATTCTATTGACAGGACTTGTGCAAAGTGATAGAATCAATGTGAAGTTTTTTCACATTTTAAACAGTGGTGGATATGGCGAGCTATTATTTGACAACACATATCACCGCCGGGGGTACAAGCTACGGCGTGACGGGAACGGACAACCGAACAACAGTGACGTATGCGGACGTCACCGACAACAAAGACGAGCTTCAAAGGCTCGTCTTGCTCTGCAACCGGGAATCCCTGGAGCTTTGCCATTTTGAGGACGTTCTTGAGGATTTTCTGTCTTTTTCGGAATAGACTTTTTGGAAAAGCTGTGTTACAATAACGTCGGTGATAATCATGATATGTAATCTATGTCCGAGAAAATGCAACGCCCTGCGCACCGCTCATACGGGGCAGGGCTTTTGTCAGATGGGCACGCTGCCCGTTGTGGCGCGGGTGGCGCCGCATTTCGGAGAGGAGCCGTGCATCAGCGGTACGCGCGGCAGCGGCACGGTGTTTTTCTCAGGCTGCACGATGCGGTGCATGTTCTGTCAGAACTATGAGATATCCGCGCAGCAAAAGGGCGAAACGCTCACGCCTGCGGAGCTTGCGGAGTGTTACCGTATGCTCGAAAAAAGCGGCGTCCACAATATCAACCTCGTGACCGCCGACCATTTTGCCGAGGCAGTCGCCGAGAGCCTGCGGATCTACCGCCCGAATATTCCCGTTGTCTACAACTGCAGCGGCTATCTCTCGCCGAAAATACTGACGCTGCTCGACGGGCTGGTGGATATCTGGCTGCCCGACTTCAAATACAGCGACGACCGTCTGGCGATGAAGCTGTCGCTCACGCCGGATTACGTCAACACCGCGCTCGCCGCGATCAAGGAAATGCTCTTTCAGGTGGGCAAGCCGCAGTTTGATAAGGACGGCATCATGCAAAAGGGCGTGATCGTGCGTCATCTGATCCTGCCTGCGCATACGCGCAAGAGCATCGACGCGCTCGGGCTGCTCAAACGCACCTTCGGCGATGAGATTCTCGTCAGCCTGATGTGTCAGTACGTGCCGTGGGGCAAGGCGAAGAACGACCCCAAGCTCGGCAGGGTGATCACGCGCCGCGAGTACGACAAGGTCAAGGACGTCCTATTCGCGCTGGAGCTGGACGGCTTCACGCAGGACTTGTCCGCCGCCACAGCGGATTATATTCCCGACTGGGACGATTAATTAAAGGGAACCTCTAAAAATTCCCTAAACATGATAAAGGGGGCTTGCGTCGCAAGCCCCTTATTCAATGAGATTGATAGTAAAATCGAAACCCTTTGCCAACTGAAAGCTCTCCTTAGCGCCGTCCGTCATCCAGAGGTTGTTATCGGCATCCAGCAGGATGAAATCAAAATCACCTGCCTGTCTCCAATATTCCGCAGCCTTTTCCCTGCCCATGACAAACAGGGCGGTGGAGAGCGCGTCGCTGCGGAAACCGCTGTCGGAAATCACCGTGACGGAAACCGTGCCGTTGTCGACGGGATAACCCGTCTGCGGGTCGATGATGTGGCAATAGCGCCTTCCGTCCTGCTCAAAATAGCGCTCATAGTTGCCCGAGGTCGCGACGACCTTGTCGTGACAGGCAACCGAACCGAAATAGGACGCGGTATTGTCAGGGGCGGCGATGCCGATTTTCCAGTCCCTGCCGTCGGACTTGGTGCCGACAGCCGCGACCGTACCGCCGAGGTTGAGGATTCCGGCGGTCACGCCGCGGCTTTCCATCGCACTGCGCGCTTTATCCGCCGCGTAGCCCTTCGCCACCGCTCCGAGGTCGATTTTCATGCCGTCCCCGATCTCCGCACGGTACGTATCGGATTCTGATGTTCCGGATTCCCGTTCGGAAAGCCGGATCCCTTCGCAGGACACGTTTTTCAGCAGCGCGTCTATTCTTTCCTGCGGGGGCACCTGAAACTCCTTGCTGATAAATCCCCATTCCTCCACCAGCGGATAAACGGAGATGTCGAGAAAACCCTCCAGACGGCGGCATTCGTCAAGCGACATACTCAGAAGCTCATAGGTTTCGCTTTCGACCGCAGTGTTTTTTTCACGGTTAAGCCTGCCGATATCGCTTTCCTCATCCGACGAGGAAAACAAACTGTCCAGCCGCTCGATTTCCGCGCGGACAGCGGCAGCGGCGGAAGCGTCGCCGCAAATTTCGATATGCATAAAGGTGTCCATGCTCTCAAAGCTCTCGTTTGCCGACTCGGCAGGCGCGTAGGCGCACCCTGCCAAAAGAAGCGCCATGAGCAAGGCAGCAATTTTTTTCATCATAAATAACTCCGTTAAAAAAGGCGGCAGAAGCCGCCTCTTTTCATTTATTAAGACTTTTTCCATGCCGCAGGGATGAACAGCAGCAGCAGCGGGAACAGCTCGAGTCTGCCCGCGAGCATGTCGAACATCAGCACGCACTTGGTAAGCGGCGTAAACATTGCGTAGTTGCCCACAGGACCGACGTCACCGAGACCGGGACCCGTGTTGTTGAGCGTCGCGGCAACGGAGGTGAAGCTCGTCACAAAGCCCTTGCCCTCAATCGACACCAGCGCGAAGCTGATAATGAACACCGCCAGATAAATCACCAGAAAAACCGAGGTGCTGCGCATCGTCTCGTGGCTGATTTTCTTGCCGTCCATCTTGACGGAGCGGATGTTGCGCGGATGCACCAGCAGGTAAAATTCCTTCTTTACCTCCTTGACCAGCAGCAGAATACGCGAGAATTTAAAACCGCCGCCCGTGCTGCCCGCCATCGCGCCCGTAAAGGTGATGACGATGATCAGCGACTTTGAGAGCATCGGCCAGTGGTTGACGTCGCCGATGCCGAAGCCCGTGGTGGTAATGATGGAAGAAACATAGAAGAAGCTCTGATGGAACGCGTCATAGGTGTTCGGATAGAGCGACATGATGTTAAAGCCGATAATGGTCGTAAAGACGACGACCGTGCCGAAGTACCACCACAGCTCCTCCATCTTGAACGCCTGACCGAACTTTTTGCCGATCAGCAGAATATAAAAGCTGAAATTCGTGCCGAATAGCAGCATGAACACCGCGATGACCGTCTGGAAGTAGTAGCCCTCATACGCCGCGATGTTGCTGTTGTGGATGCCGAAGCCGCCCGTACCGGCGGTCGCGAAGCTCGTGTTGACGGCGTCGAAGAAGCCCATACCGCCGCAGAGCAGCAAAATGCACTCGAGCAGCGTCAGACCGAAATAGATGCCGTAGAGCAGCAGCGCATAGTGGCGCATTTTCGGCACTGCCTTGCCCACGATCGGGCCGGGGCTTTCGGCGCGCATGAGATAGATGTTCTGCTGACCGCCCAGCTTGGGGATCAGCGCGAGCAGGAACACGATAACGCCCATGCCGCCCAGCCAGTTCATCAGGCTGCGCCACATCAGCATTCCGTGGCTGAGGTTCTCCACCTCGACGAGGATCGTGGCTCCCGTGGTGGTAAAGCCCGAAACCGTTTCAAACAGCGCGTCAACATAGTTCGGAATCTCGCCGCTGAGGAAAAACGGAAGCGCGCCCACAAAGGAAAGCAGGATCCAGCTCAGCGCGGTAGCGCAGAAACCCGCCTTCTGATAGAGCACCATGTTTTTCGGCTTTTTGACCTTGACGGCGAGCACGCCAAGCAGCGCGCAGACCGCGCCTGTGATCAGAAAGTACAAACCCTCGTTCTCGCGGAAAATGATCGAGGTCACCGTGCATATCTGCATCGCGGCGCCCTCGCAGATCAGCACCCATCCGAGGATATAAAGAATCAATCGCTTATTCATCGCAGTGATCTCACCTCAGAATATCATTGAGGTCGCTCAGGCCCTTGTGCTTGGTAATGATGACCACCGAGTCGTCGGGCAGGATCATATCCGAGCCGACAGGGAGAATAATCCTGCCCTTGCGCGCGATGCAGATGATCTGCAGATCATCCTTGAGGGAAAGCTCTGCCAGGGGCTTGTTGAGTACGCGGGAACCGCTCTTGGCGCGGAACTCCAGCGCCTCGACCCTGTCCTCATGCAGCCTGTAGAGCGTTTCCACGTTGCTGCCGAGAGAGTTCTGCACCGCTCTGACATACCGCGCGATGTATTCTCCCGCGATCTTCTTCGGGTTGATGACGCACTCGAGATCGATCTGGTCGATGATGGAATCAAAGTGCGCGTTGTTGACCTTGGTAATCGCCTTTGCCTTGGAGATGTTTTTGATATACATGGAAATGAGGATGTTCTCCTCGTCGTAGTCCATCAGCGCAGCGACGCCGTCGGTGTGCTCAACGCCCTCGCTGAGCAGCAGATCCTGATCCATGCAGTCGCCGTGGATGATGACCGCGTCATGGAGCATTTCCGAAAGCTCCTCGCAGCGCTGGGCATTTTTCTCGATGATCTTGACATTGACGCCCGCCTTGAGAAGACGCTGCGCGAGATAATAGGAAATCTTTCCGCCGCCGAGAATCATCACATCACGGCTGCGCGCGATGTTCAGCTCCGCCTTCTTGAAGAACTTCGCGGCGATTTCAGGCTTGGAGGCAATCGAGATCCTGTCGCCCGCGCGGATCACAAATTCGCCGTTCGGGATGTAAACCTCGTTATCGCGCTCTACCGTGCAGATACGCACCTTGCCGCGCAGAATATCGATCCTGCTGATGGCACGGTCGACAAGCGGACTGTTTTTGGGAACGCCCACCTTGATCAGCTCAAACATACCCTTGGAAAAGCTGTCGATCTCCAGCGCGCCCGAAAAGCGCAGCAGGCGGCTGATTTCCACCGCGGCGGTCAGCTCGGGATTGATGAACATGGAAAGACCGAGGATATCCTTGACGCGGAACAGATCGTTGGTATATTCGGGATTCCTGACACGCGCGATCGTGTTCGGACATCCGCAGGTCCTCGCCATCAGGCAGGTATAGAGGTTGACCTCGTCGCGCGCGGTCACGGCGATCACCAGATCCGCGTCTCCCGCTCCCGCCTCCGAAAGCGTCTCATACGTCGCGCCGTTGCCCTCGATTCCCATTCCGTCGATCGAGTCGGACAACCGCGTCACGGCGGCGCGGTTGATGTCGATAACCACGATGTTATGTCCTGCGAGATTCAGTTCTGAGGCAATCGAGGTACCGACCTTGCCGCAGCCCACTATAACAATTTTCATAATGTTTTGTCATTTCCTTTATCCGTAATAGTGTTATCGAAATGATACACCTTTTTACCGTAAAAATCAAGCCGATTTCTCATTTTTTATTGCAAAACTACCCAATACTATGCTAAAATAATATTATATACACTGAGGGGAGAGTTTAAAATTGAAACGTGAGAACTACATTTCATGGGATGAATACTTCATGGGCGTCGCCCTGCTCGCCGCCAAGCGCAGCAAGGACCCCAATACACAGGTCGGAGCCTGCATCGTGGACAGCAATAATATTATTCTTTCCACGGGCTACAACGGCTTTCCCTACGGCTGCTCCGACGACCTCTATCCGTGGGAGCGCACGGGCAAGGACACCAAATACAGCTACGTCGTCCATGCCGAGCTCAACGCCATTCTCAACGCGCGCGGCAAGAACCTCAAGGGCGCAAGGCTCTATGTCGACCTCTTCCCCTGCAACGAGTGCGCCAAGGCGATCATCCAGTCGGGCATTTCCGAGATCGTCTATCTCTACAACAAATACGCCGATACCCCTGCCACCATCGCATCGCGGCGTATGCTGACCTCCGCGGGCGTGAAGCTGACGCAGTTTGAAGCAAGCGTGGACACCATCGTCCTCGACTTCAAGGCGAACGCCTGATGGAGCGCATGGAGCGTCAGTTCGCGTTCGCACTCGAGGCTGACAAGGAAAAGAATATCATCCGCCACACTCTTGTTTCCGACGGCAGCCGACGCGAGAACGACGCGGAGCACGCATGGCATGCGGCGCTGATGGCGGTGCTGCTCAGCGAGTACGCCAATGAGAAGATCGACGTCCTGCGCACCGTCACGATGCTGCTGATACATGATATGGTGGAAATCGACGCGGGTGACACCTACGCCTACGACGAGCAGGCGAATCTCAACCGCCGCGAACGCGAGGAAAAGGCAGCCGACCGCGTATTCGGAATCCTTCCCGACGACCAGCGCGACAGGTTTCGCGCGCTGTGGGAGGAATTCGAGGCGTGCGAAACGCCCGAAGCCAAATTCGCCCACACGATGGACAATATCCAGCCCGCGATGCTCAATAACGCGACGAACGGACAGGCGTGGGTCGAGCACAGCGTCCGTCTCAGTCAGATTCTCAAACGCAACCAAACGACGCCCGAAGGCTCTCAAAGCCTCTGGGACTACGCGCTCGGTCACATCTTCCTGCCCAACGTGAAAAAAGGGAACATCATCGACGACGCGAATTAATTGTCAACTTTTCTTTCGCTTTTTAGTTGACAAAAGAAATTCCCCGTGATATAATGTCAACATAGCAAACAGAAAGAAGTTGACAATATGGCAGAAACCACAACCGGAAAAGCACCCTCCAAGGCGCGTCTGACGACGCTCGCCATGGTTCAGATCGCGCTCTGTACCGCGCTGATGTGCGTAGCGGCGCAGATCACGATTCCGCTTCCCATCGGCGTACCGTTCACCCTACAGGTAATGATGGTCATTCTCATTGCGCTGATTCTCAAACCGCTGTACGCGCTGATCGCGCAGAGCCTTTACACCCTGCTCGGCATCATCGGACTGCCCGTGTTCGCGGGCGGCAAAAGCGGCATCGGCACGATTCTCGCGCCGACGGGCGGTTTTATCATCGGCTTTATCATCGCGGCGTTCGTCGTCAGCCTGCTCAAAGGCTCCGGCAAGGGCAAATCCGGCGTAGTGCGCTACCTGCTCGTTTCGATTCTCGCGGGCATTCCCTGCATCTATATTCCCGGCATCGCGCTGTACATGGTTTATGTGCAGGCAGACCTCTGGAGCGCTGTCGTCACACTGACCTCGGTGTTCATTCTCATCGACATCGCCAAGTGTGTGATCGCCTCACTCATCGCCATTCCGCTGAACAAGGCGTTATCCCGAATCAAATAACATTTTTGGGGCTTGCACCGCAAGTCCCCTTTTCTTTTAAAATTCTGCAAACGAAACATAATTACAGCGTAATATGCTACAATGATTTTAACCATGATTCATACAGGAGGCTGATGTGATGTCAGACGTAATCAGAATTTTTGTGGAAAAACGGGAGGGCTTCAACGTAGTGGCGAAGCAGACTCTCTGGGACATCCGACACAATCTCGGAATGAGAAGCGTCACCGACCTGCGCTATATCGTGCGCTACGATATGGAGGGTCTGACGAAAGAGGAATATGACAATGCAAAGGGCATCGTGCTCTCCGAGCCGAACGCCGATGTGATTTATGAGGAGACGCTCCCCGTTGAGGATGGCTGGAAGGTATTCGCGATGGAATATCTCCCCGGTCAGTATGACCAGCGCGGCGACTCCGCCGAGCAGTGCATCCAGCTGCTCACACAGGGCGAGCGCTGCAAGGTGCTCACCGCCCGCGTGATCGCGCTCAAGGGCGACATCACCGACGAAGAACTCAAAAAGGTGCAGGATTACCTGATCAACCCCGTCGAGAGCCGTCTTGCCTCTTTGGACAAGCCCGCGACGCTGGATATGGAAACCCCTGTTCCCGACGACGTCAAGCGCGTCGAGGGCTTCATCACATGGAACGACGACGAAATGGCGCAGTACTACGGCTCCATGGGCTTTGCCATGACGCTCGACGACCTCAAATTCTGCCGCGACTACTTCCGTGACGAGGAGCACCGCGACCCCAGCGTCACCGAGCTGCGCGTGATCGATACCTACTGGTCAGACCACTGCCGCCACACCACCTTCCTCACCCGCCTGAGCGAGGTCGAGGTTGAGCAGGCGGCGCTCGGCAGCGTCATTGAGGACGCGCTGAAGGAATACTACGCCACCCGCGACGAGGTGTACGGCAAGGACACCAAGCGCATCGTGTCCCTGATGGACATGGCGCTTATGGGCATGAAGTCCCTCAAAAAGAAGGGCATGATCCCCGACCTCGACGAGAGCGAGGAGATCAACGCCTGCTCCATCGAGGTACCCGTCACGATCGACGGAAAGACCGAGAAGTGGCTGGTGCAGTTCAAGAACGAAACCCACAATCACCCCACCGAAATCGAGCCCTTCGGCGGCGCGGCAACCTGTCTCGGCGGCGCGATCCGCGACCCGCTGTCAGGCAGAGCGTACGTCTATCAGGCGATGCGCGTCACAGGATCGGGCGACCCGACCATCCCGTTCAAGGACACGATGCACGGCAAGCTGCCCTCCCGCAAGATCACAACGGGAGCCGCGAACGGCTATTCGTCCTACGGCAACCAGATCGGTCTTGCGACAGGTCAGGTCGTGGAGCTGTATGACAAGGGCTACGTCGCGAAGCGCATGGAAATCGGCGCGGTCATCGGCGCATCTCCCAAGGAGAACGTCATCCGCGAGGTACCCCTGCCCGATGATGTGATCGTCCTGCTCGGCGGACGCACGGGACGCGACGGCTGCGGCGGCGCGACAGGCTCCTCCAAGGCTCACACCGAAAGCTCTATCGAAACCTGCGGCGCAGAGGTGCAGAAGGGCAATCCGCCCACAGAGCGCAAAATCCAGCGTCTGTTCCGCAACCCCAAGGCGGCGAAGCTGATCAAGCGCTGCAACGACTTCGGCGCGGGCGGCGTATGCGTCGCTATCGGCGAGCTGGCTGACGGTCTGACCGTAGAGCTGGACAAGGTAACAAAGAAATACGACGGTCTCGACGGCACAGAGCTGGCTATCTCCGAATCACAGGAGAGAATGGCTGTCGTTCTCGATAAAAACGACGTAGACACATTCATTGCATACGCGGCGCAGGAGAACCTCGAGGCGACTGCCGTCGCGGTCGTCACCGAAACACCGCGTCTGACGATGCACTGGAGAGGCGACACCATTGTCGACCTCAGCCGCGCTTTCCTCAACACGAACGGCGTAACGCAGGTAGCCAAGGCGTACATCACCGCTCCCAAGGCGGAGGACTGCTACCGTGAGAACTGCCCCGCAGCGCTCGAGAACCTTCCCTTTGAGGAGGCGATCGGCGCGAACATGGCTCGTCTGGAGGTCTGCTCGCAGATCGGTCTGAGCGAGCGCTTTGACGCGTCCATCGGCGCGGCGACAGTCATCATGCCGTTCGGCGGCAAGACACAGCTCACGCCGCAGGAAGCGATGGCGGCGAAGATTCCGCTCGAGCAGGGCGAAACCGACGACGCGACCGCGATGAGCTACGGCTTCATTCCGGGCGTATCGCGCTGGAGTCCGTTCCACGGCTCCGCCTACGCGGTGGTGGAATCCACCTCCAAGCTGCTGGCGATCGGCGCTGACCCCCTGACCGCGCGCCTGACCTTCCAGGAATATTTTGAAAGACTCAACGACGTTCCCTCCCGCTGGGGCAAACCCGCCGCCGCACTTCTCGGCGCGATGCAGGCGCAGCTCCGTCTGGGACTTCCCTCCATCGGCGGCAAGGACAGCATGTCGGGTTCGTTTGAGGATATCGACGTGCCGCCGACGCTCGTCAGCTTCGCCGTTGCGATGACAAAGGCGAGCAAGACCATCTCCGCCGAGTTCAAGCAGGCGGGCAGCAAGGTGCTTTACGTTCCCGTTCCCGAGAACAAGGCGACGCTGATGCCTGACTGGGACAAGCTGATTGCGATGTACAAGGCGGTTTACGCCCTCATGGAGAGCGGCAAGGTGCTCTCCGCTTCCGTCGTCAAGGAAGGCGGCGCGGCGGCAAGCGTCTGCAAGGCGTGCCTCGGCAACGGCTTCGGCTTCCGCTTCACCAAGGAGCTGACTAACCGCGAGCTGTTCGCTCCGCTCTCCGGCTCCCTGATTCTCGAGCTTGCGGACGGCGCGGCGCTTGACGGAAGCGTACTCGCTTATGACCTCGGTACCGTCACCGACGACGCGCAGGTCACCATGGGCGGCAAGTCCGTATCGCTCGACAGCATCACAGCGCAGTGGACGGCTCCGCTGGAAAAGGTATTCCCGACGCAGGCAGAATGTCCTGCCGTCAGCGTGGACGCGCCTCTCTACACCGAGAGAAACACCGCGTCTCCCGCGATCAAGGCCGCGAAGCCCAAGGTATTCATCCCCGTATTCCCCGGCACCAACTGCGAGGTTGACACCGCCCGCGCCTTTGAAAAGGCAGGCGCGGAGGTCGAGCTGCTGATCGTCAAGAACCTCACCCAGAGCGGCATCGAGGAAACCATCGAAAGGATGGAGGCTATCATCAAGACCTCCCAGATGATCATGCTCCCGGGCGGCTTCTCGGGCGGCGATGAGCCGGACGGCTCGGGCAAGTTCATCGCCACCACCTTCCGCAATCCGCGCGTTGCCGAGGCGGTCACCGACCTCCTGCAGAACCGCGACGGTCTGATGCTCGGCATCTGCAACGGCTTCCAGGCGCTGATCAAGCTCGGACTCGTTCCCTACGGCGAGATTCGCGCTCTCAAGCCCACCGACCCGACGCTGACCTTCAACACCGTGGGCAGACATATCTCCCACATGGCGTACACCAGAGTCACCTCTGTCAAGTCCCCGTGGTTCGCGGGCGTTGAGGCAGGCGAGGTATTCGCGATTCCCGTATCGCACGGCGAAGGCAGATTCATGGCGGACGAGGAAACCGTTAAGCAGCTCGCGGCGAACGGACAGATCGCCACCCAGTATGTCGACCTCGGCGGCAAGCCCTCGAGCGATATCGCGTTCAACCTCAACGGCTCTGTCTGCGCGATCGAGGGCATCACCTCACCCGACGGCAGAGTGCTCGGCAAGATGGGACACAGCGAAAGAAAGGGCGACAATCTATATAAGAACGTACCGTTTGAGAAAGACCAGAAAATCTTCGAGAGCGGCGTGAAATATTTTAAGTAAACACAGACACAGGCGGCATTCAGCAAAAAGTTGGATGCCGCTTTTTTGATTCGCAGCGGGTATGAACCCGCTGTCAATTCGCGGCGGGTATAAACCCGCTGTCAATTCGCGGCGGGTATAAACCAGCTGTCAATTCGCGGCGGGTATGAACCCGCTGTTAATTCGCGGCGGGTATGAACCCGCTGTCAATTCGCGGCGGGTGAGAACCCGCTGTCAATTCGCGTACTATAGCACGGCGTATTGTGAAACCTCGCGTTTTCGCGACGAGCGTTTGATAGTGAACTGAGGTTTCAAACAAACCTCTCCTCGTGCAATGGGATTATTTTAAGTCTGATGAACATCTCCCGCGCGGGTGAGAACCCGCTGTCAATTCGCGTACTATAGCACGGCGTGTTGTAAAACCTCGCGTTTTCGCGTCAGACGTTTGATGGTAAGGAAAGAATCAAAACAAACCTTTCCTAAAGAAATGGGATTAGTAAAAGTCTGATGAACTCCTCCCGCGTAAACGAACGGAATCCTCCATAAAAATCCATAGTCCGCGAAGCAAAAGTATTGACAGGGGAAGAAATATATATTAGTATGATAGTGTATTATTTTGATTAATACAACATTTTCTTTTATGCGCATTGCGGGCGCTGAAAATGCTGTATGAATCGGAGGGAGGATCCGATATGTTTCAAATTGATTTTGCAGCGCGGGAACCGATATATGAGCAGCTCATGACGAGCGTCATCAAGCTGGCAGCCGCGGGCGTACTCAAGCCCGGAGACAAGCTGCCGCCCGTGCGGGTGATCGCGGCGGAGCTGGGCATCAATCCCAACACCGCGGCAAAGGCATACCGCGAGCTGGAAAATCAGGGCTACATCTTTTCGTCCGTGGGCAGAGGCAGCTTTCTGACCGACAAGCTGGCGGAGGATTCCGCCCAGAAGCGGCTGATGCTGGACGCTTTCCGCAAAGCCTGTCAAGACGCCTGCACCTTCGGCGCGGACAAGGCGGAGCTTGCGGCGATTCTCGAAGAAACCTATAGCAACGTATAAAAGGAGGTTTGACCCTGTGATTGAAATCAACAACCTCACCAAGCGGTTTGAAAAGGTTATGGCGGTAGACCGTCTCAGCCTGCGCGTGCCCGACGGCTCCGTGCTCGGTCTGGTGGGAAGCAACGGCAGCGGCAAGTCAACGCTGCTGCGCATGCTCGCGGGCGTGTTCCGTGCCGACAGCGGCTCGATCACCGTCAACGGACGCGAGCTGTTTGACGACGCGGCGGCAAAGGGAGAATGCTTTTTTATTCCCGACTTTCCGTTTTTCTACAACAACAGCACCATCGAAAACACCGCGGTGCTCTACCGCGAGCTGTACCCGAACTGGAGCGACGACGCGTATGTGCGCTATTGCTCCGTTTTCCCGATCGGCACCAAGGATAAGATCATCAATATGTCCAAGGGCATGCAGCGGCAGGCGGCGCTGATTCTGGCGCTGTCCACCCGTCCGCAGTACCTGTTTCTGGACGAGATTTTCGACGGTCTCGACCCTGTTGTGCGCCACCTGCTCAAACGCATCCTGATCGAGCACGTCGCGGAGCATCGGATGACCGTCATCATCGCTTCGCACAACCTGCGCGAGCTGGAGGATCTGTGCGACCGCATCTGCCTGATGCACCGCGGCAGGGTGCTCATGGAGCGCGACCTCGACTCACTGCGGATGGAGTTCCGCAAGGTACAGGTCGCTTTCCGCGAGGTGCCCAACATGCCTAATATCTTCGCGGGCATTCCCGTCGTGAGCGCATGGCGCAACGGCAACGTATTCAATGTCACCATCAGAGGAACGGAGGAGGAGTTTATGCCGCGTCTGAACGCGCTGAATCCCGCGTATATCTCCGCTATGCCGCTCACTCTGGAGGAAATCTTTATCAGTGAAATGGGGGCGGCAGGCTATGACACAAACACTATCCTTTAGAGACAGGCTGCGCAAGGGCTTCACGGTATTCAAGTGGGATCTGCGCAACTGCTCGGGCGCGCTGCTGATTTTCGCGATCCTCGCGACGGTGTTCTCCGCTATCGTCCTCACGCTCTCGCTGACCTTCGGCATTGCAAATGCGACCGAGGAATACACCCAAGCTTTGGACTTTGAAAAGCTCAAAGACGCTGTGATGGCATTTCAGCTTATCACGACCTACGGCATCTTTTATCTCAACGCGGTTTTCACGATCATCTACACCATCCGCATCTATTCGTATCTGCACAACAAGCGGAAGGCGGATATGTACGGCGCGCTTCCCATCGGACGGCGCACGTTCTTCATCGCAAAGACCGTTTCCGCCTATCTGCTCTCGGTGGTTCCCACGCTGTTTTTCTTCGGTATCATCGCGGTGATCTCGCTCTGTCTCGGTCAGCCGCTGCTGCTTGAAACCGCGGGCGTCTTTGTTCAGCTGCTCATCGGCGCGATCGCGTCCATTTCGTTCTATGCGCTGCTTTCCATCTGCTGCGGCACCACCGTCAATGCGGTTCTCGCCTTTGTGGCGGTCAACTTCGCCTATCCCATCGCCGCGCTGTTCATCAAGGGCACCATCCGCGCGTTTTTCTACGGCATGCCAACCAATCTCTACAATAACAGCTTCATTATGAAGGCGCTCAATCCGCTGGCAGCTTATGAGGGCAGCAACATCCTCTACTGGCTGATTTTTACCGCCTCGTGTCTGGCGCTGGCTGTCTGGCTGGTCAAAAAACGTCCCGCGGAGTGCGCCCAGAACTCGTTTGCCTACTACCTGCCTGCCTATCTCGTCAAGCTGCTTGTGTCGTTCATCATCGGCATGTTCCTCGGCACCGTTTTCGGCGGACTGGATGTGTTCGGCTTCCCGCTGATCGGCTTCATCTTCGGCTTTACACTCGGCAGCGTGCCCGCCTATCTGATCGCGCATATCATTTTCTACCGCGGACTCAACCGCTTTCCGCGCACTCTGATCGCGTTCGGCGCGATGTCTGCAGCCGTCTTTGCGGCGATAGCGTTCTGCTTCTTTGATTTCGTCGGCTACACCGCCTTTGTACCCGTTTTGCAGGACGTGAAAAGCGCGGGCGTCGTCGAGCTTGGCGACTGCTACTACACGGGCAAGACAAGCGTCTGGAATATCGCGCAGATGGCGGCTGACGACTACACCGACGCGGAAAACATCAAGCGCGTTCAGGACTATCACCGAAGCGTCGTCGCCAACTATCGAACGGGAGACGATAACCGCTTCACCCGCGTGTGGGAGAATATGTTTTTGAGCGGCATCACCTCCGAGCTGTTTTCAGACGACAGCTATGCGGTCGCCTACAAGCTCAACAACGGGCACACCGTTATCCGCTATTATTCGGAACGCGACAGCCTTTTCGACAGCTACAGCTCCTCTGTTGACTACAGCGGCGTGGATGAAATCGTCGCGTCCGATACCTATTACCGCAACTACAGCGCGCTGCTCAACGCGCAGACGGACGAAATCACCTCCATCGCGGTCAGCAACAAGAGCTACAATGATTTCGGCTCCTCCTACAGCGAGGGCATCCATATCGAGGAGGTCGAGGGCAAGGTCAGCGAGGCACAGGCGGCATCTGACCGCAGAAAGGTCATGGAAGCCTACCGCAGGGATTATGACCGTCTCGACGGCAGGATGTCAGGATATCTCGAGGAAAAGACCACCAATCCCTCTAGTGCGGACAATGATCTTTACCTGCACATCCGCTACACTCTCACGGACGTGGATACGGGCAGCTTCCTGATGAATCTGTTCGGCAGCATCATCACGCAGTACGACAAGGACACCGATATGGGCGTCATATCGCCCGACTGCACCGAAACCATACAGGCGCTTCAAGACGTCGGCGTGCTTGACAAAGACGGCAAAATCGACCAAAACAGCGTTTATTACTTCAAAGCCAAAAATATTTATGAAAAATAAAATCTTTGTCATGATGTTGTCATAGTCCGTGTGCTATACTGTGGTCACAGTCAAAACAAAAGACGAATCCAACGCACCGAAAGGAGACCACATTATGTTAAAGTTATTATTCATCGCCGTAACCGCACTGACCGCTGCAACCGCAGCCGCAGCAGCAAAGGCTGCAATGGACACCAAAAAGACCGATACCGCAGAATCCGTGGTCGCAGAGGAAAGGATCATCATCCCCTCGGAACGCGAAACTGCGGAATGCCTGTTCATCTAGGAGGTACGCGCGATGCTGAAGAATAAGAACCCCCAAAAGAATACACAGAGCAAGAAGAAAAGCTTTATCAAATTTGAAAACAGGAAGGGCTGACCGCGCGGTCAGCCCTTCTTATTATCTACAATATCACGGATTCTTTCTTCATTCAGCTCCTCACCGATCACGATGATGACCTCCTGCCCCTGCGCGATCGGCGTCAGACTCAGGTTTTTTTTCGTGGCGTTGAGCTGCATCCAGCCGCCGTCGTTCACAAAGCCCTTGACGCGGAAAACATTGCCGCAGTCAGGGTCGTTAAGGAGTCTTTGCGCTTTTTCTTTTGCTTCGCCCGCGGTCAGCGACCGGTTGAGGAAATACAGCGAGCGGTAAGCGCCGTCAAGCGCTTCGTGCCGTTTGACATAGCTCTCGGGGAGATAGCCGCTGTCCATGATGCGCGCAAAATCCGCGTCGGTCAGATCATCCCAGTCGCAGGCGATCACGTCGCTTCCGAAACGCCGTGAGCAGCCGACGCTCTCCATCGCGCGGTTGAGGTGGTCTGTCGTGCGAATCATATCTTCCTCCGACGCGTCAGCCGCCCTGCTCAGCAGTACCGCGCCCGCGTTCGCGACCTGAGAGGCAAGGAGATATTCCGAGTGGTCGGAGAGATTCTCCTCGAGCTGCGCGTCCACAATCGCGATCACACTGCCGATCTCGTACCAGCGGTCGAGCGGCGGCTCATAGAGCGCGTCAAAGAACTCGTCCGCGTCGAACACGCCCGACGGCTCGATCAGCACGCGGTCGACGCCGCTCATACCGAGCGCGATCAGCTTTGTCTTGAAGCGCCTGCGGTGGCAATCCGCGTCGCACGCACCCGCGACGCTCTCGATGATGCAGCCGTCACGCTCCAGCTCCTGCAGCAGCATGGTATCCACATTCACCGCGCCGTAATCGTTCTCCACGATGCCCGCCTTTTTGCCCTGACGCAGCAGATAGGCGGCATATTTTTGGATAAAGGTCGTCTTGCCTGCTCCGAGAAAGCCCGTTATCAAATCGACCCGAATCATACGCCCAACTTCTCCGCAAACGCCGCTCTGTCTCCGAGAGAATCGTAAACCATTATCTTTTTCATTCTGAAAGTCTCCTGTCTGTTTTCAATTATGTATATATTATAAACTTTGCCAACAATTTTTTCAATAGATATTGCACATGTTATGTCACTTGTGCTATAATATGATTTAATGTTCCGCAAATTCCAAAAAGGGACAAAAAAGGAGAGATAAAAATGGAAAAAAGAGGTATGTGGGGCTCCCGTCTTACCTTCATCCTTGCCGCAGTCGGTTCTGCGGTCGGACTCGGTAACGCGTGGCGCTTCCCCGGACTCGCGGCAAAGCACGGCGGCGGCACCTTTCTGGTCGTCTACCTGCTGGCGATGCTGGTGATGGGTATCCCGCTGCTGATGATGGAGATCTCGGTTTCGAGAAAATTCCGCCGCGGCGCGATCGAATCCATGCGCGGCATCGGCAAGAAGTGGGAATTTGTCGGCTGGGCAGCGACGTCCAACGCGTTTGTTATCGTCTGCTACTACTCGGTCGTATTCGCGTGGGTCATTCTGATGTTCGTCAACTCGTGGCAGTTCGCGGGCATGACGGGCAACAATGAGGCAGCGGCAGGGCTGTTCTCACAGCTGACCCAGACTACAGGCGCCGTTGAGGGCTATAATATCCCCGGTATCGTGCTGGTTTGCCTGCTGGTTGCGTGGGGCTTGATTTTCTACTGCATCCGCAACGGCGCGAAGTCGGTCGGCAAGGTCGTCAAGTTCACGGTTTTCGCACCCGTTATCCTGCTGCTCATTATGGCGGTCAAGGGCTGCACCATGCCCGGCGCGATGGACGGCATCAAGATGCTGTTCGTTCCCGACCCGAGCGCTTTCTCTGACCCGACGCTCTGGGTTGACGCGATTGGTCAGGTATTCTACAGTCTGTCAATCATGATGGCGATCATGTTCGCCTACGGCTCCTACGTCGGCGACGACGCGGATATCGCGGCTGACGCGATGATCATCGCGTTCTCCGACATGGCGGTCAGCGTTCTTTCGGGTATCGTCATGTTCTCCACCATGGGCGGCACCGGCATGCTCGGCGACATCACCGCAAGCGGCATCGGCACCGCGTTCTTCGTCTATCCGACCGCTATCGTCAACCTGACGGGCAGCGGCGTGTTCAACGCGATATTCGGCGCTATCTTCTATCTGATGCTCATTACGCTCGCGATCGACTCGGCGTTCTCGATCGTCGAGGGTATCTCGGCTTCTGTTTCCGACAAGTTCCACCTCAAGCCCAAGACCGTCACCATCGCGATCTGCGCTATCAGCGGTCTGATCTCCATCGTATTCGTTACGCAGGCAGGTCTTGCATGGCTCGATATCGTGGACAACTGGGCAAACTCGGTCAACCTGATTCTGATCGGCGTGCTCGAGTGCATCGCCATCGGCTGGACGTTCAACCTCCGCAAGGTGCTCGACGAGGTCAACAGAAACGCGAAGCGCTTCAAGATGCCCTTCGTCTGGTTCGCGGCTTCCATCAAGTTCGCGTCCCCCGTTCTGCTGGTCGCGCTCTTTACATGGAATATGATCAGCCTGTTCGGCATCAACGGCGGCAGCTACGGCGGCTATCCCATCTGGGCACAAGTCATCGCGGGCTGGGTTGTTTCCGCTCTGGTATTTGCGAGCGGCTTTATCGCAAAGGCGGTTATCGCGGCAAAGAAGAAGAAAGGCTTTGTCGAGGACGAGATCGTCTGGAAAGACTAAGCTATCCGCATAAAATGAAGAACCGCTTCCGATTGGAAGCGGTTCCTTTTTTAATCTGCGAAAAACAGATGCTCGATCAAAATTTTCACGCCCATGATGACGAGGACGATGCCGCCGACCAGCTCTGCCTTTGACTTATACTTCGCGCCGAACACGTTGCCGATCTTGACGCCGACCGCCGAGAGAACGAACGTCGTCACACCGATCATCGAAACAGCGGGAACGATCTCAACGTCGAGAAAAGCGAACGTGACGCCGACCGCGAGCGCGTCGATACTCGTCGCGACGGCAAGCGGCAGCATCGTGCGCGGTGAAAAGGAGTCGTTGAGATTCTCCTCCTCGTTCTTGACCGCCTCGCGGATCATATTCGCGCCAATCAGCGCGAGCAGTACGAACGCGATCCAGTGGTCGATGTTCTTGATCAGGCTCTCAAACTGCCTGCCGAGCAGCCATCCGATAACGGGCATCAGCGCCTGAAAGCCGCCGAAATAGCCTCCCGCGATCATCGCATGATGCGGCTTGAGCTGCCTGACGGACAAGCCCTTGCAAATGGAAACCGCGAACGCGTCCATTGATAGTCCGACCGCGATCAGAAATAATTCCAGATATGTCATACACTCACCTCAAAAAACAAGCATGCATCGGTTTAATTATCATACAGCTTATCTTCTTCCAGCACCTTGAAAGAACCGCGGTCAAATTCAATCACGCCCTCGTCACGCATCGCCCCCAGAGAACGGGAAAGCGACGCCCTGTCAACCGCCAGATAATCCGCCAGACCTTCACGTGTATACGGCACCTTGAACTCCAGACTGTTGTTCATCTCCGAGTAATAGCGCAGAAAACGCAGGATTTTGGTTCTCACCGTGCGCTGTGAGAGGATCGCAAGGTGCTCCGCCATATCGAGATACATCTCCCGCTGGCTCTGAATGATGTTGACAAGGATCTTGTGCTGCGGTACTACGATGGTACCTTCCGTCTGAAATACCGCGTCGGCGGAAAACATAATCATTTCAGCGTCCTGATAGGCGACTAATTCAATCAGATATCTGCGGTAGTCGATCAGCGAGCAAAGCACACCGCCTGCTTCGCCGTTCTTCATAGAGCGCATCAGGGTGCGGTTGCCGTCGTAGCTCACGCTGAACACATGCATCGCGCCTGATATGACCAAGCCCATCATGTTGAAATACTCATACTCCAGCTGCAAGCTCTGTCCCTCATAGAGCTTCACATAAAGCGGCTTCGCAAAAAAGATAAAGCTTTTGATTTCATCGTGCGTCATGCCCGAAAACAGCTTTTTCTGCATCAGTACGTCCAGATGTTCCTCACGGAAATAATCAAGATAGCGTTCCATTCCAAATCCCTTTTCTCAAAATCACGTTAACCTCTTTATTATAGCATATTCGCCGGTGATTGCAACCGTTTTTTCAACCGTTTTTATTTGTACGCAAAAGCGATTCCATGAGAATCAGGATTCGTCAGAGTCTGATGAAATTCTCCCGCGTAAACGAACGGTAACCTCCATAAAAAACCCCAGTCCGCGATTTAAAAGAAAAATACTTTACTTTCGGGGGTGGGTATGGTATTATATATTAGGTATAGTGAAAGTATGTTGCTTTTGCTTTCTAAAAACGGATAAAAAACATTTGTATGCGTCTCCGTTATTGTACTTTATATCAAAATTGTCCCGCTCCCGTAAAAAGAGATTGACAAACATTTAACAATCATGTTAAAATATTAACACAGTCAGTCGGAGCGGCAAAAGAAAGGATTGTATGACATGAAAAGAATCATTTGCGCATTACTCGCCTGCACCTTCGGTGTAGTTTCCGCCGCCGCTATTTCAGGCTGCGGCTGCAACGGCAGCAAAGGCAAGAATCAGGAAAGCAAGTCCAGCTATCAGGTAGTAGCGACACAGCCTGACCTCAAGGACGATACCTTCGGTTTTTATATCATCAACGGCAACGAGCTGATGATCACCCGTTATTACGGCTCACTGTCCGACGTTGTGATTCCCGACACCTACAAGAACTACACGGTCACCACCATCGGCCACAGCGTGTTTGACAATGACGGCATCAAGACTGTCACTGTTCCCGACACCGTTACCGATATTCAGGACTATGCGTTCGCGAGCAACAAAAATCTCTCGAGCATCAAGCTGTCCTCGAACCTCGAGCACCTCGGCACCAACGCGTTCTTCTACTGCATGAGCCTCGAGACTATCGAGCTTCCCACATCGCTCAAGAGCATCGAGCCGTTCGCGTTCAGCGCATCCGGTCTGAAGACAATCGTCATCCCCGAGAGCGAGAACCTGACCGAGCTGCCTGAGTTTATGTTCCACCAGTGCCCGAACCTCAAGGAGGTCACCATTCCCGCGACCATCACCAGCATCGCGAAGAACGCGTTCAACGAGTGTCCGTCGGATCTGGTTCTCAAGGTCATCGAAGGCTCCTATGCCGAGACCTACGCACAGGAACACAACCTCACCTATGTAACCATCGGCTGATATCTTTCTGATTAGCCTTAAATAATTGATTCAAGAGGTGGATATTATGAGTACAAAAGAGTATCCGATCGTAGAGAGCGTAGAATCCTTTGAAGAAGCGCTTGCCCGCGTCAAGGCGGCGCAGAAGGAATTTGCCACCTACAGTCAGGAACAGGTAGACGCGATTTTCCTCGCGGCTGCCACCGCCGCGAGCCGTGAAAGACTTCCGCTTGCCAAGATGGCAGTGGAGGAAACAGGCATGGGCGTTGTCGAGGACAAGGTGATCAAGAACCACTTTGCCTCGGAATACATCTACAACACCTACCGCGACACCAAGACCTGCGGCGTGATCGAGGAGGACAAGGTCTACGGCACCATCAAGATTGCCGAGCCTATCGGCGTGATCGGCGCGGTCATCCCGACCACCAACCCGACCTCCACGGCGATTTTCAAGGCGCTGATCTGCCTGAAAACCCGCAACGGCATCATCATCAGCCCCCATCCCCGCGCTAAGAAGAGCACTATCGCCGCTGCGAAGATCGTGCTCGAGGCTGCGGTCGCGGCAGGCGCTCCCGAGGGCATCATCTCGTGGATCGACGTTCCATCGCTCGAGCTGACGAACATGCTGATGCAGGAATCCGATTGCATCCTCGCGACAGGCGGTCCCGGAATGGTCAAGGCGGCTTACTCCAGCGGCAAGCCCGCTCTGGGCGTAGGCGCAGGCAATACGCCCGCGATCATCACGCAGAGCGCCGACATCCTGCTTGCGGTCAACTCGATTATCCACTCCAAAACTTTTGATAACGGCATGATCTGCGCGTCCGAACAGAGCGTCATCGTGGAAGAGCCGGTCTACGACGCGGTCAAGAAGGAATTCGCGACACGCGGCTGCTACTTCCTCAACGACGAGGAAACCGAAAAGGTGCGCAAGACCATCATCATCAACGGCTCGCTGAACGCGAGGATCGTCGGTCAGAAGCCCGTCACCATCGCGAAGCTCGCGGGCGTTGAGGTTCCCGAATCGACCAAGATCCTGATCGGCGAGGTCGAGAGCGTCGACATCAGCGAGGAATTCGCGCACGAGAAGCTCAGCCCCGTTCTCGCGATGTACAAGGCGACAAGCTTCGAGGACGCTGTCGCAAAGGCGGAACAGCTCGTCGCGGACGGCGGCTACGGCCACACCTCCTCCCTCTATGTTGACGCGGTCAACGAGAGAGACAAAATCGATATTTTCGCTGCGGCGATGAAAACCTGCCGTATCCTCGTCAATACGCCCTCCTCACACGGCGGTATCGGCGATCTGTATAACTTCAAGCTCACTCCCTCGCTCACGCTGGGCTGCGGCTCCTGGGGCGGCAACTCCGTTTCCGAGAACGTCGGCGTGAAGCACCTGCTCAACATCAAGACCGTTGCCGAGAGGAGAGAGAATATGCTTTGGTTCAGAGCACCCGAGAAGGTCTACATCAAGAGAGGTTGCATGCCCGTCGCGCTGCAGGAACTGGGCGACGTCATGGGCAAGCAGAGAGCCTTCCTTGTCACGGACTCCTTCCTGTATAAAAACGGCTATCTCAAGCCGATCACCGATAAGCTCAACGAAATGGGCATCACCTACACCACTTTCGCGGACGTTGAGCCTGACCCGTCCCTGATCTCTGCCCAAAAGGGCGCAGAAGCAATGCGCAGCTTCAACCCCGACGTGATCATCGCGTTCGGCGGCGGCTCCGCAATGGACGCTGCTAAGATCATGTGGGTGCTGTATGAGCATCCCGACGTAGATTTCCGCGACATGGCGATGCGCTTCATCGACATCCGCAAGAGAATCTACACCTTCCCCAAGATGGGCGAAAAGGCATATTTCGTCGCGATCCCCACCTCCTCGGGCACAGGCTCCGAGGTAACGCCCTTCGCGGTCATCACCGATCAGGAGAGCGGCATCAAGTATCCGCTCGCTGACTACGCGCTGCTGCCGAATATGGCGATCGTCGACGCGAACAACATGATGAGCGGTCCCAAGGGACTGACCGCCGCTTCGGGTATCGACGCGGTCTCCCACGCTCTCGAGGCTTACGCCTCCGTCATGGCGACCGACTTCACCGACGGTCTCGCGCTCAAGGCGCTCAAGGTCATCTTTGAGTACCTGCCCGCGTGCTATGACAACGGCATGAATGAGCCTGTCGCGCGTGAGAAGGTCGCGCACGCGGCAACTATGGCAGGTATGGCGTTTGCCAACGCCTTCCTCGGCGTCTGCCACTCCATGGCGCACAAGCTCGGCGCGTTCCACCATATCGCGCACGGCGTCGCCAACGCCCTCATGCTCGAGCAGGTCATCCGCTTCAACTCCGTCGAGGCTCCCGCCAAGATGGGCACCTTCGCGCAGTATGACCATCCCCACACCCTCGAACGCTACGCGGAGATCGCGCAGTTCCTCGGCTTCGGCGGCAAGGACGACAAGGAGAGCGTGGAGAACCTGATCAAGGGTATCAACGACCTCAAGGCGCGCGTCGGCATCAAGGCAACCATCGCCGACTACGGCGTAAGTGAGGAGAGCTTCCTCGCGACGCTCGACGAGATGACCGAGCAGGCGTTTGACGACCAGTGCACGGGCGCGAATCCCAGATATCCGCTTATCAGCGAAATCAAGCAGATGTACCTCAATGCCTACTACGGCAATAATTCCGAAACTGTATAAAGAAAGGGGAATGCAAGATGAAATTCGATACCGTACTGGCGGAAAGAAAGCACAAGGTTATTTACAGAGACGGCGACCTGTGCGCCAAGGTTTTTGACGAGTCCTTCCCCAAGTCCGACATTCTCAACGAGGCGCTCAATCAGGCGCGCGTTGAGGAAACGGGTCTGAACATCCCCAAAATCGAGGAAGTCACCAAGATCGACGGCAAGTGGGCGATCATCTCCGATTACATCGAGGGTAAGACGCTGCAGGAGCTGATGGACGAGAATCCCGACAAGCTCGATGAGTACCTCAACCTCTTTGTCGATATCCAGAAGGATATCCTGAGCAAGAAATGTCCGCTGCTCAAAAGGCTCAAGGACAAGATGCAGGACAAAATCAGCCAGACCGACCTCGACGCGACAACGCGCTATGAGCTGCACACCCGTCTTGCTTCGATGAAGAAGCACAGCAAGGTCTGCCACGGCGACTTCAATCCCTCCAACGTGATCATCACTCCCGAGGGCGTACCCTATATTCTCGACTGGTCGCACGCCACACAGGGCAACGGTGCGGCTGACGCGGCGAGAACCTATCTGCTGTTCTGTCTCAAGGGCGACAAGGAGCTTGCGGAAAAGTATCTGAAGCTGTTCTGCGAAAAGACCGACACCGCGCGCCAGTATGTCAACGCATGGATGCCGATCGTCGCGGCTTCGCAGTCCGTCAAGGGCAACCCCGAGGAGAGAGAGTTCCTCCTCAACTGGGCGAATGTATTTGATTATCAGTAATTCTGCCACCCATATAAAAGCAACCCGCTCGTATGAGCGGGTTGTTCTTTTTATGCTTTTAATATGAAATAACAGCACGCGGGAGAAACAGGCGGCATCGTCCTGATACCGAGCTTATCAAACGCCTGCTTGCTGGCGTAGTCAAAGCCCTCTCTCGCGCCTGTGAGGTAAAGCGGAATATTTTTTTCACGCGCCTGCATACAGAACGCAATAAAATCCGCGTCGTCCGTCGGCAGCGTGCCCGAATGATAGCCCTCGAACAGCACCGCGTCAATATCATTGAGCGGCGGCAATGTCATGGACGGATGCGCACGCAGCCAGAGAACGCTTTTATCCTCTCCCCTGTCGGGATATACATTGAGGTCAGGCTCCCGAAAATCGGGATTGCGCAGCACGTTTCCGTCAACAACCTCCGCATAATACATGTCAAACACGCTGCGGACGCTGTCATTATACGGCAGATGCGGCAAGATCAAGCATCCCCGATGGATTTTGAGATTCTCGCCGTCGTTTTGGTAGCTGACAAACACACCCTTGCCCTTGCCCGCGCGGATAAAATCCAGCGCGCCATTCAGATTGACAAAGCCGTTGGTGCGGCTGTCCGAGAGCGGATACGCCGCCGAAACCAGCACCACGGGCGTATCGCAAAGCCCGAGCCGCAGCGAGAGATACGCCGCGGTATAGGCGAGCGTATCGGTGCCGTGAGCGATAATCACGCCGTCGAAGCAGGACAAATCATATCCTGTCAGGCAGTCATACAGCCGACGCAGATGCGCCGTGCCGAGGTTTTCGCTCAAAACAAAATATGGGCTTGCGGTCGTGAAACGCACGTCCGCGCTATCAAAACGCTGCAAAAGCGCATAAGAGTTGTCCGCATCGGGAGAAAGCGCGCCGTCCGAACGCGAGCAGGCGATCGTTCCGCCTGTAAAGAGTACAAGAATGTTCATTTAGTCGACACTGATATCGTTCATCACCATACCCGTGATCATCTTGGGGTAGAAGTAGGTGGATTTCTGCGGCATCTTCTCACCCTCGGCGGCGACGTCGCGGATCTCGGTGACGCGGGTCGGGTTGAGGATAAACGAGCACTGGAACTCGCCCTTGTCCACGCCCAGAATCGCCTCCTCAAAGAACTTGGTGTAGGTCAGGTTGCGCTGCTCCGCCATGTTCTTCTTGTCGATACCGAGGATGCGCTCGAGAATCAGGGTATGCAGCACGCTGACGTCGAGCTGACGGGACGCTTCGCTCAAATCAGGCAGCGCCTCGTCCATGACCGCGAGGTCACGGAGCACGAGCAGGTACCACTCGCCTCTGCCGCAGTAGAACGCAAACGCCTTGTTGCCCTTCTGATACTGCTCGGCAAGCGCGACATTCATGTTGCTCACGCTGTCAAACGCCTTGATATCAAAATACTGCTCGCAGCCGTCAAGAATCACGTCGCGGTCGAAGCCCTTCAAGCCGCGCACCAGACGGTGGGTCGGGAATACAACTAATCCGGGATGCTCCATATCCATCAGGTAAATCATCTGATAGTCCTGCGCGTCTCCCTCCTTGGAAATGCCGTTTTCACGGCAGTAGTTGCGGTAGTTGAGCGCGGTTTCGTAGCGGTGGTGACCGTCCGCGATATAGAGCTTTCTGTCGGTAAAGTCAGCCGTCAGCTTCGCGATGACCGCCTCGTCGGTCACGATCCACAGGCGGTGCGTGATCTGATCGTCGTCGGTAAACTGCGCGTCGGGCTTGCCCTGAGAGTATTCCTCGAGGGTATCGAGCGTCGTGTGAGTTTCGTCCATATAGAGCGCGTAAATCTGGCTGAAGTTGCAGTTGGTCGCCTTCATCAGCTCAAAACGGTCTGCCTTCGCCTTGGAAAGCGTGAACTCATGCGGCAGGATCACACCCTTGGAGAACTCCTCGACCTTCACGCGCGCGATCAGTCCCTTGATGCTCTTGCGCTGATTATAGGCGTTGAACTCCTCCTCATAGATATAGAGCGCGGGCTTCTCCTCATGAATCAGGATACCGGCTTCACGCCACTTGTCGAGCACCTCCCCTGCGGTGCGGTAAACGTCCTCACCCTCACGCGGAAGCTCCAGACGGATGACGTTGTACTTGTTCTGCGCGATAAACGCCTTGCGTTCCTTCTCACTGATGATGTCGTACGGCGGACAGCACAGCTCCTCGAGCTTGCCCGCTTTTTCGGTGTCATAGCGCATACCGCGGAATGCTTTGATTTCAGCCATAATGATTACCCCTTACATATAGTTTCTGTTATCATTTCAAAAAATGCTCCATTTTATATTATATCACAATTTTTTCCATGTTACAATCTTTTTTTTTGCGAAGTATCGGCGAGATATTGCGCAGTTGCAGCATCAACAGAAAACCGCTTGTACTTCCGGAAAAAGTGTGCTATAATGATTAGGTATACTAAAAAACAAGAGGGTTGATAATTATGACAGTCAGAACGCGTTATGCGCCGAGTCCGACGGGCTTCATGCACGTCGGCAACCTGAGAACAGCGCTGTATGAATATCTTGTCGCCAAATCACAGGGCGGCAAATTTATTCTCCGCATTGAGGACACCGACCGCGAGCGCCTTGTGGAGGGCGCCGTGGACTTTATCTATAACACGCTGAAGCTCGCTGGTCTGCAGCACGACGAAGGCCCCGATATCGGCGGCGGCTTCGGCCCCTACGTCCAGTCCGAGCGCAAGGATATGTACCTGCCCTACGCCGAGCAGCTCATCGCCGAGGGCAAGGCATACCGCTGCTTCTGCTCCAAGGAGCGACTGGAAAAGATACAGAATGAAACCGTGGGCGGCGGCTATGACAGACACTGCCGCGACCTGCCGCAGGAGGAAATCGACCGCCTGCTCGCGGAGGGCGTTCCCTACGTCATCCGTCAGAAAATGCCCACCGAGGGCAGCACCACCTTCACCGACGCGGTATTCGGCGACATCACCGTCGAGAACAGCGAGCTGCAGGATCAGATCCTGATCAAGACCGACGGCTATCCCACCTATAACTTCGCGAACGTCATTGACGACCACACCATGGGCATCACCCACGTCGTCAGAGGCAGCGAGTACCTCAGCTCCACCCCCAAATACAACCTGCTCTATGAAGCGTTCGGCTGGGAGATTCCCACCTATATCCACCTGCCCCTGATCATGGGCAAGGACGCGGACGGCAACGTCTCGAAGCTCTCGAAGCGTCACGGCGCGACGGGCTTCTATGATCTCATCGACGACGGCTATCTGCCGCAGGCGATCATCAACTACATCGCCCTGCTCGGCTGGTGCCCGAAGGACAATCAGGAGATTTTCACCCTTTCCGAGCTGGAAAAGGCGTTTGACATCAGCGGCATCAGCAAAAGCCCGTCCGTCTTTGACTACGACAAGCTCAGCTGGTTCAACGGCGAGTATCTCAAAGCGATGACCGCGGAGGAATTCACCGCCGTCGCAATGCCGTACTACAAGCAGGTATTCGGCGAAAAGGAAATGCCGTTTGAGAAATTCGCGGCTATCCTGCAGAAGCGCACCACGCAGCTCACGCAGATTCCCGGGATGCTCGATTTCTTTGCGGAGCTGCCTGAATATGGAAAAGAGCTTTTCGTCAACAAGAAGAGCAAGACCAACCTTGAAAACGCGCCCGTGGTACTGAAAGAGGCATACGAGCGCCTGAAAGCGCTTCCCGACTGGACAGCGGACGCGGTGCACGACTGCCTGATCGATATGGCGGCCGAAAAGGGACTGAAAAACGGCACGGTCATGTGGCCTGTGCGCATCGCGGCGGCAGGAAAGACCGTCACACCCGGCGGCGCGATTGAAATTCTGGATATCCTCGGCAGAGAGGAATCCCTCAAAAGACTGGAAATCGGTCTGGACAAGCTGAACACGGAGGCATAAGAACATGGAAAACAACAACGAGGTTATGACAGGTAACTTCATTCACGATTTTATCGAGGAGGATATCGCCGAGGGCGGCAGATATGAGGGCAAAAAGGTTCACACCCGTTTCCCTCCCGAGCCGAACGGATACCTCCACATCGGACACGCCAAGGCAGTCTGCATCAACTTCGCGACCGCAGAGAAATTCGGCGGCATCTGCAACCTGCGCATGGACGACACCAACCCCACCAAGGAGGACGTCGAGTACGTCGACGCGATCAAAGAGGATATCGCGTGGCTGGGCTTCCACTGGGACGACCGCTTCTTCTACGCGTCCGAGTACTTTGAGCAGATGTATGACTTCGCGGTCGAGCTGATTCAAAAGGGTCTCGCCTATGTCTGCGAGCTGACGCCCGAGCAGATGCGCGAGTACCGCGGCGACACACAGACGCCCGCGAAAAGCCCCTACCGCGACCGTCCGATCGAGGAGAGCCTTGACCTGTTCGCCCGCATGAGAGCGGGAGAATTCCCCGACGGCAGCATGACGCTCCGCGCCAAAATCGACCTCGCTTCGGGCAACTTCAACATGCGCGACCCCGTCATCTACCGCATCAACCGCATGCACCATCACCGCACGGGCGATCAGTGGTGCATCTACCCGATGTACGACTTTGCGCATCCGATCGAGGACGCGCTCGAGGGTATCACCCACAGCCTCTGCTCGCTCGAGTTCGAGGCGCACCGTCCACTCTATGACTGGGTGATCGAAAACATCTCCGCACCCTGCAAGCCGCGTCAGATCGAATTTGCGCGTCTGGGCATCAACAACACCGTCATGTCCAAGCGCAGACTCCGCGCGCTTGTTGAGGAGAACTACGTCAGCGGCTGGGACGACCCGAGAATGCCGACGCTCTGCGGTCTGCGCAGACGCGGCTATACGCCGAAGTCCATCCGTTCATTCATCGACCAGATCGGCGTTTCCAAGGTCAACTCCATCGTCGAATACAGCTTCCTTGAGCACTGCCTGCGCGACCACCTCAACGAGACCGCAGAGAGAACCATGTGCGTGCTGCGTCCCGTCAAGCTGATCATCACCAACTATCCCGAGGGACAGAGCGAGAGCTTCTCGGTCGAGAACAACCCCAACCGTCCCGAGGACGGCACCAGAGAGGTCACCTTCTCCCGTGAGTGCTGGATCGAGCAGGACGACTTCATGGAGGTACCCATCAAGAAATATCAGCGCCTGTATCCCGGCAACGAGGTGCGTCTGAAATCCGCCTATATCGTCAAGTGCACGGGCTGCGAAAAGGACGCGGACGGCAATGTTACAGCCGTCTATGCGACCTACGACCCCGAAACACGCGGCGGCAATACTCCCGACGGCAGAAAGGTACGCGGCACCATCCACTGGGTCGACGCGGCGAACTGCGCCGACGCGGAGGTCAGACTCTACGACAACCTCTTTACCGTTCCCGACCCCGACGTGGGCGACAGAAACTTCCTCGACTTCCTCAACCCGCACTCCCTCGAGGTGCTGACGGGCTGCAAGGCGGAGAAGAACCTCGAAACCGCGGTTGCTCCCAAGAGCTTCCAGTTCATGCGTCTGGGCTACTTCTGCGTGGACAACAAGGACAGCTCTCCCGAGCATCTGGTATTTAACCGCAGCGTGAGCCTCAAGGACGGCTTCAAGAAGAAATAATGAAAAACGTATTGATTACAGGCGGCGCAGGCGGCATCGGCACCGCGCTCTGCAAAGCGTTTGCCCGCGAGGGCTGCGGCGTCGCCGTTCATTACCATTCCAAAAAAGAAAAAGCCGAACAGCTTGCCGCCGGCCTCCGCAATCAATACGGAGTCAGGGCGATTGCTGTTCAGGCGGATGTGAGCGACAGGGCATCCGTCAGCCGCCTGTTTGACGCGGTTGACGACGCTCTCGGCTCATTGGAACTTCTCGTCAACAACGCGGGAATCGCACAGCAGAAGCTGTTTACGGACATCACGGACAACGACTGGAACAGCATGATAAGCACCAACCTCAGCGGCGTGTTCTACTGCTGTCAGGAAGCGCTGAAGCGTTACATGATACCCTCGCACAGCGGCGTGATTCTCAACATCTCCTCGATGTGGGGACAGGTCGGCGCGTCCTGCGAGGTGCACTACAGCGCGGCAAAGGCAGGCGTGATCGGCTTAACAAAGGCGCTTGCCAAGGAAGTCGGGCTGTCCAATATCCGCGTAAACTGTATCGCTCCCGGCGTCGTCATGACCGATATGATGAAAGACTTTGACGAGGAAACCGTACAAGCACTCAAAGAGGAAACGCCGCTCAATATCCTCGGAACACCCGAGGACATCGCGGACGCGGCTGTATATCTCTGTTCCGACAAAGCGAAATTCATCACGGGACAAATCCTCGGCGTAAACGGCGGCTTCATTATTTAAAACAAAAGGTCAGAGAAAGGAAATCCTTCCTCTGACCGATTCTTTTTGTGAAAAAGCGTTTGGGGATTAAATTACTTAATCTCAACCTCAGCGCCTGCAGCCTCGAGCTTCTCCTTGATGGTGTTAGCCTCATCCTCGGAAACCTGCTCCTTAACAGCCTTGGGAGCGCCGTCTACGAGAGCCTTCGCTTCCTTCAGGCCGAGACCTGTGATCTCACGAACAACCTTGATAACGCCGATCTTGCCGGAGCCTGCGCTCTTGAGGATAACGTCAAACTCGGTCTGTACAGCCGCAGCAGCAGCGCCGCCGTCAACGGGACCTGCAACAGCAACTGCAGCAGCAGCGCTTACACCAAACTCATCCTCAACAGCGTGTACGAGCTCGGAAAGCTCGAGAACGGTGAGGCCCTTTAATTCTTCAATAATAGCAGTGATTTTCTCTGATGCCATTGTAATTTACCTCCAATATTAAGTAGTAATAATTCAAATCAGTACGCGGAAATTATTCCGCAGCGGGAGCCTCTGCTTCTTCAGCAGGAGCTGCTTCGGCTGCTTTCTTCTCGAGGCAGGCGTCAAAGCCACCCTCGTCAACAACAGCCTGCATAACGCGCGCAAAAGCGGCGATGGGCGCCTGGAACGCGCCGAGTACGTTTGCGAGAAGAACGTCTCTGGCGGGCAGCTTGGAAAGACTGGTGATGGTATCCATGTCGATCACAGCGCCGTCAAGATAACCTGACTTCACCTTGAAATTCTCGTGATCCTTTGCGTACTTGCAGAGGATTCTCGCTGCGGCAGCATACTCGCTGTCGCTTGTCGCCAGAGCGGTAGTACCCTCAAGAACGGGCTTGAGGTCCTCGAGACCTGCTTCATCGCACGCACGCGCGAGAAGAGTGTTCTTCACAACGGTATACTTAACGTCGTTCTCACGAAGCTCCTTTCTGAGCTTGGTGTCGTCCTCCGTGTTGATACCCTTGTAGCTGACTACAAGACCTGTGATGGAGCTCTTGAGTCTCTCGGAAAGCTCAGCAACAATGGCTTTCTTTTGCTCTAAAACAGTCTGACTGGGCAAAAAATTCACCTCCGATATAATTTTATATCGCAGTTCATAAAAAAACCGTCCGAAGCGCGCACCTCGGACAGTTGACAAATACTGAAGTAATTGCACTTTCCTCGGCAGGCAGATTTCTCTTTACGCATACGCACCTACTGTCTTTAGAACTGCTTTTATTTTGAACAGGCGGGAGTTTTCCCGCCTGTTGCAAACGGAAATAAGCTTGCCGCTTACGCGCCGAACTTGGTGGGGTTCAGTCTTACGCTGGGACCCATGGTAGAAGTAACGGCAACGGAACGGATGTACTGACCCTTTGCGGCAGCGGGCTTCGCCTTTACGATAGCGTCCATGAGAGTGTCGAGGTTCTCATTGAGCTTCTGAGTGCCGAAGCTGACCTTGCCGATGGGGCAGTGGATGATGTTGGTCTTGTCAAGACGGTACTCGATCTTACCTGCCTTGGCTTCCTTGATCGCCTTCGCGATGTCGGGAGTAACGGTACCTGCCTTGGGGTTCGGCATCAGACCGCGGGGACCGAGGATTCTACCGAGACGGCCGACCAGACCCATGCAATCGGGAGTGGTGATGAGCACGTCGAAGTCCATCCAGTTTTCCTGCTGGATCTTCTGGGTCATGTCCTCAGCGCCTACGTAGTCAGCGCCTGCTTCCTTTGCAAGCTCCTCGTTGGGGCCCTTGCAGATGGCGAGAACTCTTACGTTCTTACCGGTACCGTTGGGGAGAACAACAGCGCCTCTGACCTGCTGGTCAGCGTGACGGCTGTCGACGCCGAGCTTTACGTGAAGCTCAACGGTTTCGTCAAACTTGGCAGTGGCAGTCTTGATGACGGTATCCAGAGCCTCGCTTGTCTCATATAATTTAGTCTTGTCAACGAGCTTAGCAGCGTCGACATATTTCTTACCGTGTTTCATCAGTTTTCCTCCATATTTAGGTGGTCAAGCGGAAAATTCCTCCCACCCGGAATAAAATTAGTCAACTACTGTGATACCCATGCTTCTCGCAGTACCCGCGATCATGCTGATGGCAGCATCCAGTGAGCCGGCGTTGAGGTCGGGCATCTTCTGCTCGGCGATCTTTGCGACCTGCTCTTTGGTGATCTTCGCGACCTTTGTCTTGTTGGGTACGCCTGAGCCGCTCTCAATGCCGCAAGCCTTCTTCAGAAGGACAGCCGCAGGCGGAGTCTTTGTAATGAAAGAGAACGAACGGTCGGCATATACTGTGATAACAACAGGGATGATAAGACCGATGTCATTCTTCGTACGCTCATTGAAATCCTTTGTGAACGCAACAATGTTTACGCCGTGCTGACCGAGTGCCGGACCAACAGGCGGTGCCGGAGTAGCCTTTCCGGCAGGGATCTGCAGCTTAATTAAGCCTACTACCTTTTGAGCCATTGTGTTTGCACCTCCAAAATTCGTGGTAAATTGCGGAACGCCACTGTGTAGGGTTTCCTCCCACAGGGAACGGGTGTTCCCAATAAAAAGCCGTATGGCGATTTATCGTCAGTCTTCCAAAAGCTCTGCCTGAGCCAGCTCAAGCTCGACAGGCGTTTCGCGTCCGAACATCGAAACGATGACGCGGACATAATTTTCGTCGGTGTTCAACTCGTCTACAACACCAACACAGTCCTCAAGCGGACCGTCGATAATTCTCACCGAATCGCCGACAGAATAAGAGACCTTGACGCTTCTCTGCTCAACGCCCATTCTGTAGACCTCTGCTTCGGTAAGCGGTACGGGCTTGGATCCCGGTCCCACAAAGCCTGTGCATCCGCGGATATTGCGAACAACGTACCAGGTTTCGTCGGTATAGACCATCTTGACGAAAACATAGCCGGGATAGATTTTGTGCTCGACCTCTTTGACTGTTTCCTCACCCTTTTTGTTGATCACCTTTTCGGTGACGATCTCGGTGGGAACCTTGACGTCGATAATCATATCCTGCAGATTGCGGTTCTCTGCTGTTGTCATCAGATCGCCCGCGACCTTGTTTTCATAGCCCGAGTAGGTATGAACAACATACCATTTTGCTTCGTAATCAGACATGAATCTTCTTCCTTTCGAAAAATCTCAAACCTGATTAAACAGTAGTTCCTGTACCCATTACCATTCCGAGCAAAGCGTACAGACCCGTGTCAAGGCCAAAGATGAAGAGGCCCATCACAATAATCACGACAAGCACGATGCCGAAATTCTTGGTGGTCTGGGATACGGACGGCCAGGTAATCTTCTTTAACTCACCCTTGCAGGCAAGAAGGTACTTCCAAAGTCTCTGAAAGACATTTGGCTTTTTCTTTTTGGCGTTGGTCTTGGAAGCTGTCTTTTTCGCGTCAGCCTTCTTGACGTCTGCCTTTTTCGCGTCAGCCATCATGTACCTCCCTTATTTGGTTTCCTTGTGAAGAGTGTGTTTCTTGCAGAAGCGGCAGTACTTGTTCATCTGAAGTCTGTCGGGACTGTTCTTCTTGTTTTTCATTGTGTTGTAGTTGCGCTGTTTGCACTCTGTGCAGGCCAATGTGATTTTAACTCTCATAACGGCACCTCCCGGTTATTCGGAATATTTTTAGCCTCCCTCAGCGGGGCACAAAAAGAAAGCCCCTTTTAGAGGTAAAGCTATTTTATCATATATTTCACGCTTTGTCAATAGCCAAACGCGCTGTTTTTCTATATAAAAAGCAGGGACGCGGCACATTGCACGTCCCTGATGCCTGTCGTTTTTCAGCTGCCGCTGTTGAGCAGGTTGCTCGCTCTGCTGACGGATTTTTTCTTGGGCTTTTCGGGCTTGACCTGCTTGCCCTTGTATTTTCTGCCCGCCTTTGCCGCCTTCTGGGTTTCCTCGTCGAGCTCCTCACAGAGCGTGGAGAACGCGGTGTCGTCGAGCGAATTGAGGATCACGATGGTGATAATGGAGCGGGTGTCGGCGTCGCCGTTGGCGTACTGGGTATTGAACAGCGCCGCGAACTTCTGCAGCTCCTTGCCCTTGGCTCTCTTAAGAAAATCGGCGACCTTGGGCGCGATGTGCTCCTTGGCGAAGGTCGCTCCGCGGAACGGATAGTAGCAGTCCTCCTCGTTCTGGATCTCATCCCGAAGCTCGGGGAAGAATGCGACAAAGCGCTTCGCGAGGAACTTGGGATCGGCGTTTCCGTCGTCGGACTTCTTCTTTTTCTGCTTCACCTGCTTGGCGCGTCGGATCGCGACGGTACCCGCGACGCCCTCGAGGAAGTCGTTGGCAATACTCTCGGCGTCCTTTCTGTCAGAGGTCTCGTCGTCATACAGCCACGTCGCAAGGGTTTTCCATTCGTTGTCGGGACCCTCCTCGGTCATAGCGCAGGAGCGCAGCACCATCTGCTGCTTGTCCTTGATATATACCACAGAGTAGGCAATGTTTTCGGAGGTAAACAGCGCGACAAGCTCGTTGCTGTCCTCGCTGGAGACCTTCTGTCTGGTGTACCCGCTTTTGACGAGCTCCTCTTCAACCTTGCCTGCTATAAAATCAAATGCCTGTTGATAATCCACATTCATCTTCCTTTCGGATTCATATTCTTTTCTATTATACTATGGATGCATGCGGATTGCAAGCATTATTTGGTTACAGGAGGCGGTTTTCGATCTCAATGACGATTTCGCTCATTTTCACGCCGAGCGCCTGACTGATTTTATAGAGCGTCTCAAGGGTCGGCTTGCGCATGCCGCGCTCAATCGCGCTGAGGTGAGTTCTGCCGATTGCGGACAGACCGCTGAGTACCTCCTGCGACATCTTGTGGCTGCGGCGGAAATCGGCGATGACCTCGCCGACAACTACGGGATCTAAGGTTGGCTCACACATTTGATTCACCCTTTTCTGAATATTCAGGTTTATTATGTTTTTTTTGAAGCTCATAAAATTGTATCTTTGTTTCCGTTAGACTGTGAGCACATATGTGTTCAGAGGCGCCGCTTTTTGCAGGAAAAATGGGGATTTTCACTCGGACTCTGAACATAATTTCTCATATGTTCATTCTGTATTTTGACTTTACAAGCGCGGCGTTTTGTGGTATCATTTATTCTGTATAATAATGTAAAAGAGGGATTGCTATGTCATCCAGAGACGCTATCGGCGTTTTTGACTCGGGACTCGGAGGTCTGACGGCGGTCAAGGAATTTCTCCGCGTCCTTCCCAACGAAAAGATCATCTACTTCGGCGACACGGGACGCGTTCCCTACGGAACACGCAGCCGCGACACCATCCGCAAGTACGCCTTTCAGGACGCGCAGTTCCTGCTCAGCCACAACGTAAAAATGGTCGTCGCCGCCTGCGGCACGGTCAGCTCGGTGGCGGGAGATCTGCTCAGAGAGAAGCTCGCGGTGCCCTATACGGGCGTTGTCAACCCGACAGCATACACTGCGGTGCGCGTGACAAAGAACCGACGCGTCGGCATTATCGGAACGGCGGCGACCGTCAACAGCCACAGCTACAAGCTGCGCCTGCAGAAGCTCAATCCGGAAATCAAGGTCTTTGAGCAGGCATGTCCGCTCTTTGTTCCGCTGGTGGAAAACGGCATCATCGACCCCCGCGACGTGATCACACAGTCCGTCGTGGCACGGTATCTCGACCCGCTGCGCGATCAGGGCATCGACACCCTGATTCTCGGCTGCACCCACTTCCCCATTCTGCGGGAGGCGATCTCCGACTTTATGGGAGAAAAAGTCCGCCTGATCGACTCGGGACTGGAAACGGCTGTCTATGCCGCAAAGGTACTGCGCGAGCAGGATCTGCTCAGCGATAATCCCAACGAGCAGACGCCCGAATTCTTCGTCAGCGACACGCCCGACGGCTTCAAAAACGTGGCAGGTCTCTTCCTCGGCAGAGATATGGAGCACACCGTCACACAGATCGATATTGAACAATACTGAGGTATATATGGAAGATAAGGAAAAGAACCCCTACAGAATCACCATCGTCGGCGAACAGCGCGTCGACGGCGACGACAACAAGATAGAGGTCATCACCGACGGCAAGTTTATGGTGAAAAACGACCACTTCTACATCGGCTACCGCGAGTACGATGAGGACAGCCCGCACCGCTTCTTCAACAATCTGATCAAGGTGGAGAACCACATGGTCACCATCAGCCGCAAGGGGCCGCAACGCTCGCGTCTGATGCTCGAAAGAGGACGGCGGCACCAGTGCATCTACGGCACGCCCGCAGGTCCGCTGAGCATCGGCGTATTCACCAAGACGCTCAAAAGCACCCTCGGCGAACAGGGCGGCACCCTTGAGGTCAGCTACACGCTCGACTTCAACACCGACCTCGTCAGCGAGAACCGCTTCTTTATCATGGTGGAAAAGAAGCCGATCGGATAACACAGAGAAAGGAAATCAACACACATGGACACATATACACAGGCTGTCGCGCAGCTTCACACAGCTGTAGAAACGGCAATCAAAAAGGCAATCGCGGCAGGAGCGCTTCCCGAAGCGTCTCTGCCCGACTTTATCATCGAAACACCCGCGGACACCTCACACGGCGATTTCGCGACCAACGCGGCGATGGCAGGAGCGAAAGCATTCCGCATGCCGCCGTTCAAGATCGCGCAGGCGATCACGGAAAACCTCGACCTCAGCGGCACCTTCTTCGACCGCTTTGAGACCGCCGGACCGGGCTTCATCAACTTCTTCCTCGGCAGCGGCTACTATGCCGCAGTCGTCGCGGAGGTTCTCTCAAATCCCGAAGGCTACGGCAGCTCCGACTTCGGCAAGGGCGAAAAGGTGATGGTGGAATTTGTATCCGCGAATCCCACAGGTCCGATGCACATGGGCAACGCGAGAGGCGGCGCACTGGGCGACTGTCTTGCGGCGGTACTCGACAAGGCGGGCTATGCCGCCTACCGCGAGTTCTATGTCAACGACGCGGGCAACCAGATCGAGAAATTCGCGAAATCCCTCGAGGCGCGCTACCTGCAGATCTACAAGGGCGACGAAATCGTGTTCCCCGAGGACGGCTATCAGGGCGGCGACATCACCGACCTCGCGAACGAATACAACGGCCTTTACGGCGACGCTCTCCTCAACGTCAGCTCCGAGGAACGCCAAAAGGCGCTTGTTTATTACGCTTTGCCCAAGAACATCAAGAAGATGCAGGAGGACATGGCGACCTACAGAATCACCTATGACAAGTGGTTCTTCGAGAGCGAGCTGCACCAAAGCGGCGCGGTCAAGGCAGTTGTCGACCTCCTGACAGAAAAGGGTCTGACCTATGAGAGCGACGGCGCGGTATGGTACAAGAACAAGGAGGTTCTCACCAACCAGTTGCTCGCCGAGGGCAAGACGCAGCAGTACATCGACAACCTCGAGCTGAAGGACGACGTGCTGATCCGTCAGAATGGCAACCCGACCTATTTTGCCGCCGATATCGCTTATCACAAAAACAAATTCGAGCGCGGCTTCACGACGCTCATTGACATCTGGGGCGCCGACCACCACGGCCACGTCATGCGCATGAAGGGCGCGATGGACGCGATCGGCTGCAGCGGCGATAAGCTCACCATTGTGCTGATGCAGCTCGTCAATCTCCTGCGCGACGGCAAGCCCGTCAAGATGAGCAAGCGTACGGGCAAGGCGATCCAGCTCCGCGACCTGCTCGAGGAGGTTCCCGTTGACAGCGCGCGTTTCCTGTTCAACACCCGCGAAGCCAACACGCAGATGGACTTCGACCTCGACCTCGCGGTACAGCAGGACAACCGCAATCCCGTATACTATGTACAGTACGCGCACGCGCGTATCTGCAGCATCTTCAAGGCGCTTGCCGCCGACGGCATCATGCCGCGCGACTGCACCGCCGAGGAGCTTTCTCTCCTGACCGCTCCCGAGGAAAAGGAGCTGATCGGACACCTCGCTGTCTACGGCAGCGAGATCATCAGCGCGGCAAAGGACTATGACCCCACGCGCATCACGCGCTATGTGACGCGCCTTGCGACACTGTTCCACAAGTTCTACAACGCCTGCCGCGTCAAGGGCGACGACGAGAGCCTGATGCAGGCAAGACTCGCGCTCTGCTCCTGCGTCAAGGCGGTCATCAAGAACGTCCTCACGATGTTCAACATCACCTGCCCCGACAGCATGTGAGTGCCGGTGGGCACTTCCTCCGCCTTTGGTGACGTTTGGCTTTTATCCGGTGTTCATCAACGGCGGGTCATAACAATCTGCTAACATCAACCATCCTATCTTACAACAACGTAGTATATTTATGAAAACACTAAACAAAATACGGCATTCCCGACCTGCGAAATCCCTGCCGCAGAAGCTGGCTTTCAGCTTTCTCGCGCTGCTGTTCGGCTTCGGGCTGGGCGTATTCGCCACATTTCTCGACGGGCTGTCCGCAGATCAGATACCGCAGTGGCTCAGCTTCTTCGATATCCGCAATTTCTTCGGGCTGCCTCTGCCGTGGGTATTCACCACGCTGGTGCTCGTGCTGTTCAGCCGCACACCGCTGAGAGCCGCAATCAATGCTTTCTGCTTCCTTTCCGGTATGCTGCTGGGGTATTATCTCTACTGCGCGGTATTCGCGGGCTTTCTGCCCGATTGGAGCTATCTTTCCGTGTGGCTGATATTAACCGCGGTTTCACCGGTTCTCGCGCTGATTTGCTGGTACGGACGCGGCACAGGAGCCACCGCCACGATCATCGCGGCGCTGATTCTCGCCTACTTCTTTCTGCAGGCGTTCACGATGAACAACGATTTCAGCAATTTTTCGATTTATTATTTTCCCCGTTACAGCTACGCTCCTGTCGTGTTTCTGGCGGCGGCGGTCGGCATTCTATGGAGAAAACCGCTGCAGACACTTTTATCTCTGCTCGGCGGCGCCGCAATAGCGTATATTTATCTATTACTGCCGTTTTCCATCCCCTATATCTAAAACAACCGCGCCGATTCTTCGGCGCGGTCTTTACTTTCTGAGAAAAAGCTGTGCCGGAAACGCAAACCACTCCCTGACAACATAGGTCGGAACCATATCAAGCCGCGTCGGCACACTCATCGCGCCGATTCTGCCCTGATACCCCTGCTGCCAATAGATGATTCTCGCGCGCAGCTGATGAAAGCCGTCGGTGACGACGGTAATATCTTGATTCAGTCCGTTTTCGCGGATGACCTCCTCGGAATAGCGGAAATTCTCGGTCGTGTTGGTCGACTTTTCCTCGAGATACAGGCGGCTTCCGTCGACGCCGTCCTCCGTCATCACGCGGTACATACACGACGCTTCACTCAGCGGCTCATCATAGCCCTTGCCGCCTGAAAGCACCGCCTTCGATTCGGGATTCTCCCCGAGATATTTCTCTGCCGTGCGAATCCTGCCGCGCAGAATCGACGACGGCTCACCGTCGGGATGCACCCCTGCTCCGAGCACCAGCGCTGTCGCACCCTGTTCCGGCTGCGCGTTCGCGGCTGCCACCATCAGCACGGTCGCGATCAATCCATAGACGAGAAACGCGATAAATACGCCGTTGACAACGCGGTACAGCACCAGGGCAAAGCCGTGGCTGAACAACCGCCGCAAAAGGCTTTGAAGCGGCTTGCAGCACATGACAAACACCCAAACGCAGAGGACGATGCCCGCGATATTGCCGACGTTGACCACGCGGAGCGGCATCGGCATAATAAACCACACAAGCATGACCGCGGCGGCGATCATACCCACGCCGCGGACGATCCATTCAATAACATGCATAAATAACACCTCTTTTCCCCATTATATCGGATTTCGGCAGGAATTGCAAGGGACGGCTTGACAATCGGGAGAAACTATACTATGATGATAATGTAACAATCGAAATGATACAATCCGAAAGGAGCTTTTGCTATGAAATGCCCGAAATGCGGCTTTGAGTCGCAAAGCAAATTCTGCCCCGAATGCGGAACCCCGATGCAGGCGCAGCCTGCACCCGTTCAGAGCATTCCTCCCGTACCGACGCCGACTCCCTACGGTCAACCGCCGCTCAACCCGGTAGATAACCCTGCAAAACGCGTTTCACCGCCTCCGCGCGGAAGAAAGCCCGCTGTTCTCGTCATCGCGGTCATCGTCGCCTGCGTCGTTCTGGCAGGTATCGTTATCGCGGTCGGCTCGGGCATCTTCTATCACAAAACGCTGATCAATGCGACCACCGAACGCAAAAAGCCCGACATCATCGAGCAGCCGTACGATTATCAGACCGATACCGAACCCGATTATTATTTCAATTCGCTGTCTCAACCGGGGGAACCCTTTGATTTTGTTTACGGTACACTGACACTCACGTCCGTCACGAACAAAGACGGTGATTACACCTTCTCGGGAGAGCTTTTGAACTCCACGTTACTTCCGCAGTCCTATATCATTAAGGATATCCGCATGTCGGCAAATCATACACCGGACTTCACGATTCAGTTTGACAAAAAAACGCGGGACGGAGAAAAGTACAACTCCACGGAATTTTTACTGGAACCGGGCGAAAAGACGACCTTTACATTCGCCGCGAAAGGTCCGAAGGAAAGCGGAGAAACCGATTTTTCCATCTACGTTCAATTCTACAACGATGAAGGCTTGCTCTCCGATGCGGAGGTCGCCTACTTCATCAAAAAAGCGGATATTAAAGAGTAAAATAAAAGGCTCCCGAAATTCGGGAGCCTTTGGTGCTTATTGCAATCAGATCAGCTCGATAACAGCCATCTCGGCGCCGTCGCCGCGACGGGGACCGATCTTGGTCACTCTGGTGTAGCCGCCGTTGCGGTCAGCGTACTTGGGAGCAATCTCGCTGAACAGCTTGGAAACAACGTCCTCCTTGGTCACAAAAGCCAAAACAAGGCGTCTGTTGTGAAGGGTGTTGGTCTTTGCTGTTGTTATCATTTTCTCCGCCATAGCCTGAACTTCCTTGGCGCGAGTTAAAGTTGTCTCGATTTTGCCGTTTTCGAGAAGGAAAGTTACCATCGCACGGAGCATTGCGGTTCTCTGAGCGGTAGTTCTTCCCAGCTTTCTTGTACCTGGCATGGTATTCACTCCTTTATCGTCTATTCAAAGGGACATACCGAACCGAAAAACGGTTCCGTATATTTTATTCGTCTTCCTTCTGGAGACTGAAACCGAGAGAATTGAGCTTCTGTACGACCTCTTCCAGAGACTTTCTGCCGAGGTTGCGCACCTTCATCATATCCTCTTCGGACTTGTTAATTAAATCTTCAACCGTATTAATGCCTGCGCGCTTGAGGCAGTTGAACGAACGAACCGAAAGATCGAGATCCTCGATAGTCATTTCAAGAATCTTTTCCTTGCCCTTGTCGTCCTTCTCGACCATGACCTCCGCAGAGGAAGCCTTGTCAGAGAGGTTGACAAAGAGGTTCAGATGCTCGGTGAGCACCTTCGCGGCAAGGGAAACCGCCTCTTCGGCATTGATAACGCCGTTTGTCCATACGTCGAGCGTGAGCTTGTCGTAGTCGGTGATCTGACCGACACGGGTGTTATCTACCGTGTAGTTGACCTTTAATACAGGGGTGTAGATTGAATCAATGGGAAGCACGCCGATGACATTGTTGGCGGCAAGCTGCTTGTTGCGCTCACCGGGAACATAGCCTCTGCCCTTGTCGATGGTAATTTCCATGCGGAGCTTGGCGCCCTCGCCGAGAGTGGCAATATGAAGCTCGGGGTTGAGGATCTCAACCTCGCTGTCGCACTTGATGTTCGCGGCGGTCACCTCGCAGGGACCCTCGGCGTCGATCTCGACGACCTTGGGAGCCACCTCGGTGAGCTTGGGAACCAGGCTTTTCATATTGAGAACAATCTCGGTGACGTCTTCCTTGACACCCGGAATCGTTGAAAATTCGTGAAGAACGCCGTCAATCTTGAGCAATGTGACAGCACAGCCCTCAAGTGAGGAGAGCAGCACTCTGCGCAGGCTGTTGCCGAGAGTGTTGCCGAAGCCGCGCTCAAGCGGCTCAACAACGAACTTACCGTATTTTCCGTCTTCGGTTAATTCCGCTGTTTCAATTCTTGGCTTTTCAATTTCAATCATTCGCGAATCCTCCTTCATGACGCCGCCAAAAGCGCTTGACGGCGAGGTGTGTAATCTGCCTGTAAGTATAACGCTGAATAATCAGCCGATAGATTACTTGGAGTACAACTCAACGATGAGGTGTTCTTCAACGGGATAATCAATATCGTCTCTCTGGGGAAGAGCGACAACCTTGCCGCCGAGGAGGTTCTCGTCCTTCTCAAGCCACTTGGGAGTGAGCATGGAAGCGTTTTCGCCCTCAGCGATCGCCTTGAATCTGGTGGTGGAGCGGCTCTTCTCCTTAACGGTGATGACGTCGCCGACCTTTACGATATAGGAAGGAATGTTAACCTTCTTGCCGTTCACGGTGAAGTGAGCGTGGGAAACGAGCTGTCTTGCCTCACGGCGGGTAGCAGCGAGACCGAGTCTGAATACAACATTGTCAAGTCTGCGCTCAACAAGGGAGAGCAGCTCTTCACCGGTCTTGCCCTCAGCCTTTTCCGCCTTCTCATAGTAAGCGCGGAACTGCTTCTCGAGGATGCCGTAGATAAACTTTACCTTCTGCTTCTCGGTGAGCTGCAGGCTGTATTCGCTCTTCTTTCTTCTCATTTTGCCGCCGGGATTTCTGTTTGAAGTTTTCTTGCTATAACCCATAACGGCGGGTGACAGGCCGAGCGCTCTGCAACGCTTTGCAATCGGCTGCATATTTTTAGCCATAGAAATATCCTCCTTAAATTATACTATACACGTCTTCTCTTGGGAGGACGGCATCCGTTGTGAGGAATGGGAGTAACGTCTTTGATCATCGTTACCTCAAGACCTGCTGTCTGCAGTGCGCGGATCGCAGCTTCTCTTCCCTGTCCGGGTCCCTTTACGTATACCTCAACGTATTTCATGCCGTGCTCCATCGCAGCTCTTGCAGCGGTCTCAGCAGCGGACTGAGCGGCGAAGGGAGTGGACTTCTTGGAACCTCTGAAGCCGAGCTCGCCTGCGCTTGCCCACGAAACAGCGTTGCCCTGTGTATCGGAAATCGTAACGATTGTGTTGTTGAATGTTGACTGGATATGCGCTGCGCCTTTTTCGATGTGCTTACGCTCACGACGACGGCGGATAACCTTCTTACCCTTTGGTGCTGCCATAGTCGTACCTCCTTACTTCTTCTTGTTGGCCATGGTCTTACGGGGACCCTTGCGGGTACGGGCGTTCGTCTTGGAACGCTGACCTCTTACGGGCAGTCCCTTTCTGTGACGTACACCGCGGTAACATCCGATATCGATGAGTCTCTTGATATCATAAGCGATGTCACGGCGAAGGTCACCTTCTACACGGCAGTTGTGCTCGATGTACTCTCTGAGCTTTGAAACATCTTCCTCTGTCAAATCTCTGACACGAGTGTCAGGATTTACACCTGTTGCAGCAATAATGTCTGTTGCAGTTTTACGTCCGATACCGAAGATATAGGTGAGACCGATCTCAACTCTCTTGTCTCTCGGTAAGTCAACACCTGCTATACGAGCCATTCAGTTGCACCTCCATATTTAATAAAAAGTAATAGTTAAAAATCGCTTGCGGCTGCGGCAGCCGCAGAAAATCGTTTCCGCGTCAATCGAATCCCGCCTTGAGAAATGCGGCAGCTTCGCCGCGAAAACGTGCACCGGGCTTTACCTCAAAGGTAAAGAACGCGAAATAAAATTAACCCTGGCGCTGCTTGTGCTTGGGGTTGTCGCAGATAACGAGAATCTTGCCTTTTCTCTTGATTACCTTGCACTTGTCGCACATTTTCTTTACTGAAGGTCTGACTTTCACTTGAATCATTCCTTTCTGTCGTCAATCTGTGTGTTGATCACTTGCTTCTCCAAGTAATCCTGCCTCTGGTCAGGTCGTAGGGAGACATCTCCACCGTGACCTTGTCGCCCGGCAAAATGCGAATGAAGTTCATCCTCAGCTTGCCTGAAATCACAGCTAAAATCACGTGACCGTTGGGAAGCTCAACCTTGAACTGAGCGTTGGGAAGCGCTTCTCTGACGATACCTTCTACTTCAATGACATCCTGCTTTGACATATTAACCTCCGTTGAATTCGCGTAAAATCTGTTTGATTTTCGGATTGGTTTCCAATGAACCCTGATGCACCGTTTTGGTCGGCGCGAGGTGAATCAGCTTCTTGCGCTTGGGGTGTTCGACCCTGCGCCGTCTGCCGTCGGCGATCAACGCGTAACCGCCCTGAATTTCCAGAATCACAAGGAACTTGCCCTTGTCTCTGCCCGCCTTCGCCCGCACGACCATTCCCTTTTCAAAATCCATATGCCACCTCAGTCACATACGGTCAGAATACGGGGACCGTCGGGGGTTATCGCGACAGTATGCTCAAAATGAGCGGAAAGCTTTCCGTCAACTGTCTTGACGGTCCACTTGTCGGGCATCACCTTCACATGGAAGGAGCCCTCATTCACCATAGGTTCAATGGCGATTGTCATTCCGGGGAGCAGCTTCAGTCCCCGATGGGGTGTACCGTAGTTAGGTACGCTTGGGTCCTCGTGCAAATTCGCACCTACGCCGTGGCCGACATAATTTCGTACCACCGAGTAACTGCGAGCTTCGACATACCTTTGAACCGCGGAGCCGATGTCTCCGATACGGTTACCGACGGTTGCCTGCTTAATTCCCTCATACAGGCTCTCCCTCGTGGCGTCCAGCAATTTTCGCGCATTGTCGCTGATCTTGCCGCAGGCGTAGGTATAGGCGTTGTCGCCGTGATAGCCCTTATAAAAGGCTCCGACGTCGACGCTTACGATATCGCCTTCACGAAGGATGGTATATTTGTCTGGTATGCCATGGATGACCACGTTGTTTACGGAAATACACGCACTCGCGGGAAAACCGCCGTAACCGAGAAACGAGGGAGCAGCTCCCTGTTTCTCGATATAGTGGCGGATAATGGTGTCTATTTCGAGGGTCGAAACGCCGGGGCGTATCGCCTCTCCCGCAACGCGTAACGCCTCCGCAGAGATGCGGCAGGCGTCTTTCATCACTGAAAGCTCCCGCGCTGTTTTGATTTGCACCATGCTTAAGCCTCGATCGCCTTGAGTACAGCCTCGGTAGTCGCGGCTACAGTGCTCTGACCCACTACGTTCACAAGCTTGCCCTGCTTACGGTAGTAGTCAGCGAGAGGCTCGGTCTCTTTGTGATACACAGCGAGACGTGCGAGCACGGTGTCGGGGTGGTCGTCCTTGCGCTGAACAAGGGTGCCGCCGCAATCGTCGCAAACCCCATCCTTCGCGGGCTTTAAGCTCTCGATGTGATAAGGTCTGCCGCAATTTTCGCAGACACGGCGTCCGGACATACGTCTGGTGATGACTTCGTCAGCGACGTCGATGTTGATGACGTACTGGATGTCAACGCCCATGGCGTCCAGAGCCTCGGCCTGAGGAATGGTTCTCGGGAAGCCGTCAAGGATGAATCCCTTCTTGCAGTCGTCCTCGCTCAGTCTTTCCTTCACGATGCCGATGACTACCTCGTCGGGAACCAGCTTGCCGTCGTCCATGTAGGACTTTGCCTTGAGACCCATTTCTGTGCCGTTTTTCAGCGCCTCACGGATCATGTTGCCGGTTGAAATTGTGGGAATACCAAAATGCTCGCAAAGTACAGCGGCTTGTGTGCCTTTTCCTGCACCCGGAGCGCCTAACATGATAATGTTCATAATATTATACCTCATTTTCAGCAATTAGTCAAGAAAACCTTTGTAATGACGCATCATCATCTGTGACTCGAGCTGTTTTACAGTCTCAAGAGCGACACCGACGATAATGATGATGGAAGTACCGCCCATGGAAAGTCCGTGCATTCCTGTAGCCGCAGAGAAGACCAGGGGTACAAGAGCGATAACCGAGAGGAACAGAGCGCCGATCAGGGTTACCCTCGAAAGGATATTCTTGATGTACGCCGCGGTGGGAGCGCCGGGTCTGATGCCGGGAACCGTACCGTTGTTCGACTTGAGGTTGTTAGCCATTTCAACAGGGTTGTACTGAATGGTTGTATAGAAATAAGCGAACATCAAAATAAGGATAAAGTACAATACAATATACAGCCAGTTGCTGGTGTTGAACGCGTCGAAGAACGCCTTCCAGAAGCCTTCCTTCACGTTGAGGAAGAGATTGATTGTACTCGGGATGGAGAGAATCGAGCTTGCGAAGATGATGGGGAGAACGCCGCCCAGCGCGACCTTGATGGGAAGGAAGCTGGACTGTCCGCCGTACATCTTTCTGCCGACGACTCTCTTTGCGTACTGAATGGGGATTCTTCTTTCGCTGTCCTGCATGAAGGTGATGAGCCAGATGATAGCGAGGAAGATGAGAACCCAAAGGATGACAAATACGAAGAACTGTACCTGACCGCTGCCCTCGACGCCGGTGCCGAGACCCATCTGCCAGTAAGCAGCGAGTGTGCGGATGGTGACGGGAAGTCTTGCGACGATACCCGCAAACAGGAGCATGGAGATACCGTTTCCGATGCCGTACTTGTTGATCTGCTCGCCGAGCCACATCATCAGCGCGGTGCCCGCGGTGAACACGAGCACGATAACGATGCCCGCGAATACCATCGAGAAGCCCTCGTTGTAAACGGTGATGTGCTTGCCGTAGTAGTCGCCCTCTACCTCGCAGATGGTGTTCTTGAGGTAGAAGAAGTAGGCGGTGCCCTGAATCAGACCGAGCGCTACGGTGACGTAACGCGTGATGGTGCCGATTTTGCGTCTGCCCGCCTCACCTTCCTTGGTGAGACGCTCAAGCGCGGGGATGGCTACGCAGAGAAGCTGGATAATAATCGAGCTGTTGATGTAGGGGGTGATACCCATTGCGAAGAGGGTCGCGTTGGAGAACGCGCCGCCCGAAAGGGTGTTCAGGTAGGCGATCATGTTCGAGCTGCCGCTGGTGAGATCGTTGGCGTTCGACATGACCGCGCCGAGAACGTTGTTATCGAGGAACGGAACGGGGATGACCGAACCGATTCTGAATACAACAATAATCAAAAGGGTGAACAGAATCTTCTTCCGAAGGTCAGGGATGGACCAAGCGTTTTTAATGGTTTTTAACACTTAGATCACCTCTGCCTTTCCGCCGGCAGCTTCGATCGCCGCCTTTGCTGACTCGGAATAGGCAGATACCTTAACGGTGAGTTGTTTGTCTAATTTGCCGTTGCCGAGCACCTTTACAGCGTCAAAGCCGTTCTTGACAATGCCTGCCGCCTTGAGCGCCTCAAAATCAACGGTGTCGCCGTCGTTAAACTTTCTGTTCAGCACGCTGAGGTTAATCGCAACTACGTTTTTAGCAAAGATGTTGTTGAAACCTCTCTTAGGAACACGGCGCTGAAGAGGCATCTGACCGCCTTCAAAGCCGGGACGGATGCTGCCGCCGGAACGGGCCTTCTGACCCTTCTGACCCTTGCCTGAGGTCTTACCCCAGCCGGAGCCGTGACCTCTGCCGATTCTCTTGGACTTCTTCTTGGAGCCCTCAACCGGTGAAAGTTCATGTAACTTCATAAGTTCGCACCTCCTTGCTTACGCTTCACTAACCTCTACGAGGTGAATGATTTTTGCTACCTTGCCCTTTGTTGAAGCGTTGTCGGGCTGTGTGGTAACATCGCCGATCTTCTTCAAGCCGAGCGCATGGGCGGTTGCAATCTGATCTTTCTTGGAGCCGATGAGGCTCTTTACTAACTTAATTGTCATCTCCTGCAGCCTCCCTATTAAAGAATTTCCTTTACGGATTTGCCGCGGATAGCAGCAACCTCCTCAGCGGTTCTGAGAGCGCCGAGGCCTGCGAGAGTTGCTCTTACAACGTTGCAGGGGTTGTTGGAGCGGAGAGCCTTTGTACGGATATCCTTGATGCCGACAGCCTCAACGACCGCACGGACGGGGCCACCTGCGATAACACCGGTACCGGGAGCGGCAGGCTTCATCAGAACTCTGCCCGCGCCGAACTCGCCGACGATCTCGTGAGGAATGGTGGTGCCTCTGAGAGCAACCTTCATCAGGTTCTTCTTGGCGTCCTCAATGCCCTTGCGGATCGCGTCGGGAACTTCGCCCGCCTTGCCGATGCCGAAGCCGACAACGCCGTTGCCGTCGCCGACTACTACGAGAGCCGCGAACTTGAAGATACGTCCGCCCTTAACTGTCTTGGATACACGGTTAATGGTGACAACTCTCTCCTTTAACTCGCCTGTTACTTCTACTTTATTAGCCAAAGTGATTTCCTCCTGTTCCTTAGAAATTGAGGCCGCCCTCACGAGCGCCTTCGGCCAATTCTTTCACACGGCCGTGATAGATGTTGCCGCCTCTGTCGAATACGACGTCGGTGATATTCTTTTCCTTCGCACGCTCCGCGACGAGCTTGCCGACAGCTCTTGCTGCCTCTTTGTTTCCGCCGTTACCCGTGATGGTCTTGTCAAGGCTGGAAGCCTGGGCAAGTGTGACACCGGCTACGTCATCAATGATCTGAGCGTAGATGTTGTTGGTGGAGCGGAATACGCACAAACGGGGGCACTGAGCGGTACCGCTGATCTTAGCGCGGACTCTCTTGTGGCGCTTTGCGCGTGCCTTTTTTGTATCAGGTCTGCTTACCATAGTGATTCACTCCTTACTTATTTGCCCTTACCGGCCTTGCCTTCCTTGCGGCGTACATACTCGTCCACGTATCTGATACCCTTGCCCTTATACGGCTCAGGCGGACGCTTCTCTCTGATCTCGGCAGCAAACTGACCAACCTTTTGCTTGTCAATGCCGATGACCTTGATGGTGTTGGGATCCGGAACCTCAAGCTTGATGTCTGCGGTATCCTCAACGATGACCTGGTGAGAGTAGCCCAGGTTCATGACGCACTTGTTGCCCTGCTTCTGAACACGGTAACCAACGCCGTTGACCTTCAGCACCTTGACATAGCCGTCCGTCACACCGACTACCATGTTGTGGATCAGTGTTCTGGTCAGACCATGCAGGGAGCGATTCATTTTGCTGTCATCGGGTCTGCTGACCTCGATGGCGTTGTCCTTGACCTCAACGGTCATGGCGGGGTTGAAGCTGTAGCTCAGCTCGCCCTTGCCGCCCTTAACGGTGATAACGCTGCCGTCGACCTTTACGTCAACGCCCGCGGGAATATTTATCGGTTTTCTTCCAATTCGAGACATGATCGCACCTCCTTCTTACCAAATGTAAGCGAGAACCTCGCCGCCTACGTTCTGACGTCTAGCCTCGCGGTCAGTCATAACACCCTTGGAGGTGGAGATGATCGCAACGCCGAGACCCTTCATAACCTTGGGCATATCCTCTGCATTACTGTAAATTCTCAAGCCGGGCTTGGAAACGCGGCGGAGACCTGTGATAACGGGTCTTTTGCCCTCAAGGTACTTGAGAGTGACCTTGATGATGCCCTGCTTGCCGTCCTCGATTACCGTGAAGCTCTTGATGTAGCCCTCGTCCAGAAGAATCTGACAAATAGACTTCTTCAGATTGGAAGCGGGGATCTCTACAGAGTCGTGCTTCGCCGCGTTCGCGTTGCGGATGCGGGTCAGTAAATCTGCTATTGTATCTGTAATCTGCATTACCTTATTCCTCCTTACCAGCTTGCTTTCTTCACGCCCGGAATCTCGCCCTTGTAGGCAAGCTCACGGAAGCAAATACGACAAATACCATACTTGCGGAGGTAGGCGTGTGGTCTACCGCAGATGTTACATCTTGAGTACTCTCTTGTGGAGAACTTCTGCTTTCTCTGCTGCTTAACTTTCATCGCTGTCTTAGCCACAACAATCCCTCCTTACTTTGAAAACGGAGCGCCCATGAGCGTAAGGAGCTCGCGAGCCTCTTCGTCTGTGGTTGCGGTCGTAACAAAGCAGATGTCCATACCGCGAACCTTGTCAATCTTGTCATAGTCAATCTCAGGGAAGATGAGCTGCTCCTTGAGGCCCATGTTGTAGTTGCCGCGGCCGTCAAAGGAGTTGGGGTTGATGCCTCTGAAGTCGCGGACTCTGGGGAGAGCGACGTTGAAGAAGCGATCGAGGAACTCATACATTCTCTCGCCTCTCAGCGTAACCTTTACGCCGATGGGCATGCCTTCTCTGAGCTTGAAGTTCGCAACGCTCTTTCTGGCGTGGCAAACGAGGGGCTTCTGGCCGGTGATGGCAGCGAGGTCCTTGCTGATGGCGTCGATCGCCTTCGCATTCTCTCTCGCCTCACCTGCGCCTACGTTGACAACGATCTTGTCAAGCTTGGGAATCTGCATGGTGCTCTTGTAGGAGAACTTTTTCATAAGAGCAGGGGCAACTTCTTTAATGTAATAATCCTTCAGTCTTGCCATTTCTTACTTCCTCCTTAAAGCGTCTCGCCGCACTTGGCGCAGATTCTGCCCTTGGAGCCGTCCTCATAGATCTTATGAGCAACTCTTGTGGGCTTTTTGCAGCGGGGGCAGTAGATCTGAACCTTGGAAGCGTACATAGCGCCCTCAGCCTTGATGATGCCGCCCTGCTCGCCCATCTTTCTGGGCTTTACGTGCTTGGATACCATATTGACTTTCTCTACGATAACCTTGCCTTCCTTGGGGCTGACGGCCATGACCTGACCCTTTTTGCCCTTGTCCTTACCGCTGATTACGATAACGGTGTCGCCTGTCTTTACATGAACTTTACTCATTGTGACACCTCCATTAAAGTACTTCCGGAGCGAGAGAGAGGATCTTCATGAAATCCTTGTCGCGAAGCTCTCTGGCTACGGGTCCGAAGATACGAGTGCCGCGGGGGTTCTTATCTTCCTTTACAATAACTGCTGCGTTCTCGTCAAAACGGATGTAGGTTCCGTCCTCACGTCTGACGCCCTTTGCGGAGCGTACAACCACAGCTCTTACAACGTCGCCCTTCTTAACAACGCCGCCGGGCGCTGCTTTTTTAACCGAAGCAACGATAATATCGCCAATGTTGGCATATCTCCTGCCGGTACCGCCGAGTACACGAATGCACATAAGTTCCTTTGCGCCGGTGTTGTCGGCAACCTTGAGGATAGTTTGCTGCTGAATCACAGTCGATTCCTCCTTTAATTCTAGGTCGCTAAACTTATTTAGCCTTCTCTACGATCTCGACGAGTCTCCATCTCTTATCCTTGGAAAGAGGACGGGTCTCCATAATCTTCACGCGATCGCCCTTGCCGCACTCGTTGTTTTCGTCGTGAGCCTTGAAGCGAACGGTTCTCTTGACAATCTTGTTGTAAAGCTTGTGCTTTACGCTGTCCTCAACCGCAACAACGATGGTCTTGTCCATCTTGTCGGACACAACCTTGCCGATAACGGTCTTTCTCATATTTCTTTCACTCACTGTTACGTCCTCCTCTCTTAGGCTTCGCCGCTCAGCTCACGCTGACGAAGGATGGTCGACACTCTGGCGATATCCTTCTTGACGGCACCGATTCTTGATGAGTTTTCGAGCTGATTAACAGCAAGCTGGAAACGAAGGTTGAAAAGCTCTTCCTTGAGCTCTGTGAGCTTTCTCTGAAGCTCCTCAACTGACAGCTCTCTGAGTTCTGATGCTTTCATTACTGCTCACCCTCCTCTTTCTTAACGAACTTGCACTTGATGGGGAGCTTGTGTGACGCAAGGCGGAGCGCCTCTCTGGCGGTCGCTTCGTCAACACCCGCAAGCTCGAACATGATTCTGCCGGGCTTTACGACTGCTACCCAATACTCAACGTTACCTTTACCTTTACCCATACGGGTTTCAGCAGGACGCGCGGTGATCGGCTTGTCGGGGAAAATCTTGATCCAGACCTTACCGAAACGCTTGCAGTAACGTGTCATTGCGATACGGGCTGCCTCAATCTGGTTTGAGGTAATCCAAGCGGGCTCACATGCCTGCAGGCCGTACTGACCGTAGGTGATGGTGTTGCCGCGAAGAGCCTTGCCGGTCATTCTGCCGCGGTGTACTCTTCTGTATTTCACTCTCTTAGGCATTAACATTTTTTCTGCCTCCTTCTCTGCGCTGACGTCTCTGAGGTCTCTCGGATCTCGCGGGCTTATCCTCGTTCACGTTGAGGATCTCGCCCTTGTAGAGCCAAACCTTGACGCCAACCTTACCGTAGGTGGTGTTCGCCTCGGCAAAGCCGTAGTCGATGTCGGCACGAAGCGTCTGAAGCGGAATGGTGCCCTCGTGGTACTGCTCGGAACGCGCGATTTCAGCGCCGCCGAGACGGCCGGAGCACATGATCTTGATACCCTTCGCGCCTCTGCGCATCGCGTTGCCGATGCTCTGCTTCATAGCGCGGCGGAAGGAAATTCTCTTTTCGAGCTGAGCGGCAATGCTCTCAGCGGTCAGCTGAGCGTCGAGCTCGGGAGCCTTGACCTCAACGATGTTGATGTTGACGGGCTTGCCCAGCATCTTCTCGCACTGCGCCTTGAGCTTCTCGATCTCAGCGCCGCCCTTGCCGATAACCAGACCGGGCTTCGCGGTGTGGATGCTGATTCTGACTCTCTTGCCGTCTCTCTCGATTTCGATTTTGGAGATACCGAAGTTGTAGAGCTGCTTCTTCAGGGTTTTGCGGAGGTTGTAGTCCTCAACCAGAGTAGCGCCGAACTCCTTCTTGCCCGCGAACCAGCGGGAATCCCAATCTTTGATAACACCGACACGAAGTCCGTGCGGATTAACTTTCTGACCCATAATCTAAACCTCCCCTTAGTCTTCTTTTTCCTTGAGTACGAGGGTGATGTGAGCGGTTCTCTTGTTGATGCGGAACGCTCTGCCCTGAGCTCTGGGACGAATTCTTTTAAGGATGGGGCCTGCCGTAGCGTTGCACTCCGCAACGTAGAGCGTGGATACATCCATGTCATGGTTGTTCTCAGCATTTGCCATTGCTGACTTGAGCAGCTTTAAGAGCGGCTCGCAAGCGGCCTTGGGAGTGTGCTTAAGAACAGCTTCCGCGTACTTGACGTCCTTGCCTCTGATGAGGTCGAGAACAACGCCAACCTTGCGGGGTGAAATACGAACAAACTTCGCAACTGCTTTTGCTTCCATCTGCAATACTCTCCTTCCGCTTATTTGCTAGTCTTGGAACCGGCGTGACCCTTGAAGGTTCTGGTGGGAGCGAACTCACCGAGCTTGTGACCGACCATATCCTCTGTCACATATACCGGAACGTGCTTGCGGCCGTCATGAACCGCAAATGTATGACCTACGAACTCGGGGAAAATGGTGGAACTTCTGGACCAGGTCTTGAGAATTCTCTTTTCGCCCTTTTCGTTCATTTCAAGGACTCTTTTGAGCAGTACAGGCTGAACAAAAGGACCCTTTTTTGTACTTCTACTCATAATTTAAGCTCCTTTCTTCGCCTTACTTACCGTTTCTTCTGCGAACGATAAGCTTATCGCTCTGCTTCTTGTGCTTACGTGTCTTGTAACCGAGAGCGGGCTTACCCCAGGGGGTAACAGGGCCGGGACGGCCGACAGGGGACTTACCCTCACCACCGCCGTGGGGGTGGTCATTCGGGTTCATAACGGAACCGCGCACGGTGGGACGCCAGCCCATGTTTCTCTTTCTGCCCGCTTTACCGATCTTCACGTTGAAGTGGTCGGGGTTGGAAACCTGACCGATGGTCGCCATGCAGGTTTCGGGAACGTTTCTCAGCTCGTTGGAGGGAAGTCTGAGCAGCGCGTAGCCGTTCTCTCTCGCCATGAGCTGCGCCATGTTGCCGGCGGAACGGGCGAGCTGAGCGCCTCTGCCGGGATAGAGCTCAATGTTGTGTACGAAGGTACCAACGGGGATATGGGTGAGCGGAAGCGCGTTACCGATCTTGATATCCGCGTTTTCGCCGGAAACTACTTTGTAGCCGACCTTGAGTCCCTCGGGAGCGAGGATGTAAGCCTTTTCGCCGTCGGTGTACTCGATCAGAGCGATGAATGCCGAACGGTTGGGATCGTACTCGATGGTCTTTACGATAGCCTCAACATCAAACTTGTTGCGCTTGAAGTCGATGATACGGTACTTTCTTCTGTTGCCGCCGCCTCTGTGACGAACGGTGATTCTGCCGTAGCTGTTACGGCCTGCTTTCTTGTTCAGGGGAGCAAGAAGGCTCTTTTCGGGGGCAACCTTTGAAAGTGATGAATAATCAATAACCGACATGTTTCTTCTGGAGTTAATAGTCGGCTTGTAAACTTTAATTGCCATTAGTTTTCACTCTCCTCATGATGGTTTTGCGGGAAGTGGCTCTTCCCATAACTACTTGCATCCTGCGCCGCGGTATTCGCGGCGTGCGAGCAGCCTCGGCCGCTCACGCGGATTACATCATGCCTTCGAAGAATTCGATAGGCTTGCTGTCCTCGGTCAGGGTAATGATGGCCTTCTTCCAGCTCTTGGTGTAGCCGCCGTTGTTTCTGCCCTGACGGCGGAATCTGCCGCGTACGGAAACGGTGTTGACCTTTGCAACCTTAACCTTGAATACCTCTTCGCAAGCCTTTGCGATTTCGATCTTGTTAGCGGATTTTGCTACCTCAAAGGTATATACCTTGTTAACAGCGCCGAGCATGCTCTTTTCTGTGATGATCGGGCGTACAATAATATCATGAGCAATCATGCATATACCTCCTCGATTTTTGCGACCGCATCCTTGGCGATGACGAGCTTGTCAGCGTTGAGAATGTCGTAAACATTCAGCTCGTTGACCTGAGCGGTCTTGACGCCGGGGATGTTGGAAGCAGATTTGATAACCTTGCTGTCTACCTCGGGAAGAACGACGAGCGCCTTCTTCTCTACGCCGATGGCGCTGAGCATGGCAGCCATTTTCTTTGTCTTGTATTCATCCATCTTGATGGAGTCGACTACAATGATGCTGCTCTCCTGAGCCTTAGCGGAAAACGCGGACTTCATAGCCAGACGTCTTACCTTCTTGTTGACAGTGAATCTGTAACTTCTGGGCTTGGGAGCGAATACGATACCGCCGTGAGTCCACTGGGGAGCTCTTGTGGAGCCCTGTCTTGCGCGGCCTGTACCCTTCTGTCTCCAGGGCTTTCTGCCGCCGCCGGAAACCTCTGATCTTGTCAGAGCGGACTGTGTGCCCTGACGCTGAGCCGCGAGGTAGTTGACTACCATCATGTGCATAACAGCGGCGTTGGGCTCAATACCGAATACGGAATCTGCAAGCTCGAGAGTGCCTACGTTCTTGCCTTCCATATCTACAACTGTAATACTAGGCATTTATAATCCCCCTTCCTTAAGCCTTTACGGAATCTTTGAGTACAACGATTCCCTTGTTGGGGCCGGGAACGGCGCCCTTGACAGCGATGAGGTTGTTCTCAACGTCAACCTTCACGACTGTGAGGTTCTGAACCGTTACCTGCTCTGCGCCGAGGTGACCTGCCATCTTCTTGCCCTTCCATACTCTGGAGGGAGAGGAGCAGGCGCCGATGGAACCGCCGTGACGGACGCAGGGGCCTGTACCGTGGGTTTCCTTGAGACGGTGGAAATTCCATCTCTTGATAACGCCCGCTGTACCTTTACCCTTGCTCTTTCCTGTGACATCGATCTTGTCACCGGGGGTGAATACGTCTGCCTTGATAAGCTGACCGATCTCATAAGCGTCGGTGTCATCAAAGCGGAATTCTTTGAGCGTTTTCTTGGGAGCCACGCCGTTCTTGTCGAAGAAGCCCTTCATGGGCTTGTTGACCTTGTTGGGCTTGAGGTCGCCGAAGCCCAGCTGAACAGATGCGTAGCCGTCATTTTCAACTGTTTTCTTGGTGGTGACCACACAGGGGCCTGCCTCGATAACAGTTACGGGAACAACTCTTCCCTTTTCATCGAAAATCTGTGTCATGCCGATTTTCTTGCCGATGATTGCTTTCTGCATAAGAATGTATCCTCCTTATAGGTTATTGGTTGGCTGTGCCAACATGACCCTGTCTGCTTGTAGGTTGGTATATTTTGACTAAGCAATGTCACGCTTCGTTGTCCTGCGCTGTTCCGGAAAAAACTTCCACTCGTCTGACCGCCTGCGACCGTTCTGACGGTCTTGGCGTTCAGTCCTCGCCGGGCGTTATTTCCGGGCTCCGGACCTCAGCGCTTCCTCTTAAAGCTTAATCTCAATATCAACGCCGGCAGGGAGCTCTAAGCTCATAAGAGCCTCGACTGTCTTGTTTGACGGTCTTAAGATGTCGATAAGACGCTTGTGGGTGCGGATCTCAAACTGCTCACGGCTGTCCTTGTACTTGTGAACAGCGCGCAGAATGGTAACGATCTGCTTCTCTGTGGGAAGGGGCACGGGACCTGAAACTCTTGCACCTGTGCGCTTCGCCGTTGCTACGATTCTCTCAGCGCTCTGATCAACGAGCGAGTGATCGTAACCCTTTAATCTTATCCTGATCTTTTCCTTGACTGCCATATCGTCGCCTCCTTAAAATTTTGTAGTGCGTTGGTCTGCCGTTTGGGTTATATGGCAAACCCCCGGCACCTGTTTTGCGCTGAGTGCGTTACTCTCAGCACTTTTAGGCGGGCAATACTTTCAAAGTTTCTGAAACTCTGCCGGGTGTTTCGTCACCCCGCATGAAAAAACCCGATTCACTATTCAGTTCATCGGGACCCTCTGAAAGCAAAATGAGCATAGCTATGGCAAAGCAACCCTATCGCCGCAGTATACTCGTGTTTCATTGTAATCGCCCGGTTTAAAATCGGACATACTCCACGGAAAAACCGGCTGAAAAGCCGCAACCTCCCGCTTCATCGCATATCATTGTGCAGTCACGCAGGATTTATTATATACGATAGCAAGCCATTTTTCAAGGTTTTGAGGCGATTTTCCGCCTTTTTCACCGCATAGAACTTTTACAAACAATCAACATTATTTTTGTTTATTTTGCCAATATTGCCAAATTGGGAACTTGGTTTTATAATGGAATCAGGGAGGGGTTATTGCGATGATTCACGTATATTTCGGAGACGGCAAGGGCAAAACGACCGCTGCGACGGGCTTGGCGATCCGCGCGGCGGGCAACAATATGAAGGTCATGTTTGTGCAGTTCCTCAAGACCGAGGGCACGGGCGAACGCAGCATACTCAACGCGCTCGACAGGGTAACGGTGTCCAACTGTCCGCTGGAGCTGAAGTTCACCTACGACATGGACGAGCATGAAAAGCAGCAGACAGCGGCGATGTACCGCAGTATTTTTGACCGCAGCGCGGCGATCACGCTGTCGGAGCGGTACGACATGATCGTGCTCGACGAGGTGTTTGACATCATCAACGAGGGCATGCTTGCGGAAGCCTCGGTATTCGAGTTCATCCGCAACGCGCCGAACAATATTGAAATCGTCATGACGGGGCACAACCCGCCGCAGCGTTTCATTGATGCGGCGGACTACGTGACGGAGTTCAAAAAAATCAAGCATCCCTATGACAGAGGCATACAGGGACGCATCGGCATCGAATATTAAGCGGGTGAGAACCCGGCAGGTAAGAACCCGGCGGGTAAGAACCCGCTGTCAAATTGCGGACTATGGAACGGTTCGGCATCCGACAGCGCGTTTACGCGTCAGATGTTCCGATTCATTCAAAACAAACAGCAACGGGCTTGCGATGCAAGCCCGTTTCCTTTTTATAATAATGATTACGCAAGCGCTTCCTTGACCGCGTCGGCGACGATGCGCAGACCCTTGTTAAGCAGCTCGTCCTCGATGACCAGCGGCGGCATGATTTTGAACACCGCGCCGTCTCTGCCCGCGCACTCACAGATGAGGTGGTTCTCAAAGCACTTTTCGATGACGACCTCCGCCAGCTCGGGATTGATCTTGCCGAAGTCAAGACCCCAGATCAGACCCAGACCTCTCAGCTCAAGGCGGCTGTCAAGCGGCAGCACCTCTTTGGTAAGGAACGCGCGGACGATCTCACCCTTGCGTTGTGTCTCCGCCTCGACGTTGTTCTCGAGCAGCCAATCAAAGCTCGCCTTACCTGCGACGAAGCTGAGCTGGTTGCCGCGGAAGGTGCCGTTATGCTCGGCAGGCTTCCAGATATCGAGATCCTCTCTGAGCAGGACGATGGAAAGCGGCATGCCGATACCGCCGATGGACTTGGACATCACGACCATGTCGGGCTTGATACCCGCTCTCTCGAAGGAGAAGAAGGTGCCCGTACGGCAGCAGCCGACCTGAATATCGTCGACGATCATCAGGATATCGTTCTTGTCGCAGAATGCGCGGACGTCGCGGAGAAACTCGTTGGTAAAGGGACGGATACCGCCCTCCGCCTGCGTTGTCTCCATAATCACCGCGGCAGGCTTGGAAACCGCGGAGTGGTCGTCGTCAAGCAGCGTCTGCATATAGTTGATCACATCAAGTCCCTCGAACATATAGGGAGCGGGAATATGTGTCACGTCATTGAGCGAAGCGCCGGCGCCGTTTCTCGCGTACATCTCGGAGGTGAGCGAAAGCGCGCCGAGGGTCATGCCGTGGAAGCAGCCCATGAAAGCAAAGATGTTGCTTCTGCCCGTGTTCTTTCTCGCGAGCTTGATGGCAGCCTCAACGCCGTTGGTGCCTGTCGGTCCGCAGAACTGGATCTTGTAGCTCAGACCGCGCGGCTTGATGATCTTCTCCTCGAGCGTCTCGATAAACTCGCGCTTGGGAACGGTGTACATATCCAGCGCGTGGATGATGCCGTCGGTGGCAAGGTAATCGATCATCTTCTGCTTGATGTAGGGGTTGTTGTGGCCGTAGTTGACCGCGCCCGCGCCGCAGAAAAAGTCAATGTACTCGGTGCCGTCCTCGTCCTTGAGGACAGCGCCCTTCGCGTCGGTAAAAACCTTGGGGAAGTGACGGCAATAGGAGCGCACTACGGATTCATACTGTTCAAACGTTTTTGTGTTCATGGCAATATACCCTCTCAATCTATATATATTATTATTGTATGGATTTTCTGATAAATTCGCTCAGCCTGCCGCTGAGGAGCCGTTCCAGCTGGTCAGGCTCGTCGGGCAGCAGCACAAGGAGCATGTCGCCCGCGCGCAGGAGATAACCGTCGTCGCCGTCCTCATTGGGCAGCCGCCTGAGCAAATCGGGCTGACTGCGGGCGGCGGCATTTGAAAGGATCCTGCTCAGCGAACGGTGGTCGGAAAAGCCCAGACCGCCCGCCACAAAGCATACCCTGCCGCGCTGAAACGCCTCTCTGAGCCTTTCACCGAGCGACTTGGCGTCGGTGGCAAAGCAGGTTGACGCCATCCGCAGTCCGAGGGACGCGGTACCGCGGCGCAATGCCTTTTCACAGAGGGAGGTTTTTCGCGCGGAGTAGTAGATAACACTGCAATCCATGTTCTCCTCCTACTCTGACGTGCGGAACTCGGGCTTGAGCACCGGCTCAAAGTTCGGCGCGATGATCATATCGGTCTGCACCACATCGAAGTCGAGCTGCCAGCCCTTGAATACATAATCATAGAAATCGTCGCTCGGCTTGACGGGATCGGGCGGCGCCGTTGCAGGCAGACCGTCCTCAACCTCCTGCGAGCTGATTTCACTTCCGTCGTAGTTGATAAAGGTGACGGTGTGGAAAATCCGCAGCTCGGTCGGCGGCTCCGTCGGAGCGTCGGTCTTTTTGGTGCCGTCGGCGGTGGTGTCGTCGTCGGTCGTCGAGGTGACCTTCTGATCCTTGAAGTCGTACTTGCCGTCGTACCAGTCGATTTCCTTCGCCTCATACGCGGTGCTGAAATCCGTCACCTTGGGACGGGTGCCGCCGCGTGAATTGTAGTAAACCTGCGGCCAGACCGCATTGTCGTTGATCTCCGCCTTGTCGACATCGACCTCGGCGTCCTCTCCGATTCTGACGCGTCTTGCGACCACGACGGTGCGGAAGTTGGTGAACTCATAGGAACAGGTGGACAGCGTGATCAGCTCGTCGTCCTCGTTGACCGTAACGGGGCAGTTGATCAGCGAGCGGATGCGCACGTTGTAGACGTAATTCATGAAATCCTTGTCATTCTGGAAATCACAGCAGCGCAGGTAGTTGAAGAACTCACCCTGACTGGACAGGGTGTTTGTCTTGAATATCGAAATGATCTTGTATTTGCCGTTTGCCTTCGGCGTATCGAACTCGACGACGGGCGCTTCCTTGTAGAAGTCGAGGTTGCCCGACATGCCCGCGTAATTCATCAGGTTGCCGAACATGGAACCGTCGTTCATGTGGTGACCGTGCATGACGACGTTCTTGGAATCGGTGCCGTCGGTCGCGCGGTAGTCGAGGAAGATCGTGCCGTAGGAATCCCAGTCGCCCTTGTAGTTGTGATTGAGATAATACTGGCTGTACATATCGTCGCCCTTGTGCCAGAGCACGGGGTAGTCGATTTTGGTGTCGTTGATATAGATCCAGCCGACGATTTCGGGGTTGATGCTCTGCAGCTCGTCCCAGTCGATACCGTCCTCCACATCGGGAGCGTGGTCATCCTCGGCGCGGTCGGCGCCGTGGGCGATACGCTGGATTTCTCCGTTGAGCTGCGTGTTCTTGATGCTGAGAAACACCATATTATAGAAAAGCAGTCCCAGCGCCGCGACAAAGACCAGAAAGGCGCCGATGACGACCATCTTTCTGCCGATTTCCTTTTTATCGTCGCCGCGCAGCGGAATGAAGGTGTTGACAAAACCCGTTTTCGGAGGGATGTAGTCCGCGACACCGAAGCCGTCGGGATAATCGTTGGCGGAATTTTCATAGATTTCGGTGGTGCGCACCGCAGCAAGCGCGGCTACCTGACCGAAATCGTTGCCGGTCAGCTCCGCCTGCGGCACGACCGCGACGCGCATATCCTTATAGATAAAGCAGTAGCCGCGATAGCCCTCGCCGAAATCGCCCAGCGAAAAGACCTTTGCCTTCTTGCGCTGCAGGGTGTATTCCTTTTCCAGCTCGGCGAGCTTTTCCTCGTCGGCGTGCTCCGCCTTAGCCTGCGCGAACGCCTTGTTGCGGTTCTTCCAGTAATCCTTGGGCGCGGGTACGTTGACGGCGCGCTCGGCGGCGGCGACGGTCTCGACAAAATACTTCTTGAAGGAGCTTTCGTCCTTGGTGCGCAGGGCGTTGGCGATAATGACCACATCGGGCTTGTCCTTCGTCAGCGCGATCGCGTTGAGCGCGTTGTTGATCAGCGTCGGGTGCATGATCGTTTTCTTGACGGCGTTGAGTGTGTAGCCGTATTTCGCGAGATGGAGCCGCAGCTCGTCCTCGCGGTCGGGCAGGAGGTCCTGCTCCTTCTTTTTGCTTACGGATAGGATTTCAATATACACGCAAGCCCTTCCTTTCGATTAATCCTCGGGGTTGATGTAGGTAATTTTCAGGTTTTGGAGCGCCTCCTCTACGAGCGGCTCAAAACGCGCGCGCTCCTGCGCTTCCTTGACAAATTTGAGAATCGGCTTGGTGCGGGGATGCTTGGGCGTGAACACCGTACAGCAGTCCTCGTACGGCTCGATGGAGGTTTCGTAGGTGTCGATGCGGTAGGAGATGTCGATGATCTCCTGCTTGTCCATGCCGATCAGCGGTCGGAACACTACCATATCCGCCGCCTCGTCGGTACAGCCCAGCGCGCCGATGGTCTGGCTGGCGACCTGACCGAGACTCTCGCCCGTGATCAGGGCGGCGCAGTCATACTGCTTCGCGATACGCTCGGAAATCTGCATCATCAGCCGACGCATGATAATGGTGAACAGCTCCTCGGGACAGTCGTCGCGGAGCTTCTCCTGAATCGCGGTGAAGGGCACGGTGATCATCCTCATGCTGCCCGCGTAGCGGCTGACCTTGCGGAGCAGCTTGACGACCTTGTCCTCCGCCCTCTGACTGGTATAAGGAGGGCTTGCGAAGTGGACGGCGGTCAGCTTGATGCCGCGTTTCGCCATCATGTAGGCGGCGACGGGTGAATCAATACCGCCGCTGATCAGGATAACCGCCTTGCCGCCGGTGCCGACGGGGATTCCGCCCGCGCCTCTGAGCGGATCGGCGTGAACATACGCGCCGAAATCGCGGATCTCCACATAGACCGTCACGTCGGGATTGTGGACGTCGACGCGCAGATGCGGAAAATGTCTGAGGATCTCGCCGCCTGCCTCACGGCAGATCTCGGGGGATTTGCAGGGGAATTTCTTGTCGCTGCGCTTCGCCTCGACCTTGAAGGTTTTCGCCTTTTTCAGCTGCTTCGCAAGATAGACGGGCGCCGTGGCAAGCACGGATTCCATCGTCTTTTCCTCACACATCGCGGCTCTCGAATAGGACACGAGTCCGAACACCCTGCCGATGCGCTCGCTCGCTTCGTCGAGGTCGCAGTCGTCGCCGAGAGGCTTGACATAGATGGTGGACTGCGCCGAGGTGACTTCATATTCACCCGTACCGCGCAGCGCGGTTCTGATATTGCGCTTGAGCACGTCCTCAAACGCGCGGCGGTTCAGTCCCTTGAGGACGATCTCGCCGTCCTTTAATAGCAAAATCTCTTTCATATTCCCTGTCTTTCGTCACGCGTGCGCGAGGGTCCGCAAGCCGATTGCAATTCCCTCCGCGAGCGCGTCAATATCTTCCTTTGTATTGTATTTTGAAAAGCTGACGCGCAGCGCGCTGTCGGCTCTGTCTTTGTCATATCCCATAGCGGAAAGCACGTGGCTGGGCTTTCCCTTGGCGCAGGCGCTTCCCGAGGAGAGGTAGATCTCCCGTTTTTCCAGATGATGGAGCATCGTTTCGCTGCGCACTCTGCCCGCCGTGATATTGAGCACATACGGCAGCGCGTCCGCCGGCGAGTTGAGGACGACGCCCTCGATCGCGAGCAATTTTTCCTTGGCGTAGTCGTTGAGCTGCCGCACATAGGCGGCGTTTGCCCTGATGTCAAACTGTTCGCAGGCGACGCCGAACGCCGCGATAGTCTGCGCGGCTTCCGTACCCGGGCGGCGTTTTTTCTGCTGCTCGCCGCCGTACTGACGCGGAACGAGCCGCACGCCCTTTTTGATATAGAGCGCGCCGCAGCCCTTTGGTGCGTGGACCTTGTGCGCGCTGACGGTCAGCAGATCCGCTCCGAGCTTTTTGACCTTGCATTCGAGCTTTCCGAACGCCTGAACCGCGTCGGTGTGGCAGATCACGTCGGGATTAACGTCGCGAACCTCCTCAAAGATATCCGCGACGGGCATGACCGCTCCCGTTTCGTTGTTGACGCGCATGACGGACACTAATGAGGTATCGTCGCCGACCGCAGCCGCAACGTCCTCGGGATGAATGATGCCGTCCGCACGGGGCGCGACATAAACGACCGTAAAGCCGTCGTTTTCGAGCTTTTTCGCCGCCTCGATAACACTGCTGTGCTCCACCGATGACACGACGATTTTCCTGCAGCGGCGCTTTCTCGCCTCGGCGACGCCGAACAGTGCGAGGTTATTCGCCTCGGTGCCGCCGCTGGTAAAGAGGATCTCCTCATCGCTGCACCCGAGCTGAGCCGCGACCGCTTTCCGCGCGGCTTCCACCTCCGCTTCGGCACGGATGCCGAACGCGTGCAGAGAGGACGGATTCGCAAAGACCTCTGTCATCATCTCCAGCGCCTTTTTCGCCGCCTCAGGCGACACCATCGTCGTCGCGCTGTTGTCCAGATAATGCAAAGTCCCCACTCCCCTTTTCCGATATTACACATATATAGATTATTATACTACATGCTTTCAAAAAAATAAAGTAAAAATTTCAACATAATTGCGCCCCTGCGGAAAATAATAAAAGGGAAGAAATCACAAGGAGCGCATTATGGTATCAAAACAAGAATACAGCAGGATTGTGAACAGGAATTCACCGAAATCTAAAATCTATGTGAACTGCGCCAAGGCGTTTTTTATCGGCGGCGGCATCTGCGCGGTCGGACAGGTCATTCTCGGGATTTACGATGCTCTCGGCATCACGGAAAAGGACGCGAAGCTGCTGACCTCGGTCACTCTCATTTTCATCGGTATCGCGCTGACCGCCGCGGGCGTCTATACCAAAATTGCGAAGCACGCGGGCGCCGGAACGCTGGTGCCGATTACGGGCTTTGCCAATGCCTTATCCTCTGCGGCGATCGAATTCAGCACCGAGGGCTGGGTGACGGGAATCGGCACAAAGATGTTCGTCATCGCGGGACCTGTGATCGTCTACGGCACCGCTGCCGCGACACTCTACGGAATGATTCTCTGGATTCTCCACCTGTTCGGAGTCACTTTATTTTAGATAACGCAAACGGGCGTGCTTTCGCACGCCCGTTGATGGTAGAATATACCAATATTTAGTCGATCACTCTGACTCTGACAACGCCCTCAACGGCAGCGAGCTTCTCGGTGTCAGCGTCGCCTGCCACATCGATGATAGTGTAGGCAACGTCGCCGCGGCTCTTGGTGAGCATGCCGACAACGGTCATGCCTGCCAACGCGTCATGCAGACGCTCGGGAACGTTCTTGTGCATCACGCAGATGCGCTTGTCACCGCTTCTGGGAAGAGAAATAGCGGGATAGTTGACGGAGTTGATGATGTTGCCGTTTTCGAGGTACTCCTTGACCTGATTGCAAGCCATCACAGCGCAGTTATCCTCGGATTCGGGGGTGGAAGCGCCGAGGTGCGGCAGAACGATAACATTCTCCTCGCCGAGGATCATGTCGTTGCCGAAATCGGTAACGTACTTGGCGACCTTGCCGCTCTTGAGCGCTTCAAGAACCGCCTCGCAGTTGACAAGACCGTCACGGCTGTAGTTGAGGATGCGCACGCCGTCCTTCATCTTGGCGATCATCTCCGCGTTGACCATATCCTTGGTATCGGGAGTGAGGGGCACATGGATAGTGAGGTAATCGCAGGAGGTCATGACCTCCTCGTTGCTCTTCATAAGCTTGACGTGGGGATTGAGCTTGAGCGCGTTGGGAACGGAAACGAAGGGATCGAAGCCGACGACGTTCATGCCCAGAGCGACAGCGGCGTTGGCAACGAGAATACCGATCGCGCCGAGGCCGATCACGCCGAGAGTCTTGCCCGTGATCTCGGGGCCGACAAACTGGCTCTTGCCTTTCTCGACCATCTTGGCAACCGCGTCGCCGTTGCCCTTGAGGGTCTTCGCCCACTCGATGCCCTCGACGATCTTACGGGAGGACAGAAGCAGACCCGCGAGAACAAGCTCCTTTACCGCGTTCGCGTTGGCGCCGGGGGTGTTGAAAACAACGATGCCCTGCTCGGTGCACTTGTCCTTGGGGATGTTGTTGGTGCCGGCGCCGGCTCTCGCGATCGCGAGGAGGTTGTCGCCGAACTCCATGTCGTGCATAGCGGCGGAACGGACGAGAACCGCGTCGGGATTCTCTACGCTGTCCGCGCAGTTATAGTTGCTGCCGAGACGGTCGGTGCCGATCGCGGCGATTTTGTTTAACTTGAGTACATTATACATGCGAATCACCCTTTGCTCTTACTTATTCTCCGCTTCAAACTTCTTCATGAAGTCAACGAGAGCGACAACGCCCTCATAAGGCATAGCGTTGTAGATGGAAGCTCTCATGCCGCCGACGGTGCGGTGACCCTTGAGGTTGACAAGACCGGCCTCGGTGGATTCCTTGACGAACTTCGCGTCGAGATCAGCGTCGCCTGTAACGAAGGGAACGTTCATGAGGGAACGATCCTCAGCGACAACGGTGCCCTTGAACATCTCGGAGCTGTCGAGGAAATCGTAGAGGAGCTTCGCCTTCTTCTCGTTGAGCTCCTTCATCTTGTCAAGACCGCCGACTTCGTTCTTGATCCACTCGAGAACGAGCTTCGCGATGTAGATCGCGTAGCAGGGCGGTGTGTTGTAGAGAGAACCCGCGTCAGCGTGGATCTTGTAGTTGAGCATGGTGGGAGTGATGTCCATCGCGTTGCCGAGGAGATCCTCACGAACGATAACGATGGTCACGCCTGCGCCGGACATATTCTTCTGAGCGCCCGCGAAGAGCAGACCGAACCTGGAAACGTCCAGAGGCTCGGAAACCACGCAGGAGGAGATGTCCGCAACGAGCGGAATGTCGCCTGTGTCGGGAAGCTCATGGTAGACAGTACCGTAAATGGTGTTGTTCATGCAGATATAAACATAGTCGGCGTCCTCACGGAACATGGACTTGTCTGTCTTGGGGATGTAGGTGAAGGTCTTGTCTGCGGAGGAAGCGACCGCCTTTGCGTCGCCGTAGCGCTGCGCCTCCTGGAGAGCCTTCTTTGCCCACTGACCGGTTACGATGTAATCAGCCTTGTTATTCTTGTTCATGAGGTTGAGAGCAACCATCGCGAACTGCGTGGAGCCGCCGCCCTGAAGGAACAGAACCTTGTAGTTATCGGGAATGTTCATTACCTCTCTGAGAAGCGCCTCAGCATCCTTGATAATCTTGTCATAGGTCTTGCTGCGGTGGGACATTTCCAGTACGCTCTGGCCGCTGCCCTCGTAGTCGAGCATTTCAGCCGCTGCTTTCTTGAGTACAGACTCGGGTAACATCGACGGGCCTGCGGAAAAATTGTAAACTCTTGCCATGTCTAAAAACTCCCTTAAAAATTACTTTGGGCATTTGAAATCTAAAGTCCCATTTTCACCCAATACAATATAGTATTATACGCCGTTTGCCGCCTGATGTCAATAGTCAAAACTTTAACACATTAAAGTTTTTTCGTAAAAAACAACGAGGGACGCGCATTCCGCGCGTCCCTTATGCATTACAATTTGATTTCGCCGATGGTGTTAAGGATATCCTCTCTCATGCGGATCGCTTCATTTCTCGCCGCCTGAGCGAAATCGTCCTCGGTCAGACCCTGCTTTTTCCACGCGCACATGATGCCGCGGCTGGAGTTGATGATCGCGCCCAGACCATTCTTGTCAAAGGCGTTTTTCGCGTCCTCTGCGCCGCCGCCCTGTGCGCCGTAGCCGGGAACGAGGAAGAAGGTATGCGGCGCCTTTGCGCGCATTTCCGCGAGCTGCTCGGGGTAGGTCGCGCCGACGACCGCTCCGACTGCGGAGTAGCCGTATTTGCCCATGAGGTCAACGCCCCAGCCCTCGCACATTCTGCCCATCTGCTCATAGACGGTCGCGCCGTTCTCGAGCTTCATGTCCTGCAGCTCGCCCGAGCTGGGATTGGAGGTCTTGACGAGGACGAAGATGCCCTTGTCCTTCTCGTCGCAGATTTTTGCGAGCGGCTTGATGCCGTCGGTGCCGAGGTAGCCGTTGACCGTCAGCGCGTCTGCACCGAACGCCGCGACGCTCTCACCCGCGATATCGGTTTCTCCGAGGTGAGCGGTGGCGTACGCTTCCATCGTGGTGCCGATGTCGTTGCGCTTGCCGTCGGTGATGACAAACATGCCCTTCTCCTGCGCGTAGGCAATGGTATCGGCGAGTGCCTTTACGCCCTGCCAGCCGTACATCTCATAGTACGCCGCCTGCGGCTTGATGGCGGGAACGATGTCGCAGATCTCATCAATAATCGCCTTATTGAACGCGAGCAGCGCTGCCGCCGCGCCCTCGAGCGTCTTGCCGTATTTTTCAAAGCAGGCGTTCTTGATGGAAGCGGGCACATAGTCGAGCTTCGGGTCAAGTCCTGCCACGGTGGGGTTCTGCGTTGCCGCAATCTTTTCAATCAATCTGTCAAATCCCATTTATTTTTCCTCCGGTTTTTTTAAATCGCGCGGAAAGGTCGGTTTTACCGCCCGGCATCGGTTGCCCGCGCCATTCGTTCGTTATTATCTTACAATGGCTCTCGCTGTCTGACGTTTCACTTTTCTCATTCTATAATAGCAATTCTCTCTACTATCAGCTGTTGATGATATCGTACAGGTCGTTGGCGAACTTGTAGTAATCCTTTCTTTCGTCGGTGACGAACTGGATTGCGGGACGCGGATGGGTGTTGTACTGACCAGTGAGCATGTACGGGATATCATAGCCCCACTTGACGCCCTGCTCTCTGAGCAGATTCATATGGTTCTGAATAAAGCGGATGATCGGGTTGATCTTGTACTTCGGATTCTTGAGGAAGCCGAGAAGCAGCTCCAGCGCGCAGTTGCCCGCACCTCTGCCCATGCCGTCGACGGTCGCGTCGAGGTAGCTCGCGCCGAACGCCATCGCCTCGATGGTATTCGCGAACGCAAGCTGCTGGTTGTTGTGGGCGTGGATACCCGTCGACTTGCCGTATTTCTCGGCGATCTCGCCGTACATCTCGGCATAGCGGCGCGCCTCCTCGGGATAGAGCGAGCCGTAGCTGTCGACGATATAGAAGCACGAAACCGGGGTCTGTCCCAGAATCTCGAGAGCGGTTTTCAAGTCCTCGGTTCTCGCCTTGGAAACAGCCATGATGTTGATGGTCGTTTCGTAGCCCTGCTTGGCGCAGTACTCGATCATCTCCACCGCCGCGGGGATCGTGTTGATATAGGTCGCGATCCGGATCAGATCGATCGGGCTTTCGGGCTTGGGGATGATATCGGTTTCAAAGTCGGTTCTGCCGACGTCCGCCATGACGGCGATTTTCATTCTGGTATCATTGTCGCCCACGATATCGCGGATATCGTTGTCGTTGCAGAACTTCCACTTGCCGAAATCATCCTCGTCAAAAATCTCCTTGGACGCCTTATAGCCAAACTCCATGTAGTCAACGCCCGCCTTGAGATTCGCCTTGTACAAATCTCTGATGAACTCGTCGCTGAAACGGAAATTATTGCAAAGACCGCCGTCGCGTATCGTGGCGTCAACCACGCGGATATCCTGTCTGACTGATAACAAATTACCTTTTTGTGCCATTTTTACCTCCATCGACAGGATGCTTCTGCCCCTGTCTGTTTTCTATAACCGATATACCCGCGAATACCCCTGTGGCATTCATTCAAAAACTATCTTGCCGCCGAGGATGGTCTTTTTGACCTTTCCCGTCAGCGTCATGCCCTTGAAGGGCGTATTTTTACTCTTGCCGTGGAGCTTGTCGGGGTCGACCGTCCACTCCTCGTTCAAATCGACAAGCGCGATATCGGCGTTCGCGCCGACGCGCAGGGTTCCCGCGTCAATACCGAGGATCCTCGCGGGATTGACGCTCATTTTCTCCACCAGCTCGTCAAAAGTAAGGATTCCCGTTTTCACGAGATAGGTGATTCCCACAGCCAGCGAGCTTTCCATGCCGACAGAGCCGTTGGGAGCCTTTTCAAAGTCCGCCTTTTCCGCGGGCGTATGCGGCGCATGGTCGGTGGCGATCGCGTCGAGCGTGCCGTCGCGCAGTCCCTCGATGATTGCCTGCACATCCTTTTCGGTTCTCAACGGCGGATTCATGCGGTAGTCCGCGTCCCTGCGCAGCAGCTCCTTTTCGGTAAGCGAGAAATAATGCGGAGCCGTTTCGGCGGTCACCTTCACGCCTCTGCGCTTGGCGTCGCGGATAAGCGCGACGCTCGTTGCCGTGCTGACATGACAAATATGGATCGGCACATCCTCGGCAGCAGCCAGCGCGATTTCTCTCGCGGTGCCGCAGTCCTCGGCTGCAGCGGGAATACCCTTGACGCCGAGCTGAGCGGAAATTTCTCCTTCATTGATTTTGCCGCCTTCCGCGAGGAACAAATCCTCGCAATGCGCGACAACGGTCATGCCGTACTGCGGCGCGCGCTTCATCGCGTCGCGGAGAAAGGCGGTATTGACGACGGGTCTGCCGTCGTCGGACAGTCCGACCGCTCCCGCTTCCTTCAATTCCGCAAGATCGGTCGGCTCCTTGCTTTGAAGTCCTTTTGTGATGCTCGCGGCGACATAGACGCGCGCTTTCGCGTCCTTCGCTTTTTCGCGCACATAGCGCACGACCTCGCCGCAGTCAATCGTCGGATTGGTATTCGGCATGGCGAGAAGGCTCGTCACGCCGCCTGCCGCTGCCGCGCAGCAGCCTGTAAAGATATCCTCCTTGGCTGTCTGCCCCGGGTCGCGCAGGTGCACGTGCATATCGACCAAGCCGGGAATCGCGTACAAGCCCTCGGCGTTGATCTCGGTATCGCCGCTGAGGTTCTCTCCCACGGCGGCAATTTTGCCGTTTTCGATTTTAATATCCATTCTGCCGCTGCAGCCGTCGGCAGGCGACACAACGGTCGCGTTCTTAATGACGAAACTCATATTTCACCTCATTTTCTGCGCGGACCGCTCTGAGAGCTCGGCTTGCGCTTTTGCGGCGGTCTTGACGAGGTCGGCTTGCGCTTCTGCGGAGGTCTTGACGAGGTCGGTTTACGCTTCTGCGGAGGTCTTGATGAGGACGGTCTGCGCTGACCGTTCTGAGAAGGCGGTCTGCGGTCTCCTCTGCTGCGCACCTGAACCAAACCGCCGTTTGTTCTCGGCTTCTCGCGCTGCGTCTCACGGCTGCGTGCCTGCGCCTCGCGGTTACGTGCCTGCGCACGCTGCTCCGCTGCTCTCTGGAGAGCGCGTTTGCGGCGCGCTTCCGCTGCTTTTTTACGCTTTTTCTTGGCGTGCCTGCGTTTGATGGCGCGGCTGACATTGATGATAAAGTAGCCGCAGTGGGTAAAGAAGCTCTTGCAGCCTGCAAAGAATTTCTTGCAGCCCGCCAGGAATACGCGGAAACCGTCTGACTTCTTTTTCTTTTCTTCCTTCTCTGAGTTTTCCGCGTCGTCGGCTTTTTCCGGCGTCTCGGTTTTCTCCGGCTTTGCTTTCTTTTCTTTCTTTTCTTTCTTCTCTTTTTTCTCTTTCTTTTTCTTTTCTTTCTTCTTTTCCTTCTTCGGCGGTTCCGGCTCCTCGCGCTTCACCTCTTCGGCGCGCTTCTCCTCTTCGCCGAGGACGTCGTATTCCTCCGCTTCGACAAGGTCACGGCTGTTGATCACACCCATGCTCTTGCGCGGCGCTTCATCAAAGAAATCGCTGCTGTTGCGGAACTTGTTACTCTTGACATCCTGACGGACAAGCACCTCGTCGTTCATGTATTCCTCGAACTCGTCCGGCTCCTCTTCAAAGAAGGCTTCGTCTTCAACGTCCGTCTCTCCGGGTTCTTCGTCCTCTGTTGCTTCATCGGCGATCTCGTCAGTCCCGATCATGTCATCCCCGGGCGCTTCCTGCTCGGGCTCCTCAGCCGGATCTTCCGCCGCTTCGTTTTCTTCCTGCGGCGCTGCTTCCGCCGGAACCGCTGCTTCTTCGTCGGTTTCGCTCTGCTCCTCAGCCGCGTCCTCCGTCACTTCCTCAGGGGTTTCTTCCGCTTCTTCCGCTTTCTCGGGAACGGTTTCCTGCTCCTCCGCTATCCGGACGGGCGTTTCTGTTTCTATGGTTTCGTAGGCTTCTTCGTCCGCGAGGTCGCTTCCCGCAAAGAAGTCATCGTCCTCAGGTTCTTCCGTCACATGTCTGTCCGCTTCTTTTTCAGCAGGCTCCTCCGCTTCAAGCGGCTCTTCTTCCCCGGAAAATACCTCGTCATCGATAAATTCGTCAATATCCTCCGCGCCGAGCAGCTCTCCCTGCTGCGGAACCGCGATCTGCTCCTCCCCGGGAGAAATATCCTCCTTCTCTGCGGCAGGTACAGCTTCTGCGGGAGCTTCGGGAATCTCCTGCTCTGCCGTCTCCGCATTTTCGGGAACAGCAGCCTTGCTTTCCTCTGTCGGCGTTATCGGCTTGCGCGCGTATTTTCCCGCAAGCTCCTCCAGAATCCTTTCGTTTTCATCGTGAATCGTGGGCTTTTCACTGCCGCGCGAACGGACGATTCTGAGAATAATCATGGCGATAACGGCAACAACCAGTATTGCGGCTATCGCAACCAGAATCATCATGCCGTACTGCTCAAAAAAGCTGCGCTCGCCAAAGCGTATTCCCGACGTCATGGAGGAAAACGCCTTTCCGTCATCCTCGCTGATATCCGAGCCGTTGCGGTACATGGACACATTGATGCTTTTGCCGTCGACAACGGTATTGGCAAGCAAGCCCTTTGTTCCGTTGATATTGGTGTCGAACTGGAGCCAATTGACATCCTTGCCCGACGTATCTACCCTGCAGGCGGTATAGGAGGAATCCTTGAGAAAGCTCTTCGCGATTTCGCTGAGCTGTTCGGAAGTGAGCTGATTATAGTTGACCGTTCCCTGACTTTCGGCAGACTCTACCATCGTGACCGTAACCGTCAGTGAAGCAGCGTTATCCATGCCCTGCAGATAAATATTATTGGTCTGAAAATCCTCCATCGTGGCGGCATAGTCCTGATGAAAGGTCGTGAAGTAGCTGTCTCCATCCGACGCGTTACGCGTAATGGTAATCAGTTCGCCGGGGACAGTGATACTCATTTCCGCCGCCTCAGGGAGATAGTAGCTGTGTCCGAACGCGGACACTGGTGCGCAGGAGCTCGCTGCGACAAGCGCGCACGCGCCCGCTGCCGCGATTTTACGGATTATTTTTCCGCTCATTTCCATTCCTCCCAGGTGAAAAACAAATTCTTTCACCGAATAATTCTACATACTGCTTTATTATATAATATTTTCCTCCTGTTCGCAAGTGGTTTTCACAAAAAAGCGCAGCAGTCAAATTCTATCGCCTGCTGCCGATTTCACCATGCGCTTCACCCAATAAACGCTTTTGGAGGTTTGTGCATAAGAAAAAGGAGAGACTTTCGTCTCTCCCTGATAAATAACTATCCGACGGTTGCGTGATGAAAGGTCGGCACCATGTCGGCAAGAAGCGTGATGGTGGTTTCCGAGTCGTTTGCCTCAGCCGCCTCGCGCAGTCTCTCAAGCTTTTTGAGCATTTCAGCGCCGTCGATTTCAATTTGATTTCCGATAAAGATTTTCTTATTGTCGGTGGACTTGAGTCCTTCCTCGTCCATCAGAAGCTCCTCAAAGAGCTTTTCGCCGGGACGCAGTCCCGTAAAGATGATCGGAACATCCTTGTAGGGCACCTTGCCGTACATGCGGATCAGGTTTTCCGCCAGCGTTGTAATCTTGACGGGAGCGCCCATATCGAGGACAAAAATCTCGCCCCCTTTTGCGATCGCGCCCGCTTCGAGCACAAGCGATACCGCCTCGGGAATCGTCATAAAGTAGCGGATAATGTCGGGATGGGTAACGGTAACGGGATTGCCGCTCTCTATCTGCTTGCGGAACAGCGGAATGACCGAACCGTTGGAGCCGAGAACATTGCCGAACCGCGTCGTAACAAATTCGGTATGCGTACCTGTTTGCGCCTTGTGCTGAATAATCATCTCGCACGCGCGCTTTGTCGCGCCCATGACGTTCGTTGGATTGACCGCCTTATCGGTAGAAATCATCACGAACTTGTCCACCTTATAGCGCTCCGCGAGGTTCGCCACATTATAGGTTCCGAGGATGTTATTTTTGACTGCTTCCTCGGGAACGGTCTCCATCAAAGGAACATGCTTGTGAGCCGCCGCGTGAAAAACAAGCTGCGGCCGGTATTCCTTGAAAATCGTGTCCATCTTGTCGTAATCCCTGACAGATGAGATCAGGGTGACAAGATTGAGTCCGCCGCCGTATTTCAGCACCAGCTCCTGCTGGATATCGTAGGCATTGTTTTCATAGATATCGACTATAATGATCTGCTTGGGTGAATATTGGGCAATCTGCCGCACCAGCTCGCTGCCGATCGAACCGCCTCCGCCCGTAACCATGCAGACCTTGTCCTTGATAAAGCCGCTGATTTTGCGCCTGTCAAACTCAATCGGATTTCTTCCGAGCAAATCCTCGATCTTGATTTCCTTTGCCTGTGCAATCAGCTGTTCGCCGTCGCTGAAAATCAGCTCGCTGATATAAGGGATCACCTTGATCTTGCACTTGGTACGGGAGCAAATATCCAGAATACGCCGCTTTTCATCTCCATCGCAGGAGGGAATCGCAACGATAATATTCTCGATCCGGTGCTCCTCGCAGATTTTGACTATCTCGGGCGTCGTACCCAACACGGCAATGCTGCCGATACGGCTGCGCTGCTTGGTGATATCGTCGTCTACAAATCCGACGGGAAGCAAATCCTTAGACGGGTTGTTCTCGTCAAACTGAGCGTTCTCGATCTCACGAAGGATCATACGTCCCGCCTGACCTGCGCCCACAATCAGGGTGCGGACAAGATTTTCCCGGTTTCCCGCACCCGTGAGGTCGAGAAAGGTGCGCTTGAAAATATAGCGGAACAGCAGCACGCCCCACGAGGCAAAAACAAAGAACAGCGCCCAGAACACCTTCCGCGGCCGGTGCCCCAGAAGCATGAGGATACCGTAGCTCATCACAAAGCCGACGAACATCGAAATTCCGGAAATAATATAGTCCTTGATATTGAAATAGCGCCATAGCTTTGTGTAGGCGCCGCTGATGAGCAGCATCAGAACGCAGGTGAGATCATTGAGGATAATAAAGTAGAGTAATCCCTTGCTGCTCTCTGCTCCGATCCATCCCACCAGTGAAAGAATATAGTTCAGTATCACGCCGCTGACAGAAATAATAATGATATCCGCGATAAGCAGAATCAACTTTCTGTAATTAAATTTCGTCACATATATCCCCTGTCTTTCCGAACAAAAAACCTTTAATGTTCAATCTTTTTTATTATAATACGCATAACACAAAATGTCAAATTAATTCAACAAAATATCGTTGGTTTTTTGTTCAAAAAAAGATGTTATATTGTTTATTTAAAAATTTCCTTTAGTTTTTACCCTAATACCAATTTTGCGGTATCGACGCTTTCCTTCGCGTCGCGGCAATAATAATCCGCGCCGATTTTCATCGCGTAATCCTTCGTAAGTACCGCACCGCCCACGAATACCGTGACCTTGCTTGACCCGTCGGGATTCTGCAGCGCCTTTGTCGCCCGCAGAAGCGCGATCGTATCCTCCATGCTTTTGAGCGTGGTGGTCATCAGGGCGGACAGACCGACCATGGTGATATGCTGCTCCACGGCAGTATCGACGATTATCTGCGGATCAACGTCCCTGCCAAGATCAACGACGGTGTAGCCGTAGTTGTCGAGCAGTGTTTTGACGATATTCTTGCCGATGTCATGGATATCACCCTTGACGGTGGCAAGAATAATCTTGCCCTTGCTGACGTTCTCGCTGCCCGTTTTGCTAAGGTGCTCCTTGATGACGTTGAAGCACGCCTGCGCGGTATTGGCGCTCTGAATCAGCTGCGGCAGGAAGATCTTATTATTTTCAAAATCCTCTCCTACCTTGTCGAGAGCGGGAATGAGCTTTTCATTAATAATGGTCATCGCGTCCTCGGTCTGCAGCAGCCGCTCAACTGCGGCGGCTCCCTCGGATTGCAGACCGCTGCGCACCGCGGTAACCACATCTGTTTCCGTCTGTGTCTGCGCTGCGGGCGCCTGCGTTTCAGGCGCGTCCTGATAGGCGGCGATGAATTCGTTCGCATTCCTGTCGATGCCCGCGAGCACACGATAAGCGCGCACCGCTCCCGTCATAGGGGCGATGTTGGGGTTCATGATCGGCAAATCCAGACCCTGCTCCAGCGCCATCGTCAGGAAGGTACGGTTGACGAGTCCGCGGTCGGGCAGTCCGAAGGAGATATTCGACACACCGAGCACGGTTTTGCAGCCAAGCTCGGTTTTGACCCGGTGAAGCGCCTTGAGCGTCTCGCGGCAGGCGTCCTGCTCTGCGGAAACGGTCAGCGTCAGGCAGTCGATATAGATGTCGCGTTTGTCGATGCCGAGAGCCGTCGCGCGCGACACGATACGCTCCGCGATAGCAAAACGTCCCTCCGCGGTGGAAGGAATACCGCCCTCGTCGAGCGTCAGACCGACGACCGCCGCGCCGTATTTTTTCACGAGCGGCAAAACGGCGGCAAGGCTCTTTTCCTCACCGTTGACGGAGTTGACGATAGGCTTGCCGTTATAGCGGCGCAGACCGACCTCCAGCACCTCGGGCTTGGTGGAATCAATCTGCAAAGGCGCGTCGCAGACGCTCTGAATCGCGCCGACCACGCGCGTCATCATTTTCTTTTCATCTATTTCGGGATGACCGACGTTGACGTCGAGCAGCTCGGCGCCGCCCTGAATCTGCACCAGCGCCTGATTGAGGATGTAGTCGATATTGTTGTCAACAAGCGCCTGCTTGAAGATTTTCTTACCCGTGGGGTTGATGCGTTCTCCGATGATGCGCGGTCCGTCGATCTCGACAACGGTATTGGCGCTGCATACGGCGGCGCCCGCGGTTCTCGGGCAGGGGATATATGCTTTGTCCGCAAGAACGCGCCGAATCTCTCGGATATAATCAGGTGTTGTGCCGCAGCAGCCGCCGACGAACTTCACCCCGTAGGGCAGCAGAGAGGCAACGCACTCCGCGAACTGTCCGGGAAGGATATTGTATTCATTGGAATTCGGGTCGGGAAGTCCCGCGTTCGCCTTGATGATCAGGGGCAGGTCGGTATAGCGCGTCATCTCCGCGACGACAGACTCCAGCTCGTCGGGACCGAGCGAGCAGTTGACGCCGACAGCGTCAACACCCAGACCGCTCAGCGTCAGCGCGGCGGCGGCAGGCGATACGCCCGTAAAGGTTCTGCCGTTGCGCTCAAAGGTCATGGTGGCGAGAATCGGCAGCTCGGAGTTCTCCTTTGCCGCGAGAACAGCCGCTTTCAGCTCAAAGAGGTCGGTCATGGTCTCAAAGACGATCAGATCCGCCTCTCTGCCCGCGAGAATCTGCTCCTTGAAGTAATCATACGCCTGCTCAAACCGCAGCGAGCCGGCAGGCTCGAGCAGCATGCCGACGGGACCGATATCAAGCGCGACGAGCGTATCGGTACCCTCAGCGGCTTTTTTTGCATTGCGGACGGCGGCGGTGATGATTTGCTCTACCGTACAGCCGCTTTCCGCGAGCTTATAGGCGTTCGCGCCGAAGGTGTTGGTATAGATAACATCCGAACCCGCCTCGACATACGCGCGATGGAAGGATTCGATCAGCTCGGGTCGGGTGAGGTTGAGCGTTTCGGGCGAATGCTCATAAGCCGCGCCGCTCTTCTGAATCAGCGTGCCCATCGCTCCGTCGAGGATGACAAATTCTTTGTTATTCAGCAGTGTTTTCAAATCCACAGTGCGTTCCCTTTCTTCTGTAGGCGCAGGTTTCGCGCAGGCTGCAAATGGCGCAGCCGCGTTTCCCGCGCGGAATCGGTTGGTCGGACAGTCCGATGACGGCGGTCACGGACTTGACGGGAGTGAGCAGCAGGCTGTCATTCAGGCTCAGCCCGATTTTCCGCGGCGCGTCGAGCAGCCGCAGAAGCCGCTTCTGCGTATCAAGCGGATAGTCGCCGTAGCCGGGGCTGAAACGGAAGGTAAAATACGGCTCGGACACCCGCTCTGCAATGAGCCGTTCCGCCTCGTCGCAGACCTGTTCGATCGCCGCGGCGGCAAGGCTGTTGAGCACCACCGCGCGCGACATGTCGGCAATCTGGCTGACGCGCAGCAGCCTGTCTACGCCGGCGCCGAGCGTGGCGCACAGCACCGCCGCTCTTTGGCAGCCCGCAAGGTGCTTTTTGATATCCTGTCCCTGCGTCAGCTCCCCGCAGGGCAGGTCGATGACGCGGTATAAATATTTCGCGTCGATCACGCTCAGCAGCTCACGTTCACAATCGTCAAGCAGCGCGTTCATCGCGTCGTTCGGCGCGACGCCCGCACCGCCGAGATAACGGACAGCCTCGGCTTTGTTGAGGCTTTGGAGCGTGATCATAAAAGACTGGACACCGCCTCGGTGATTTTGCGGGCGATGTAGGGGTTGTTCATGGTATAGAGGTGGATGCCGTCAACGCCGTTGGCAATCAGGTCGACGATCTGCTCGACCGCGTAGGCGATACCCGCGTCGCGCAGCGCCTCGGGACGGCTCTCATAGCGCTGCATGATTTTGGAAAACTTCGCGGGCAGGCTTGCACCGCAAAGCGAAACCATGCGCTCGATCTGGCTCTTGTTGGTGACGGGCATGATGCCCGCCTCGATCGGGACGTTGATGCCCGCGATGCGCGCACGCTCGAGAAAACGGTAATAAGCGGAATTATCAAAGAAAAGCTGGCTGATCAGATGCGTCGCGCCCGCGTCCACCTTTTTGCGCAGGTTCAGCACATCCGCGATCTCATCCTCCGCCTCGACGTGACCTTCGGGATAGCACGCGCCCGCGAGGTCAAAGCCGCCCTTTTCTCTGATATAGGCGACCAGCTCGCTCGCGTAGAGGAAGTCGCGCTTCGGCTCGACGCCCTGCACATAGTCGCCGCGCAGGGCAAGGATATTTTCAATATTGTGCTGACGGAACTCCTCGAGAATCGCGTCGATCTCCGCCTTGCTGCTGTTGACGCAGGTGAGGTGGGCGACGGACTCAACGCCGAGGTCGTTCTTGATGCGCGAAGCGATCTCGCAGGTACGGTTGCGGTTCTCCGAGCCGCCCGCGCCGTAGGTGACACTGATAAAATCGGGCTTCAGGGCGCAGATTTCGTCGAGCTTTCTAAAGACCGTCTCGATGGGAGAGGATTTTTTCGGCGGAAAAACCTCGAAGGAAAACACGGTACGGGTTTTATTTTCAAAAAGAGAGGTGATTTTCATATACAGCCATCCTGTCTGTTTTTTTGGTTTTCTGTTTATTATAGCATTTTTTTGCGTTTTACGCAAGACCGTGACAAAAGAAAAAGACGGTTTCGCCTGAAACCGTCTTGGTTAAAATTTAAAATTTATTCGTCGTTGAGCAGACGGTTGACGCGTTCGTCCAGCTCCTTGTCCATCTCGTCGGTGTACTTGCTGTAATCGAAATCGTCGTCGCCCGTATCATAGCGCGAGGAATACCGCGGCTGCGGCTTTTTCTCGGGCTGCGCACGGTGCGGTCTGTCCTGTCTGCTTTTATCAGCGGACTTCGGCGCGGACTTTTTCTGATTGCGCTTGTCAAAGCGCTCCTTTTCCTGCTCGTCGTGGCGCTTTGCCTGCAGCAGCATATCCTCCGCCGCCTGCTTTTCCTTCTTCTCACGCTTTCTTCTCTCGTCGCCGAATGCGAGGTCGCCGAGGAACAGACCGAAAATACCCGCGACCAGATAGACAAACACCAGCACCAGATTCTGAATCTGGGTAAAACCGCCGTTGTAAATCAGCATCGAGGGAATAAACGCGATCGGCGCAATCAGCGCGAAAAGGAAATCCAGCCCGTGCTTGGCGCAGTACGCCGCCGAGCAAACCACCTGCGTCACCAGAAAGATGAAGTAGTAGGCGACCGTAGAATAATTGTTGAGGGCGGGAATCAGGAAAACCAGCGGCACCAGAAGGTAAACCGCGAAAATAATCAGCGCAAAGGGCACATATTTTTTCAAACCGTTCATGTTCATACTCTCCCAATATATCACTTGATCGTATTACCGATACAAATATATTATACATATAATTTTCCAAAAATCAAGAAGCGGGAAAAATTCGTTGACTTTACCTAAAAAAAAGGATAAAATAAAGATGAATGCCGAGTATTTGGCAAATCAGAATGAGAGGTGAAATCCGAATGGACGCTGATGGAAATAGTGGCGCTGTCCCGCGACGAAGCAGACTGACCGCTGACGCAGGGCGTTCGGCGGATTGCGTGTAGGGTAAACAATGATTACGGCCTGCTGATGTAATAATTATCGTTTACCTTATACGGACAGCTTCAAGGGGCACGTCTTTCCACAACGCAGTAAGAAGGAGGAAAGACTATGGTTCAGGTGAACGTAACCCTTACGGAAACCATCAAAAAGCTGTTGGAGGAAAAAAAGTACAGCACGCTCAAGGACATTCTCACCACCATGATGCCGTTCGATATCGCGGCGGTGTTCTCTGAGCTTCAAAGTGAAAAAACCCCGATTTTGTTCCGCATCCTGCCAAAGGAGCTCGCGGCGGAGACCTTCGTCGAGATGGACGAGGATACGCAGGAATTTCTGATCCACGGGTTCAGCGACAGCGAGCTGAAGGAAATCGTCGACGAGCTGTTTGTCGACGACGCGGTCGACCTGATCGAGGAGATGCCTGCCAACGTGGTGAAGCGAATTCTGAGGCAGGCGGACAAGGACATGCGGCGCGAGATCAACGAGCTTTTAAAATACCCCGAGGACAGCGCCGGCTCGATCATGACGACCGAGTTCATCTCGCTGCGCCCCGACATGACGGCGGAAATGGCGATCAAGCGCATCCGGCGCACGGGCGTTGACAAGGAGACCATCTACACCTGCTATGTCAACGACGACAACAACAAGCTCATCGGCATCACGACGGTAAAGGATCTGCTGCTTGCCGAGGACGACCGCATCGTCAAGGACATCATGGAGGAAAACGTGATTGCCGTCCACACCCTCGACGATCAGGAGGAGGTCGCGCAGATGTTCACGAATTACGACTTTCTCGCGCTTCCCGTCGTCGACAATGAGCAGCGCATCGTCGGCATCGTCACGATCGACGACGCGATCGACGTCATCCGTGAGGAGGCAACCGAGGATATCGAAAAAATGGCGGCGGTACTGCCGTCCGACAAGCCCTATATGCGCACGAGCGTCTGGGGCATCTACAAAAAACGCGTGCCGTGGCTGCTGGTGCTCATGCTCTCTGCGACCTTCACCAGCACGATCATTTCGGCGTTTGACGGGATGCTCGCGAGCGTGATCATCCTCTCGTCGTTCATCCCGATGATCACAGGCTCCGGCGGTAACGCCGGCTCACAGGCGTCGGTGTCGGTCATCCGCGCGCTGTCGCTCGGCGAGATCGAATTCAAAAGCATGTTCAAGGTGCTCTGGAAGGAGCTGCGCGTCGCGGTACTCTGCGGACTGACGCTTGCCACCGCGAATTTCATCAAGCTGCTGCTCTTTGATCTGCGCGGTCACGAAAACGCCTTTTTCATCGCGCTTGTCGTGTCGCTCACCTTGGTCGGCACGATCATCATGGCGAAGATCGTCGGCTCCAGCCTGCCGCTGCTCTCGAGCAAAATCGGTCTGGACCCCGCGGTCATGGCGAACCCGCTGATCTCTACGGTCTGCGACTCGCTCTCTCTGCTGATCTATTTCGCCGTCGCCTCCGCTGTGCTGGAGCTATAGCATAAAACGAATGAAAAAAACAGGGTTGGCTCTTTTGCTTCGAGCCAACCCTGTTCTTTTCGGCTGCTTTCGGTGCAGCCTGACGGTTTTTCCGCGCTTTCTCTCCTCCAGATGACTTTCATACGCCGCCATGCGCCGTTTTTTGGCGTACCGCTGCGAGCGGCTCTGACGACGCGGCAGACGCAGCGCCAACCGCAGCTTTCTGTGACCGAAGAGAATGAACCACGCCGAGCCTCCCGCCGCGTAAACCACAAAAACAAACAGACAAAAATTGAACATATACCCTTCCTCCTCGATTTCCGATGCTTCTATTATAGAGGAAGTGATGACCAAAAATCAGGACATCCCGCGCTGTCTGATGTGCAGATACTTCTCTCTTGTCGCTTCTCCGCCGCGGATGTGACGCTCGCTTTTGTTTTTCTCAAGCACCTCGCGCACCGCGGCGTACAGCGACGGATTCGCACCCCTGAGCCTGTCGGTCACATCCTTGTGAACGGTGCTCTTGCTGATGCCGAAGCGCTTCGCCGCGTCCCTGACGGTCGCCTGCCGGTCAATGATGTATTCGCCCAGCATCGCCGCGCGCTGTTCCACCGTATTCATAACCGCCTCCTGCTTTTTTTACAGTATATGCCGCAGGAAGGTTTTGTATTCTGCTTGCAATCGGAACGGATCTATGCTACAATATGAGAAAAGGAGTGATATGGATGAAATTGAAAAAATTGTTGAATAAATTCAGTGCAGTTGCACTAAGCGCCGTTCTGGTTTCCTCAGCCGCCGTTCCCGCGTTCGCGGTCGGCGTTATGCCGAAGGGCTACATCGTCGACAGTGTAAAAGACAGCAGCGTTGCCTATCAAACCGAGAATGCCGATATGCTTTATTACATCTATCGGCAGATACTGGACTATCAGACCAAGATCGATATCAGTGAATACAGAATCCCGTATGACCAGGATAATTTCCAGGCGATCTATGACGCGCTGTCCGGCATATTCCCCGAGCTTTTCTACTTTGACACCACAGTTTTCGACTCCCCGACCTATTTCTATAGCGCGGACTTCTACATGAAGGAACTGGTCATGAACTACAATAAGAGCCAATCCGAGATCAAGGCGATGCTCGACGCGTTCCATGAAAAGGCGGATTACTACCTTTCTCTTGTGGACGACAGCATGGACGAGTTCACCAAAGCGCTGGTGCTGCATGACGCGCTGGTGCTCAACGCCCGCTATCAGATCAAATCGGAAGGCTCCGAAACAATCGACAGCACCACCTACACCTTCATGGTCGAGGGCTGGGGCAGATGCGAGAATTACGCGGAGTGCTACGCCTATCTGCTGGCACACGTCGGCATTGAGAGCGAAATTGTCAATTCCGATTCCATGAACCATGAGTGGATGAAAATTCACCTTGACGGCTCGGATTATTACTACAACGTCGACGTCACATGGGACGACCCGCTTTTCGGCGGAAAAGACCGTCCCAACAAGGTTGCCCACACCTATTTTCTGCTCAGCGACGAGGCGTTCCAAAACCACAGCAAGCGCAACCATTACGGCTACATCTCCAATTTTGAATCTGACGCAGCCTATGACGGCCAAGAAAATCTGCATACCATCGACCATCCTTTCTTCTTCGTTGACGGCAAGCTTTATACCCTCTACCGCAGCGGTTTGGAAGGCAGGATCGCCACCTACGATTACGAATACGACGAGCTGACCGACGTCTATACCGTCACAGACAAATGGTATTCCGCCTCGGGGGGCTATTGGAGTTCCAACTATTCCGATATCGGCATGTATCAGGGGCTGCTCTATTTCAACCGCGAGAACAGCGTAGATATCTTTGACCCCGCGACGGGCAAAACCGAAACCTATATTTCCAACGCGCTCAGCGACGGCAGAAAGCTCTATGGCATGTTTATCAGGGACAACGTGATTTACGGTCTTGCCGCGAACAGTCCGAATGATGACGCCGAGCAGGTAGAGCTTGGTTTCTGCAAGGAGGTCGAGCCGCAGTATTCGCAGGGCGACGTCAACCTCGACGGCGTGCTGGACATCAGCGACGCGACCATGATCCAGTCTTTCCTTGCGGAGCTGACCGCCCTCAACCAAAAACAACTGGCGCTGGCTGACTTCAATAACGACGGCGACATCAACATCAACGACGCGACGGACATCCAGTTCGCCATCAGCAGATAAGCAAGCATAGATAAAGGAGAATACAATGTTTTGTACAAAATGCGGCAAAGAATTGATTAACCCCGGACGCTTCTGCACCGGCTGCGGCGCTCCTCTCGACGCGCCTGCTCCCATGCAGCAGCCCCAGCAGCAGCCTGTTCAGCAGGCAGCTCCCACGGGAACGCTCTATGAAGGAGTCGCGACATGGAACCAGGGCGGTTTTATGTACTCCTCCTGCTACCTCGTCATCACCGCGGACATGGTGAGCATATACAAGAACAAGCGTACCTTTGAAAAGAACCAGACGCTCGCGACCATTCCCACTGTCATGCTGCAAAACGTCAGCATGAGCGGCAACATGAACGGTCCCTACATCACCGTCAAGCTCACAGACGGCAAAATCATCAACTTCCGCTATCTGTTCCGCATGGATGAGATCCATCGCGCTCTCTACATGGCGGGCAGAAGCAAGAATCCCCAGTGGTTCCAGCAATAAACAACAAGGTCGGCTCAATGAGCCGACCTTTTCTGTTCCGCGAAATACGCCGCGAGCAGATCGCGTGCGACCTGCTGGGCAAAGACGCTGTTTTCTCCGTGCTCCAGTATCGCCGCGACCGCGACCTCCGGCTTGTCATAGGGCGCAAAGCAGATAAACGCTCCGTGGTCGGCTCCCGCGTTCTCGGCGGTTCCCGTCTTTCCCGCGACCGCGACAGGGAAATCCCCGAACACGCCATAGGCGGTTCCCCCGGGATCTTGCGTGACTGCCAGCATCGCCTCCCTGACCTCGTTCAGATTGTCCTCTGACACGCCGCAGTCCGCGAGCAGCTCGGGCGTATCGAAGCGGCTGACAACCTCCTCCCGCGCATAATCGGTGATTTTGGAGATCAGATGAACGCGCATCCTCTGACCGTTATTCGCGAGCGTCGCGGCAAACGTCGCCATCTGCAGGGGCGTGAATGCATTGTCGCTCTGTCCGATCGCCGCCTGCACGGTGTTGCCTTCCTGCCAGCCGGCGCTGTCACGTCCCGCAAGTACGCCGTCGGCTTCCCCGATTTCCACGCCCGTCGGTTCTCCCAGTCCAAGCCGTACAGCAAAATCGTCCATCGCGCGGATTCCCAGCCGCCTGCCCGCCTCGGCAAAATACCAGTTGCAGGAATGCGCCATCGCGGAACGCAGATTTTCCGCACCGTGGTAATGCATACAGGCGACGACGCTTGACGGATAATAATCATAATAGCGCGTACAGACAAACTGCGTTTTCGGCGTGATGATCCCGCGCTCAAGAGCCGCCAGCGCGACGCACGGCTTGAACGCCGAGCCCCAGGCAAAGACACCCGTAAACGCCCTGTCAAACAGCGGCGCCGTTTTGTTCTCGGCAAGGCTGACGTAGTAATCACCGTCACTGCCGTAGCGGTTGAGGTCAAAGGTCGGATAGCTTGCCGCCGCCAAGATCGAGAAGTCCCGCGTATCGAGCATCACCACCGCGCCGCTTTCACATTCACCGCTGCCCGCGTTCTTTGCGGCGCGGATATTTTTTTGCAGCGAATCAGCCGCGCATTTCTGCAAGCGGCTGTCCAGCGTCAGCCAAACCGTTTCACCGTCGCGCGGCTCTACGGTCTGCGCCGCGTCCGAGGTTGCGCCGCGGCTGACGATTTTCACACCGTCCGTTCCGCGCAGAACACTCTCAAACGCTTTCTCCACGCCGAATTTTCCGATCTGCTCGTTCAGCGCATAGCCGCGTTCCGATAGCGCCTCGTATTCCTCCTCGTTCATCGCGCCGAGCATACCGAGCAGATGCGGCGCGAGCATCGGCTGCGCCGCCGTGCGGACAAGATACGGTTCCACCGAAACGCCGCCGACGCCCTGCACGCTCTCACAGACCGCTCCGACCGCGCTGTGCGGAATATCCTCCGCGAAAACATAGGGCGTATCATAGGAAAAGCCCTTCTCCTCCATATCCTTGTGAATCGCGGCAAGCGTCCTCCGCTCCTGCACACCGAGCTTTGACAATACCTCCGACAGCCGTGCAAGCACTTCGTCAAGCGATTCCGTGTCAAGGCGGAGCTTGTCGAGCGTCACCCGCCAGTGCGTCTGATTGACCGCCAAGCCGCTGCCGTTTCTGTCCAGCATCTCACCGCGCGCCGCTTTGGTAGTGACGGTAATCTGTGAAGCGCGCGCCGCTGCCGCGCGGTATTCCTCACCATGCACAAGCTGCCAGTCGGCAAGCCGTACCGCAAACGCCGCAAACAGCACGCCCGTCACCGCCGCACCAAGCCGATAGAAACGTCGGCTACGCACGCGCTCCATGACGCCGCCTCCAAAACAACTGATTCACACCATAGAGCGGAAAAATGCCGGGATAGGTCAGCAGTATCCGCCAAAGGTAATGCAGCGCCAATTGTCCGCTGCCCTCCTGCCACGCGCGGAACAGAAAAAAATTCGCTCCGATGATCGTAAACACTGCCGCCGCCCAAAGCAGGCTCCGCGTGATAAAGCGGTTCTGCCAGACGTTTTGCAGCCAATACGATACCACCGCGCAGACAAGCGACGTCGCCGCCGCATAAAATCCAATCCTGCCGCTGCCCAGGAGGTCACACAGTGCGCCGCAGACCGCGCCGTATATCATAGCGGCAAGCGGCTCCGTCAAGCCTGTCAGCGCGAGGGCGAGCGAAAGCAGACAGTACGGCTTGTCCTGCCTGCCCGTCGGGATCTCCTGCAACACCGTCATCAGCGCCGCCTGCGCCGCTATGAATACACATATCTGCGGTCTGATTTGCTCAGCCGTCATGCTTTAATTCTCCCTTCCCCGCAAAATCCGTCACCACAGCGGCATAGTCAAGCGTGTAGAAGTCCTCACACGGCACGACCGTCACGCCGTCCTTCCGCACCTCGCTCACGCTGCCGACAAAAAGGTTCGGCGGATACACTCCGCCGCTGCCCGATGTATACAGATAGTCGCCCGCACGGATCCGATGATTCTCCTCCAGCAGCGTCACCTCTGTCAATCCCGCGTCGCAAAGCGCGGCATTTCCGCCCAATACGCCGCTGTCTCCCGTACTTTTGTCCGACACGCTGACGCGCACCTCGGGAGACAGCACCGTCGCAACCTTGCAGGACACACTGTCCGCTCTGATGACCATCCCGACAAGTCCCTGCTCCGTGACGACGGGATCTCCTTCCTTCACGCCGTCATCCGTCCCGATGTCCAGCGTGAAAGCCGCGAAATCATCACCCGCGTCGCGCCTCAGCACAGCCGCGGGCTTGAGCGTCAGGGAAGGCTGCTTCTTTGCCGCGCCGAACAGACCGCGCAGCCACTCGTTTTCCGCTTTTGTATCGGAATAGTCCGCAAGCTCTGTTCTCAGGCGGGCTATTTCAGAAAGCAAGCGTTCGTTCTCGCTTTGCAGCGCCTCCTCAGACGGAGCGGCGCGCGTCAACGACGCAGCCCACGAAAACACGCCGCCCAGCAAGACGTTCAGACCGCCCGAAAGCCAGCCGCTCACAACGCCTGCCGCCAGTATCAGCGCCGCGGTTATCAGAAACGGCCGCGCGTATCGCCTCATCGCTTGCCCAGCCGCTTCTCAGCGCCGTCCGCTACGCAGTCAAGCGGACGCTCCGCGATGTGAACAGGCATTCCCGTCTGCTGCATCACCAGCATATCCATACCGCGCAGCAAGGCGCCGCCGCCCGTCAGCATGATGCCCCTGTCGATGATATCCGCTGATAATTCCGGCGGAGTCTGTTCAAGCGTCGTGCGGATCGCGTCGGTTATCGCGGCAAGCGGCTCGCTGATCGCCTCGCGGATCTCCTTGGACGAAACCGTCAGGTCCTTCGGCAGCCCGTCGAGCAGGTTCCTGCCCTTGATGGTCATTTCCTCCTCCTCGCCGCAGGGAAAGGCGGTGCCGATTTTCAGCTTGACGTCCTCGGCGGTGCGCTCTCCGACAAGCAGGCTGTACCTTTTCTTGATGTAGGCGGCGATTGCCTCGTCAAAACGGTCGCCGCCGACTCTGACCGAACAGGCGGTCACGATGTCGCCGAGTGAAATGACCGCGACCTCCGTCGTACCGCCGCCGATATCCACGACCATGCAGCCCGTCGGTTCATCGACGGGCATACCCGCTCCGACCGCCGCCGCCATCGGTTCTTCGATCAGCGTGACGGGCGCCCTTGCTCCCGCGCGGTACGCGGCGTCCTCCACCGCCCTGCGCTCCACCTCCGTCACCCCCGTGGGCATACAGATGACGACACGCGGCTTGCTGAACAGCGACGGTCTGACCGAGCACTTGATAAAATGCCGGATCATCCGCGCCGTAACGGCAAAGTCGGCTATCACACCATCGCGCAGCGGCCGCACCGCCATGATAGACTCCGGCGTTCTTCCGATCATTTCCTTAGCCTGCGCACCGACCGCAAGAACGCTGTCATTGCGCGTATCGACCGCCACCACCGACGGCTCACGCAGAATAATTCCCCTGCCGCGCAGACAGACAAGGGTGTTTGCGGTACCCAGATCGATACCGATATCCTTTGAAAACATACACTTCCTCCTTTTCGGAACAGTATTACAAAACTATTCTACCCCATTTGGCTTTGATAATTTGTCGGATTTCGTCGGCAAAAAAGAAAAGAGCGTGCCGAAGCACGCCCTCAGAAAATGTATATCATTCGGTTATTTTTTTCCCGTCGAGCCAAAGCCGCCGGCACCGCGCTGTGTGTCGCTCAGCTCGCTGACCTCGACGACGTCGGGAGTGAACACGGGAGCAATCACCATCTGCGCGATCCGCTCCCCGGGAGCGATGACATAGGGCTTGTCGGAAACATTGCACAGACCGGCGCAGACCTCGCCGCGATAGTCGCTGTCTATCACGCCGACCCCGTTGGCAAGACAAATGCCGTGCTTGACGCCGAGACCGCTTCTCGCATAGAGAAACGCGGCGCATCCGTTGTCGGGCAGCTCGATCGCGATGCCCGTCGGCACGATGACAAGCTGCTGCGGCGCGAGGGTAATACTCTCGTCAATACAGGCGTACAAATCCATTCCCGCGGCGCCTTCCGTGGCTCTGCAGGGGATTTTCGCGCCTTCTCTGAGCTTTCTGATTTTGAATTCCATAATAACCATCCTTCATATTATGCAGTATCCTGCAATTTTGCAAGTTTTTGATTTTTATTATTTCCGAAAGGAAAAATGCCGGCAGACCGTCGAAAAACAATATTTCAGAACGGGAAACATTTATTTTTCCAATATGAAAAATAAATGAACATTAACATATTCCACATATCATTCCACACCGCGGCGGTACAAACCGCGTGTGAAATGTTCTTTCAACATCGAAAAGTGGATAATATCCGCGGTTTTTTCCACTTTCTCCACATAGTTTTCCACACTGAACCGCTGAATGTGGAATGTGAGCGGAAGTTCTGATAATTCCTTAGGAGCAATATACAAAACATCGCAATTGAGCACTTCCACCGCTCCTCCGCCGCAGCGGAGATAAAATTGTTTGCCTTTCCTGTCCGTCATTTTACTCTGATTTTTGCAGGATTTACAGTCGATTCCCGCGCTTTTGTTCGGGCAGGCGCGGCAGAGCATCAGCGGCAGGTGCCCGTAGCTGATAATACCGCGTCCGATTTCTCCGCCGAGCCGCCTGATGCGCTCAAAGGTCAGCTCAAAGCTGAGCGTAACGTCCTTGATGCCGTATTCCTGCGCCCACAGCAGGTCATAGGTATTGACGAGGTTCAAGCCAAAACCGCCGTGCAGGACAAATCCCTGCTCCTTTGCGAGAGCCAGAGCGCCGATATTTTCACACAGCGCGTCAATCACGCCGATTTCCCTCACGCGGCTGAGCTGTCCGCTGATTTGCTTTTCCCTGCCGAACATGCCGCGCGGAATCTCAACGCCGACGGAATAGCCCTCGCTTTTCAGCCGCTCTATCTCGCGCATATCCGCGAACAGCGGAACAAAGCAAAGCTCCGTCGACCGAAAACCGCTGCCGAGCTTCGTTCCCGTCATCCTTGCACGTGTCTGACAGCCCCCGCTACGGAACGGTACCGGCGGTTCGGGAGTAAAATCACTGATCGCATAATGATGCACCGACGCGCGTTTTTCATCCAGCGCGGCGAGCGCCTGACGGCGCAGACTGTTGAGCGCCGAAAGCGGCAGACTGAGGTTATTCTCCAGCTCCACCGTCAATTCACGCACCCTGTATGCGGTGCCGCCTGTCTTTTGCAGCTGCGCGCGGCATTTTTCCTCCGAAAGAGCCACGCTCCTCGCTTCCTCGCAGACACAATCAGCCGCAACGCTGACGGTATTTTTGCCGTCGCTAACCGTCAGCACAGGCGCCTTGCCGACCTGTGCGGAAAAACGCAGGCGGATATCAATATTCTGTATTTCATCCTTATAGTGCGCGCGGATAGCGGAAAAGAGCTTTTCATCAGCGGACACCACGTCGCCCTTTGTGCGGGTGCCGAACATTTCCTTTCCGATTCTGCCCGCGAAATAGCCGTCCGTAAAGCCCGTGCGCGAGAATACACCTCTCAGCAGCCGTTCGGTTTCTTCGGTAACGAAGCCGAAATCCCGCTGTTCACGGCAGGCGGCGACCGCAGCCGCCACATACTCGGGGCGTTTCATCCTGCCCTCGATCTTTGCCGAGGCAACCCCCATCGCTTCCAGCTCTCCGAGCCGCGGAATCAGGCTGTTGTCTTTCAGGCTGAGCGCATGACCGCTCTTCTGACCGCCGACCGCAAAGGGCAGTCGGCAGGTCTGGGCACACGCGCCGCGGTTGCCGCTGCGCGAGCCGAGCATCGCCGAAAAATAACACTGTCCCGACACGCTCATGCAGAGCGCTCCGTGAACAAAAACCTCCAGCTCAACGGGTACCTCCGCACACTCTCTGATTTCTCGTGCCGACATCTCGCGTGCCAGCACGACGCGCTTGAAGCCCATCTCCCAAAGAGCCCTGACGCCCGAAACGGTATGAACGCTCATCTGCGTTGACGCGTGGAGCGGCAGGTCGGGCGCGATCTTCCGCGCAAGACGCGCGACGCCCATGTTCTGGACGATCAGCGCGTCAACATCCGCCTTTGCCGCTGCGCGGATCGCGTCCGTAAGTTGCGTAAACTCGTCGTCAAACACGATCGTGTTGAGCGTCACATAGACCTTGACTCCGTGGATGTGACAATAGCGCACCGCTTCCCTCAGCGCGTCCTCGTCGAAGTTATGCGCCGAGGAGCGCGCCGAAAAGCGCTTTTCTCCCAGATAAACCGCGTCCGCGCCGCTGCGAACGGCGGCAATGACGCTTTCCATACCGCCCGCAGGCGCCAATATCTCAATTCTTTCCATGCTTTTTCTTCTTTTTTCCGTGTCGCTGCGCTGCTGATGCCGTATTTCTTTCGCTTTCGGACGGCGGCTCCTCAGGCTCCAAGCCGTCAAACAGCGATGCCTGCTCCATAGGAACATAGCCCATCAGCTTTTCCGCGCGGCGCTCCTGCAGCGTTTTTTCAAACTGCTTTTCCGCGTCGTCCTTGCGCGGCTCATATTTTTTGAGTCTTTCGTTGTCGCGGACAAGTACCCGCAGCTGATCCTCCAGCGCGCGGATACGCTTCGTCAGGCGCGTATTCTCATTGATCGCGTCGGTCAGACGCTCGCGGTAATCCGAACATTTCTTGTTCATCTCGTTGGTGTGCTGCATGATCTGATCCGCCTTTGCGATCAGATCCTTATTGTGGCGTTTTTCTTTCCTGCTGTCGTCGCAGTAGTCAAGAGCGACCAGTATCGCGCAGTCGCGTACGTCCAGATTCTTGCCCGAGCGCGAAGCCTTGAGCAAGCTTTCGGAAACACTTTCGGCGATTTCTTTTACATACGCCTCGTCATCCTCGGTGATGACGACGTAGCTTCTGCCGTCAATCTGCACGCTCACCCGTTTTTTGCCCATACAACCACGCTCCTTTTCATTTTATAGTATACCATATATCCGGGTACGGTTCAAGGCTTGTTTTTTTCACTGCAAGTACTAAAAATACATCTGAGAACTTGCGAAACACAGAAAAATGTGATACTATTATTATGACACTGAATGAAACGGAGGTACCGCCATGTTCTGCTATAACTGCATGAACCGCATCAGCGACCAGAACAACTATTGCCGTCACTGCGGCAGGAATTCCTATCCTGACCGAACGCCGCACCATATCACTCCCGGCTCCGATTTGAAAGGCCGCTATCTCGTCGGCAATGCTGTAGGCGAGGACGGTTTTACCATTACATACGTTGCCCGTGACCTCAACATCGACGAACGCGTTGTGCTCAAGGAATATTATCCGATGGGACACGTGCACCGCGACAGTGATACCTCCAAAGAAATTGTACTCAACAGCCAGGACGAAGCGGCTTATTTCGGCAAGGGCAGCGATCAGTTTATTTCGGACGCGCGCGAAGCAAAGCGCTCGGGAAAAGCCGATGTCCGTGACATTTTCACGGAAAACGGAACCGTTTATCTGGTGACCTCCTATCATGGTCAGCAGCTCGGCTCACGCAGCCACGCCTCGGGAAGCGAGAACTATAACGACGGCTATGAGGGCGAAAGCCTTGAAAATGAACGCGACAAGACGGACATTTCATCAGCCGCCAACAAGCCTTCACAGCCGAAAAACAAGACCGGCATGATTATCGCCATCTCCGTATGCGCCGCGGTTGTGGTCGCGCTTGCCGTAATTATGATCGTTTTCTTTGCCAACAGCAAAGGAAAGGCGGATCACGAGGCTACAACAGAGGTGGTTACCACCGTACCGCCGACCGAAGCGCCGACCACAGAGGAGCCGACAACGGAAAGCAACGATATTGAAATGCCCGACGTTCGCGGCAAGAAGCTCAGTGACGCGGAATCCCAGCTGCGGGAGCTTGGCTTGAAAACCGAAGTCACTCGCGAATACAGCAACACCGTTGCCAAAGACTACATTCTCCGCCAAAGCATCGGAAGCGGTCAGACCGTCCTCAAGGGCGACACCGTGATGCTGTATGTCTCCGACGGTCCGGTTCCCGAACCGACAACCGTACCCAAGCCCACAACCGCTCCGAAGACTACGGCGCCGAAAACCACGACGCCAAAGACGACCTCTCCCAAGTCCTCGCAGTCGTCAAATTCCGAATCAGGCAATTGGCTCGACAGAATAGCCGAATACTTTGATTCCGAAAACCAATAACCGCTTTCATTGCGCGGAAGAATGAACAGTTTCAGATTTTTGAACGGACAGAAATGACAGCTTTTTAACATATTGCCAAAAAAATCATTATTATTTTCGCAAAGAAAGATTAAATTATATCTTGTTTTGTTGGAAGGAATGGTGTATAATATAAGTGAACTTTGGAAAAGCCGAATTTCCTTTGTTCAAAAATCTGTAGCACCGTCGCGGAGAAATCACAAACAAACCCTGAATGACTTCTATAAGCAACCACGACGGCGCTGTTTTTGATATTAATTTACCATTTGTGAAATCCGCGGTGTGTTTGGCCGCGGATTTTTGCATTTCTTGTTTTTTGGCTTGACAATTGCGCCATCGAGGTTTATTCTTATAATCAGAAGCACGCATCCCGGCGTGCTCGGGTTATTGGGAAAAGGGTTTTTTATGAAGTATTTTATTGATTTTGAAGCGTCCCAGTTCGCCGAGGAAATTATCTCGGTCGGCTGCGTAGACGAGGACGGAAGAAGCTTTTATTCTCTCGTCAGACCGCGCAAGCCAAGAAAAGTGACGGATTTTATCACAAAGCTCACGGGCATCACCCGTGATGAAATATTGAACGCGCCGACTGCCGATGAGGTCTTTACCTCGTTCTTTGAGTGGCTGGGAAAAGAAGGCATCCAGCAGTTTCTGTGCTACGGCGACTGCGACAGACGCTTTGCGCTCAACACCATCGGCGGTGTGACCGACTTCCGCGCGCAGCTTGCACTGAGCCTGATCATCGCCAATCTCTGCGATTTTTCGGTCGACCTGCGCAAGCATTTCAAGATGAAGCGCTCCATCGGACTTGCCAAAGCGGTATCCTACTACCGCGGTGAGGAGGTTCAGCAGCGCCACAATTCGCTCGACGACGCGCGGTATCTCCGGGAGATCTTCTTTGCCTCAGCGACGGAGATCATCGACGAGTGTCCCTTTGACGAGGAAATAAAGCCCGCTGTCGCCGTGCGCCACACGGGAAAGCGCAGCGTCTGCGCCTCCAGGGATAACTTTGAAAAGACCTTCGCTTCCTGCGGCAAGGCGGCTGACTGGATCGCGGAAACGCAGCTCAAGCGCAAGCTGACGATCAAGGAAAAGCAGAGCATCAGCAACAAGATCTCGCTCGCTATTGAGCGCGAAAAGCCCTACAACGGCTACACATGGACGCGCGGCAGCGCGGAGTAAACAACAGACAGACAAAAATGGTTGGCACAAAGCCAACCATTTTTTTTGCTGAATTAAAGGTCTATTATCAAAAACTCGCAGCTGAGCGGTTTGAGGTAGAGCTTGAAGTTCTCCAGACGAGAGTCGAAGAACACCCTCGCGTTGGTACATCCGGGCGGCGTGTCGATGACGATTTCCTCGTCGCCGACGTTGAACACACAGTAGATCGCGGTCTGGTCGTCGTGACGGACATAGGAAAGGCGTCTGCCCTCGGAAAAGACGTTGACGAACTCACCATCCCAGAGCGCGGAGCATTCCGCGCGGAGCTTGCCCAGACGCGCGTGGAACTCTACTAAATCCTTTTCCTCCTTGCCCCACGGATAGCAGCAGCGGTTGAACGGGTCGCGGTAACCCTCCATGCCTGCTTCGTCGCCGTAGTAGACGCACGGGAAGCCGGGAAGGGTAAACTGCATCGCGGCGGCTATCTTCATGAGCTTGAGACCTCTCTCTCGCTGCTCCTTGCTCAGATGCGTGGCAGCCTGCCACGCACGATCCCTGCCGTTGAGTGGCTCACCCGCAAGAAGCGTCAGCGCTCTCTCGGTGTCGTGCGTCGAAAGGGAGTTCATCAGCACGCGCAGCACGGGGCGCGGATAGTTCTCGATGACGCTCATAATGGACGCCATCGTCCAGCGCGCGTCCTGACCGCGGCAGAAGTCGAGGATCGCGCCGCGGAACACATAGTTCATAACAGAGTCGAGCTGCCAGCCGAGCAGGAACTTTCTTCTTGCTCCGTAGCTCTCCTTGTTGCTCGCGTCCTCCCAGACCTCGCCGACGATGAAGGCTTCGGGATTCTCCTCCTTGACGGAGTTGCGCAGGTTCTCCATAAATTCGTCGGGAAGCTCGTCCGCGACGTCGAGACGCCAGCCGGAGTTGCCCAGACGCATATATTTGCGGACGATACCGTCCTTGCCGTTGATATATTCGTTAAAGGCGGGAGAGTTCTCGTTGACCTCGGGCAGCGTATAGAAGCCCCACCAGCTGTGGTAGTTGTCAGGCCACTCGTTGAACTGGTACCAGGTATAGTACGGCGAATTCTGATCGCGGTAGGCGCCGCCGTCGCCGTAGCGTCCCGAGCGGTTGAAATAGACGCTGTCCGAGCCGGTGTGCGAATATACGCCGTCGTTGATGACGTGGATACCTCTCTTCTTCGCCGCGGCACAGAGACTCTTGAAATCCTCCTCGGTGCCGAGGATCGGGTCGATTTTCGAGTAGTCGCCCGTATCGTAGCGGTGGTTGGAGTACGCCTCCACGATGGGGTTGAGATAGATGCAGCTCACGCCGAGGCTTTCGAGATAATCGAGCTTCTGCTCAATGCCCTTGAGGTCGCCCATGAAGAAGTCGGAGTTGGTGATTTCACCGAATTCGTTCGGCTCCCAGACCGGCAGCGCGTACCAGTCCTTGTTGCGCTGAAAGTCCTTGCGCTTAATGTCCTTTTCCTCACCGCTGAAATAGAAGCGGTCGGGGAAAATCTGATACATCACGCCGCCGACAGGCCATTGCGGGGTTTTGAAACCCTTTCTGTAGCAGGTGATCTGCCAGCTGCGTCCCGGAGAATCCTGAATCGAGCAGATTTTGTAGGGGTCGTCGGGCTGGAGATAGCGGTTGCCGTCGGGGGTCTGCAGACGGAAGCTGTACCAGTACAAGCCGACGCGGTCGGGCGTGAAGTCCACCTCCCAGATTTCGGTGACGTCGTCGAAGTTTCCGCACCAGATCAGCTTGTGGTACTCCCAGTTGTAGTCGTAGTCGTATTTAATACACAGCTCTGTGTATTTGGAGCGCTCCGTGCGCGGCAGCAGAATGCGGAAATGAATCTCTGTTCCCTGCTCCACCGCACCGAAGGGCGAACGGTAATAGATTTTTTGTGAATCAAACGGTGTCGGCATAAAGACCCTCCTCTTTGGTGCCGTATTGCCGCCTGTACCCGTGCGGACGGCAATTTTCTTACACATACTTACTCATTATCATTATAGCATAAGAGTTTTGTTATTTCAACAAAAAATCACATTTCTTCTGTGCGAAAAAAGGCGCTGAGCAAACGCTCAGCGCCTTGTGTGATTCGATTTGACGGATAAACCGCTTCTTAGTCGTCGAGGGACTCAACCATGATGGTGTAGGTAGCGCCTTCCTTGGTGACCTTATCCCACTCGGCGAGATCAAGAATCAGGGTGATCTTGACATACTCGTCCTCGGATTC